>JAGFNJ010000032.1 GCA_017592775.1 Candidatus Accumulibacter conexus | reverse complement strand
ATCTCGACGCCAAGGATTTGCCGGAAGAAAGCCGGTTTCGCCGGCTGAGCACCCACAGCAAGCAATTGCTCGACACGCTCAAGATGATCGCCTACCGTGCCGAAACGGCGATGGCCAACGTCCTGGCACCGCTTCTTGCCCGCCCGGACGAGGCCCGGAGCTTGCTACGCGCGATCTACACGACCGAAGCCGACTTGCTGCCCGACCCGCAGGCCGGCACCCTGACCGTTCGCCTCCACCATCTGGCCAATGGCGTCTCGGACCGCGCCGTCCGCACACTCTGTGACGAGTTGAACGCGACCGAGACCGTCTTCCCACGCTCCAACCTCCGCTTGATCCTGCAACTCGGTACTTCGCAAAATCCGTGAGATCAGGTTGTCTGAGCCTGGAATTGCCCTTCCGACAGGTTTCAGAGTTGAAGCCCCTTGAACGTCCGCTGCTGAGCGCAGGTGATAGTCAAGTCCTGGCCGCGAAGGACGATTTGGTGCGATTTCATCTTTTCGGTCGCGGGTGGCAACCACTCTCCAACCACAACCGACCGCCCCGAAATCCGCATCGATACAGGAAGTGACCTCGCGCGCGCTCGCGAGACCACCAGATAAAAACGGTGAACAGAGAGGTCGGCAGGGGCCAGAAACGCGGCGATCGGAGACGTCCCGCTCGCGAGGCAAATCCGCGAAGCCTCGCCTGGACTGGCGTTGCGGCGACAAAAAATCCCAGCGGATAAGGGCTGGGATCTTTAGGGATGGTGGCCAAGCGCGGAATCGAACCACGGACACGCGGATTTTCAGTCCGCTGCTCTACCAACTGAGCTACTTGGCCAACGAGGACGGGAGTATAGCCAATCGTTCCCCCGGCGTCAAAAAAAGAAAGCGCGCCGCAGTTCTGCGGCAGCCCACACCGGCGCCGTTCGCCGCCGTCCGTCGCCTGCCGGGGAAAGGCGCTTGCAGTTCATGAGCGACAGAGGATCTGGACGCTGCGTGCGGCGACCGGCGTCGCCCTTTCCCGCTGGCAGCTTGCGAAAGCCGCCTCGGCGCTGCTGTCACAGACCTGCTGCCACGTGTCGGCAGGAAGCAGGAAGGAAACCGGAATGTCATCGCGGTTGATCAGGCACAGCAGATCCGGCTGCGCACTGTCCCGATCTCCTGCCGCTGCGGGTGCCGTCAGGTGCAGCCCGAAGGCTCCCAGTTTCTTTGACTGCCAGTCGCCGACGCGCATCGCGCGGCCGGCCGGATGCCACCAGAGCACATCGGGGCAAGCATCCGCGTGCTGTGGCTCGCCGGTCAGCCAGCGAGTCTGCCGCAACTGCGGGAAGCGCCGACGCAGGGCGATCAGACCGGCGACGAAATCGATCAGGGACTCGTCGGGATGGCGCCAGTCAAGCCAGGTCATCGGGTTGTCCTGGCAGTAGGCGTTGTTGTTGCCGGCCTGGCTGCGCCCGAGTTCGTCGCCGCCCTGCAGCATCGGCACCCCTTGCGCGATGAGCAGCGTCGTCAGCAGCGCACGTTGCAGACGCCGGCGCCGTTCGAGTACCGCCGGCTCGTGGCTCTCGCCTTCCTCGCCGCAGTTCCACGAGCAGTTGTGACTGTGTCCGTCGCGGTTGTCCTCGCCATTCAGTTCATTGTGCTTGTGCTGGTAGCTGACGAGATCACGCAGAGTGAAGCCATCATGCGCGGTGATGAAATTGACCCCGGCCTGCGGTGAACGCCCGGTTGCGCGGAAGATCTCGCTCGAGCCGGCAAGGCGCTGTGCCAGTTGCCCGACGCCGGCGCCGCCGGTCAGCCAGAAGGCACGCACGTCATCGCGGAAGCGGTCGTTCCACTCGCCCCAGCCGGGAAGGAAGCGACCGAGCCGGTAACCGTCGGGGCCGATGTCCCACGGTTCGGCGATCAGCTTGACCCGCTGCAGCGCGGGATCCTGCCGCAGTGCCGGGAGGAAGGCGCTGTCACGGGTGAGGGCGGCGGCAAGATCAAAGCGGAAGCCGTCCACGTGCATGACCTCGACCCAGTAGCGCAGCGAATCCATCACCAGTTGCAGGACGCGCGGGTGGGCGAGATTGACGGTATTGCCGCAACCGCTGACGTTTTCGTAGGCGGCAAGGTTGTCCGACGGCAGACGGTAGTAGCTGCGGTTGTCGATGCCGCGGAAGGAAAGGGTCGGGCCCCACTCGTCGGTTTCGGCGGTATGGTTGAAGACCACGTCGAGAATGACCTCGAGGCCGGCGCCATGCAGCGCGCGTACCATGTTCTTGAACTCGGCGATTGCCGACTGGCCGCCGATGCGTGCTGCGTAGCGCGGTTCCGGAGCAAAGAAGGCGAGCGAATTGTAGCCCCAATAGTTGACGCGTCCCTCATTGATCAGTCGTTGCTCGTCGAGAAAGTGATGTATCGGCAGCAGGTTGACGGCGGTGACGCCAAGCCGCTGGAAATGCCCGATCATCGCCGGGGTGGCGAGACCTGCGTAGCTGCCGCGCAGGGCCTCCGGAACGCCGGGATGCTCCCGGCTCATCCCCTTGACGTGCGCTTCGTAGAGCACCGTGTCCGACCAAGGCGTTGCCGGTGGCGAATCATCGGCCCAGTCGAAGCGCTCGTCCACCACGGCGGCGGTCAGCAAATGCACCGGGTCGTCGTGCGCCGGCCACGAGAAGCGGCCGACGACTTCGCGTGCATAGGGGTCGAGCAGCAGTCGCCTGCCGTCAAAACGATGCCCCTCTGCGGGTACGTTCGGGCCATGAACGCGAAAGCCGTAGCGCAGGCCCGGCGCCGCGCCGGCGAGGTAGCCGTGCCACACCTGGTCGGTGCACTCGCGCAACGGCAGCACGCGCATCTGTCCGCCTGCGAGGAGACACAGTTCGACCCGCTCGGCGTGGGCCGAGAAGAGCGCGAAGTTGACGCCAGCCCCGTCCCAGTGGCTGCCGAGTGGCCAGGGCCGTCCGGCAGTGAGGGCCCCGCAGTCGCTCAGGCCGTCCATTCGAAGTACAGTCCCGCCAGCGGCGGCAGCGTCAGATTCAGCGACCATGTGCGACCATGTGCGGCAACCTCCTCGGCAAACAGCGGCTCGAACCCATTGCCGACGTTACTGCCGCCATAGTGCTGCGAGTCGGTATTGAGGCGCTCACGATACATGCCCGCCATCGGCACGCCGATCCGGTAACCATGCCGCACGACCGGCGTAAAATTGCCGACGTAGAGTACGGCGCGCGAACGATCGCGGTTCCAGCGGACGAAGGCGACGACCGAGAACTCCGCATCGTCCGCAGCAACCCATTCGAAACCGGCCGGCTCGAAATCGACCTCATGCAGCGCCGGGTTGTTGCGGTAGACGCCGTTGAGATCACGGATGAGGTCACGCACGCCCGCGTGCAGCGGGAAGTCCAGGAGCCCCCAGTCGAGCGAGGTGTCGTGATTCCATTCGTTCCACTGGCCAATCTCGCAGCCCATGAAAAGCAGCTTCTTGCCCGGATGGGCCCACATGAAGGCGTACAGCGAGCGCAGATTGGCGAACTTCTGCCAGTAGTCGCCCGCCATCTTGCTGATCAGGGATCCCTTGCCATGGACGACCTCATCGTGCGAAAGCGGCAGCACGAAGTTCTCGGTGAAGGCGTACATCAGGCCGAAGCTGAGCTGGTTGTGGTGATACTTGCGATGCACCGGATCGCGCGCCATGTAGTCGAGGACGTCGTGCATCCAGCCCATGTTCCACTTGTAGTGGAAGCCGAGGCCACCCATTTCCGGCGGCCGGCTGACCATCGGCCACGCTGTGGATTCCTCGGCGTGCGTCGATGCGGCGGGATGTTCCTGGCCGAGAACCTCGTTCATGCGGCGCAGGAAAGCAACCGCCTCGAGGTTCTCGCGACCGCCGTGCACGTTCGGCAGCCATTGTCCGTCTTCGCGGCTGTAGTCGCGATACAGCATCGATGCGACGGCGTCCACCCGCAGTGCGTCGACCCCGTAGCGCTCGATCCAGAAGAGGGCATTGCCGATCAGGTAGTTGCTCACTTCACGGCGGCCGAAGTTGTAGATCAGGGTACCCCAGTCCTGATGCATTCCCTCGCGCGGGTCGGAATGCTCGTAGAGTGCCGTACCGTCGAAGCAGCCGAGGCCGTGCTCGTCGGTCGGGAAATGCGCTGGCACCCAGTCGACGATCACTCGCAGACCGGCGGCGTGGCAGGCACGGACGAAGTCGCGGAAGCCGGTTGGCGTGCCATGGCGGGCGGTCGGCGAGTACAGACCGAGCGGCTGGTAGCCCCACGAGCCGTCGAAGGGGTGCTCGGAAACCGGCAGCAGCTCGAGATGGGTGAAACCCAGGTCGACGAGGTAGGGGATCAGCGTTTCGCTGAGCCGTTGCCAGTCGGGGAAGCCGCCATCGTCGGCACGCCGCCAGGAAGCCAGGTGCACCTCGTAAATGGACATCGGCGCGCCGAGCTCGTCGCCGGCCGGAATCGACGAAGCCTCGACGGGCGGCGGCAGGGCGCAGACGACTGACGCTGTGGACGGGCGCAGTTCGGCCTGGAAGCCGTAGGGGTCTGCCTTCAGCGGCAGCAGGTAACCGTCGCGCGAGCGGATTTCGAATTTGTAGTGGGCGCCGGCCGTGACGCCGGGCAGGAAGATCTCCCAGACGCCACATTCGCGGCGCAGGCGCATCGGGTGCCGACGACCGTCCCAGGTGTTGAAGTCGCCAACGACACTGACCCGTTGCGCATCGGGTGCCCAGACGGCAAAGGCGGTTCCGGCAACCCCGTCGATTTCACAAAGGTGGGCGCCGAGGCGCTCGAAGGGGCGCAGGTGCGAGCCTTCGGCGAGCAGCCAGACATCCATCTCGCCGAGAACGGTCCAGAAGCGATAGGGATCGTCGGTCTCCTGTACGCCTTCCTGCCAGCTGATTCGCAGGCGATAGGGGAAATAGTTGCGGCGGCGGGGAATGACCCCCTCGAAGAAGCCTTCCACTCCCTGGACCCGGCGGTTTTCGAGTTCGGCGACCTGACGGCCGGTCTTGGCGTCGATGACGGCAACCGCGAGGGCGCCGGGCTGCATGCTGCGCACCCAGAGCTTCTCGTCGGCGTCGGTGTGCATTCCAAGGACCGCATAGGGGTCGCTGTGTTGCGCTTGGTAGAGGGCGATGATGTCTGCAGAGTTGAGCATTTGGGACTTTCTTACTCAGTTTGTGCCGATGTGCCACGTGTCGTTGGCATAGTCGCGAATCGTCCGGTCAGCAGAGAACGGGCCCATGCCGGCGACATTGATGATTGCCTTGCGCTGCCACTCGTCGCTGTTCAGGTAGAGTGCGTCTACCCGTCCCTGCGCGGCAACGTAGTCAGCGTAGTCGGCGAGCAGCAGGTAGTGATCACCGTAGTGCAGCAGGCTGTTGAAGATGTCGTGATAGCGTGGACGCTCCCCCGGTGAGAAGAAGCCACTGTCGATGCGGTCGAGTGCCTCCTTCAGGGCAGGATCGCCGTGGTAGAGCGCCAGCGGTTGATGTCCAGCCTGCCTGATTGCGTTGACCTGCGCCGTGTTGTTGCCGAAGATGAAAATGTTGTCGGCGCCGACGTTGTCGCGGATCTCGATGTTGGCGCCATCCTCGGTGCCGATCGTCAGCGCGCCATTGAGCGACAGCTTCATGTTGCCGGTACCGGAGGCTTCGGTACCGGCGGTGGAAATCTGTTCCGACAGGTTGGCCGCCGGCATGATCAGCTCGGCGATCGACACGCCGTAGTTCGGGATGAACACCACCCGCAGCAGATCGCGCGTCCGCGGATCGTTGTTGACCACCGCCGCCACGTCATGGATCAGGCGGATCACCTGTTTCGCCATGTGGTATGAGGAGGCCGCCTTGCCGGCGAAGATCACGCTGCGCGGCGCGTAGTCCCGCGCCGAGCCGTCAAGCAGTGCGTTGTAGCGGGTGATGACATGCAGCACGTTGAGCAGCTGGCGTTTGTACTCGTGAATCCGTTTCACCTGCACGTCGAACAGGCTGTCGGGATCGAGGCTGATGCCCAGTTCGCGCGCGACATAATTCGCCAAGCGCACTTTGTTGCCGCGCTTCGCTGCCGCGAAGGCACTGCGGAAACCGGCGTCTTCGGCGCTTGCCCGCAGCTCCTGCAGACGGTCGAGATCGAGTCGCCAGCTCTTGCCGCCAAGTCGTTCGTCAAGCAGCGTCGACAACGCCGGGTTGGCCTGTGCCACCCAGCGCCGTGGCGTCACGCCGTTGGTCTTGTTGTGGAAACGTTCCGGGTAGAGTCGGGCAAAGTCGGCGAAGATGGTCTGCACCATGAGGTCCGAGTGCAGTTGCGAGACGCCGTTGACCCGGTGGCTGCCGACGATGCAGAGGTTCGCCATGCGCACCCGCTTGTCCTTGTCGTGGCCACCGCCGTCATCGATCAGCGATACCCGCCGCATGAGGTCGATATCGCCCGGGTAAAGACGGACGACCTCGTCGAGGAATTCCTGGTTGATGCGGTAGATGATCAGGATGTGGCGTGGCAGCACGCGCTGGATCAGAGTCACCTTCCAGGTTTCGAGCGCCTCCGGCATCAGCGTGTGGTTGGTGTAGGAGAAGATTCGGCGGCATTGCTCCCAGGCGGCAGGCCACGGCATTCCGTGATCGTCCACCAGCAGCCGCATCAGTTCGGCGACGCTGATCGCCGGGTGCGTATCATTGAGATGGATCGCCACATGCTCGGCGAGGTTGCCGTAAGTGCCATGCTCGGCGTGGTGCCGGTGCAGGATGTCCTGTAGCGATGCCGAAACGAAGAAGTACTCCTGCCGCAGGCGCAGCTCGCGGCCGGCGGAGGTACTGTCGTTCGGGTAGAGAACCCAGGAGATGTTCTCGAAACGGTTCTTGAAGTCCGCCGCCCGGTGGTAGTCGCCGGTGTTGAAGGCGCCGAGGTCGATCTCCGATGGCGCTGCCGCTTTCCACAGGCGCAGCGTACTGACGCGGTCCGTACCGTGGCCCGGGATGACGTAGTCAAAGGCCTTCGCCTCGACCGAGTCCGCCGCATGCCATTCCGCCCACTCGCCGTGATGCTCGCAGGTGCCGCCGAAGCGAACGGTATGGTGCTTGTTGGCACGCGGGAACTCCCACGGTGAGCGGTCCTGCAGCCAGGCTTCGGGCTTCTCGACCTGCTGCCCGTTGAGGATCGATTGCGCGAACATGCCGTACTCGTAGCGGACGCCATAGCCCCAGGACGGCAGTCCCACGGTGGCCATCGAATCGAGGAAGCAGGCAGCCAGTCGGCCCAGGCCGCCATTGCCCAGCGCTGCATCTGGTTCGCACTCCATCACCTCGTCGAGTGACGGGCCCGGCGGGGTGAACAGGGCCGCAGCCTGGTCGCGCAGCCCGATGGCCGAGAGCGCATTGTTCATTGCCCGGCCGATCAGGAATTCCATCGACAGGTAATAGATCCGGCGAGCCTTGTTGTCGCGGTCTGCATTCTGGGTGCGCACCCAACGCGCTGCCAACTGCTCGCGTGCCACTTGCGAAAGCGCGAGATAGAGATCGGCGCGGGTGGCGCGGGTCGGCTCCGCTGCGACCGTGCCGACGAGTTTCTGCTCGATGGCGCAGCGCAGTTGTTCGCTTTCGGAAGAGGGGTTGGCGGCGTCGGACATCAGGCTCGTACTCCAAAGAGGTTCATGGGCAACCCTCGCACTCGGCCAGGGCATGAGCAGCACCCAGCAGGGCCGGTGCAGGAGAAAGGATTACATAGGTCGGAATTGCGGCCAGATAGGAAGCGAAGCGCCCCTTGGCCTCGAAACGCGCGCGGAAGGGCGAGCGATCGAAGATTTCCCCCAGGCGGGGAATGATACCACCGCCAACATAAACGCCACCCTGTGCGCCGAGGGTGAGTGCGAGATTGCCGGCCAGCGAGCCGAGCAGCGCGCAGAAGGTGTCGATCACCGCTGCGCATTGCAGATCGTCGCCAGCCACGGCACGCGCGACGATCTCGGCGGTGCTCAGGGGCACATGCGTCCGCCCGTCCACCTTCGCGACCAGGCGGTGGAGCAGCGGCAGGCCGCTGCCGGAAAGGAGTCTCTCGGCAGAGACATGCGGGTACTCGCGCCAGGCCAGCGCCAGGATCGCCGCCTCGCGCTCGTCTGCCGGGGCCAGCGAGCAATGGCCGCCTTCGCCGCTCAGAGGCAGCCAGTGGCCGGCATGATGGAGGAGGCCGGAAACACCCAGCCCCGTCCCCGGACCGAGTACGGCCTTGGCTGCGCCGGCAACCGGGATACCGCTGCCCACTGGTCGCAGTTCGGCAGCGGGCAGATGCGGCAGCGACAGGGCAAGGGCGCTGAAGTCGTTGAGCAGCAGCAACCGCTGCAGTCCCAGTCGCGACCTGATACTGTCGCGCGAAAAGCTCCACGAGGCGTTCGTCAGCGCGACGACACCCTCGTGTACCGGTGCCGCAATGGCGATCGCAGCGGCTGATGGGGCGGGACTCGCGGACGCTGCGAGGTAGGCCTGCATCGCCTCGACTGGCCCTGCGAAGTCGGCAACCGCCAGCACCTGCACGCGCCGTGGCGTGTTCGCTTCGTCGAGCAGTGCGAAACGGGCATGCGTGCCGCCGATGTCGGCAACGATTCGTGTCGGCAGGTTCATTGGTACCGGCACCACCGATTGTCTGCCGGTGGCTGCTGCCGCTGGCGCACACGCTGCCGTCGGCCTGCGTCGAGATGAGCGTTGGTCATGGGGGTCGAGGGGAAGAGATCTCCGCCTGGCGTTGGTGGCGACGGTGTTGCACGGCTTGGTCAAAGACCGGCATGCCAAGCAGCAACTGGCATGGGCAGAATCTTCGCATCAAACGCGAGATTAATCAAAGACCCTGCTAACATGGGCCACGCCTGCACTTGCAAGCCTCGCCACGCCAGCCGGCTCGCGGCAAGGCCCGCCGGGGAGCTGCTGTTGGCCGCCATCCTTGAGGACAGAGGTATCGATGGACAACGCACGTCTGATCAGCGAGTTCGTTGAAGTGGTTGGTGAGGCGAACGTGCTGGTCGCCGCCGACGCCATGGCCGGGCACCTTGTCGACTGGCGGGGTCGCTATCGCGGCACCGCCGTCTGCGTGGTCAGACCGGCGACCACGGCCGCGGTGTCGGCGGTGGTCCGGCTGTGCGCGCAGGCTGGCGTGGCGATGGTGCCGCAGGGGGGGAACACCAGCCTCTGCGGCGCGGCGACGCCGGCCACCGATGGCCGCTCGGTGGTGATCAGTCTCGCGCTGCTCAATCGCGTGCGGGCGATCGATGCGGCGAACAACACGATCACCGTCGAAGCGGGTTGCCTCCTGCAGCGGGTACAGGAGGCTGCCGCGGCTGCCGGACGCCTTTTTCCGCTGTCACTCGCCGCCGAGGGAAGCTGCCAGATCGGTGGCAATCTGTCGACCAATGCCGGCGGTGTGCAGGTGCTGCGTTACGGCAACGCGCGCGAGCTGACTCTGGGTCTCGAGGTGGTTCTGCCCAGCGGTGAGATCTGGGATGGCCTGCGCGGCCTGCGCAAGGACAACACCGGCTACGACCTCAAGCACCTGTTCATCGGCGCTGAAGGAACCCTCGGCATCATCACGGCCGCCGTGTTGCGGCTCTTCCCCTGGCCGCGGGCGAGGGCGACCGCCTGGTTGGCGATTGCTGCGCCGGTGACGGCGGTGTGCCTGCTCGGCGCGCTGCAGGATCGCTTCGGCCCGGCGCTCACTGCTTGTGAACTGGTTTCCGAAGTCGCCCTGGGTCTGGTTCACAAACACATTCCCGGTCGCCACCCGGTGCTGGCCGACAGTCCGTGGCACCTTTTGGTCGAACTGTCCGCTGGCGGTGACGAGCTTGTCCTGCGCGAGGCGCTGGCGTCGTTCCTGGCGAGCATGATCGACGATCGGACTGTCGCTGACGCCGTGCTGGCCCAGAGCGGCGAGCAGGCGCGGCGGCTGTGGACGCTGCGCGAGAGCATTGGCGAGGCGCAGCGGATCGAGGGCCCGAGCATCAAGCACGACGTTTCACTGCCGATCTCGCGCCTGCCCGAGTTCGTCGAGCGCGCCGACCGTGCCCTGGTCGAGGCTTGTCCCGGCATCAGGATCGTCACCTTCGGTCATGTCGGCGATGGCAACCTGCACTACAACCAGTCGCGACCGGCAATCGCCGACCAGGCCGCGTTTCTGGCCGCGCAGCCGCAGGTCGACCGGGTCGTGCATGACCTCGTGCATGAGCTCGGCGGCAGCATCAGTGCCGAGCATGGCATCGGCCAGTTGAAGCGTGCCGAGCTGTTGCGCTACAGGACACCGCTGGAGATCGGCATGATGCGCGCGGTCAAGTTGGCTCTTGACCCGTGTGGATTGATGAACCCCGGCAAGCTGTTGTGAGTGCCGCTGATTTCTGGCGGATCAGTGCCGTGTCGTCGGCGGTGTCGTCTGTCCGGCGAACAGCTCGTCGATCGCAGACGCGTCGAAACGGTACTCGCGATTGCAGATTTCGTCCCGGATCAGCACTTCACCGTGCTCGCGCAGTGTGGCATAGACTTCACTCGCGCCGAGGGTGCGCAGGAGTGCGCATGCTTTCTGCCAGTCCTCGGGGCAGTTGAGGGCGACGCCTTGCGCGGCGAGTAGGCGGATCGTTTCCTCGGGAAACAGCCGCGGCAAGAGTTCTTCAGCCGCCAGCGAGAGCAGTTCCGGACGGCTGACGGTCGCTGCCAGAGCCTCCGCGCGTGCCCAGCCATCGGCATCGCGTTCCTCGGTCGTCGGCAGCTTCTGCAGCAGCAGGCCGGCGGCGGTCTCGTCCGACACTGCCAGGAAGAGGCGCGCGGGCAGTTGCACCGACTGCCCCAGATAATGCTCGAAGACTTGGGCAATGCTCTCGCCGTCGATCGGTACGATGCTCTGGTAGGGCTCGCGCATTGACGGCATGTCGAGCGCGAGAAGCAGTTGGCCATCGCCGAGAAGGTCGTGCAGGGATCCTTCGACGATCGTTCTTGCACACTTCGCCATGCCGCGAATCTGCAGTTGCTCGTTGCAGTCGATGACCAGCAGAGAGACCGGGCCATTGCCGCGCAACTGGATCGTCACCCGTCCCGGTTGCTTCAGATTGCTGCTGACGAGCAGGCTGCTGGCCGTCAATTCACCCAGCAGCTGTGCCACCGGCAACGGGTAGCCGCGATTCTGGAGCAGTTGCTGCCACACCGGGCCGAGTCGGACCAATGCGCCGGCGATGTCCAGATCGTCGAGCAGGAAACGGTACAGGCAGTCGGTGGTCATTGGCTCTCACGCAGCCACTGCGCGGCAGCCGACGCGCGCCGGCCGCCGACTGAAACGGCGCATCGCGTCTTCATCGCTGCCGCGTGTTGCCAGCCCCTTGGCGTGCCGCGATGCGGCGCTGATGGCTTCCCGGCATGCATGCCGTCTTCAGGACACCTCGAGCATGCGGTCCAGTGCCAGTTTGGCGAGTTCCCGCTCATGCTCGGGAACGCGGATCTGGTTGACCACCGTCCCGTCGGCCAGGTTTTCCAGGGTCCATGCGAGATGCTGCGGGTCGATGCGCTGCATGGTGGAACACATGCAGACCGTCGGCGCCATGAACTGAACGATCTTGCCCTCGTGCCTGACCTCTTCGGCAAGACGGTTCACCAGATTCAGCTCGGTGCCGACCAGCCAGCGTGTGTTGGCGGCGGCTTCCTTGATCGTCCGGACGATGTGTTCGGTCGAGCCGACGAAATCCGATTGCCGGCAAACCTCGAAACTGCACTCGGGGTGGGAGATCACCAAGCCGTCCGGATGCTGGTTGCGAAACCGCAGGATGTGTGCCGGCTGGAACATCTGGTGTACCGAGCAGTGACCCTTCCAGAGCAGGAGCCTGGCGTCGCGGATCTGTTGCGGGGTGAGGCCGCCCAGCTCGAGATCGGGATCCCAGACAACCATCTCCTCGAGCGGGATACCCATCTGGAATCCTGTCCAGCGTCCGAGGTGCTGGTCGGGAAAGAAGAGGATCTTCTCCCGTCGCGCGAAGGCCCAGGTGGCGATGGTGCCGGCGTTGGAGGAGGTGCAGACGATGCCGCCATGTTCGCCGCAGAAGGCCTTGAGGTCGGCCGCCGAGTTGATGTAGGTCACCGGGGTCACCAACTGCTCGACCTCGATCACCTCGGCAAGCTCACGCCAGCAGCGTTCGACCTTGGCGAGGTTCGCCATGTCGGCCATCGAGCAGCCGGCCGCCAGATCGGGCAGGATGGCGATCTGTTCGGGTTTCGACATGATGTCGGCGACTTCGGCCATGAAGTGAACGCCGCAGAAGACGATGAAGCGGGCATCGGCGCTCGCAGCCAGGCGTGACAGCTTGAGCGAATCGCCGGTCAGGTCAGCGTATTGGTAGACGTCGGCGCGCTGATAGTGGTGACAGAGCAGAACGACTTCCTTGCCCAGGCGCGCGCGGGCGGTGCGGATGCGCTGGTGGCAGGCGTCGTCCTGCAACTGGTTGAACTTGTCGAAGCTGATGGTGGCGGTCTGCATGTGTGTTGGTCGAATCGATAGGGGTGAAAGCCCGGCTGGGCGGAGGAATCCGGTCCCAGTGGATGTGCATCAATCCACTGCGCCGCCAGTCTGCAGGCCTGCTGGGGATGTTCTGTTGCATGGCCTCTCAGCTTTGCCAGGGCAGGCCGGCGTGGCGCCAGCCACCGACCCTGCCGCGCTGGCCGCTGGCGTCGACATCGCCCTCGAAGCCCTCGAGCAGGTTGTAGCATTCGCGCTGCATGGCCTGTGTGGCGAGAGCGGCGGCATGGTGCGAACGCGCTCCGCTGCGGCAGATGAACAGCAACAGCGCCTCACGATCAGCCTGCTGCTTGAGCTGGGCGAGAAAATGGGAGTTTGGCCGGCTGTCCGGGTAACCCATCCACTCGATCTCGACGGCACCGGGGATCCTGCCCACCCAATCCCACTCAGCTCGTGTGCGCACGTCGACCAGCCGCGCTCCCGGCGCCAGTTGCCAGACCTCGAAAGCTTCACGGGGCGTCAGGGCGCCGGCGTAAGGCAGGCCCAGCTCCTGCCCGCGCTCGCGGGCGAGTTGCAGCAGGTCGGTCAGTCTTCCCATGATGTCTGTCGAGGCCTCGTCGGATGAGATGTCGCCAAGCTGGGAGTATAAATCACTGGCTTCGTTCCCGGCAGACCCACGCAGGGGCTGCCGGGCCGCGGAGGCGCACCAGGGCGGTGCGGATCGTCGGCGATGGCACCAATGCTGTGCGCCCAAAAAGGCCGATCGTGACCCAGGCCGTTGTGGCACAATGGTCAGCCAGCTAGGGAGCAATTGGCACGTTTCGTGGCTTTACCCTTGCGCAACGATTTCCCATTGTCGCCGCTGACCCCGGCACCTGTTCAGGAGGCCCTTTGATGGCAAGCCCGCAAGACGTGATCAAGATGGTGAAGGACAACGAAGCCAAGTTTGTGGACTTTCGTTTCACCGATACCCGTGGCAAGGAGCAGCACGTGACCGTTCCGGTCAGCGCTTTCGATGAAGACAAGTTCGAGAATGGCCACGCCTTCGACGGCTCGTCAATCGCCGGCTGGAAGGGGATTCAGGCGTCGGACATGCAACTGATGCCCGATCCGGGCACCGCATATGTCGATCCTTTCTTCGACGAGACGACCGTCGTGATCACCTGCGACGTCGTTGATCCCGCCGACGGTCGTGGCTACGATCGAGATCCGCGCTCGATCGCGAAGCGCGCGGAGGCCTACCTGAAATCCTGCGGGGTTGGCGATACCGCCTACTTCGGCCCGGAGCCCGAGTTCTTCATCTTCGACTCCGTTGCGTGGACTGTGGACATGTCCGGCTGCACCCTGAAGATCTACTCGCAGGAGGCAGCTTGGACCAGCGGCGAAAAATCCGAAGGCGAGGGCGGTACCGGCCACCGGCCGGGGGTCAAGGGCGGCTACTTCCCGGTGCCGCCGGTCGACAGCCTGCACGATATCCGTTCGGCGATGGTTCTGACTCTGGAATCGATCGGCGTGCCGGTCGAGGTGCACCACCACGAGGTCGCCACTGCCGGCCAGTGCGAGATCGGCACACTGTTCAGCACGCTGGTGAAGCGCGCCGACTGGACGCAGATGCTGAAGTACGTCGTCCATAACGTCGCGCATCAGTACGGCAAGACCGCGACCTTCATGCCGAAGCCGATCGTCGGCGACAATGGCTCGGGGATGCACGTTCACCAGTCGATCTGGAAGGACGGCAAGAACCTCTTTGCCGGCAACGGTTACGCCGGCCTGTCGGAACTCGCCCTGTTCTACATCGGCGGCATCATCAAGCACGCGAAGGCGCTCAACGCGATCACCAATCCCGGGACGAACTCGTACAAGCGGCTGGTGCCGCATTATGAGGCACCGGTCAAGCTCGCCTATTCGGCAAAGAACCGTTCGGCATCGATTCGCGTGCCGCACGTGGCTTCGGACAAGGCGCGGCGCATCGAAACGCGCTTCCCCGATCCGATCGCCAATCCCTATCTGTGCTTCGCGGCGTTGTTGATGGCTGGCCTCGACGGCATCCAGAACAGGATTCATCCGGGCGATCCGGCCGACAAGAACCTGTACGACCTGCCGCCGGAAGAGGATGCGAAGATCCCGACCGTCTGCGCCAGTCTCGAAGAGGCGCTGGCGTCGCTCGACAAGGATCGCGACTTCCTGACGCGGGGTGGAGTCTTCTCCGACGACTGGATCGATGCCTACATCGAACTGAAGATGGATGAGGTCAACAAGGTTCGCATGACTACACACCCGGTCGAGTTCGATCTGTACTACAGCTGCTGAGCGACAGGGCAGGGCGTACGGCAAGGACGGGCGGATGCCCGTCCTTTGTGCGTCTACCGATCGACGTCCTTCCGCGTTAGTATTGCTGCCGATTGGCCACCATACCGACAGCCGCGCGATCACCCCGACCCCCGCGGGACACCGTTCGGCGAGTGGTTCTGTCGGCGCCATGGGGAATTCGACGACGATGAGACGACTGCCACGCCTGTTATGCGCGATTACCCTGCCGCTGTTTGCCTGCCTGCCGGCGACAGCACAGGACATCTACAAGTGTGTCGATGCCGAAGGCCACACGACCTACTCGAACGTGCCGACCAGGACCTGCCGCAAGCTGGTTCTGGATCCCGTGAACCTTGCCCCGGCGGCCCGGCAACCGGCGGCGAAGACGGCCACCCCGGGCAACTTCCCGAAGGTCGACGAACAGACGCAGAAGTCGCGCGACGGCGATCGCCGGCGTATCCTCGACACCGAACTGGCTGCCGAGCAGAAGAATCTCGAGCAGGCGAGGAAGGAACTCGCGCAACAGGAAGGAGTGGTCCTGCCCAACGAGCGCATGCAGGGTGGCGCGATCAGCGGTGGCAAGGTGCAGGAGCGGCTGCAGCCGTACAAGGACAAGGTTGCGCTGCACCAGCGCAACGTCGAGGCCATCCAGAAAGAGATCGCCAATCTGCGCTGATCGCCAGCGGCTCCGACGCCCCAACTCCTGTCGGACCCGGTTGAGCGTTCGTTGGCCTGACAGCATGACCGTGCGAGCCAATGCCTGAAGATTCAGCGAATCCATTCGGCGGCCTTGACCTGCTGTCGTCAGCCGTGCTCCTGCTCGACGAGACCCTGGCAATCCGCTATCTCAATCCGGCTGCCGAGAACCTGCTCGAGATCAGCCACACGGTCTTCTCCGGCTGCCGCCTGGACAGCGTGATCGAATGTCCGGCAAAGCTGCTTGCGGCGCTCGACAGCGTTCGCCAGCACGGCTGGAGTTACAGCGGGCAGAACCTGGAGTTGCGACTGGCTGGTGGCAATGTGCTGCAACTGAATTGCACGGTGAACCCCGTCGAAACCCCACCCCTCCGCCTGCTCATCGAACTCTGGCCGATCGACCAGCAACTCCGAGCCACTCGCGAGGAGCGCCTGGTCGAGCAGCAGCAGGTCAGCCGCGAGTTGATCCGGAACCTGGTGCACGAAATCAAGAATCCGCTGGGCGGGATTCGCGGTGCGGCGCAGTTGCTCGAGCGGGAACTCGGGAATCCCGGCCTGCATGAGTACACCCAGGTGATCATCAAGGAAGCGGACCGCCTGCAGGAACTGATGCGTCGGCTGCTCTCGCCGCATCGGCCGATGCAGCCGGGTCCGGTGAATATTCACGAGATCCTCGAGCGTGTGCGCAGTCTGCTGACGGCCGAGTTTCCCACTATCCTCGCGGTGCGCAGGGACTACGATACCAGCCTGCCGGAACTCGTCGGCGATCGTGAACAGTTGATCCAGGTTTTCCTCAACATCGCGCGGAACGCTGCCCAGGCGATCACCCGGCAGACCGATCGCGGGCTCTCGGGTCCTGGTCAGATCACGTTGCGTACGCGCGCAGCGCGTCAGGTGACCCTGTTCAAGCGGCGCCATCGTCTGGCACTCGAGGTGCACGTGATCGATGATGGCCCGGGAATCGCCGAGGAGATTCGCGAGCGCATGTTCTACCCCCTGGTTTCCGGCCGCGCCGGCGGGAGCGGCCTCGGGCTGACGCTCGCGCAGAGTTTCGTCCAGCAGCACCAAGGGACGATCGAGTGCGAGAGTCGGCCGGGCTACACCTGCTTCATGATCCGTCTGCCGCTCGGCTGAACAGCCTGGCAGGTTTCTTGCTTGAACCCCAGGACATCCTGATGACAACAGACAAGCGTGCCGAGGAAGCAATGAAAGCGGTGTGGATCGTTGACGATGACAAGTCGATTCGCTGGGTTCTCGAGAAGACCCTGGCGCGGGAGAAAATCCCGTTCTGCAGCTTCGCTTCGGCGACCGAGGCGCTGGCACGGCTCGACGCGGGCGCGCAGGAGCCGCAAGTGCTCGTTTCCGATATCCGCATGCCGGGACAGTCGGGCCTCGAGCTGCTGCAGCTCTTCAAGGAGCGTTTTCCGGCCTTGCCGGTCATCATCATGACCGCCTACTCCGACCTTGACAGCGCCGTGTCGGCGTTTCAGGGCGGCGCCTTCGAGTATCTGCCCAAACCCTTCGATGTAGATCAGGCGCTGGAGTTGATCCGGCGGGCGATCAGCGAGAGCCTGCACCAGACTGGTGCGCCGAACGAGGTGGGGCTGACACCAGAGATCCTTGGCCAGGCGCCGGCAATGCAGGAGGTCTTTCGTGCCATCGGCCGCCTGAGTCAATCGAGCGCTACTGTCCTGATCACCGGCGAATCGGGTTCCGGCAAGGAACTCGTCGCGCGTGCCGTGCATCGCCACAGCCAGCGCGCCGACAAGCCGTTCATCGCCATCAACACCGCCGCCATCCCGCGCGACCTCCTGGAATCGGAGCTGTTCGGTCATGAGCGCGGCGCATTCACCGGTGCCGCGGTGCAGCGTCAGGGGCGCTTCGAGCAGGCCGAGGGCGGCACCCTGTTTCTCGACGAGATCGGCGACATGCCGGCAGAGCTGCAGACGAGGCTGCTGCGCGTGCTGTCCGATGGCCATTACTATCGCGTCGGCGGCCATTCGCCCCTCAAGACCCGGGTACGGATCATCGCGGCAACACACCAGGATCTCGAAGCGCGTGTCAGGCAGGGACTGTTTCGCGAAGACCTGTTTCATCGCCTGAACGTGATCCGGGTACGACTGCCGAGCCTGCGCGAACGCCGCGAGGACATTCCGATTCTCGCTCGCCACTTCCTGCAGAAGAGCGCGCACGAACTGGGTGTCGAAGGCAAGCGCTTCTCCGAAGCCGCCCTGAAGCACCTCTGCGGACTCGATTTTTCCGGCAACGTGCGGCAGCTCGAGAACCTCTGCCATTGGTTGACGGTGATGGCACCCGGGCAACTGGTCGACGTGGCGGACCTGCCGCCGGAACTGCGCGAGTCGTCGCCTGCGGCAGCCAGCGACGACTGGGAGACGGCGCTTGGCCAAGCGGTGGACCGCTTCCTGGTTGGCGACCCGGGACAGGTTCATTCCCGGCTGTCGCAGGTCTTCGAGCGGGTCCTCATCAACCGGGCGCTGGCGCACACCGGTGGCCGGCGGATTGAAGCCGCGCAGGCGCTCGGCATCGGTCGCAACACGATCACCCGCAAGATCCAGGAACTCGGGATCAGCGCCAGTGGAGCGAGCGACGACAGGGAGGCCTGAAGAGCCGGATAATCGGCGATAATTGCCGACGTTGATTCGGATGTCCCAGCGATGGCCCAGTTCTTCCCCTCCTGCCAGATCGATCCCGGACGCCTTGACCCTCTGCTGGGTCCGGCGCGCGGCCGTTTCACGGTCGCGGCGCTGGCTGAATGCACGTCGACCAGCAGCGTGCTTCTCGAGCGTGCTCGCCAGGGTGCCCCATCGGGTTCGCTGCTGATTGCCGACGACCAGACTGCAGGCCGCGGCCGGCGTGGTCGCAGCTGGCTTTCGTCGCCACGTGCCGGGCTGACCTTCTCGCTGCTCTGGCGCTTCCCCGGCACGGTGACGCGACTCGCCGGCCTGTCGCTGGCGGTTGGCTTGGCCGTGGCACGCGCTGTCGAGCGGCTCGGCGCCGAGGGCGTCGGACTCAAGTGGCCGAACGACATCCTGCTCGCTGGCGGCAAAGTGGGCGGCATCCTGGTGGAACTGGAATCCGAGCCGGCAGGCATGCTGGCGGTGATCGGCATCGGCCTCAACCTGCAGATGCCCCCCGCCGGTGAAGACGAGTTCATCCACCCGCCGGCGGCCCTGTCGCAGGCGTTGTCGCCGCTGCCGGATCGACACCGATTGCTCGCCGAGCTGATGATCGAACTGGTGGCAGTTCTCGACCGCTTTGACGCCGGTGGTTTTGCCGTCCTGCGCGCCGACTGGCAGAGGCAGCATTCGTGGCAGGATCGGCCAGTACGCCTGCTCGACGGCGACCGGATCGACCGTCAGGGGATCTGCCTGGGTGCAGACGAGGATGGTGCTCTGCTGCTGCAGACGGCAACCGGCATCGAGCGTTGCCTGTCCGGCGACCTGTCGTTGCGCGTCGCATGATCATCGCCATCGACGCCGGCAACAGTCGCATCAAGTGGGCGACAAACGATGGCGGGCGCTGGCTCGACAGCGGCGTGCTGGCGACCTCCGACATCGCCTGGCTCGCCGAGGCAGCCGACGAGTGGCCGGCCGGCGGCGAGGTCGTCGTCTGCAATGTCGCCGGCGCGGCGGTTGCGGCGGGCATTTCGTCGCTGCTGGCTGCGCGCCAGGCGCGGATTTCCTTCCTCCGTCCGACTGCTGCCGCCTGCGGGGTGCGCAATTCGTATGACTTGCCGGCACAACTCGGGGCGGATCGCTGGGCGGCACTGATCGGTGCCCGCGCCCAGTGGGGCAGCGCGTGCCTGGTCGTCTGTGCTGGCACGGCGACGACGGTGGACCTGCTCGATGCCGGCGGCGTGTTTCGCGGCGGGCTGATTCTGCCTGGCTTCGACCTGATGCGCGCGGCGTTGGCGAGCAACACGGCGCAGCTGCCGCTCGCCGAGGAAGGCGTCTTCCGTGCTGCGCCCCGCAATACCAGCGACGCGATCGTCAGTGGTTGCCTGCAGGCTCAACTGGGTGCGGTCGAGCGCATGTTTGCCGGCATCGCCAGCGAAGCAGGTGCGCAATGCCTGCTGACCGGCGGGGCGGCCGAGCGCCTCGCTGCCCATCTGCGGATTCCCTTCCTGCTGGTGGATAATCTGATCCTGCGTGGCTTGGTGCGCTATGCCGAATCGCTGTGAGCCGCCGGCCAGACGTTGTTGATGCGTGAAGACAGGAGAAGCCTGATGCCGACCCATCTGCTGCAGATGCTGCCCGCCTTTCTCGCCTACTTCGCGGTGGCGATCGTCTTGCTGGCGCTGTTCCTGCTGGTTTACCTGAACGTGACCCCGTATGCTGAGCTGGCTCTGATCCGTGCCGGCAACATCGCCGCTGCGACGAGTCTCTCGGGAGCGCTGCTTGGTTTTGCCATGCCCGTCGCCAACGTCATCGCGCACAGCGATACGCTCATCGGTCTCGCCGTCTGGGGTGCGGTGGCCGGGGTGATCCAGATTCTTGCGTACCTGGTCATCCGTTTCGCCCTGCCGCAACTGACACAGGACATTCCTGCCGGCAGGATGGCGCCGGCGATTCTACTCGCGGTCGTTTCGCTCACCGTCGGCCTGATCAACGCAGCCTGCATGACCTACTGACGGATTCCTCCCTGGCGGCGGCAGGTCGCCACAACTTGTTTGCAGGAGATCGCCATGGCGCTCATGGATTTCATCAGGAAGCAGTTCGTCGATGTCATTCAGTGGACCGAGGAGGGAGACGGGGTGCTTGCAACGCGTTACCCGATGCAGGATTTCGAGATCCAGTATGGCGCGCAGTTGACGGTTCGCGAATCGCAGATGGCCGTCTTCATCAATGAAGGCCAGATCGCCGACGTCTTCGGTCCCGGTCTGTACACGCTGACGACGCGAACACTGCCGGTGCTGACCTATCTCAAGAACTGGGACAAGTTGTTCGAGTCGCCTTTCAAGTCGGACGTCTATTTCTTTTCCACTCGCCTGCAGCTCGACTGCAAGTGGGGAACGCCCAACCCGATCACCATCCGCGACAAGGACTTCGGGATGGTGCGCATGCGCGCCTTCGGCATCTACTCGTACAGGCTCGCCGATGCGCGCAAGTTCCACAGCGAGATCTCGGGTACGCGTGAGCAGTACACCGTTGCCGACCTCGATGGCCAACTGCGCAACCTGGTCATCAGCTCGATGACCGACCTCTTCGGCGAGTCCGGGGTTCCATTCATCGACATGGCGGCGAATCAGGACGAGCTGAGCAGGCAGCTGAAGAGCAGGCTCGAGGGCGTTTTTGAACGTTACGGGCTGGCGCTCGACAGCTTTGTCGTGCAGAACGTCTCGCTGCCCGAGGAACTGCAGAAGATCCTCGATACGCGGATCGGCATGAACATGATTGGCGATCTCGGACGGTACACGCAATACCAGGTGGCGACCAGCATTCCGCTGGCGGCGCAGAATGAAGGCGGCATCGCCGGTATCGGCGCCGGGCTGGGCGCCGGGCTGGGAATTGGTCAGACGATGACCGCGGCCATGGCGCAGGCCACCGTAGCTGCCGCACCGGCGGCAGTGCCGGCAGCCACGGGCAATGCCGACGAAGTCGTGGCAACGCTCGAGAAGCTGCATGGACTGGTGGCCAAGGGCATCCTGTCGCAGGCCGAGTTCGACGCCAAGAAGGCAGAGTTGCTGGGCCGCCTGGGTTGATTCGAACCGCCTGACCGACTGACGGCGCCGGCCCGCCACTCGTGAAGAGAGCCAGCTGCCCGTCCTGTGGCGCGCCGGTCGTCTTTCGCGCCGCGACCTCGCTGTATGTCGTCTGCGATTTCTGCCGCAGCACGCTGTTGCGCAGCGGCGAGGATCTGCAGAACATCGGGCGAATGGCCGAACTGCTCGAGGACAGCTCGCTGATCCGGATTGGCAGCGAGGGCCGTTTTCGCCAGCGCCATTTCGCGGTCGTCGGCCGCATCCAGCTGCAGTACGAATCGGGTGTCTGGAACGAGTGGCACATCCTCTTCGATGACGGGCGCAGCGCCTGGCTTGCCGAAGCGTCGGGCGAGCTGGTCGTCAGCGCGCAGGTCGCAGTCAGAGATCCATTGCCGGCGTTCGCGACGCTGGTGCCCGAGATGCCGGTCACTCTCGACGGCCGGCGATTCATTGTCACCGACCTGGCGACCGCGCGCTGCATTGCCGGCGAGGGTGAACTGCCTTTCCGCGTCGCCGCGGGTTACGACGTCAATACTGCCGACCTGCGGGGCAACGATCGCTTCCTGACGATCGATTACAGCGAGACGCCGCCGCTGGTCTTTGTCGGCCAGTCGGTTGCTTTCGCCGACCTGCAGCTCGACAAGCTCAGGGACGTGCAGGAGCCGTCGGCCGCGGCGGTGCGGCAGGTCGCGGCGCGTGCATTGAACTGTCCGCACTGTGCGGCAGCGCTGACGATTCATTCGCCGGCAACGGAAAGCATTGGCTGCGAAAGCTGCGGTTCGATCATCGGTGTCGAGAACGAGCATCTCAGTCTGCTCTCACGGGCCGCGCAGGCACTGCGTGAAGCGCCCTGGCTGCCGCTCGGCAGTGCGGGCCAGCTGCGCGGCAACGACTGGCGGGTGATCGGCTTCATGCGGCGCAGCTCGAGTTCCGGCGGGCCCGATTGCTCGTGGTCGGAGTACCTCCTGTACAACGTGCAGGAGGGCTTTGCCTGGCTGGTCGAGTATCAGGGCCACTGGAACCTTGCGCGCAGCCTGCCGCATCCACCCGTCGTCAGCCGCGGCGAGGCGAAGTTCATCCACGCCGGGCGGGAATTTCGCCTCTTCAACCATGGCGCGGCCGAGGTGATCTACGTCGTTGGCGAGTTTTACTGGCGGGTGACGGTCGGCGAGCGCTGCGTTGTCGACGACTACATCTGCCCGCCGCTGATGCTGTCACGCGAGGTCAATGAGCGCGAATCGACCTGGTCACAGGCCGAGTACCTGGAGCCCGCCGAGCTGTGCGCCGCCTTTGGCGTCAAGACGCCGTCGCCACAGCGCAGGGAGGTCTGTGCCAACCAGCCGAATCCCCTGGTCGAGACGCATCGCCAGACCTGTCGTCTGTTCTGGAAACTGGTGTTGGCGGCGACCCTGGTGCAACTGGCTTTCACCTTTCTCCTGGCTTCCGAACTGCTGCTCAGGCAGCGCGTCGTTCTCTCGCCACAGAACGAGGAGGCGACGCTGACCAGCCAGGAGTTCATTCTCAAAAGCCGCGCCCGGGCGCTGCTCGTTCGGCACCAGACCAGCGTCACCAACAACTGGGTGTCGGTTAACACGACACTCGTCGAGAAGAACACCGGCGAGGCGCATCTCGGCCTGCAGGAGATCAGCCACTACAAGGGGGTCGAAGACGGTGAGAGCTGGAGCGAAGGATCGCCGGCCGACGAACTGGTGTTCCGGGCGGTGCCGGCGGGAACCTACCAGTTGGTGATCGAATACGAACTCGGCAGTGACAACAGTGACGCTGTCATCGATACCATCGAGGTCATACGGAACCCGAGCGGCTGGTCCAACTACGTGCTGCTGCTGATCTTCCTTGCCATCTTCCCGCTGCTGTCTCGCTGGCGGCGCAATTCATTCGAGGCACGACGCTGGCGCGAGAGCGATGTCGGCGACGATGCGGGCGGCGACGGCGACGAGGACTGAAATGATCAAGGCCAACTGGCTCGCCGGATTGCTCGCGCTCGCCCTGTTCAGCAACGCTCAGTATCAGGGGTGGAGCCTGTTCGGACACGAGAGTTCCACGCAGACTGCCCGCATGGCGGCTGGTCGCGGCTACCACAAGTAAGCCCGCGGCGCGCCGCCGGCCGGACGTCATGACGGGGCTGTGCACCACATCTCGTTGAGGTCGGGGAACTTCCATTTCTCCGGATCCTCACGACCGACGATCTTGTGCGGACAACCAGCGCTGCCGAGGTCGATGATCTCGGGACGGATGCGTGCATTGCTGCGCGTCGAGAAAAAAACCTTGACCTGAGGTGTCAGCAGCGACTTCCGGCCCTGCTCGGTGACGACCCCCAGGCGACCCGAGCTGAGGAGGACCAGCGAGCCGATCGGGTAGATGCCGATGCTCTTGACGAAGGCCTGGAAGACGCGCGGGTCGAAGTGCCCCTGACTCCACTCAGCCATCTTGCGCACCGATTCCGCGGGATCCCAACCCGCCTTGTAGGGCCGATTCGAAGTGATCGCGTCGTATACGTCGCAGACCGCACCCATCTTGGCGAAGATGCTGATCCCGTCGCCGCGCAGTCGTTTCGGGTAGCCCGATCCGTCGACCTTCTCGTGATGGTGCAGGACGACGTCGAGCGCCACCGCGTCGGCACTCTTCGCCTGCAGCAGCAACCGGTGGCCTTCTTCGGGATGTGACCTGATGATGGCAAACTCGGCATCGGTCAGTTTGCCGGGCTTGTTGAGCACGTCCAGCGGCATGACCGCCTTGCCGAGGTCATGCAGCAGCCCGGCAGTGCCGGCGGCACGTGTCTGCGCCTCATCCATGCCCAGTTCCCGGGCCAGGGCGACCATCAGGGCGCAGACGGCCACCGAATGCATGTAGGTGTAGTCGTCAGCCGTCTTCAGGCGGGCCAGGCTGATCAGCGCTCCCGGGTTGCGGCTCACTGAGTCCGAGATCTCCTCGACCATGCGTTGGGCACTCGTCGCATCGACCGCCCGGCCCATGCGTGCCTCCTCGAACATCGAGGTGACGGCCTGTCGGGATCTGGCGACGATCTTCGCCGCACGGGCGAACTCGGTCGCCGTCGAGACGCTCTCGAGCTGGCGCTCCTCCTGTGCAGCGCTTGCCAGCTCGGCGTCCACCTGTGCCTCGTGTTCGGCCACCGAGCAAACCGGTTCGTCCGCCGTGACATCGAGGCCCTTCGTCGAGTCAATCCAGACCTCGCGGATGCTGCTGGTGCGGATGGCTTCGATATCCTTCGGGTCGGTGATGACGAAGGACGAGCGCCAGAACGGGTGCTCCATCCACGAGCCGCAGAACTCCTTGAGGTACATGCCGACCCTGAGTTGCTGGACGCCGATCTTCTTGAGCATCGCGATTCCCCCTTGCGGCCGCGCCACCTTCCGTACAGAGACCAGTCTACACTGCGATGCGCCGAGCGGCAAAAAAAGGGGCCGTCCGGCCCCTTTTGTCGCTGCAAGTCGCTGCTGTCTACGCGAGACCGGCTGCTGCGCGCAGGGCAGCAGCCTTGTCCGTCGCTTCCCAGGTGAACTCGGGCTCATCACGGCCGAAGTGCCCGTAGGCCGCCGTCTTGCGATAGATGGGGCGCAGCAGGTCGAGCGACTGGATGATGCCCTTCGGACGCAGATCGAAATGCTTGCCGATCAGGTCGACGATCAGCTCGTCACTCACCTTGCCGGTGCCAAAGGTATTGACCATCAGTGACACTGGCCGTGCCACGCCGATGGCATAGGCGACCTGGACCTCGCAGCGCGACGCCAGCCCGGCGGCGACGACGTTCTTGGCGACGTGGCGCGCAGCGTAGGCGGCCGATCGGTCCACCTTCGACGGATCCTTGCCGGAGAAGGCTCCGCCCCCGTGTCGGGCAGCACCGCCGTAGGTGTCAACGATGATCTTGCGGCCGGTCAGGCCGCAGTCACCGTGCGGCCCGCCGACGACGAAGCGCCCGGTCGGGTTCACCAGGTAGCGGGTGTTGCCGGTCAGCAGTTCCTTGGGAACCACCGGCTTGATCACCTCCTCGATCACCGCTTCCGAAATCTGCGCGTGCGAAACCCCGGGGTCGTGCTGTGTCGACACGACGATGGTGTCGATCGAGACGGGTCTGCCATCGACGTAGCGGACGCTGAGCTGGCTCTTGGCGTCCGGGCGCAGCCATGGCAGCCGGCCATCGCGGCGCACCTCGGCCTGGCGCTGCATGATCCGGTGCGCGTAGTGGATCGGCAGCGGCATCAGTGAAGCCGTTTCGTCGCAGGCGTAACCGAACATCAGACCCTGGTCGCCGGCACCCTGGTCGAGATCCAGGCCCTGTCCCTCGTTGACGCCCTGGGCGATGTCAGGCGACTGGCGGTTGATCGCTGTCAGGATGGCACAGCTCTTGTAATCGAAGCCGATCTCGGAGTTGTCGTAACCGATGCGACGGACCGCCTCCTGGGCGATTTCGCGGTAGTTGATGTGCGCCCTGGTGGTGATCTCGCCCGAGATCACCACCAAGCCTGTGGACACGAGGGTCTCGCAGGCAACCCGTGCCGGCGGGTCCTCGGCCAGGATGGCGTCGAGGATGGAATCGGAGATCTGGTCGGCGACCTTGTCCGGATGGCCTTCGGAAACCGATTCCGAAGTGAAGAGGTAGTCTTTGCTCACGCTGCGCCTGCTCCAAAATTGAAATACCCCGAAACGACCGCGTGGCCGGCTCCGGGGTTCGAGCAGACGACGCTTTAGCAGTATTTGCTGGCCGCTCGTGCGGCTCGTTCCGCCCTGCAAGTTGTCCTGATTAACTCGGCGGATGGATAATTATACTTTTTCTCGCTGCGCTCAGTCAAAAGCGTGCTCTGCTGCACGCCTGTGCCGCATCATCCATTCCCTGCCATCTTCGGAAGACCGCGTGCGTATCCTGTTTCGCCTCCTTGGCCACCTGCCACTTTCCTGGCTGCATGCGCTCGGGGCCGCGCTCGGCTGGCTCGTCTGGCTGTGCTCGCCGACCTATCGCCGCCACATGGACGAAAACATGCAGCTCGCGCTCGGCGAGGAAGAAGCGCGGCGGGTACGACCGGTCGCCATCGGCGAAGCGGGCAAGACGGGGCTGGAACTGACGCGCGTCTGGCTGCGGCCGTTGGCCGAGACGGCAGCGAGGGTGGTCGAGGTTTCCGGCTGGGATCTGGTCGAGGCGGCGACGCGGCGAGGCAGGGGAATTCTCTACCTGACACCGCACTTGGGCTGCTTCGAGATCACGGCACAGTACCTGTCCACCCAGGCGCCGATCACGTGCCTTTATCGGCCACCGAAGCGGGAGTGGCTGCAGAAGCTGATTGAAGACGGTCGGGCGCGGGCACAGCTGCATCTGGCCGCCGCCGACCTGTCGGGAGTGCGCAGCCTGCTGAAGGCGCTCAAGCGTGGCGAAGCGGTCGGCATGCTGCCCGACCAGGTGCCGAAATCTGGCGACGGGCGCTGGCTCGACTTCTTCGGCAAACCGGCGTACACGATGACGCTGGCGGCGCGACTGGCCGGCAGCGGCGCGACCGTGGTCATGGTCTGGGCCGAGCGGCTTCCAGGCGGTGCCGGCTATCATTTTCATCTGCAGGCGCCGACGCAAGCGATCGAGGGCACGATTGAAGAACGGGCGCAACAGATCAATCGCGAGATCGAGCAGCTCATTCGCCAGTGCCCGGGGCAGTACCTCTGGGGCTACAATCGTTACAAGGGGCGTCGTCGCAGCCAAGCCCTGCCGCTTCCCGAATGCGAGCAGGCGCCGTGATGATTTGGCAGCGCTGCTGCTCATCCCTCGATGTCGGCAGCGATGGTTCCTGATGCAGATCGCCTTCTGTCTCTACAAGTACTTTCCGTTTGGTGGCCTGCAGCGCGATTTTCTCCGCGTGGCGCTGGCCTGCCAGGCGCGCGGCCATGCGATCCGGGTGTATGCCCTGGAATGGCGCGGGGATCTTCCTGCCGGCTTCGAACTCGTCCTGGTGCCGGTTCGCGGGTTGACCAACCGGCGCCGCTACGAGCGCTTCAGCGACTGGGTGGACAGCCATCTGGCGGCACATCCCGCGGAACGTGTCGTCGGCTTCAACAAGATGCCGGGACTGGACGTCTATTTCGCTGCCGACTCGTGCTTCGAGGCGAAGGCCCGCACCCAGCGTGGTCCGCTCTATCGCCTGTCGGGACGCTACCGGCATTTCGCGGCTTACGAGCGGGCGGTCTTCGATCCGCATGCGGGGGTGGAAATCCTGATTCTGTCACCGGTGCAGCAGCGTCTCTTCCAGACCTGTTATGGTACCGCTGCCGAGCGATTCCACCTGTTGCCGCCCGGCATCTCGCCGGACCGGCGGGCGCCGCCGGACGCGTCGGAAGTGCGGTTGGCGCTGCGCCGCGAGTTCGCGTTGCGTGGCGACCAGTTCCTGCTCCTGCAGCTGGGCTCGGGGTTCCGGACCAAGGGTCTCGACCGCAGTCTGAAGGCACTGGCTGCGCTGCCGCCGGAGCTTCGCACACGCTGTCTGCTGCTGGCCATCGGCGATGATGACCCACGCTTCTTCCAGGGCCAGGCACGCCTGCTCGGCGTCACCGAACGCGTTCGCATCCTGCCGGGACGCAGCGACATTCCGCGCGTCCTGCTCGGCGCCGACCTCTTGCTGCATCCCGCCTACAACGAGAACACCGGCACCGTGCTGCTCGAGGCGCTGGTTGCCGGATTGCCGGTACTTGCCACCGCCGTCTGTGGCTACGCGCATTACATCGTCGAGGCCGATGCCGGCGTGGTCATTGATGAGCCCTTCGTGCAGTCCTCCCTCGACCAGACCCTGCTCCGGATGCTCACAGATGAGCCCGCGCGCCGCCGCTGGCAGGCCAATGGCCTCGCCTTCGCCGAGGTCGCCGACATCTATGCCAACGCCGAGCGCGCAGCCGACGTCATCCTGAAATGAGCGCGCGTCTCCTCTACCTCGACGAACCCTTCCGTTCGCTGTGGTTCGGGCAGGACCCGTTCGTCGCCGTCGAGGCGTTGCAGGGCGAGGTCTTTCGCCAGCTCGAGGCACGCCGCACCTTGCGCACGGAGGTCGCCGGCCGTGGCTATTTCGTCAAGATTCATCGCGGCGTCGGCTGGGCCGAGATCGCCAAGAATCTCCTTCGCTGTCGCCTGCCGGTGCTTGGCGCGCAGAGCGAGTGGCAGGCAGTGCAGCGCCTCAACATCTGCGGTGTCGATACCATGCGCGTGGTCGCCTGCGGCTGCCGAGGCAGGAATCCGGCGCGGCAGTCGTCGTTCATCGTGACCGAGGAACTGGCGCCGACCGCCAGCCTGGAGGACTACTGTGCCGACTGGGTGACGCGGCCGCCCGAGCTTGGGCTGAAACGGGCGTTGATCCGCCGTGTCGCCGAACTGGCGCGGGGAATGCATGGTGCCGGTGTCAACCATCGCGACTTCTATATCTGCCACTTCCTCGTCCACCTGGATCCGCCGCCGACGCCAGAACTGCTGCGGCTGTCACTGATCGATCTGCATCGGGCACAGGTACGTGCGGTGACGCCACGGCGTTGGCGTGACAAGGATCTGGCCGCCCTCCATTTTTCGGCACTCGGCATCGGCTTGACGCGGAATGATCTGCTGCGTTTCGTCAGGGCCTACTTCGCCCGGCCGTTGCGCCTGGTCCTGCGCCAGGAACCCTCCCTGCTCGACAGCCTGCAGCGCACGGCGCAGCGGCTGCAGGCGCGTTACGAACGCAAGCTTGCCCGTGGCGAGATGACATGAACTACTGGTTTCTCAATCCCGATTTCGCGCACGGTCCGGCAGCTACCCTGTTCGCTGGCCTCGAGCAGGTGTTCTCGCTGGAAGGCGAACCCATCACCCACGATTTGATCAGTCGTGTCCTGCGCGTCAGCGTCGATGGCCGGCGCTACTATGTCAAGCGCTACACCGGCAGCGGCAAGGGCAAGAGCGCCATCCGCCGCTGGTTCGGCCTGCGTCGCTGGTTTGGCCTGCAGCGGGTGCGCGCCGAGTGGCAGAATCTGCAGACGTTCCGGACCTGGGGAATCCCGACGGCAACCCTCGTCGCCTATGGCCTGGAGCGCCGCCTGGGCCGGTTCACCCGTGGTGCGCTGATCACCGAGGAAATCCGCGACACGCTGAACTTGGCAGAGATGGCCCATGCCGGCGATCCACGACTGCGCGACCGGCAATGGCTGGCGCAGGTCCTGCGCCAGGTGGCGACCATCACGCGGACGCTGCACGATGCAGGCTTTGCGCACAATGATCTCAAGTGGCGCAATCTTCTGGTGGACGGTGCTGCCGTGCCGACGGTTTACCTGATCGATTGCCCGAGCGGCGGTTTCTACCGCGGTGCGGTGCTTGGCTACCGAATCATCAAGGACCTTGCGTGTCTCGACAAACTGGCGAAGACGCAGCTGTCGCGCAGCCAGCGGCTGCGGTTCTATCTCGACTATGCACAGCAGCAGCGATTGACGGCGACCGACCGACAGCGGATCCGGCGGATCGTCGGTTTCTTCGCTGGTCGGGATTAGTCTTTCGGGCGCGCGGAGGACGATGACCGCAGTTGCCCTGGCCGACGCCCGCACGCTCCGCGATGCAGGACGGGCGGTGCCGATGCCCTTTCGCGTTGTCCTGGCCGACGGTCGCGCGCTGCTCGTGCGTCGTCTGCTGCGCGTGTTGCCTGGCAAGCGTCTCGTCGGCGAGGCGGAGGTGGATGGTGGTCGCGTGCTCGCCAAGCTCTTCATCGGGCAACGTGCTGAGTGGCGTTGGCAGCGCGAACAGGCCGGTCTGGCGGCGCTGCGTCGAGCTGGCATCCCGACGCCGGCGGTGCGGGCGGCGGTGCCGATTGCCGGTGGTGGCCATGCCCTGCTGACGGACTTTCTCGATCCGGTCGAGAGTTTCGCGCAGGCTTGGGAGGCGTTGCGCGACCGGCCGGCCGGCGACGCGCGGGCCGTCGCCCTCCTGTTGCCACTGCTGCACACCCTGGGTTGCCTGCACGCTGCAGGGTTGGTACACGAAGACCTGCATTTCGGCAATTTCCTGCGCCATGCCGGGCGCATCTTCGTCATCGATGGTGATGCGCTGCGGGTTGATCGGCCGGGGCAGCCGTTGGCGCTGCCCGAGGTCACTGCCAATCTGGCCGTTCTGCTGGCGCAATTGCCTGCGGCATGGGACGACGAGTTGCCGCTGCTGCTGCCCGCCCATGCTGCCGGGGCTGGCATGGACCTGCCGTCCGTGTCAGTCCTGCGCGAGCAGATAGCCAGGGTCCGGCGGTGGCGCTTGCGCGACCTTCTGGCGAAGACGGTGCGCGACTGCAGCCTGTTCGCCGTCACCCAGACTGCCGCTCGTTTCACCGCGGTCGCGCGCGCGCAGGCTGGCTCGCTGGCAGCCGTCATCGCGTCTCCGGATGAAGCCATCGGGGCAGGACGGATCCTCAAGGACGGCGGCACGAGTACGGTTGCGCGGGTCCTCGTCGATGACCGCCCGCTGCTGGTCAAGCGCTACAATATCAAGGGGGTCGGCCACGCGCTGCGACGCGCGTTGCGTCCCAGTCGCGCGTGGCATTCCTGGCGTGCAGCGCACCGGCTGCAGTTCTTCGGCATCGCGACGCCGACACCACTGGCGCTGATCGAGGAGCGCCTGGGGCCGCTGCGTCGACGTGCTTGGCTGGTCAGCGAGTACTGCCCGGGAGCGAACCTGTGGTCGCATCTGGCTGCCGATCGTGAACCGCCGGCTGCCGAAGCGCGTGCGATTCTCCAGCTGTTTGCGGCGATGCATCGGCAGCGGATCACGCATGGCGACCTCAAGGCGATGAATCTGCTCTGGCACGCCGGCCAGGTCTGGCTCATCGATCTGGATGATGTCGTCCAGCACCGATCGGCTGCGGCGCATTCCCGTGCCTGGAGGCGTGACCGCGCGCGCCTGTTGCGCAACTGGCCAGTCGGATCTGCCCTGCACCGCTGGCTCGACGATCGCCTGCCGGCCGCCTGAAGGCCGGTTGCCGATGGTGGGCAGCCGGCGTCGTCAGGTCTCAGCCGCCTGCCGTTGGCGTTGTTTGCTGCGCTTCCTCCGCTTCCTCGAACTGCATCGCATGCAGGCGCGCGTAGTGGCCGTTGGCGGCCAGCAGTTCGGCGTGCGTACCGCGCTCGACGATGCTGCCCTGGTCCATGACGAGGATCTGGTCCGCTCTCTCGATGGTCGATAGCCGGTGCGCGATGACCAGCGTCGTGCGCCCGGCCATGACGCGGTCGAGGGCGTTCTGGATGTGGCGCTCGGACTCGGTGTCAAGTGCCGAGGTCGCTTCGTCGAGGATCAGGATCGGTGCATCCTTGAGCAGGGCGCGAGCAATCGCCAGGCGCTGCCGCTGGCCGCCCGACAACATGACTCCGTTCTCGCCGACCAGCGTCTCGAAGCCGGCCGGCAGGCGGTCGATGAACTCGCGCGCGTGCGCGGCTGCCGCGGCTGCCTCGATCGCGCTGCGCGGCGCGTCGGCGAGGCTGCCGTAGGCAATGTTGCTGCTGACCGTATCGTTGAAGAGCACGACCTGTTGCGTGACCAGAGCAATGTGCCGGCGCAGGTTGCGCAGCGTAAAGGCTTCGACCGCCACACCGTCGAGCAGAATCTGACCCGATTCGTGCTGGTAGAAACGGGGAATCAGACTCGCCAGCGTCGACTTGCCGCTGCCGGAGCGTCCGACGAGGGCCACCATCTGCCCGGGGGCGACGACGAAGCTGACTTGGTCGAGAACGCGCTGGCTGCCGCCCGGGTAGGTGAACGCGAGGTTACGGATTTCGAGGTGGCCGCTGACACGTTCGCGTTCGATGGTCCCGTGATCGGGCTCCGGCGATTCATCGAGCTGGGAGAAGATGCTCTCCGCACCGGCAAGGCCCTTCTGGATGGTCGAGCTGACTTCAGACAGTTGGCGAATCGGCTTCGGCAACAAGCCGGCGGCGGTGATGTAAGCGACCAGGTCGCCGGCGGTGGCATCGCCGCGCAGCAGGAGGACGAGAACGAGCAGCGCCGCCATGGTGCTGAAGGTGACGAACTGCAGCGCCGGGCCATAGCTGGCCGCTGTTCGCACCATGCGCAGTTGCCGTGCCGTATTGTTCGCGCTCGCATCACCGAAGCGGGTCGATTCGTATTCCTCGCCACCGAAACTGCGCACGACACGGTAGCCCTGGATCGTCTCGGCCACGACGTGCGTCAGGTCGCCCATCGCGACCTGGATCTTCTTGCTTTGCTTGCGGAACTTGCGGCTGGCACTGCGCACCATGAGGCCGATGATCGGCAGGATCGCGACCATCAGGAGGGTGAGTCGCCAGTTCATCCACAGCAGGTAGCCGAAAAGGAAGACGATCGTCATTCCTTCGCGAATGACGACCTTGATTGCGTCGGTCGCGGCGCCGGTGACCATGGTCACGTCATAGGTGATGCGGGAAACCAGATGTCCCGAGTTGTGCTGATCGAAGTACGAGTTTGGCAGCCGCAGCAGGCTGTCGAACAGCGCCCGCCGCAGGTCGTCGACGAGGCCGAGCGATACCCGGGCCAGGTAATAGCTGCCGAGAAAGGAACCGATGCCCTGCCAGGTGACGGCGAGAAGGAGCAGCAGGGGGACGGCGTAGATCAGTTCGAGCTCGCCGAGCAGCGGAATCGAGTACTGCGTGCTTCCCTTGGCCGCGTTGAGTCCATCGACGAAGTACTTGAGGATGGCGGCGAGCATGGGCTGTGACGAGGCGAACATCAGGTAGCCGAGCAGGCTGACCACGAACAGGCCGAGCAGCGGTCGCAGATAGCCGAGCAGGCGAAGATAGATGCGCAGGGAGGAAACCGGTGCGGCGCTTGCTCTCGGAATGGACACTCGGGTAGCGGCAGGATCGGATGACGGGCGAGTGTAACACGTGGCTCACATCGTTGCTCTGCAGCGGCACTGGCGAAGCTGCCGCGGCGCCGGCCGAGGCGGACGGGAATGGCCATGCCGCGGTGGGCGTTCGGACGATCCCTCTGCCGAGTCGGCCGGTTGTCGGCAGGGGGGCACGCAGCAGGAGAACGAACGTTGGTTGCGTGCCCGCGGGGGCGGCCTGGCCCGTTCAGTCGAGTTCGGCCGGTGTCCCTTCATAGCTCGAACAGATCCGCTCCGCCGCCAGCCTCGTCGACGCAGCCGCGCTGCCGAGCTTCGCCTGGTATGCTCCACTGACGCCGAAGGCAGCCAGCAAGGCCAGCCCTTCCTCATCCTGCGGTTCGATCCGGAGTGCGCAATCGCCGCCTTCCACCACCATCATCACCTTCATTTCAACCTCCATGGTCCCCCGGCCGTGCTGCCGGGTGGACGAGCCAGATCAACCAGCGGCTTTGCAGTCGCCCTGGCGCCCGCTGCTCACGTCAGGGCTGAGGGTCAGAGGCGTTGATGCAATCGCGACCTCTGGCTGCAGTCTCTGCCTGCAGCGGCGTGTTCGCCAAGGAACTAGTGCACAGATGGCACGAGCTTCGCGGTTGACCGTGCAGGCGGCCTGTGCCAGTGCTATAGTCTCTCGCCAGGGTGGCCGGGGTCCTCTCGAGATCGGCTGCTGGATGAGGTATTCGGCATTCCGCAGCGTATCCTGGCGGCTGTCGCGCAGATCGTCTGCACGCGACGGGTTTCTTGAGGCGCCTGCATGTGGAAATCGATTCTTGCCGTCTCGGTGGGTGCTGCGCTTGGCGCGCTGCTGCGCTGGCAACTGGGCGTCAGGCTGAATGCGATGTTGCCCACCGTTCCGCCGGGAACGCTCGTCGCGAACCTGTTCGGCGCCTACGTCATCGGACTGGCGATCGCCTTTTTCGCCTTCTCCGCGGCTCTCTCGCCCGAGTGGCGTCTGCTCGTGATCACCGGCTTCTGCGGCGGGCTGACGACCTTCTCCACCTTTTCCGCCGAGCTGGCGCTGCTGCTGCAACAGGGCCGTCTTCTGTGGGCGGGCGTCCTGGTTCTGGCGCATGTCGTCGGCTCGCTGCTGATGACCGTTGCCGGCATGGCGACCGTCGTCTGGCTGAAGGGTGCGAGCTGACAAGGTGGCGCGGATGAAGGGTTCGCTTCTTCGTTTCTATGTGGGCGAAGGCGAGCGCCTGCATGGCGTTCTGCTCTGGGAGTGGCTGCTCGCCGAGGGCAACCGACTCGGCATCCGTGGCGGTTCGGCGTTCCGTGCGGTCGGCGGCTTCGGGCGCCGTCACGCCATACACGAGGATCGCTTCTTCGAACTCTCCGGCAGTGGCTGCATCGAGGTCGAATTCGTCGTTGCCGACGACGAGGAACGGCGCATCGTCGACTTGCTCAGGCATGAGAACGTCAGGATCTTCTACTCGCGGATCGCGGCCAGTTTCGACATCATCAATCCCGACGTGCAGGACGACCTTCCGCAGCCGAGCCCGGAGGACTAGCGCCGGAGAAGGTCGAGTTGCTGCCGGTAGGCAGCGGTGAAGAACTGCCAGTCGGCATCGTTCCAGCCGCTCGTGTGCCTTCGCAACTGGTCGAGATCATGGGCGCCGGCGCGCTCGCGGCTGATTCCGCGGCGAAGCTTCTCGAGATCAATGAGGCGAACGTCGTCCTCCTCGTAAGCCTCTGGTTTGCTCGGGCTGCGACGGACGAAGACATGCTTGCCGTAGAGGCAGCTGTGTTGCAGCCGCTGGCGGTGGAGGCGAGCGCAGGCGCTGGCGATGGCAGCAATCAGCGACTGGCGTTGTCGTGCTGTCGGCTGCGGGTTGGCCACGTTCCAGTCGTCGAGACTGCTGAAATCGTCGAGAGCGCGGGTCACGAGGATGGCTTGCCAGTGGCCACCTTTTCGGCGGTCGCCGTAGTACAGCGCTTCCAGGGTGCCAATGGCGAGTCGCTGCAGGCGCAGGATGTTGCGGTATTCGCGGTAGAAGGTCGGGATGCCCCGGAGCGGATGGCGCAGCGTTCGACAGAGGTGGTCTTCCTGTCGTTTGACAAAGATCGCGCTGCCGTCGTCGAGAAGATGCCGACTGACCCCGCTCCAGCCGCCGCGTCTCTCGTTGGGGGCTTCATGCCAGTCGGTGGCGAGCGACCACAAGGCGTCGAAGCCTGCGAGCTGGTGGTGCTGCAGTTCACTCCGTGCGGCCGCGGACGGAAACAGATCGCGCACGTTCATGGGTGGCGGCCGCAACAGGCGGCTGTCAGGTGGGCAGCTTGCGCAGCACGTAGGCGCGCCACATGAACAGGCAGGGCAGGAAGTCCACGTGACCGACGATGGCGAAACCGGCCTCGCGGCACTCGCGTTCAAACTGTTGGCGCGGAATGATGAACCGGTTGTCGCTCGTTTCGCCGGCGCGCCGGCGCTTGGCTTCCAGGCGCCGGCGGCGCCAGGCCTTGTAGTTGCGGTCGACCCAGAGCGACAGTACGACGGTGCCGCGGGTGACGCGATGAAACTCCTTGAGCAGTGTGACCCGATGGGCTGAGTCGCCGATGTGGTGCATCAGGCGTATCGAGAAAATACAGTCCACGTGGGCATCGGGCAGGCTGATCTCGAAGGCCGAACACTGCAGCAGGCGGAATCGTTTGGCGATCTCCGGTGGGCGCACCTTGCCGGCGACGTCGAGCATCGCCTGGCTGTAATCGGCGGCCAGCAGTTCCCGTTTCGGGTCCTCCGCCAGGAGCGACCAGAAGCGGCCGGTGCCACACGGCAGGTCGAGCACCGACGAAGGGTTGCCGGCGAGTGCCAGCGCGCGTGCCGCCATGCGATGCTCCAGCCGGTCAGAAAGCTTCTTCCGATCATGCTTCTGGAAGTACTCCTGCGAGTGTGAATCGGTGTACTTGTCGGAGAAGGGCAGGTGGATGGATTGCTTGTGTTCGTCGTTCATGTCGTCACGGGTGCCCTGATTGCCGGAGATGATGCATCGGGCGGCAAGGATAGCACACGCGGTCGCCGGCTGTTCGACCAGCGAACGACCTCCGTGTCGTATCCCGCGCTGGCCGCTGGCCGCTGGCAGGCACGGCGGGCCGGTTGGACGCGCGCCCAATCATGCCGCCGCCACTCAGGTCAGAATCAGGTTGTCGCGATGGATGATCTCGGGCTCGTCGATGTACCCCAGGATGTCTTCGATGTCCTGGCTGGCGCGGCGCGCGATGCGCCGTGCGTCGCTGCTGCCATAGTTGACCAGACCGCGGGCAATCTCGCCGCCATCGTCGGCGACGCAGGCAACGGCTGCGCCACGTTCGAAGTCGCCCTGGACGGCCAAAACGCCAATGGGCAGCAGGCTTCGGCCGGCGCGCAGTGCGCCGACGGCGCCGCCGTCGAGCAGCAGTTTGCCGTTCAGCTGCAGGTGGTCGGCGAGCCACTGTTTGCGCGCAGTGAGCGGCGGTGTCTCGGAGACGAGCAGCGTCCCCAGCGGCTCTCCGCGTGCCAGACGCAGAATGGTGTCGGTGGTGCGGCCGCTGGCGATCACTGTGTGCGCTCCGCTGCGTGCCGCACGCTTGGCGGCAATGACCTTGGTGATCATGCCACCTTTGCCGAACTGCGTGCCGGCGCCGCCGGCCATCGCTTCCAGGGACGGTAGCCCGGCGCGCGCCTCGGCGATCATCGTCGCTGTCGAATCCTTGCGCGGGTCAGCGGTGAACAGACCCTGCTGATCGGTGAGGATGATCAGGCAGTCGGCTTCAACCAGGTTGGCGACCAGGGCGCCGAGCGTGTCGTTGTCGCCAAACTTGATCTCGTCGGTGACGACCGTGTCGTTCTCGTTGATGATCGGTACCACGCCCAGCTCCAGCAAGGTGCTGAGGGTTGAACGGGCGTTGAGGTAGCGCTTGCGGTCGGCGAGATCGTCGTGCGTGAGCAGGATTTGCGCGCTGTGCAGTCCGTGGCGGCCGAAGGCGCTTTCATAGACCTGCGCCAGACCCATCTGGCCGACCGCTGCGGCAGCCTGCAACTCGTGCACGGCACGCGGTCGCTTTCGCCATCCGAGACGTTGCAGACCGCAGGCGATCGCGCCCGAAGAAACCAGGATGACCTGTTTGCCAAGGCGGTGCAATTCGGCAATCTGCCTCGCCCAGTCGCTGATCGCCGCGAGGTCCAGGCCCTCGCCATTGTTGGTCACCAGAGCCGAGCCAACCTTGATGACCAGCCGGCGAGCTGCTGCAATGCGGGTGGTCGTCATGCGGGGCTGGGCTGCGTTTCGTCCGGCGGCAGCGCCGGCCTGCCGGTAGCGGCGATCGTCGCGTCGGCAACGGCAGGACGCGGCAACCGGTCGAGCGTCTCCTGCAATCGCTGCATCAACTCCCGGCAGCCACCGCCGCTGATGGCAGTGATCCGGAAGTACGGTGCGTCATTCGCCTGGCAGGCCTGCAGAAAGCTGGCAATCCGGGTTTCGAGTTCGTCGGGTGGTATCAGGTCGAGCTTGTTGAGTACCAGCCAGCGCGGCTTCCGCGCCAGTTCGGCATCGTAGCGCTCGAGTTCACGGACGATGGTTCGTGCATCGCGGACCGGGTCGGCGGCTGGGTCGGTCGGTGCCAGGTCGACGATGTGCAGCAGAAGCCGGGTGCGTGTGAGGTGCTTGAGGAAGCGGATGCCCAGGCCGGCGCCGTCGGCCGCGCCATCGATCAGGCCGGGAATGTCGGCGATGACGAAGCTCCTCTCGTCGTCGACCCGGACGACGCCGAGGTGTGGTTCGAGAGTGGTGAACGGATAGTCGGCCACCTTCGGTCGCGCCGCCGAGACGGCGCGCAGGAGCGTGCTCTTGCCGGCATTGGGCAGGCCCAGCAGGCCGACATCGGCGAGCAGGCGCAGCTCGAGCCGTAGATCCCGCTGCTCGCCGGGCTCGCCGCGGGTGCACTGACGCGGAGTCCGATTGACGCTGGACTTGAAATGGACGTTGCCCAAACCGCCTCGGCCACCCTTGGCCAGAAGCACCTTCTTGCCGTCGCAATCGAGGTCGGCAAGGATCTGGTTGCTGTTGACGTCGGCGATGACCGTACCGACCGGCACGCGCAGGGTGAGATCCGGCCCGCGCTTGCCGTAGCAGTCACTCGAGCGACCGTTCTCGCCGCGCTTGGCGTGGAACCTGCGCTTGTAGCGGTACTCGATCAGCGTGTTAACGTTGCGATCGGCAACGAAGTGGATGTTGCCGCCATGGCCGCCGTCGCCACCGTCAGGTCCGCCCTCGGGTTCATACTTCTCGCGCCGGAACGAGGCAATGCCGTTGCCGCCGTCGCCGGCAGCAATCGAGATCTTTGCCTCGTCAATGAACTTCATGGACCTCTCCCTTGGCCGGCTGCGGACCGCAAACAAAAAGCCCTACCGGAGAGGATAGGGCTTGGGCCTGCTCTGGCTGGCATGCAACAGCCAACTGGCGGTGGCTCAGTCGGCGGCAAGCGGAACGATGCTGACCGTGCGCCGGGCAAGCGCGCCCTTGATGGCAAACTGCACATGGCCGTCCACGAGGGCGAACAGCGTGTGGTCCTTGCCGATGCCCATGTTCTCGCCCGGGTGGTAGGCGGTACCGCGCTGGCGAACGATGATGTTGCCGGCGCGAACGAGTTGTCCGCCGTAGCGCTTGACTCCGAGGCGTTGTGCTTCCGAGTCGCGGCCGTTGCGTACGCTGCCGCCAGCTTTCTTGTGTGCCATGGTTCAGGCTCCTTTCGTGTCAGGCCGCAGGCGCCATCGCGACGCCGGCAGCAATTGCATCAACGCGAATCTCGGTGTAGTTCTGGCGATGCCCCTGATGCTTCTGCGAGTGCTTGCGCCGGCGCATCTTGAAGATGCGGATCTTGTCGTGACGGCCGTGGGACAGCACAGTTGCCCTGACTGCAGCGCCGGTGACCAGCGGCGTGCCGATCTGCACCGCCTCGCCTTGACCGAGCATGAGGACCTGATCGAGGGTAACTTCTGCGCCAACTTCTGCCGGTATCTGTTCTATTTTCAATTTTTCGCCAGTGACGACGCGATACTGCTTGCCACCGGTTTTTATCACCGCGTACATGTTGGACTCCAAGTAAACGAAAACTGAACGATGTGGAGCAAAGAACCGCGCATTCTACCGGTTTTTCTGCTCTCGTCAAAGCCTTTTCGGCTTCGCGGAACGGCTTGCTTGACGCAGGGGAGGGTGACGCCTAAGATCCGCGGGTTTCGTGCCAAGGTGCCGCGTGGTGAGAATGGAGCAGCTGTACAGGCTGATCGGGTCGGACATGACCGCTGTCGACGCGGTGATCCGTCAACGCCTGCATTCCGACGTGGCGCTGGTGCGGCAGGTGGCCGAGTACATCGTGCACAGTGGCGGCAAGAGGCTGCGCCCGGCGCTGGTGCTGCTGGCGGCCGGCGCTCTCGATTATCGCGGCACACACCATCATCAGCTGGCGGCAGTGATCGAGTTCATTCACACCGCGACGTTGCTGCACGATGATGTGGTGGACGCGTCCAACTTGCGGCGTGGTCGTCAGACTGCCAACGCGCTCTTCGGGAATTCAGCCAGCGTGCTTGTCGGCGACTTCCTCTATTCGCGCGCCTTCCAGATGATGGTTGCGGTGAACGACATGCGCATCATGCAGGTGTTGTCCGACGCGACCAACATCATTGCCGAGGGCGAGGTTCTGCAGTTGATGAACTGCCACGATGCCGACGTCGACGAGGAAGGCTATCTACAGGTCATCCGCTACAAGACGGCCAAGCTGTTCGAGGCGGCGGCACAGGTTGGCGCCATCGTTGGCGGTGCCGACGCGGACATCGAGAAGGCGATGGCGGTCTACGGGATGCACCTTGGCACCGCCTTCCAGCTGATCGATGACGTGCTGGACTATTCCGGCGCCGAACTCGAGACCGGCAAGCACCTGGGTGATGACCTGGCCGAGGGAAAGCCGACCCTGCCGCTGATCTTCGTCCTGCAGAACGGCAGTCCCGAGCAGGCGGCGAGTGTGCGGCGAGCCATCGAGGATGGGGGCCGGGACAACCTGCCGGAGGTCCTGGCAGCGGTGCGTGAAACCGGTGCGCTTGAGTATGCGCGGCGCCGGGCAGCGGCTGAAAGCGAGCTGGCGGCGCATGCTTTGGCAGCCGTTCCCGCTTCTCAGTACCGGGATTCCCTGCTAGAATTGTGCCTCTTCGCGGTCGCCAGGACGTACTAGCTCTGGTGTCGCTTCGGTCGGGGCGTAGCTCAGCCTGGTAGAGTACTGCGTTCGGGACGCAGGAGTCGGAGGTTCGAATCCTCTCGCCCCGACCAACCGCCATATTTCAGCCTTGCGCTCTGGCGCAAGCCGGGCCGCTGTCGGTGCTGGCAGCGGTTCGCGCGTACTGACGGTGTTTCGCGTCGGCTCCGCTCTGAGCATGGGCTGGCGGTCGGCGCCGGCCATCTGCTATGCTTCGGCGCTCTGCAGACCTTTTCTGGCGATGACCAAATACCTCCTTCTGCTCGTCCTCGCGCTCTTCGCATGCTGGGCGTGGCGCGGTTTCCGCAAGCCCGGGAGGACGGGCGCGCCGCGCGATCGCGCGGCCGAGCGGATGGTCCAGTGTGCTCACTGCGGCGTCAACCAGCCGGTCAGCGAGAGCCTGCTCGCCGATGGCCGCTACTATTGCTGTGCCGCTCACCTGCGTGAATCCGGAAACGACGGCGGCTGAGCAGGTGGCGTCGAAGACGCTGGGACGTGGCGAGGAGAGCTTCTCCGAGACGCGCTGGAAGTCGCTGCGGTACTTCAACCTTTATCGCCTCGTGGTTGCCGCGCTGCTTTTCTTTTCGGCGCTGCTCCCTGCGGCCTTTCCCGTGGCCACTTGGCACCAGGGGTTGCAGCACCTTGTGCTTGCCGGCGGATATCTCCTCAGCACGATCCTCTCGGTCGTTGTCGCGTACATCTGGCGGCGGCACGCGAGCACCCAGATCACCGTCAGCGTGCTCGTCGATGTGCTGGTGATGACGCTGCTGATTCACGTCGGAGGTGGCCTTGGCAGCGGGTTCGGCTCGATGCTTCTGGTGACCCTTGCTGGTGCTGGCCTCGTCGGTCAGGGTCGCCTGGTGATCTTCTATGCAGCGCTGGCGACCCTTGCCGTGCTCATCGAGCAGTCCTATCGCGGACTGCAGACCGATCTTGAAGCGACCGCCTTCTTCCATGCCGGCGTTTTCAGCATCGCCTTCTTTGCCGTTGCCATCTCGGCACGGTTGCTCGCCCGTCGGGTCCTAGCCAACGAGGAACTCGCCCGTCGCCGCGGCATCGATCTGAAAAAACAGACGCTGGTCAGCCAGCGGGTCATCGAGGAGATGCAGGAGGGAGTTCTGGTCCTCGGCAGTGACGCGCGGGTTGCACAGAGCAACCCGCGCGCCCGGCAGCTGCTGGCCGCCAGCGAGAGCGGTGAGCCGGCGTTGGGCGAGTGTTCGCCCGAACTGCTGCAGGCCTTCGCCGACTGGCGGCAGGAGCGTGGCGAGGTCGCGGTGCTGGTGCAGGTGCCCACGAACGGAACCCAGCTGCGTGCCAGGTTCGTTGCCACGACCAACGGCGGCAGCGACGTCCTGGTGTTTCTCGAGGACATGAGCCGCCTGCGCGAGCAAGCGCAGCAGATCAAGCTGGCCGCGCTTGGCCGCCTGACCGCGAATATCGCGCATGAGATCCGCAATCCTCTGTCGGCGATCCGCCACGCCGGGGAACTGATGCGGGAGGAGCGGCGCGGCGAACTGTACGAACGACTGTTGCGCATCCTGCTGGACAACACCCAGCGTGTGGAGCGGATCGTCAGCGATGTCCTGGAACTGGGACGTCGTGATCGTGTGTATAGCGAGCTGATCGACCTGCGGCAGTTGCTGCCGGCATTCGTCGAGCAGTGGTCGACCAGGGAACAGCTCGCCGCCGATGTGATTCGGTTGGAGGTCTGCGGCAGGGCGAGCATCTGTTTCGACCGTTCGCACCTGCATCAGGTATTGTGGAACCTGCTGAGCAACGCCCTGCGGCATTCCCGTCGACTGGCAGGCAGTGTTGGCCTGCTGGTTGGCGATGGCAAGGTGGCCGGGCAGGTCGAAGTGCATGTGGTTGACGATGGCGAGGGTGTGGCTGACGATTTGCGGGAACAGATCTTCGAGCCCTTCTTCACGACGCACCATCGCGGCACCGGTCTTGGCCTGTACATAGCGCGCGAACTCTGCGAGGCGAACGAAGCCCGTCTCGAACTGCTGCGGCGCGGCAAGGGTGCCGATTTTCGTCTCCTGGGGAGGGCTCTGGGTTGTTGACTGGCAAGGTGCAACGTCGCCCACGCGGCGACCTGGCCCGTGTGCTGGTGGTCGATGATGAGGCGGATATCCGCGAGCTTCTCGACCTCACGGTGGCACGGATGGGGCTGTTGGCTGACTGTGCGGCGACGGTTGCCGAGGCGCGGAAGTTCCTCGAGCAGCAGCGCTATCAGCTGTGCCTGACGGACATGCGACTGCCCGATGGGGATGGGCTGGCGATCGTCAGGCTGATCGCCGAGAGCTACGGGGAGACGCCGGTGGCGGTGATCACCGCGTTCGGTACGACGCAGAATGCGGTCGCCGCGCTGAAGGCAGGAGCTTTCGACTACCTCGCCAAACCGGTCGCGCTCGAGCAGTTGCGCAGCCTGATCAAGTCGGCGCTCAACCTCCCACGGCGCAGCGGCGGCGCGGATGAGGGCGAAGCCAGCGAAGCCGCGACACGGCTCATCGGCAGGTCGCCGGCCATCACGCATGTGCGCGAGATGATCGACAAGCTTGCCCGCAGCCAGGCGCCCGTATACATCTCAGGCGAGTCTGGCACCGGCAAGGAGCTGGCTGCGCGCCTTATTCACGATCAGAGCGCACGCCGCAGCGCACCCTTCGTGCCGGTGAACTGCGGGGCGATTCCCGAGAACCTGATGGAGAGCGAGTTCTTCGGCTATCGCAAGGGGGCGTTCACCGGGGCCGACAGTGATCGCCCCGGGTTCTTCCAGGCGGCGCAGGGAGGGACGCTGTTTCTCGACGAGGTGGCGGACCTGCCGCTGGGAATGCAGGTCAAGCTGCTGCGTGCGATCCAGGAGAAGAAGGTGCGCCGGGTCGGCAGCACCGTCGAGGAAGCGGTAGACCTGCGGATCATTTCCGCGACTCATCACCAGCTCAGGGATTGCGTCGATGCCGGCACCTTCCGTCAGGATCTGTACTATCGCGTCAACGTCATCGAACTGAAAATGCCGCCACTGCGGGAGCGCCGTGAGGATATCGCTCCCCTGGCCGAAGCCATGCTCGTCAGGCTTTGTGGACCGCAGCCGCCGCGCCTTGATTCCGAGGCAGCCCGGGTGCTGGACGACTACAGCTTTCCCGGCAATGTCCGCGAGTTGGAGAACATCCTGGAACGTGCCATCGCGCTGTGCAGCGGCGCAACGGTGGCGGTCGACGATCTGCAACTGGCGCCAGCGACCGCGGTTCGCGACAGTCTCGGCAGGGAGGGCGAAACCCTCGATGACTACATCAATCGCGTCGAGAAACAGGCCATTCTCGAAGCGCTCACCAAGACCGATTTCAACCGCACGGCGGCGGCCCGTCTGCTGGGCGTCAGCTTCCGCTCGCTGCGCTACCGGATCGAGCGGTTGGGCATCGAAGAATGAGTATGTCCCGTCCAGCAGTCACGGTGGCAATCAGTGATGCGGGCTGGCTGGACGGCGCCTTGCGCATCGAGTCGCCCAACCGTGACGAACGGCCCGCGGGAGAGACGGTCTCGCTGATCGTTGTCCATGCGATCAGCCTGCCGCCCGCCTGCTTCGGCGGCGATGCCATCATGCGGCTGTTCACCAATCGACTCGACGCTGCGGCTCATCCCTACTTCGCCGAGATCGCCGGCCTGCGGGTTTCGGCACACTTCCTGATCAGGCGCGATGGTGAGCTGATCCAGTTCGTCTCGTGTCGTCAGCGCGCTTGGCATGCGGGGCTCTCATGCTGGCAGGGCCGATCGCGCTGCAACGACTTCTCGCTTGGCATCGAACTCGAGGGCTGCGACGAATTCCCTTTCGCCGAGGCGCAGTACGCATGCCTGTTGCCGCTGCTCCGGCTCTTGTGCGCCAGTTTTCCGGTCACCGCAGTGGTTGGTCACAGCGACATTGCTCCCGGCCGCAAGACCGACCCCGGGCCTCGTTTCGACTGGCACCGTCTGGCGTCGATCGGCAGGCTGCCAGGGTCGCTGCGCTGACAGGCGCGGCGAATCGTCAGGCCTGACCGAGAAAGCGGCGAATCCGGTCGACCGCTTCAGCCAGTCGTGTCGTTCCGCTGGTGTAGGCAAAGCGCAGGTGTTTCTCGGGCAGGTTGCTGCCGAAGTCGAGGCCGGGTGTTGCGGCAACTCCGGCCGATTCGAGCAGCTCACTGGCGAAACGAGCGCTGTCGCTGGTCAGTTGCGAGCAGTCGGCATAGAGATAGAAGGCTCCCTGCGGCTTGGCCGGGAAGCGGAAACCCAGGTTCTCGAGCGCCGGGGCAAGGAAGTCTCGCCGGATCTGGAACTCCTTGCGGCGCGCCTCGAGGATGCTGATGGTGGCCGGCGCGAACGCCGCCAGGGCAGCGTACTGGGCCGCTGCCGACGGCGAAATGAAGAGATTCTGCGCCAGCTTCTCGATGTCGCGGACGAAGTGTGGCGGGACGACAAGCCAGCCGAGACGCCAGCCGGTCATGTTGAAGTACTTCGAGAAGCTCTGGACGACGAAGATGTCATCGCCGAACTCGAGCGCGGTCATGGCATCGCGCCCATAGGTGAGTCCATGGTAGATCTCGTCGATGATCAGTTGTCCGCCCCTTTCGCGGACGAAACGGGCGATGTTGGCCAGCGTCTCGTCCGCGAGCAGGGTCCCCGTCGGGTTGGCCGGCGATGCGAACAGGGCGCCTGCCGTGCGTTCGTTCCAGAATCGCTCCAGATCCTCCAGCGTCGGCTGGAAATCGCTCTCGCCGCGCACCGGAATACCGATCGGTCGACCCTCGAAGCAGCGCACGAAGTGGCGGTTGCAGGGGTATCCCGGATCGGTCAGCAGCCATTCGCTGCCCGGTTCGGTGAGACAGGACATCGCCAGCAGGAGGCCGCCTGAAGCGCCAGCGGTGACGACGATGCGCGATGCTGGAATGCTGACGCCGTAGCGCGTGGCGTAAAAGCCGGCGATTGCCGCACGCAGTTCGGGCAGGCCGAGCGCGGCCGTATAGCGAACGTGGCCGGTGGCGATGTACGCCTGCGCTGCCGCGACGATCGGTTCCGGAGTGGGAAAGTCGGGCTCGCCGACTTCCATGTGGATGATGTCGCGGCCGCTTGCCTCCAGTTCCTTGGCACGCGCCATCAACTCCATGACGTGGAAGGGTGCGATGTCGGCCAGGCGGTGCGCGGGAAAACTGGGCATGGTGGTCTGTTGCTCACGGTCCGGATGAAGCCGCCAGTTTAGCCGCAAGCCGGCATGCCGACACAAGGAAGCCGCCCGCAGGCGGCTTCCTCTTGGCCATGACGCCGTTTCGTCGATCAGGCGGCCTGGAATTCCTTCTCGAACTCGTTGCGAACGTCGCCGAGCTTGGCAGGCAGCTTGTCGCCCATCTTGCCGAACCAGTCCTTGACCCCCTCGAGTTCACTCAGCCAGGCTTGCTTGTCGAGGCTGGTGACACCGGCGAACTCTGCCTTGGAGAAGTCGCTGCCACTCCAGTCGAGATCTTCGTAGTTGGGCATCCAACCGAGGGTCGTTTCGCGGGCAGAGGCCTTGCCTTCGCAGCGCTCGATGATCCACTTCAGGACGCGGGCATTATCACCGAAGCCCGGCCAGGCGAACTCGCCCTTCTCGTTCATGCGGAACCAGTTGACCATGAAGATCGGCACCTGCTTGTCGGTTGCCTTGCCCATCTTCAGCCAGTGGCTGTAGTAGTCGGCCATGTTGTAGCCGCAGAACGGCAGCATCGCGAAGGGGTCGCGACGAACGACACCCTGCTGGCCAAAGGCGGCAGCCGTGGTTTCCGAACCGAGGGTGGCGGCGGCGTAGACGCCATGCTCCCAGTCACGCGTCTGGCAGACCAGCGGTACGGTCGATGCGCGGCGACCGCCGAACAGGAAGGCCGAGATCGGTACCCCTTCCGGATCCTGCCATTTGTCGTCGATGCACGGGCACTGCGAAGCGGGTGCGGTGAAGCGGGAGTTCGGGTGTGCTGCCTTGGTTCCCTTCTCCTTGGCAATCTCGGGTGTCCAGTCGTTGCCCTGCCAGTCGATCGCATGCGCCGGTGCCGGCCCCATGCCTTCCCACCAGACATCGCCGTCGTCGGTCAGCGCGACATTGGTGAAGATGGTGTTCTCGGCGAGCGACGCCATGGCGTTGAAGTTGGTCTTGTCGTTGGTACCCGGGGCGACGCCGAAGAAGCCGGCCTCAGGGTTGATCGCATAGAGGCGAGTGACGCCGTCCTTGTCCTTGCGCGGCTTGATCCAGGCAATGTCGTCGCCGATGGTGGTGATCTTCCAGCCACTCAGGCTTTGCGGTGGCACCAGCATGGCGAAGTTGGTCTTGCCGCAGGCGGACGGGAAGGCGGCAGCGACGTAATGCTTGTCGCCGGCCGGAGACTCGACGCCGAGGATCAGCATGTGTTCGGCCAGCCAGCCATCGTCACGCGCCATGTTGGAGGCGATGCGCAGGGCCAGGCACTTCTTGCCGAGCAGGGCATTGCCGCCGTAGCCCGAACCGTAGGACCAGATCTCGCGCGTTTCGGGATAATGAACGATGTACTTGGTGGTCGGGTTGCACGGCCAGCGCGGATCCTTCTGGCCCGGCTCCTTCGGCGCGCCAATCGTGTGCACGCAGGGAACGTACGTGCCGTCGGTACCGAGAACCGGGAAAACGTCCTTGCCCATGCGGGTCATGATGCGCATGTTGACCACGACATAGGCGCTGTCGGTGATCTCGATGCCGATCTGGGCGATCGGCGAGCCGATGGGACCCATCGAGAAGGGGATGACGTACATCGTGCGGCCCTTCATGCAGCCCTTGAACAGGCCGCTGAGGATGCCGCGCATCTTGGCCGGGTCTTCCCAGTTGTTGGTCGGACCGGCATCCTCCTTCTTCTCGGAGCAGATGTAGGTGCGGTCTTCGACGCGCGCGACGTCGGACGGGTCCGAGAAGGCCAGGAACGAGTTCTTGCGCTTCTTGAGCTTGGTGAAGGTGCCGGCCTCGACCAGTTCGGCGCAGAGCCGATCATACTCCTCCTGCGAACCGTCCGCCCAGACGACGCGGGCTGGTTCGGTGAGTGCCGCGATCTCGGCAACCCATTGCTTCAGGCGTTCATGTTTGACGTAGTCGGGGGCGTTGATGGAAACAGTCTGGTTCATGGTAATCACTCTCGAATGAAGGTAGAGAAGCGGAACTTACCGTGGAGCGGCGCGCGCGGAGCCAAAACCGCAAGGGCCGGAAGCCGGAGTCGTCTGCCCAGCCCGGTCGGATGCGACGCGTCGGTCGCGGTTGGCGAGAAACAAGCCCAGTGCAGGGGTTGCGGTCAGCATGCTAGGCGTTGGTGCTACAAGGATTGGAGGGTTTGTGTAATTATGCCACAGGTCCGGTTCACACCAACGGTCGACAACAAGAAGAGGCCTGCTGAAAGGCACCGGCGGCGCCTCGCAGGTGGCCGGTAGCTGCCCGTCCTGCGACCCATTGACGCCAGCGTTGGCGCGATGAAACTGAGGAGAAGGAACGATGAAGAAACCAGGAGAGCAACTGCGCACCGCCGCCCTGTTCTACCACCGCAACCCGAAGCCGGGCAAGGTGGCGATTCAGCCGACCAAGCAGCTGGCCAACCAGTATGACCTTTCGATGGCCTACTCACCGGGTGTTGCGGCGGCGTGCGAAGAGATTGCCGCGGTTCCGGCGGAAGTCAGTACGCTCACCGCGCGTGCCAATCTGGTGGGAGTGATCACCAATGGCACGGCCGTGCTCGGGCTGGGCGCGATCGGTCCGCTGGCGGCGAAACCGGTCATGGAAGGCAAGGCGGTACTGTTCAAGAAGTTTGCCAACATCGACGCCTTCGACCTCGAGATCGACGAACGGGACCCCGACCGCCTGGTGGAGATCGTCGCTTCGCTGGAGCCGACCTTCGGCGGCATCAATCTCGAGGACATCAAGGCCCCCGAGTGCTTCCACGTCGAGCAGAAGCTGCGCCAGCGAATGAAGATTCCGGTCTTTCACGACGATCAGCACGGCACCGCGATCGTCGTCGGCGCAGCGATCCTCAACGGACTCTTCCTGCAGGGCAAGGAACTTGATCAGGTCAAGCTGGTGACCTCGGGCGCCGGTGCCGCTGCGCTCGCGTGTCTCGACTTGCTGGTGATGCTCGGCCTGCCGGTCGAGAACGTCTGGGTGACCGACATCAAGGGGCTGGTGTACGAAGGGCGTGTCGAGGAAATGGACGAGATCAAGGCGCGTTATGCCAAGCGCACCGACGCGCGGACGCTGGGCGAAGTCATCGTCGGTGCCGATGTCTTCCTCGGCCTGTCGGCCGGCGGCGTGCTGAAGCCGGAGATGGTCACGCAGATGGCTGCGTCGCCCCTGATCATGGCCCTCGCCAATCCCAATCCCGAGATCAGGCCGGAAGATGTCAAGGCGGTGCGTGACGACGCGATCATCGCCACCGGTCGTTCGGACTATCCGAACCAGGTGAACAACGTACTCTGCTTCCCCTTCATTTTCCGCGGCGCACTCGACGTTGGCGCGACCACGATCAGCGACGCCATGAAGCTGGCGGCGGTGCGGGCCATCGCCGAACTGGCGCGTGTCGAGCAGTCGGAGGTCGCGCTCAAGGCGTATGGCGAGAAGCATGCCAATTTTGGTCCCGAGTACCTGATCCCGAATCCCTTCGATCCGCGGCTGATCGGCAAGATCGCCCCGGCGGTGGCAGAGGCGGCCATGGAGTCTGGTGTCGCGAGCCGGCCGCTCAAGGATCTGGAAGCCTATCGCGAGAGCCTGCACGAGTTCGTCTATCACTTCGGTCTGATCATGAAGCCGGTGTTCTCGCAGGCCAAACAGGCACCCCGGCGCGTCGTTTTCGCCGAAGGCGAGGACGACCGCGTGCTGCGTGCCATTCAGGTGATCGTCGATGAGGGGATCGCGCGACCGATCCTGATCGGCCATCCCGGCGAGATCGAACGCAAGCTCGAGGCACTGAATCTTCGTGTCACGCCGGACGATGACTTTGACGTCGTCTACGCCGACAACAACGCCTTCTTCGACGAGCATTTCGACTCCTACTGGCGCGAGTACCGGCGCCTGATGGAGCGCAAGGGCGTTTCGGCCGATTTCGCTCGCCGCGAGGTTCGCCGGCGGGCCTCGCTGTTCGGCGCGATGATGGTCCGCATGGGCGATGCCGACGGGCTGATCTGCGGCACCTTCGGTCGTCATGACGTGCATCGAGAGTACGTCGAGAACGTCATCGGTCTGGCTCCCGGCGTCAGCGACCTGTACGCGATGAGCTTGCTCGTACTGCCTGACCGGACGCTGTTCATTGCCGACACCTACATCAACTACGAGCCTTCGGCCGAGCAACTGGCGGACATGACGCTGCTCGCTGCCGACGAGGTACGGCGTTTCGGCATCCAGCCGCGAGTCGCCCTGCTATCCCATTCATCATTTGGCTCGGAGAACACCCCGACGGCCGTCAAGATGCGCAGGACGCTGAAGCTGCTCAAGGAGCGGGCGCCGCGGCTGGAGGTCGAGGGCGAAATGCATGGCGATGCCGCCCTCGACGACCACATTCGTCAGCGCGTCTTTCCGAGTGATGCGCGATTGAAAGGGCAGGCCAATCTGCTGATCATGCCGACACTCGATGCAGCGAACATCTCCTTCAACCTGCTCAAGATCGCTTCCGGTGACAATCTGACGATCGGTCCAATTCTTCTCGGTGCCGCGCAGCCGGTGCATATCCTGACGTCCACGGCGACCGTGCGACGCATCGTCAACATGACGGCGCTGACGGTGGTCGACAAGCTGATGAATGAACGTTGAGCGGTCCGCCGTCGGCAGCCGGTCGGCGCGCCGACGTCGCGGACTCTGCCGGACTTCGTCAGGGGCTTGTTTCCCGCCCGGACCCGTGCATAATGTGCTACATTACATAGCTCGCGTATCTGCTTATTTTTGATGGTCTATGGCCTTGGTTGTCCGGTCCGCCGGAGTGCTGCAACAAGTTGAATCGTGTGGGAGATGTGCAATGCGCATGAATCTGAGAGCATTGTTGGGGTTGTGTTTGGCGACGCTGGTGGCGACCGTCGTCGGGCCGAGTGGGACGCTCCATGCCGCCGAACAGGGCAAGGGAAAGGCTGCGCCAGCCAAGGGCAAGGAAAGCGTCGCTGCGAAGTCGGGCACGCCCAGGCCAACAGCGCAGAAGCCGGTACAGGCAACCCGACCGACCCGGGCGCCGGCGCAGACCGCTTCAGCGGCAACCGGGCCGGCGCGGGCGGGCACGCCGAAAGCCCGACCCGCAGCGGTGGCCGGGGGAACGACCGGACGGTCCGCAGCGGCCCGCGGCAAACCCGCAACGGTGGCGGAGACGAGGAACGGAGGAGCGGGTGCGGACCGCAACATCAGGGGCGTCCGGACGCAGCAAGTCGCCAGCCGGGGCAAGGCCAATCCACGCGAGAACCCGGGCAAGGCGTCCACTGTCGCCAAGAGCAGGGGCTTCGCGCCATCGCGCGACGTTGCCGGTGCCGTTCAGGCGTACCCGAAGAGGAATCTGACGCGCGCCGTTGCCGGCAACGCTGACCTCTGGCAGGAGCCGGGGCAACTCGCGGTGCATTCGGGCTCCGCACTGGTCATCGGCCAGGACGCGGGAGAGCTGCTGTATGAAAAGAACGCCAGTGCCGTCGTGCCCATCGCGTCGATCACGAAGCTCATGACCGCGATGGTGGTGCTCGACAGCATGCCGAATCTGCAGGCGCCGATCAGCATCAGTGACGAGGACATCGATTATCTGCGCGGCAGTCGTTCCCGCCTCGGAGTGGGGACGGTGATCACGCGCGAGACGGCCCTGCTGCTGGCGTTGATGTCATCGGAGAACCGCGCCTCGCATGCGCTGGCCCGTCACTATCCGGGCGGGCTGGCGGCCTTCATCGCAGCCATGAACCGCAAGGCCGCGTCGCTGGGGATGGCTCATACGCGCTTCGAGGATCCAACCGGGCTGAGCAGCAACAATGTATCCACCGCACACGATCTGGCACGGATGGTCGCCGCTGCGCATCGCTATCCGCTGATCCGCGAATTCTCGACGACGCCCGGCGTGCGCGCCGAGGTGAAAGGCCGCGAACTCGAGTTTCACAACACGAACCAGCTGGTCAGCAGCCCGACCTGGGAGATCGGCCTGTCGAAGACAGGCTACATTCAGGCCGCCGGCAAATGTCTGGTGATGCAGGCGCGCGTTGCCGACAAGCCCGTGGTCATCGTGCTCCTCGATTCGGCGGGCAAGCAGACCCGCATCGGTGATGCCAATCGTATCAAGCGCTGGATGGAGAGCGCGTCGGTTGCCGGCAGACTGCCGACGCCAGTCTGAGACGCCGGCTGCAGCAAGAGAAGCCACGGCATGCCGTGGCTCTTTTTTTGCTTGTCGGGTTGGCGGACCTGTCCAGGTGATGACTGTTGTGCCGGGCATCGGGCCTTCATGGGCACGCGCTGCGGCAAGCCAAGTATAACTGAGGGCAATAAACAAATGAACATTCATCCTTTGTCGTTCTAACCGTCTTCGCTATCATGACGGCCTGTTCCGCAATAACACTGACATGGAGGCGTGCATGTCCCGATTCATTCGCCAGTTGTGTGCGACCTTGGCGCTTGGCCTCTGTGCCCTGCCGGCCCTGGCTCAACTCAGTCTGCTCAACGTCTCCTATGACGTCGCCAGGGATTTCTACAAGGATTACAACCCGTTGTTCCAGAAGCACTGGAAGGCCCTGAGTGGCGAGTCGGTCGAGCTGAAGCAGTCACATGCCGGGTCGAGCAAGCAGGTGCGGGCCGTTGCCGACGGGCTGGAAGCGGACGTCGTGACGATGAACCAGGCGTCCGACGTCGACTTTCTGGCCGAGAAAGGACTGGTTGCCAAGGATTACGCCAGGCGCTTTCCCAACAATGCGTCGCCATATACGTCCACGATGGTGTTCATCGTCCGCAAGGACAACCCGAAGGCGATCAGGGACTGGCCCGACCTCGTCAAACCGGGTGTACAGGTGATCCTGCCGCATCCCAAGAACACCGGCAACGGTCGCTACACCTATCTCGCCGCGTGGGGCTTCGCGCTCCGGCAGCCCGGCGGCAACGAGCGTACGGCACAGGAGTTCGTCGCCAGGCTGCTGCAGAACGCGCCCTTGTTCGCCGCCGGCGGGCGCGACGCGACGACCACTTTCATGCAGCGCCGGATCGGCGATGTCCTGGTCTCCTTCGAAAGCGAGGCCGAACTGATCGCGCGCGAGTTCGGCAAGGGCGAGTTCACCGTGGTGTACCCCTCATTGTCGATCCTCACCGAGTTCCCGGTCGCGATCGTGAACCCGGTGGTGGACAAGAAGGGAACGCGCAAGCTGGCGCAGGCCTATCTCGAGTACCTGTGGTCGCCGGCTGGCCAAGAGAACGCGGCGCAGAACTATCTGCGGCCGCGTAGCCCCGAGATACTGAAGAAGTATGCCGAGCAGTTTCCGCCCGTCAGGACCTTCACCGTCGATGAGGTCTTCGGCGGCTGGAACAAGGCCTTCCCGGCGCACTTCAAGGACGGCGGCAGCTTCGACCAGATCTACCAGAAGAAGTGAGCCCGGGACGAAACGCCATGTTGTCGCTTCCGCCCGGCCTGCTCGCCTGATGCGCCCGCTGTTCGGTCCCGGGCGGCTGTTACCCGGCTTTCGGCTGTCGCTGGGCTGCGCTGTCCTGTACCTGTCGCTGATCGTCCTGCTGCCGCTGTCGGGACTGGTCTTCAAGGCGAGCCAGCTCAGCCTCGCTGCGTTCTGGGACATCGCCAGCGGTGAGCGCGCGCTGGCTTCCTATCGTGTGACCTTTGGCGCCTCGCTGCTGGCGGCGTCGATCAACGCGGTTTTCGGTCTCATCGTGGCGTGGGTTCTCGTCCGCTATTCGTTCCCCGGCAAACGCGTGATCGATGCCCTGGTCGATCTGCCCTTTGCGCTGCCGACGGCCGTTGCCGGGATCACTCTGGCGACCCTCTATGCCGGTAACGGCTGGATCGGGCGCTACCTCGAGCCGCTCGGTTTGAAGATCGCCTTTGCCCCGCCAGGAATTGTCGTGGCGCTGACCTTCATCGGCCTGCCCTTCGTCGTCCGTACCCTGCAGCCGGTGATCGAGGACATCGAACCCGAAGTTGAGGAAGCCGCCGCGTCGCTCGGCGCTTCCCGTCTGCAGACCTTCGTCCGCGTCCTCTGGCCGGCGCTCCTGCCAGCGCTGTTGACCGGCTTCACTCTGGCCTTCTCACGCTCGATCGGCGAGTACGGGTCGGTCATCTTCATCGCCGGCAACATGCCGCTGATCTCGGAGATCACACCGCTGCTGATCATCTCGAAGCTCGAACAGTACGACGTGGTCGGTGCGACGGCGCTGGCGGTGGTCATGCTGTTGATCTCTTTCGTCATGCTCTTCGTGGTGAACGGACTGCAGTGGTGGGCAGCCACCCGCCACGGTACCGGGGCGGCCGACGGAGCGCCGCGGTGAGCGTTCCTCCCGCCCGGCGGCGGGCGACCGCCGAGCCAGCCTGGCTGCGGCATCTGCTGCTCGCGGTCGGCCTCGGCTTCCTCTTCTTCTTCCTGTTGCTGCCCTTGCTGGCGGTATTTGCCGAGGCCTTCGCCGCCGGTGGGCGCGCCTACCTCGAAGCACTGCAGGACCATGACGCACGGTCGGCGATCACGCTGACGCTGCTGGTCGCCGTTCTGGTGCTGCCGCTCAACATCTGCTTTGGCGTCGCTGCCGCCTGGGCCATCGCCAAATTCGAGTTCCGCGGCAAGAGCCTGCTGATCACCCTGATCGACCTCCCCTTCGCGGTCTCGCCAGTGGTCGTCGGCCTCGTCTTTCTGCTGATCTTCGGTGCCCAGGGCCTTTTCGGGCCTTGGCTGGCGGCGAACGACATCAAGGTGGTGTTCGCGCTGCCGGCGATCGTCCTGGTGACGATGTTCATCACCCTGCCGTTCGTCGCGCGCGAGTTGATCCCCCTGATGCAGGCGCAGGGCCGGGAGGAGGAGGAGGCTGCGGTATCCCTCGGTGCCAGCGGCTGGCAGATGTTCCGCCGGGTGACGCTGCCCAACATCAGGTGGGGGCTGCTGTACGGGGTGATTCTCGCCAACGCCCGCGCCATGGGCGAGTTCGGTGCGGTATCGGTGGTCTCCGGCCATATTCGTGGCGAGACCAACACGCTGCCACTGCACGTCGAGATCCTCTACAACGAGTACAACGCGGTCGGCGCCTTCGCGTCGGCGTCGGTACTGGCCCTGTTGGCCCTCGTGACACTGGTTGCCAAGACGGTCGTCGAGTGGCGACTGCGTCGTGAAGTGCGCATGCTGTCGACCGCTCTGCCGTCGGAGCACAACTGACCATGGCAAGCGACAGACGCGGTGGGCCGGCCTTGCCCCATTGGGGCTGCCGGCGAGCGATTGGGCGTGCGATGACCTTACTGGACGAACACCGATGAGTATCGAAATCCGTGCAATCGGCAAGCGTTTTGGCGCCTTCGTCGCACTGCAGGACGTCAGCCTGCACATCCCGACCGGCGAGCTTGTCGCCCTTCTCGGGCCTTCCGGCTGTGGCAAGACCACCCTGCTGCGGATCATCGCCGGCATGGAAACCGCCGATAGCGGCCAGGTCTTCTTTGCCGGCGAGGAGGCTACTCATGTCCACGCGCGCGACCGCAATGTCGGCTTCGTCTTTCAGCATTACGCACTGTTTCGCCACATGTCCGTTTTCGAGAACGTCGCCTTTGGCCTGCGCGTCAGGCCACGCCAGCTGCGTCCTGCCGAGGCGGAAATCCGGCGCCGGGTGAGCGATCTGCTCCAACTCGTCCAGCTCGAGTGGTTGGCCGATCGCTACCCGTCGCAACTCTCGGGCGGACAGCGCCAGCGCATCGCTCTGGCGCGTGCGCTGGCGGTCGAGCCGCGGGTGCTGCTGCTCGATGAACCCTTTGGCGCGCTCGATACCAAGGTGCGCAAGGAACTGCGCCGCTGGTTGCGGCGTCTGCACGACGAAATGCACATAACGAGTGTGTTCGTGACGCACGATCAGGAGGAAGCGCTGGAAGTGGCCGACCGCGTCGTGGTCATGAACCAGGGACGAGTCGAGCAGATCGGCTCGCCCGACGAGGTCTACACGAACCCCGCGTCACCCTTCGTCTATGAGTTCCTCGGCAACGTCAACGTGTTCCACAGCCGGATGCACGGTGCCTGGGCGGATGTCGGCAGGGAGCACAACGGAGCCGTGCCGGCAGCAGAAGCGACCGCCTACGTGCGACCACACGATATCGACATCGAGCACCGTCCGGTTTTCGGCAGCTTGCAGGCGACGGTACAGGAGGTGCACGCGATTGGGCCTCTGGTGCGAGTCGAACTGGCGCATGCTTCGGAATTGATCGAGGTCGAACTCACCCGCGAGCGCGCCGATGTGCTGCTGCTGGCCGAGGGGCAGCAGGTCTGGCTGAAGCCGCGCCAGCTCAGGGTTTTTGCGGCACCGCCGACGACGCTGGAGGAGGGTGGCTCGGGGATCTAGGAGGAGGTGGGGTGCGCATCTGCCGACAGCTGCATGAACGGTCGTCAAAACGACCGGCGGCGGCTGATGAGCCGGCGAATAGTCTGGTACGATGCGCCGTGATGGAGAAAACTCCTGCAATTAAATTCGCGACTTCCGTGCTCCAACTGACGCTGTTCTGGGTCTTGGCGAGCGGCCTCTTCCTTGGCATCGCCTGGGCCCAGTCACCGGAGCCGGTGATGGCGGTGATCGCCCATCCGGCGACCACCGAAGACAGCATTCCGCGCGCCTCGCTGCGCGCCATCCTGGGAATGCGTCTGCAGCGATGGCCCGGCGAGACGCCGGCCAAGGTCTTCGTCCTTGCCGACGAGGTGCCCGAGCACGCCACTTTCAGCAAGTCCGTCCTGAACGTGTTCCCGCAGCAGTTGCGCATGGCCTGGGACCGGCAGGTTTTTTCGGGCCAGGGCCAGTACCCGGAGGTGGTTGCTTCACCGCAGGAGATGTTGGCCAGAGTGGCATCCACCCCCGGGGCGATTGGTTACGTCAAGGCGAGCGAGGTGACTCCGAATGTGCGTGTGCTCAAGATTCGCTAAGACCATATCGAGCCTGTTGCTGCTCGCCTGGTCGCTGTCCGGGGCAACGGCTGCGCACGCCCTGGACCTGCTCAATGGCGCTTTCCAGTTGCACGGCTTTGCTTCGCTGACCCTGGTGAATACGACCGACAACAACTTCTTCGGGCAAAGCGACAACCAGATCAGCAAGGACTTCTCCGAGATCGGGGTCAATGCTTCGTGGCGCCTGACGCCGGCTCTCCAGCTGTCGGCCGAACTGCTGTCGCGGCGTGCAGGTGGCACGGATGACGGGGGTGTGCGGCTCGACTATGGCCTGCTCGACTGGACTCCGATGTCGAGCGAAGAAGGTCGAGCGGGGATCCGCATGGGGCGGATCAAGACTGCCTATGGTCTGTACAACACGACACGCGACGTGCCTTTCACGCGACCAAGCATCGTTCTGCCGCAGTCGATCTACTTTGAGCGGACGCGCAACCTGACCGTGTCGGCAGACGGTGCCGAGGTTTACATCGAGCGCTACGGCGAAGGTGGGACGCTCTCGGCGAGCTTCGCGTACGGACAGCCGCAAACCGATACCGAGGCAGCAAAGGTGCCGCTGGTTGGACTCAATCGCCCCGGCAGCCTCGATTCGAAGCTGGCGCCCGATCTGCAGATCCTTTACGAGGGGGCCGGCAACCGGTATCGGCTGGCGTTCACGGCCCTGCGCCTCGATCTCAAGTACAAGCCGGGCTTCGGGGACATCCTGCAGGCCGGCCGGTTCAAGCTCACGCCACTGATCTTTTCCGCCCAGTACAACGCCGAGAACTGGAGTCTGACCAGCGAATACGCCTTGCGCCGCACCTCCGTCGACGATTTCGGCCCCTACTTCTACAACGGCACCTTCAACGGACAGAGTTACTATGTGCAGGGGACCTATCGGCTGACGCCACAGTGGGAAGCCCTGCTGCGCTACGATGCCTACTACGCCGACCAGAACGATCGCGATGGCAAGGACTTCGCTGCCGCCACCCGGCTGCCCGGGTTCACCCGCTTTGCCAAGGACTGGACCGTCGGCATGCGTTTCGATGTGACACCCCAGTTCATGCTGCGCGCCGAGGCACATCGCGTCGACGGCACAGGCTTCCTGGCGGCGCAGGACAACCCGAATCCGCAGTCGTTGCGTCGCTACTGGGACAACTTCATGCTGCAAGCCTCCTTCCGTTTCTAGTCGCGCGCAATGCCGGAAACAAAGTCACCGAGTGGAGATCCTGCGCGGTCACACTTCCTGAGCCTCAAATGGAAGGTGCTGCTGACGCTGGGGGCCGTCATGCTGTCGGTCAGCGGCCTGCTCTCCTGGTTGCACTATCAGGACCTGATGAGGCGCTTTGAGGAACAGCGCGCCGAGACCCGTGCGCGCCTGGTGGCGCAGGCTTTCGCGCTGCGCAGCGAAGTGGGCTTGCGGCTGCAGGCGCTTGCTGGCGTACTTGCAGCCCTGGACTCGGTTGGCGTCACCCTGTTCCAGACCCCGGCCGGCAATGCTCTGCTCCGTCAGCACTTCGACAGCTACTGGCCCGCCTTGCAGTACGGCTACGGTATCGACTCGCTGCAGGTCTATCTGACGAGCGGCGAGCAACTGGCTGTGTGGACCAGCGGTGATGGACCAGAGGTGCAATCGACGGTGCAGGTGGCCGAGGTCATCAACAGCGAACGTGCGATCAGCTGGACCCACTGTCGCGACGTGTGTACCGAGTATGCTGCCGCGCCAATCCTCTCGGCGGGGAAGGTGGCCGGGGCCGTCGTTCTCGGCAGCTCGCTGGCTGACGTGGTCAACTCGTTCCAGCGTGTCACCGGTGCCGATCTGGGCGTTCTCGTCCCGCTGCGCCGGCATGTGCCCGTGGAGCCGGTCGACGAAGCCTACCTGCCGCGGCTTGGCCTGCGGGCGATTCCCTTGAGCAGCATGGGCAGCCACCGACCGCTCCTGCGCCAACTCGAGTCCCTGCCTCGCCCGCCGCCTGGCCCGGCGCACGCCTACCTGTCGCTACCCTACGAAGGCAGGCAGTTCGAGTTGTCGTTCCTTGCCCTGGATTTCCCCACTGGTGCCTCCGTGCCGGCGACGATGGTGGTCATCGACGATCTGACACTGGCGTTGGCCGATATCCACAAGTCGGTCGTCAACCGCTTGCAGGGCGAGTTGCTCGTCTCCCTGGTATCGCTGCTGCTTCTGGCGCTGCTGGTCAATGCGCCGCTGCAGCGAATGACGCGGACCGCGAACGCGATTCCTCTGCTCGGGCGCAGCGCCTTTGCCGAGGCACGCAGACGCATCGCTCCGCGTCCCCGTCGCCTGGTGGAGGATGAGATCGACAGTCTGGACGAGGCGGCGATCGACCTGTCGTACCGCCTCGAGACGCTCGAGCGCGATGTCGCGGCGCACGCCGCAGTGAACGAGGGGATGCTGCAGCGGATTTCCGTGGAAAGGGACTTCAGCCGCAGCCTCCTCGATACGGCCCAGGTCATCATCCTGACGCAGTCGGCCGCCGGCCGCATCCTCACGCTCAACCGCTACGGACGCCAGCTTGCGGGACTGAGCGAGGAGGATCTGGCGGCCAGCTCGTTCTTCGAACTGATCGGCGGGGACTCGCTGCAGATGGCTGCGGCAAGGCAGGCTGTGCACGAGATCGCTGCTGGCGACCGCCAACATGTACAGCTGGAATCGATCCTCCAGGGCAAGGGTGGTGAGCCCTACGAGATCACCTGGAACCATTCGCGGCTGTCCGGACAGCCCGGTGATGCCGTGATGGTTCTGTCGGTCGGTGTCGACCACACGGAACGCAAGTACCTGGCGGAGCGTGATCTGCTCACGGGCCTGGTCAACCGGCGGCATTTCCAGGACATCCTGCGCAAGGCTCTGGTCGATGCCCGTCGCTCGGGGCACGATGGTGCGCTTCTCTATCTTGACCTCGATGCCTTCAAGTACGTCAACGACGTCAGCGGCCACCAGGCGGGTGACGCGCTCCTCAAGATCGTCGCCGAGGAGGTCGCCCACGTGGCCCGCACGAGCGACAGGATCGGCCGCCTGGGCGGCGACGAACTCGGTGTCCTGCTGCACGAGTGCGACAGTGCCGGTGCCGTGCAGGTGGCGGAAAAGATCAACCGGCGTCTGGCGGAGATCAAGTTTCCCGGTCTCGGGGCCAATCATCGCGTTTCGGCGAGCATCGGCATCGTCGTCTTCTCGGCGGCGAAGATGGACGCCGAACTGCTCCTGACCAACGCCGACATTGCGATGTATCAGGCCAAATCGAAGGGCGGCGGGAGCTGGCACCTCTACTCGGAGGGAGAGGGGGTGCAGGAAAAGATGCAGAGTCGCCTGCACTGGGAAGAGATGATCAATCGCTCTTTGGGGAGTGATGGCTTCGTCGTCCACTACCAGCCGATCCTCGACATTGCCGCGCGCAAGGTCAGTCACTTCGAGGCGCTGGTGCGCATGCGGGCAGCCGATGGCGGGGTGGTACCGCCGGGCATGTTCATGGAAGTGGCCGAGAGCAGTGGCCTGATCCGCGACATCGACCGTCACGTCATCGGCATGGTCCTCGCCAGGATGGAGGTCTCGCGCCGGGCAGGCAGGAGTTACAAGTTCTCGATCAATCTGTCCGGTGTCAGCATCAATGATGCCAGCCTGTTGTCCTTCCTGCGCGAGAAGCTGGCGCAGAATCGCGACCTGGCCAGCGACATCGTTTTCGAGATCACCGAGACGGCTGCGGTGGCCGATTTCGCTGCCGCCCGCAGGTTCATGAGCGAGGTCCGTGAACTCGGTTGCGCGTTCTCGCTTGACGACTTCGGTGTCGGCTTCTCGTCGTTCAACTACGTCAAGCAGTTGCCGGTGGATTACGTCAAGATCGACGGCTCATTCGTCCGCTCGCTCGTCGATAGCCAGGATGATCAGGTCTTCGTCGAGGCCCTGTCGAAAGTGGCGCATGGCTTTGGCAAGAAGACCGTCGCCGAGTTCGTCGAGGATGAGCGCGCCCTGAATCTGCTGGCCAGCTTCGGCGTTGACTACGCGCAGGGCTACTTCATCCTAAAAACCGCAGTTAGCCGACTCCATCCGCATAATTTCCCAGCAACCGATGCGTTGGTGGCTCCTCGATACCAGCGAGAATCCGCTTGAGGTGATCACAGACGCGATGCCAAACGGATGGGGCGG
>JAGFNJ010000031.1 GCA_017592775.1 Candidatus Accumulibacter conexus | reverse complement strand
CACCACGCCCCAGGCTTCGTGCCTCCGTCGCCGCCCAAAGGCGAAGCGTGGCCTCATCCAGCCTTCCACACAGCGCTTGATACTTAGCTTCTATGGCTAACTCCTGCTCCATGCTGAAACCATAGGCTAATCATCACAAATGTTCAAGTTATTTTTGCTTAACGCCTAAGGGTCTGGCGGAGGCGTGCATTCAGTCGGCGGAGATCGGTGAGTGGCTGGCCCCTCGCCCAGTGATCCCGGAGACCAAAGCCCTGCGGCACGCCGACAGCCTCCATCGGCTGCTGCGCGACATCGACCTGGCCTGCCTCGAACAGGCGCACGTCGACCTGGTGCGCCGCCTGATCCGCGGCCAGGGCTGCCGGCGCCTTCTCATCAACCACTGCCATCCGGTCCCGGCGATGGCTCGCGGAAGCTCGCGGACGACAACCCGCTGGGCGGAGGAACCCTTGCAGCGCACCGTCGGCAAGGACGAAACCCGCCATGCCCAGTACTTCGTCCACGTGCTCGAGTCCAGTCTCGTCTGCCAGAACGGTGTGATCATCGGATTTGACCGGACGCGTTGAAACTGGCTATACTCTGGCGGTTTTTTCCGCGTTACCGTGCCTGCAGGCCGTCCGCTGCGAGCTCGAATCCGAGGCGATATGGACTATCTTTTCTTTCTGGTTCTCATGGTGCACATTCTGGCGGCCATTGGCGTGATTGGGCTTGTGCTGGTGCAGCATGGCAAGGGAGCCGATATGGGTGCCGCGTTCGGCAGTGGTGCGTCGGGAAGCCTGTTCGGCGCAACTGGGTCGGCCAACTTCCTCAGTCGCGCCACCGCGGTACTGGCAACGGTGTTCTTCGTGACCAGTCTCTCTCTGGCCTTCCTGGCTTCCAGCAAGCCAAAAACGACTGGCAGTGTGATGCAGGATGCGGTAAACTCAGCGCCTGTTCAGGTGCCGCCAGTGAGCGGTGTTGACAAGGGTGCTGGCCCATCGGATCCCGATTCGAAGGCGAAAGACATCCCCAAGTGACCTGGTTTCAAGGCAGCAGCGAGACGCAGCAGCCCTCGTAAAGCTCGCGCTGCCGAAGGTAGTGCCGACGTGGTGAAATTGGTATACACGCTATCTTGAGGGGGTAGTGACTTCGGTCGTATGAGTTCGACTCTCATCGTCGGCACCATGAGGAGCCGCCCCGGGCGGGCGGCTGCAGTTTGAAGTGAAGCACTTGTGGGGCGGATCATGCTGGAAAGCTATTTCCCGGTTCTAGTCTTCATACTGATTGGCGTTGCGTTCGGCATTGCGCCCGTCATCACAGGTCTCGTGGTGGGGCCGCATCGCCCGGACAGCGAGAAACTGTCGCCTTACGAGTGTGGCTTCGAAGCCTTCGAAGATGCGCGCATGAAGTTCGATGTGCGCTACTACCTGATCGCCATCCTCTTCATCCTGTTCGACCTCGAGGTGGCCTTCCTCCTGCCTTGGGCGACGATCTTCCGCGAGATCGTCGCAACCGAATCGGTCAAGTGGTTCGGCTTCATCGAGATGCTGGTCTTCATCGCCATCCTGGTCGTCGGTTTCGTCTATGCCTGGGTCAAGGGCGCACTGGATTGGGAGTGAGCGATGGGCATTGAGGGCATCCTTCAGGAAGGCTTCGTCACCACTACGGCCGACAAGCTGATCAACTATGTGCGCACGGGTTCGCTCTGGCCGATGAGTTTCGGCCTTGCCTGCTGTGCCATCGAGATGATCCATGCCGGTTGTTCGCGCTACGACCTTGACCGCTTCGGCATCGTCTTCCGCCCCAGTCCCCGGCAATCGGATGTGATGGTGGTCGCGGGGACGCTGACCAACAAGATGGCGCCGGCCATGCGCAAGGTTTACGACCAGATGGCCGAGCCGCGCTGGGTGGTTTCGATGGGGTCGTGCGCCAATGGTGGGGGCTACTATCACTACGCGTATTCGGTGGTCCGCGGCTGCGACCGCATTGTTCCGGTCGACATCTATGTTCCGGGCTGTCCGCCAACTGCCGAGGCGTTGATCTATGGGCTGATTCAGTTGCAGAACAAGATTCGCCGAACCAACACCATCGCCCGCTGAACAATCCACAACCGAGAGTTGAACATGTCTGCCACGCTGGAAGCGCTTAGCCAGAACCTGCAGGAGCATCTCGGTGATCGCCTGAAGTCCATCAAGGTGGCGCTCGGTGAAGTGACCATCGAGGTGGATGTCGCCGATTACCTGTCGGTCATGCAGACCCTGCGGAACGAGCCGGGCTTGGGCTTCGAGGAGTTGATCGATCTTTGCGGTGTCGACTATTCGACCTACGGTCACGACACGCGCGAAGGGCCGCGTTTCGCTGCCGTGACACACCTGCTGTCCATCGCCAGGAACTGGCGCCTGCGGGTGCGCTGTTTTGCCGCCGACGACGTCCTGCCTTCGGTGCCTTCGGTGACGGCGATCTGGAACTCCGCTGACTGGTTCGAGCGCGAGGCATTCGATCTTTACGGCATCGTCTTCCCCGGGCACGAAGACCTGCGCCGGATTCTTACCGACTACGGGTTCATTGGACATCCGTTCCGCAAGGACTTCCCGATCTCAGGCTATGTCGAGATGCGCTACGACCCCGAGCAGCAGCGGGTGATCTATCAACCGGTGACCATCGAGCCGCGCGAAGTCACGCCGCGGATCGTTCGCGAAGAGAACTACGGGGATGTAGACAATGCCTGAACTGCGCAACTTCACGCTCAATTTCGGGCCGCAGCACCCAGCAGCGCACGGGGTTCTGCGCATGGTTCTCGAACTGGATGGCGAAGTCGTGGTGCGTGCCGATCCGCACATCGGACTGCTCCACCGCGCGACCGAGAAGCTGGCCGAAACGCGGACCTGGATCCAGTCGGTGCCGTACATGGACCGCCTCGATTACATGTCGATGATGTGCAATGAGCATGCCTACTGCATGGCAATCGAGAGGTTGCTGCAGATCGACGTTCCGATCCGCGCGCAATACATCCGCGTCATGTTCGACGAGATCACGCGCATCCTCAATCACCTTCTCTGGGTCGGCTGCCACGGCCTCGATGTCGGCGCCATGACGATGGTCCTCTACGCCTTCCGCGAGCGCGAGGATCTGGTCGATGCCTATGAGGCCGTCTCCGGCGCGCGGATGCATGCTGCCTATTATCGCCCGGGCGGTGTCTATCGCGACCTTCCCGACCGCATGGCGCAGTACCAGGAGTCGAAGTGGAAGAGTGCGGCGCAGATCCGGCCGTTCAACGAGGCGCGCAGCGGATCGCTGCTCGACTTCCTGGACGATTTCGTCGGCCGCTTTCCGAAGCTCCTCGACGAATACGAGACGCTGCTGACCGACAACCGCATCTGGAAGCAACGTCTGGTCGATGTCGGCATTGTCACGCCGGAGCGTGCCCTGCAACGCGGTTTCAGCGGGCCGATGCTGCGTGGTTCGGGCATCGCCTGGGATCTGCGGAAGAAGCAGCCCTACGAAGTCTATGACCGGGTGGACTTCGATATCCCCGTGGGCGTCACCGGTGACTCGTACGATCGCTACCTCGTTCGCATGGAGGAGATGCGCCAGTCCAATCGCATCGTCAAGCAATGCATCGACTGGCTGCGGCAGAACCCCGGGCCGGTGATGTCCGACAACCACAAGGTTGCGCCGCCTGATCGCGAAGCGATGAAGTCGAACATGGAAGAACTGATTCACCACTTCAAGCTGTGCACCGAGGGGATCCATGTGCCCGCGGGCGAGGTCTACTCGGCGGTTGAGCACCCGAAGGGCGAGTTTGGCGTCTATGTGGTCTCGGACGGAGCGAACAAGCCGTATCGCCTGAAGATTCGCCCTCCGGGTTACGTGCACCTGTCGGCCATGAACGAGATGGCCCGCGGCCACATGCTGGCCGACGTGGTGACGATCATTGGTTCCCAGGATGTTGTTTTTGGCGAGATTGACCGCTGATGCTCACTCCAGAATCCCTCAAGAGAATCGATCGCGAGATCGCCAAGTATCCGGCCGACCAGAAGCAGTCGGCGGTGATGGCGGCGCTTGCCATAGCCCAGGAAGAACAGGGCTGGCTGTCCAGCGAGGCCATCGAATGTGTTGCCGGCTACTTGGGCATGGCGCCCATCGCCGCCTATGAGGTCGCCACTTTCTACAACATGTACGACCTCCAGCCGGTGGGCAAGTACAAGCTGTCGGTGTGCACCAACCTGCCGTGCATGCTGACCGGCGGCGTCGACGCCGGCGAGTACCTGAAACAGAAGCTGGGAATCGGCTTCAACGAAACGACGCCCGATGGCCTGATCACGCTCAAGGAAAGCGAGTGCATGGGAGCCTGTGGTGACGCGCCGGTGATGATCGTCAACAATCGCCGCATGTGCAGCTGGATGAATCCCGAGCAAATCGACAAACTGCTGGCGGAGCTCAAGTAATGGCGATTCTCGGTGCGATCAATCCGATGCTGAGCGTCGGTCTTGACGGTGACAATGCCTGGCGACTGGCTGACTATGTCAAGCGTGACGGCTACTCTGCCCTGCGCCGCATCCTCGAGTCGGGCATCGGCCAGGGCGATGTGATCAACGAAGTCAAGAAGTCGGTCCTGCGGGGCCGCGGCGGTGCCGGCTTTCCGACCGGCCTAAAGTGGAGCTTCATGCCGCGCTCCTTTCCCGGCGACAAGTATGTCGTCTGCAATTCGGACGAGGGTGAGCCGGGCACCTTCAAGGACCGCGACATCCTGCGCTACAACCCGCACGCCGTGATCGAGGGCATGGCGATCGCTGCCTTTGCAATGGGCGCGGCGCGGGGGTACAACTACATCCACGGTGAAGTCTGGGAGATCTACGAGCGCTTCGAAGAGGCTCTCGACGAAGCTCGAGCGGCTGGCTTCCTCGGCCGCAACATCCTCGGCTCGGGTTTCGACTTCGACCTCTTTGCCCATCATGGCTACGGTGCCTACATCTGCGGTGAGGAAACGGCCTTGCTGGAGTCGATCGAAGGCAAGAAGGGGCAGCCGCGCTTCAAGCCTCCGTTCCCGGCATCCTTTGGACTCTACGGCAAGCCGACGACGATCAACAACACCGAGACCTTTGCCTCGGTACCCTACATCATCAACATGGGTGGCGAGAGGTACCTCGAGTCCGGCAAACCGAACAACGGCGGTACGAAGCTGTTCTCGGTGTCAGGGCATGTGAATCGCCCGGGGAACTACGAGGTGCCCCTCGGCACGCCATTTGCCACCTTGCTCGAGATGGCGGGCGGCATGCGTGGCGGGCGCCAGCTCAAGGGCTGCATTCCGGGCGGCTCATCGGCACCCGTGGTGCCGGGGCCGACGATGATGGATTGCACCATGGATTACGACTCGATCAGCAAGGCTGGTTCGATGCTGGGTTCGGGTGCGGTCATCGTCATGGATGAGACGACCTGCATGGTCAAGGCCCTGGAGCGCCTGTCGTACTTCTACTATGAAGAGTCCTGCGGCCAGTGTACGCCCTGTCGTGAGGGCACCAGCTGGTTGTACAAGGTCGTGCATCGCATCGAGCATGGCAAGGGGCGGGCGGACGACCTCGACCTGCTCGGCAGCGTCACCACCAACATCATGGGCCGTACGATCTGCGCGCTCGGCGACGCCGCTTCGATGCCCGTGCAGAGTTTCATCAAGCATTTTCGCGACGAGTTCGCCTACCACATCGAAAACAGGAAGTGCCTCGTGCCCGTAGATGTCCAGCGCGCCGGCAGCGGCTTCTTCACGGCAACGGCTTAGGGTACGGGACGATGGAAATCGAAATCGACGGCAAGATTGCGCAGGTGCCTGACGGCAGCACGATCATGGATGCTGCGCAGCAAGTGGGTGTCTATATCCCGCACTTTTGCTACCACAAGAAGCTCTCGATTGCCGCCAACTGCCGCATGTGCCTGGTGCAGGTGGAGAAGGCGCCGAAGCCGCTCCCCGCGTGTGCCACGCCGGTGACCAACGGGATGAAGGTCTTCACCCATTCGGAGCTCGCGATCAAGGCCCAGAAGGGGGTGATGGAGTTCCTGCTGATCAACCACCCCCTGGATTGCCCGATCTGCGACCAGGGTGGGGAGTGCCAGTTGCAGGATCTGGCGGTCGGCTACGGCGGCGGCGCGTCCCGCTTCCAGGAAGACAAGCGCGTTGTCTTCCACAAGGATGTCGGCCCGCTGATTTCGATGCAGGAGATGGCGCGCTGCATCCACTGCACACGCTGCGTCCGCTTTGGCCAGGAAATCGCCGGTGTCATGGAGCTGGGCATGGCCAGCCGCAACATGCACTCGGAGATCACCACCTTCGTCGGTCGCTCGGTCGACTCGGAACTGTCGGGCAACATGATCGACCTTTGTCCCGTCGGTGCCCTGACTTCGCGCCCGTTCCGCTATTCGGCGCGCAGTTGGGAGCTGGCACGGCGCCGGTCGATCAGTCCGCACGACAGCGTCGGCGCCAATCTGACGCTGCAGGTCAAGAACAACGTCGTCATGCGTGTTCTGCCGCGCGATAACGAGGAGGTCAACGAATGCTGGATCTCCGACAAGGAGCGATTTTCCTATGAGGCGCTGAACTCTCCGGCACGCCTTGGCAGACCGATGATACGCGTCGATGGCGTGCTGCGTGAAGTCGCCTGGAACGTCGCACTCGACTACGCCAGCCATGCGCTGCGGGATGTCGTCAGCCGCAGCGGCGGGGAGTCGGTGGCAGCGCTAGCGTCGCCGCAGGCAACGCTGGAAGAGCTGCACCTGCTGCAGAAGCTGACACGTGGTCTGGGTTCGGGAAGTATCGATTTTCGCCCACGGCGGCGTGATTTCTCGGCTGACGGCAAGCTTGCCGGCATTCCCTGGCTTGGCCTCCGTTTGTCTGAAATCCAGGATCTGGATGCCGCCCTGGTGGTCGGCAGTTTCCTGCGCAAGGATCATCCGTTGTTCGCGCAGCGTCTGCGACAGCTGTCCAAGAAGTGGGGCAAGGTGAGTCTGCTGTCGGTCACTGGCGACGATCAACTCCTGCGCCTGCACGCGCAGCGCACGGTTTCCCCCGCCGAGTTGCCGCTGGCGCTGGCTGCCGTCGTGAAGGCGGCGGCACTGCTCCGCGGCGAGCCGGTTCCTGCCGGTCTGGAGAACGTCGAGCCCTGCGGCGTCAGCCAGGTGATCGCCAGCAGCCTGGTCGAGGGCGACAAGCGCGCCATCTTTCTCGGCAACGTCGCCGAACAGAGTCCGCAGGCAACGCTCTTGCACTCGCTGGCGAATGAGCTCGCGCGGCTCACCGGCGCCAGTTGTGGCTTCATTGGTGACGGTGCCAACAGCGTTGGCGGTCATCTGGCAAAGGCTTTTCCGACCGCGCTCAACGCCTACGACATGTTCGCCCAGCCGCGCAAGGCCTATTTCCTGCTGGGTGTCGAGCCGGAGCTTGACTGCCACAATCCGCAGCAGGCAGTCGCCGCGCTGCAGGCGGCCGACCTGGTCGTCATGCTGACACCCTTCGCCGACGGTTCGGCGCGCGAATACGCGGACGTGCTGCTGCCGATTTCCCCCTTCAGTGAAACCTCGGGTTCCTATGTCAACTGCGAGGGTCGTGTCCAGAGTTTCAGCGGCGTCGTTCGCCCCTTTGGCGACGCACGTCCCGCATGGAAGGTGCTGCGGGTGCTTGGCAATCTGCTTTCCTTGGCGGGCTTCGACCAGAACTCGAGCGAGCAGGTGCGTGACGAGATCATCGCCGCGGGAACGGAGTTCGTCAGTGGGCTCGACAACCGGCTGGCGGCGCTGCCGCTGGCGCTTTCCGGCAGCAGCAGTGGCCTGCAGCGGGTGGCCGACGTGCCGATCCATTTCGCGGACCTGCTCGCGCGTCGGGCGCCGGCGTTGCAGCAGACCCGGGATGCCGCGGCGCCGACGGCGCGCATGAGTGGACAGACGCTGAATGCGCTTGGCTTGACCGATGGCGTTCTGGTGCGAGTCACACAGGGCGCCGGTGAGGCCGTCCTCGCTGCCAAGGTGGACGAGACGACGCCGCCGGCCTGTGTTCGGGTGGCAGCTGCGCATGTATCGACGGCGGCCCTCGGCGACATGTTCGGTGCGATCAACGTGGAGCGTGCATGATGGTCGATGCGCTGCAAGGGTTTCTGCAGGGTCTGTTCGGGTCGGTCTTCCCGCTCGTATGGACGTTGCTCAAGATTGTTCTGATCATTGCGCCGCTGCTGCTCGCCGTTGCCTACCTGACTTTCTGGGAACGCAAGATCATTGGCTGGATGCAGGTCCGGATCGGTCCGAACCGGGTTGGTCCCTGGGGCCTGATCCAGCCGATTGCCGACGGCCTGAAGCTACTGCTGAAGGAAGTGGTCATTCCGACCGGCTGCGACAAATCCGTCTTCCTGCTCGCACCGATGTTCGCCTTTGCGCCGGCGCTGGCCGCTTGGGCCGTGATCCCCTTCAACGACACCCTGGTGCTGGCAAACGTCAACGCGAGTCTGCTCTACATCATGTCGATCACCTCGATCGGTGTTTACGGAATCATCCTTTCGGGCTGGGCCTCGAACTCGAAGTACGCCTTTCTCGGCGGCATGCGCTCGGCAGCGCAGATGATTTCCTACGAAGTGGCGATGGGCCTGGCGCTGGTCGTGGTGCTGATGGTGTCGAACAGTCTCAACCTGGGTGACATCGTTCGCGGGCAGGGGCAGGGATATTTCGCCGACAAGGGACTTTCCTTCCTGTCGTGGAACTGGCTGCCGCTGCTGCCCATGTTCGTCGTCTACCTGGTCTCGATCGTCGCCGAGACCAATCGGGCCCCATTCGATCTGGCGGAAGGTGAATCGGAGATCGTCGGCTTCCACGTCGAGTATTCGGGGATGGCCTTTGCTGTCTTCTTCCTCGCCGAATACGCGAACATGATTCTCGTATCGACTCTGACCTCGATCCTTTTCCTGGGGGGCTGGCTGTCACCGGTTGGTTTTCTGCCCGATGGCATTCTCTGGCTGTTGCTGAAGATTTCCGCCGTCCTGTTCATATTCCTCTGGGTTCGCGCCACCTTCCCTCGCTATCGCTACGACCAGGTCATGCGTCTCGGGTGGAAAGTCTTCATCCCGCTCTGCCTGATCTGGCTGGTCGTCGTCGGCTGCTGGATGATGTCGCCCCTGAATATCTGGAAGTGAGAGGCTCGCCATGGGTTCGATGAAGGACGTTTTCAACAGCCTCCTGCTCAAGGAACTGATCAAGGGGCTGTCGGTAACCGGCCGCTACATGTTCGCCCGCAAGATCACCGTCCAGTACCCGGAGGAGAAGACACCGCAGAGTTTCCGCTTCCGCGGTCTGCATGCCCTGCGGCGTTATCCCAATGGCGAGGAGCGCTGCATCGCCTGCAAGCTGTGCGAAGCGGTCTGTCCGGCGTTGGCGATCACCATCGAATCGGACCAGCGGGCCGATGGCTCGCGCCGGACAGCGCGCTACGACATTGATCTGACCAAGTGCATTTTCTGCGGCTTCTGCGAGGAGGCCTGTCCGGTGGACGCGATCGTCGAGACGCGCATCTACGAGTACCACGGGGAGACACGCGGCGATCTCTACTACACGAAGCCGATGCTGCTGGCGAACGGTGACCGCTACGAAGCGCAGATCGCTGCCGACCGCGAACTCGACTCGAAATATCGTTGACAGGGCGACGCGATGGAATTCAGGACCTTCGTTTTCTACTTTCTTTCGGCGATCCTCGTCATCGCCGGACTGCGCGTGATCACCTCGCGCAATCCGGTGCATGCGGCGCTGTTTCTCGTTCTCGCCTTCTTCTCGGCGAGTGGCATCTGGATGCTCCTGCAGGCGGAATTTCTCGCCATTGCCCTGGTGCTGATTTACGTTGGCGCGGTGATGGTCCTGTTCCTGTTCGTCGTCATGATGCTGGACATCAATCTCGACCGCCTGCGCGAGGGCTTCTGGAGCTACCTCCCGCTCGGCTCGATCATTGCCTTGCTGATGGTGGCCGAGATGGGACTGGTTCTCGGCGGGAACTACCTTGGCTTGTTCGAGGCCGAGGTGCCGCAGACGAGCGCCGATCACAGCAACGTGCAGGCAGTGGGTCGCCTGTTGTTCACCGAGTATGTCTACCCCTTCGAACTGGCGTCGGTCATCCTCCTCGTCGGGATCGTCGCAGCGGTTGCACTGACGCAGCGCGAGAGGCGGCAGAGCAAGGCGGTCAGTCCGTCGCAACAGGTCTTCGTCAAGGCCTGGGATCGCTATCGGGTCCTGCAGATGCCCGCCGAGAAAAAGGATTGAGCTGAGCCGCCGGACTGCGGCCAGTACCGGCCAGAGAACAAGAGAACTACAGAACAAGATCGGGTGGTGGCGAGCGGCCCCACCTCATGCAGAAGGAATCAGGGAGGTACCTTGCTTACACTGTCCCACTTTTTGATCCTGGGCGCGATCCTGTTCGCGATCAGCGTCGTCGGCATCTTCCTCAACCGCAAGAATCTGATCATCATCATGATGTCGATCGAGTTGATGCTGCTGGCGGTGAACATGAACTTCATCGCCTTTTCCCATTACCTGCAGGATCTGGCAGGACAGGTGTTCGTCTTTTTCATCCTCACGGTGGCTGCTGCCGAGGCGGCGATCGGGCTGGCGATTCTCGTGGTGCTGTTCCGCAACCTGAAGACCATCCACGTGGATGATCTGGACAGCCTGAAGGGTTGAACATGGAAATGCAAAAGCTCTACCTGCTGGTTCCTCTCGCGCCGCTGGTCGGTGCGATCATCGCCGGTCTGTTCTGCCGCGTCATCCCGCGCTGGGTCGCGCACACGGTGACCATCGCCGGCGTCGCCATCAGCTGCTTTGCTTCGTTTCTGATCTTCCGCGACGTGATGGCGGGGAACACCTACAACGGGCCGGTTTACCAGTGGCTGACCTCCGGCAACTATCGCTTCGAAGTCGGTTTCCTGATCGACCAACTCACCGTGACGATGATGCTGGTGGTCACCTTCGTGTCGCTGATGGTGCACATCTACACCATCGGCTACATGCAGGACGATCCCGGCTACAACCGCTTCTTCAGCTACATCTCGCTGTTCACTTTTTCGATGTTGATGCTCGTGATGAGCAACAACTTCATGCAGCTTTTCTTCGGCTGGGAGGCCGTCGGCCTGGTTTCCTACCTCCTGATCGGCTTCTGGTACACGCGGCCGACGGCGATCTTTGCCAATCTCAAGGCCTTTCTCGTCAATCGCGTCGGTGACTTCGGTTTCATCCTCGGCATCGGCCTGGTGCTTGCCCATTTCGGCACGCTCGACTATGCAGCCGTTTTTGCCAAGGCACCGGAACTGGCTGGCACGACGCTCCAGCTCTTCGGCAAGGGCGAAGGCGTCGCCCTGATGACGGCGACCTGCATCCTGCTGTTCGTCGGCGCCATGGGCAAGTCGGCGCAGGTTCCCCTGCACGTCTGGCTGCCCGATTCAATGGAAGGTCCGACCCCGATCTCAGCCCTGATCCACGCGGCCACCATGGTCACCGCCGGCATCTTCATGGTGGCGCGGATGTCGCCGCTGTTTGAGCTGTCCGACACGGCGCTCTCCTTCGTCATCGTCATCGGCGCGGTCACCGCGTTGTTCATGGGCTTCCTGGGCATCATCCAGAACGACATCAAGCGGGTTGTCGCCTATTCGACCCTGTCGCAGCTTGGCTACATGACCGTGGCCCTGGGTGCGTCGGCGTATTCGGTGGCGATTTTTCACCTGATGACGCATGCGTTCTTCAAGGCGCTGCTGTTCCTGGCCGCCGGTTCGGTGATCATCGGCATGCACCATGACCAGGATATTCGCAACATGGGTGGCCTGCGCCGGTACATGCCGATCACCTGGATCACCTCGTTGGTTGGTTCGCTGGCATTGATCGGCACGCCCTTCTTTGCCGGCTTCTATTCGAAGGACTCGATCATCGAGGCGGTGGCCATGTCGCACATTCCCGGCGCCGGCTTCGCGTACTTCGCGGTGATGGCAGGGGTGTTCGTCACCGCCTTCTATTCGTTCCGGATGTACTTCCTGGTGTTCCACGGCGAAGAGCGTTTCGGCAGGGCGGCGGCTCCGCATGGCCACGCCGACCATTCGTCGCCGGCGAAGGAAAGCGGGCACGCGGGTTCCTCAGACGGGCACGACGAAGACCACGGCCACCATGCCGACGACGCACATGATGCGCACCACCATGGTCTTGCGCCTGGTGAGAAGCCGCACGAGACACCGTGGGTGGTCACCCTGCCACTCGTCCTGCTGGCGATTCCGTCCGTGATCATCGGCTACGTCGCGATCGAACCGATGTTGTTCGGCGACTACTTCAAGGCTTCGATTTTCGTCGACGCGACGGCGCATCCGGTGATGAAGGAACTTGCACATCACTTTCACGGCGCCTTCGCCATGGCCGCCCACGCCCTGACGACCGCCGTCTTCTGGCTGGCTGCTCTGGGTGTCGCACTGTCCTGGTTCTTCTACCTCAAGCGTCCGGATATCCCGGCGGCGATCAAGGAGCGGGCTGGCTGGCTATACACGCTGCTCGACAACAAGTACTACTTCGACAAGTTCAACGAGGCGTTCTTTGCCGGCGGGGCGCGGCTGCTCGGCCGCGGCCTGTGGAAAGGTGGCGACGCGGGCCTCATCGACGGCATCATCGTCAATGGTTCGGCACACTTCGTCGGCTGGCTTGCAACCATGGTTCGCCTGTTCCAGACCGGTCACATTTACCACTACGCTTTTACGATGATTATCGGCGTGTTCGTCTTGATGACCCTGTGGGTCACGCGCGCCTGAGCTAGAGAAAGACTGGGAACGATATGTCAGGCACGCCGCTTCTCTCTCTTGCCATCTGGGTTCCGATCCTCGCCGGTCTGGTTGTTCTGGCGACGGGCTCCGATCGCAACGCACCGCTGGCACGAGCACTCTCGCTGATCGGTGCCGTTGCCGGCCTGCTGGTGACGATTCCGCTCTATACCGGCTTTGATCTGCACACGCCGGCGATGCAGTTCGTCGAGCTGAAGCCCTGGATTCCACGTTTCAACGTCAACTACCATCTCGGCGTCGATGGTATCTCGATGCTCTTCGTCATCCTCAACAGCTTCATCACGGTGACCGTGATATTGGCCGGCTGGCAGGTGATCGACAGCAAGGTGGCGCAGTACAACGCGGGCTTCCTGATCATGTCGGGTTTGCTGAACGGCATCTTCTCGGCCCTCGACGGGGTCCTTTTCTACGTCTTTTTCGAGGCATCGCTGATTCCGTTGTACCTGATCATCGGCATCTGGGGCGGCCCGAATCGCGTTTACGCGGCGTTCAAGTTCTTTCTCTTCACCCTGTTTGGCTCCTTGCTTTTCCTGATTGCACTGCTGTACCTGTTCATCTCCTCGGGCGGCAGTTTCTCGATCCTCGACTGGCACCGCATGCCGATCGGCATGACCGCGCAGACCTGGCTGTTCCTCGCCTTCCTGGTTGCCTTCGCCGTCAAGGTTCCGATGTGGCCGGTCCATACCTGGTTGCCGGACGCGCACGTCGAGGCGCCGACCGGCGGGTCGATCGTCCTGGCTGCGATCGCGCTGAAGCTTGGTGCGTACGGATTCCTGCGTTTCTCGTTGCCGATCGCCCCCGATGCCTCGCATGAACTCGCCGGACTGGTCATTGCGCTGTCGCTGATCGCGATCATCTACATCGGCTTCGTCGCCCTCGTGCAGGAGGACATGAAGAAACTGGTTGCATACTCGTCGATCGCCCACATGGGTTTCGTCACGCTGGGCTTCTTCATCTTCAGCCCGCTGGGGGTCGAGGGGGCGCTGGTGCAGATGATTTCGCACGGTTTCGTCTCGGGTGCCATGTTCTTCTCGATCGGAGTCATGTATGACCGCGCCCACTCGCGGCTGATCGCGGATTACGGCGGTGTGGTCAATACGATGCCCAAGTTTGCCGCCTTTTTCATGCTCTTCGCCATGGCCAACGCAGGCCTGCCGGCGACCTCCGGTTTCGTCGGCGAGTTCATGGTCATCCTGGCTGCGGTCGAGCACAACTTCTGGGTGGCTTTCGCGGCCGCCTCGACGATGATCGTCGGCGCCGCGTATACACTCTGGATGTACAAGCGCGTGGTTTTTGGCAGCGTCGCGAATCACCATGTCGCTGAACTCAGCGACATCAATGGCCGCGAGTTCCTCGTTTTTGTCCTCTTCGCCATTGGCGCATTGGGGATGGGACTCTATCCGCAGCCGTTTACGGAAGTCATGCACAGCTCGGTGGATGAGTTGCTGCGTCACGTCGCCCTCAGCAAGATCCAATAATTGGTAGCCGCTATGACTCTTGCCGAAATGCAGTTCCAGGTTCCGGATCTCCGCCTTGCGAGCGCGGAGATCTTCATGTTGCTGATGGCCTGCCTGATCCTGGTCGGTGATCTGCTGGTCAAGGACGAGAAGCGGACGCTTACCTTCGTCGCCACCCAGTTGACTCTGATCGGCGCGGCGGTGATCACCTTCGCCAGCAGTTCCGGTGAGACGGCCTACACCTTCAGCAACATGTACGTCGGCGACCTGATGGCCGATCTGCTGAAGCTTCTCCTTTACCTCACGGTGATCGTCATCCTGTTCTACTCGCGCGGCTACATTCTCGAGCGACCGCAGATGGCCCGCGGCGAATACTATTCGCTGGCGCTGTTTGCCACCCTCGGCATGATGGTGATGATCTCGGCCAGCCATCTGGTGACGGTCTATATCGGCCTGGAACTGCTTTCGCTCTCGCTCTACGCGATGGTGGCGATGAACCGTGACTCGGTTCCAGCAACCGAAGCGGCGATGAAGTATTTCGTGCTCGGGGCGCTGGCCTCCGGCCTGCTGCTCTACGGCATGTCCATGATCTACGGTGCGACCGGTACGCTGGAGATCCCGGCCATTGCCGAGCGCCTTTACATGGGCCAGTTCGACAAGGGGATTCTCGTTTTCGGGCTCGTGTTTCTCGTCTCCGGCCTGGCCTTCAAGCTTGGCGTCGTTCCCTTCCACATGTGGATACCCGACGTTTATCATGGCGCGCCGACGGCGGTCACGCTGTTCATCGCGACGGCTCCCAAACTGGCCGCGTTCGCCATGGTCATGCGTCTGCTGGTCAACGGCCTGATCGTCGTCTCGCAGGATTGGCAGGCGATGCTGATCATCCTCTCGGTACTGTCGATGGCCATCGGCAACATTGCCGCGATTGCCCAGACCAACCTCAAGCGCATGCTCGCCTACTCGGCGATCTCCCACATGGGCTTCATGCTGCTCGGTATCGTGACCGGTGTCGTCGGCGGCGACGCCCGTTTCGCGCTCAACGCCTACAGTTCGGCGATGTTCTACGTCATCACATACGTTCTGACCAGCGCCGGCACCTTTGGCATGATCCTTCTGCTCGCCCGCGGTGGCCTCGAGTCGGATGAACTCGACGACTTCAAGGGACTGAACCGTCGCAGTCCGTGGTTCGCGGCCGTCATGATGATGATGATGTTCTCGATGGCGGGCATTCCCTTCTTCGTTGGCTTCTTTGCCAAGTTCTCGGTCCTGCAGGCGGTCGTTGCCGCTGGTCATCTCTGGCTGGCGATCGTCGCCGTCGCCTTCTCGTTGATCGGCTGCTTCTATTACCTGCGTGTGGTCAAGATCATGTACTTTGACCCGCCGACCAACACGAGCCCGATCGAGGCGCCGCTGGACATGAAGATACTGATGTCGGCGAACGGGCTGGCGGTCGCCTTGCTGGGCATCTTCCCGCAGGTCCTGATGTCGCTCTGCGCGTTCTCGCTGTTGCGTTCTCTCTGATCACCGCTAGCCGTCTGGCCGCAACGCCCCGCGCCGTCGGGGCGTTTTCGTCGGGAGCCTTCCCATGCAAGAAGAGTACAGCCATCTCACCGAACGGCAGCTCGAGAGCGAGCAGGTCTTCAACGGCAGGCTTCTGGACGTGCGTCGCGATCGCGTCCGGCTGCCGGACGGCAATGAGTGCCTGCGCGAGTACGTGCGGCATCAGGGGGCTGTGGTGGTGATCGCCGAACTCGCGGACGAACGGCTACTCTTCGTCCGGCAGTATCGCTATCCCTTGCGTCGCCCGTTTCTTGAGCTGCCGGCGGGCAAGATCGACGCCGGCGAGGAGCTTCTGGTCACGGGCCGGCGCGAGTTGCTCGAGGAAACGGGATACCTGGCAAGCTCGTGGCGTCATCTCGGCGTCATGCATCCCTGCGTTGGCTACTCGGACGAGCGAATCGAGATCTATCTCGCGCGCGGCCTGACCCGCGCGGCCGAACAGACGCCGGACAGCAACGAGTTCCTGGATCTCCTCAGCCTGCCTCTGGGGGATGCTCTGGCGGCGGTGCAGAGTGGAGCGATCACCGACGCCAAGACGATCACCGCGCTGTTTTGGGCCGAGAAGGTCATGCGCGCGAACTGGTAGCCTTGCCTGGAGCAGAGCCTGGAGCGGGAGCCAGTACCGGCAAACGCGTGAAAAAGGCGGTCGGGCCGCTCCCGGGCGCGCAGCGCTCAGCGAGCCCGATGCGTTGCGGGCTCGTCCATCCGCAAGCCTTTGGCGCCGTCATCGAAGCCGACGCTGAAATCAGGGTGATCGCCCTCTCAGCTACCCCGATTCCGCGAACAATCCGCAGAGCTCAAGTACTTGCCGCAGGCTGCTCCGGCAAGTCGACCCTGGCGTGCAGCGCTTGCAACGCGGCGCGCAACTCGGCCACCTCCTGCTCGAGACAGGCCACTCTCCTGGCCAAGTCGCCCGGTGCCTCAGCGGACTCGATCGCGCCACTGGTCGGGCTGTCTGGAAAAGTGGGTTCACCGCAGAGCAAATGTGCCCAGCGGTGCTCGCGCGAGCCCGGCTGCTTCGGCAGGCAGACGACCAGGGCACCGGCGTTTCGTGTCGCCAGTTCCTGCAGGTAAGCCTCGACCGATGAGCTGTCGTCGAAACGGTAGAGACGTTCACTGTTGGCGCGCAACTCGCTGATCGTCTGCGCCCCGCGCAGAGCGAGCGTGGCGAGTAGCGCGACGCTGGCCGCAGGCACCGCGTATACCCTGCCCAGGTTATGCGCGTAGCGCAGCACGCGACCAGAGGCGCCATAGGTTTCGAGTACCAGAAGCCGACTGCGCAGGTTTTCGAGGGCTTCCTGAATCTCGCGCTCCGATGCACTGATCGCAGGGTCGCGGGCCGACTTCTGGTTGCAGCCGGCAGCAAGGCTGTTCAGTGTCAGGGGATAGGTGTCCGGGGTCGTCTTCTCCTTCTCGATCAGTACGCCGAGAACCCGCGCTTCGAGAAAACTGAGTGGCGGTTGCGCCACGGGAGCCTGTGTCATCGTCTGCCCTTTTCGCTTGTCCTGCAGGTCACGGCAGAGGCTCCTCGATCGCTGCCGGCGTCCGTCTGTGCAGCGCCAACGGCCGCGCCGGGAGCACGCGCCTGCCGCACGCCGCCGCATTCTCTCGTGGCCGTATGGTGGTCCAGCGCACCGCCTTGTCCGGCCTTGTTTCAGGTGAACAACTGGCCATGCTCGCGCGAGTCGTGGAAGCCGACGCTGGCCCACTTCTCGCTGGTCACTTCCAGGTTGTAACGCGTGCTGGCCAGGTAGACCGGGTTGCCATCGACGTCGCGCGCCATTCGCTGTGCCTGCTCGCGCTCGAAAGTGCGGCGCGTTGCGTCGTCCGGGAAGGTGAGCCAGCGGGCGGTATAGACGTCTGCCGATTCGAATATGGCATCGACCCTGTATTCCGTCTGCAGACGCTGCGCGACGACCTCGAATTGCAGGTTGCCTACTGCTCCGAGCAGGAGCGCACCACTGGCCAGGCTTTCGAAGACCTGGATCGCTCCCTCCTCACCCAGCTCCTGCAAGCCCTTCTGCAGCTGTTTGCTCTTCAGTGGATCGCGCAGGCGTGCTGCGCGGAAGAGCTCTGGGGAGAAGTAGGGAATGCCCTTGAAACTGAGTGTTTCGCCTTCGCTGAGGCAGTCGCCGATGTGCAGGTTGCCATGGTTGTGGATGCCGATGATGTCGCCGGCGACGGCATCTTCCATCAGCAAGCGCTCGTTGGCCATGAAGGTCAGCACATTCGCCAGTTTCATCTCGCGGTTCAGGCGAATGTGCCTGACCCTCATGCCTGATGTATAGCGCCCGGAGCAGACCCTGAAGAAAGCAATGCGATCCCTGTGCTTCGGGTCCATGTTGGCCTGAATCTTGAACACGAAACCGCTGAAGGCGCCTTCGGCGGGCTGAACCATGCGGCAGCCACCGTCACGCTCCTGTGGCGGTGGCGCCCAGTCGAGCAGCGCCTGCAGGATCTCCTGCACGCCAAAGTTGTTGATGGCCGAGCCGAAGAAGACTGGTGATTGCCGCCCGGCAAGGAAGCCGATCAGGTCGAATGGGCTGCTCGCATTCTGGATCAGATCCACGTCCTCGCGCAGCCGGCCGACTTCCCCCGGAAACTGGGCGTCGAGCAGCGGATTGTCAAGGCCGTCCAATCGCTCGGATTCGCTGCGCCGCTCTTCCCCCGCGGCAAAGTGAAGCAGGCGGTCGTGCAGCAGGTGATAGACGCCACGGAAGGTCTTGCCCATGCCGATCGGCCAGGTGATCGGCGCGCACTCGATGCCCAGTACGGATTCGATTTCGGCCAGGAGGTCGAAGGGCTCCCGCACTTCCCGGTCCAGCTTGTTGACGAAGGTGATGATCGGCGTACTGCGCATGCGGCATACGTTCAACAGCTTGATGGTCTGCGCCTCGACCCCCTTGGCCGCGTCGATCACCATCACCGCGGCGTCAACAGCAGTCAGGACGCGATAGGTGTCTTCGGAGAAATCCTCGTGCCCCGGAGTGTCCAGCAGGTTGATCGTGTGGCCGCTGTACTCGAACTGCATGACGGAACTGGTCACCGAGATGCCGCGTTGTTTCTCGACCTCCATCCAGTCCGATGTGGCATGGCGAGCGCTCTTGCGCCCCTTGACCGTCCCGGCGAGCTGGATCGCACCTCCGAAGAGCAGCAATTTCTCGGTCAAGGTCGTCTTGCCGGCGTCAGGGTGGGAAATGATGGCGAAGGTCCGCCGCTTGGCAACCTCGCGCAGAATCTCTGGCGGGAACGCGCTCTCGTTGCTGGGGTCGCTGGGGCCAATGCTCATCGGGGTGCTTTCATGCGGCAACAGGGCGCAGGCCGCGGCTGAGAATCCTCGGAGCCGAGCTGCCGGCGGCGCGCAGGCCGAACTATAGCAGACCGGGGGCAGGCAGGTGCCCCGCTGCCGATGCCAGGGGGGGCTGCTGCGCTGCCGGTCGGGCGAACGGCACAGCTGAGTGCGACGTGACACCGTCGACGCCCGCCGTCGGAGACCGAACGATCAGCCGTGCGCCGTCCAATTGCCGGGCGTGCGGAAGATGGTGCTGTAGCGCTGGATGAAATCCGGCCTTGCTGCGTCGATCGGCTCGAGCGTCCAGTAGCCCCAGGGCCACGCCGACCGACGCATCTGGTCGCTGTTGTGGATGGCTTCGATCTCCCAGTCGACAGCGATCAGTCGGTGACTTCTGACGAGAGCGAGCTTGCTGTCGAGGTTCATCCCGGCGACGAAGAGCGCACCGCCAGGCCGGGTGGCGCCCACGACGCGCGCGAAGGCTACGGCAGCGGTCGCATCGTCCATGTGCAGCAGAAAGTTCTGCGCAAACACCATGTCGTAGCCGGCAGTCGCCGGGAAATCCCTTGCGAGCAGGTCGCCGTGCGAGATTCGCACGCGCTGCCGGATGTCCGAGGCAATGGACCACTCCGCGCCCGACGGCTCAAGCAGGCGCGACGCATAGCGCCGCGCTTCCCCATGCAGCGGGTCGGCGAGCCCGTACTTGCCGCCGTAGACCGCCCGTTGGGCGACGGCTACGGCATCCTGCGCAATGTCGAAGGCATCAATGGTCCACTCGAGAGCGGGGAATTCGACTGCGAGGTAGGCGGCAAGCGAGTAGGCCTCGCAGCCGAAGCTGCAGCCGGCGACCAGGACTCGGATCGGGTCGCCGCCGTCGACCAGCGTCCGCAAGGGGCCCTGCAGCGCGTCCAGTTGCCGGAGGTTTCGGAAAAAGCGGGTTGCAGTCGATTGTCCACGTGGCTCCCGGGCAAGCCGCCGGGAATGGATCGATCTGCCGAGGTTGTGCAGCAGCGGCAGATCGAACAGTCGCTGGTTGAGTGGAACGCGTTCAGGCATGTCTTGTGGTGGGTCCTGTGGCTATCGGCTGGCGAGATGGAGCGCCGGCGGCGTACGCCAACGCGATGGACTGCTCGACGTGGCAGCGGCTGCGGAGGCACTCGCTACCGGCAGCGAAGCGCCTGATCCCTGCCGTGATGGTGGCCTGAATGTCGGCGCGGCGGAAGGAAATGCCGCCCATGTCGTTTCCACGAGTATCCTCGAGCTGCGTTGCAGCAGTCAACCGGGAGTGCCTTTCGCAGCAGTTCGACATCCTGAAACGGCGCTGCGAATTTCCTGTCGAGCGACTCCGGTTTCCGGCTCGCGTGATTCGTGGCCCTATGGCCCTCACTCACCAATGACCAGGACCGTCTCACCCTTTCGATTCGTGAAGCGCCGGACGAGCTGTTTTCGCTGCTTCGCCAGCCAGGGTTGCAGCGTGTCGTCATTCGGTTGGTGCGTGAACACGTAGTATCGGAATTCCGGTGCTTGATCGGCAGACATCACTTGCTGTGCGGTCACGTCCGTCATTGGATAGCCTCGACCTGCGTAATAGGCGATCCGTGCGTCTTCGTAGTACACCGGGTCGTCGGCTCGCGTATTCTCGGCCATCCAGGCCGCAGCTTCGAGGTAGTGGGTCTTTCCGGGGCCGCGCGACACGACGTTGGACAGCATCAGCAGAAGAAGCACGAGCACCACGATACGCGACCAGCGTGCATGGCTCCGGCAGAACAGGATGAGAGCCATGGTGAGCAAGGGCACGACCAGGAGGTTGAGGAAACTCGTGTAGCGTGAGTTGATGAAGCGAAACCTGATGAAGAAGACGAGCAGTACGCACAGATACAGGATCCAGGTCCACGCGAGCGGGCGCAGTCTGCGCCAGTACTCGCCCACGGCGATCCAGTTCGCCCGGTAAAGAAGAGGCAGGCAGAGGGGCCCGTTGAGTGCGCAGAACTTTACCAGGAGTGTGAGCACCAAGCCAAACAAGAGGATCTGCCGCGCGTCCTCCTTGGCGTGGTACTCGAGAATGGTGTCTGCGAACGGCCGGGCCATGGCATCAAGGCTCACAAGGAGCGCCTGCGGATCAATCAGTGCGACGAAGTTGGCGATCCGTGGCTGCGAGATTTCGCCGCCTGAAAGGAGCGCCAGGCTCGCCGCAACTGCTCCTGCCAGCGGCAGCGCATTGAGTTGCAGCAGTCGCTTCCAGCCTTGCCGTGTATTCAGCTCACCCATAAGACTGGCAGCGAGCGCCGGCACCAGAATCGCCGCCTCGAGCCGGAAGAGGGCTCCGACTGCAATGGCTGCCTGTATGGCCGCCGCGCGCCACCAGCCGCCACGCGCCAACCACTGCAGCGCCAGATGGAGGGCCAGGACGCAAAAGAACCACGAACCGTGTTCCCTGATGATGTCGCCGCGGAATTGGTTGAAGGCCGGCAGAGACAAGGCCACCAGGGAAGCCCAGTAGCCGCAACCCGGTGAGAAACGAAGCGTCACCAGGACGAGCACGGCGCTGGTGCCAGCCGTGAAGACGGTGCACCACAGGTAGGCTGCCGCTTCCAGAGGCAGCCCGAAAACGCTGCGGGTTGCCGCCAGCAGCAAGGAGAACCAGGGCCAGTCATAGACTCGGAAGACGGCCGTCGGCCCGTGCTCGCCGGCCTGCCGGGCGAGGTCGAGATAGAGCGCAGCATCCCTGCCGACGATCGTCGCCTGCGAGAACGCCAGCAGTGAAAGCAGGACGCTGCCCAGAAGCGCGACAAAAACCGGGCCGCCATGTTCCGGCATGCCGCAGGCTTGCGGCGAGAAGGCTCTACCAAGGGTGGCTGGACGCACCATCACGCGAAGAAAAGGCGAATCGCCTTGCGCAGGTAGTCCCAGCGCAAGGCCTGCCGGCCGTCCAGGCGCCAGGCCGTGCGATAGAAGTGCCTGGCCGCAGGGCGGTCACCAGCGTGGAAGGCGGCGCGAAAGAGCGAGAGGTAGCGCTGCGAAGCGTAGCGCCTGCGCAGTGACTGGCACTCGGCCGGCAAGCCGGCGAACACCTCGTCGATCATCGTTCCGGCTCGCTCTTCCTCGTCGTGCCGATCATGGCGCAGGCTGTCCCGGTGCTTGTGGATTCGCGCCAGAACGGCGCTGGTCGTCACCACCGGTGCGCTGAGCAGCATGTGGACGAAGACCGGGATGTCTTCCCCTCCTCGCAAGTTCTCGGGATAGGGTCGCTGCAGCAGAAGGTCACGGCGAAACAGCGAGCAGCCATGCGAGATGGCGATGCGCTTGTGCAACAGGTAGCGCTTGCACAACTGCTGCGGCGAAGCGGCGCGTACTGTCGTCGGCAGGCGCAGCCGTTCGCGACCGTCCGGATAGACGGACATCTGTGCGCCGAGAACCGTGCCGGCTTCGGGATGTCGCGCAACGGTGGCACGCAGCGTCTCCAGTGCGCCTGGTTGCAATTCATCATCGGCGTCGAGCAGCAGGGCGTAGCGCCCGCGGGCCTGTCGCAGGCCGCGGTTCCGTGCCGCAGCAGCGCCGGCGTTGGCTTGGTCGATCACCAGCAACCCCGGGTGAAGCGTGGCGTAGCCGGCCAGCAGCCGGGCTGTGTCGTCCGTCGAGCCATCATTGACGACGATCAGTTCTACCCACGGTGCCCACTGTACGAGGACCGACTCCAAGGCTCGTGGCAGCAGGTGGGCGTAGTTGTAGGCCGGGACAATGACGCTGATCAGCGGTCCTTCTGTCTCAGTCATTCGCTTCCACGTTCCTTCGTGCCGGTGCCGGCCGTTCGATGGCCATGACATCGCCTCCCAGCCGCATCGCGTCGTTCGTGCTGGGCAGTGACCACAGCGATGCGGGCGACAGCCATCGCGTGGCGCCGCCGGATCCGATCTCGCCCGGCATGCTCCCGTCCCCGGCCGGTCCGTGAAGGGGTGCAACGGGCCCCGAGCAATGCTTTTCCTGATCCGGGCCGCCGCGTCGCCGCCCTGACCGCCAGCGGGGTTCCTCTCCGCGCCAGCGGCCAGTTCTGGCGGTATTTTCCCCGATCTACAGCGGAATGCAATAATTCGCTTTGCGGCGCAACATACGGTTCCTGCCCGTCTTCCGCAGTTCCGTGGGCTGGGCTGCGGTCAGCCGCCAGGGAAGGGGCGAGCGATGTATCTTTTGACTTCATGGATTGCGGGGAGCGAACTCAAGATGACACGGGCTGCAGGCAGGGCGCGTCAGAGGCTGTCGGGAGCGGACGCGTTCGTCGCTGCGCCAGCCGACGGCGAGCGACGCGGCGCATGCTGAGTCGTTGGCGGTCATGGCGCGAGCGGGGCTGGACGCCGGTCGCCGCACGCGATTACGCGCGCGCCTGGCAACTGTTCGGCGGCAGCGTCGTGACGCATCCAGCGATCGTCGAGCGTCTCTCTGCCCTGGCGGACGTCCCTGTCCGCTACCTCGGCTGGTTCGCCGGCGACGAGTTGCTGGCGGCAGTCCCCTGCTGGGGGCGCCATCTCGCGCTGTCGAAGGAGGTTCTGAAGAGGCGCGGCCAGCGCGGACTGTTTGATCTGGGCAATTCGGAAGTCATTCTGCCGATTGCCGAGCGGGCGCGGGTGCCGGTGCGTTTGCGCCTGCGCTACGTGTCCGAACTCAACCGTGGCCAGATCACTACGCTGCGGTCGCAGCCGGAAGAGCTGGCCTTGCTGCGCCCGCTGCAGGACTGCTCGGCAAAGTTCCTCTACAATCAGCGGCGGGAATTGCGTCTGCTCGAGCAGCTCGGTGGCCGGCTGCGACCGCTTGCGGAGTACTCTCCCGCCGACCAGGCAGCTATCTATGCCGATCTGTTCCGCCGTCGCTGGGGCTTCGCCGCGCGGGGCGAGCCGCACCTGGCCGAGGTGTTCGGTCTGCTGCGCGAGTTCATGACGGGTTCGCTCCTCTTGCGTGACGAGCAGCCCATTGCGATTCAGATCCTCTACCGTGTCGAGGCGCCGAAATGGATTTCGCTCGAGTACGTCAATGGCGGTGTCGATCCGCGGAGCAGCGACCACAGTCCGGGGAGTGTCCTGACCTTCGTCAATGCACAGGCGGCGCGCGCCGAAGCCTTGGCTGCCGGCAAGCCGCTGCGCTACTCCTTCGGTCGCAATGACGGTGGCTACAAGGATCGCTGGTGTCACCGGGCGCCCGTTTACCAGACCTGAGGCAGGTTCAGCGCGCCGCGTCCCGACATCGATTGCCCCATGAGTGCACGCAAACAACGCCTGCTGTCCCTTCACCGCCGGCACAAGCGATTCCTGCTCCTGTCCGGCATCGTGTTTCTGGCGGCAACCGCAGTCGTCGTTGCCTGGTGGTTGGCGGTGGTGCTGTTGCTGTGCGGCTGGATTGCCCACGAAGCGTGGTTTGCCGATCACCTCTTCTATTCGCCACGCACCGACTATCAATACAGCTTCCCGGACGGGACGGCGCAGCAGCCGGTGTTTCTGGGCGAGGGAAGAGTGGCGCTGAGTGCCCCGCTGGCCAGCGGCGAGACGCTGTTTCTTGAGCTGCTGGTGATCAGTTCGTGGCTGGGACGCTGGCTCGATCCGCACGTTCTGATCGGCAGCGACCGGCAGGATTTCGAGCGTGGCGTTCGCGGGCGGCGTTTTGTCAACCTGTCGGGCCAGGAGGCGGCACTCGCCGCAGGTGAACTTCGGGTCAGCAGTCGCCATTGCCGCCTGTCCGCGAACGCGACCCTGTACGTCCTGCGCAATCCGGACTACGCAGGACAACGAATGATGATCCTGGCGCCGCATGCGGACGATGCCGAGCTGGCCGCATTCGGCGTCTACCGGCGGGCGGCCGCGGTGTCGATCGTCACCCTGACCCAGGGCGAAACCGAGGCCGGGAGGTACCGGCGCCTCGGCCTCGATGCCGCCGCTGCAGCACGCCTGAAGGGACGCCTGCGCAGTTGGGACAGCATGGCTGTACCGCTATGGGGTGGAGTTCCGCAGAGCCGCTGCGTGCAACTCGGTTATCACTGCATGCAACTGCCGGCGATGCTGGCCGACCCCGGGTCGCCTTTCCCTTCGCGCAAGTCGGGCGAAGCGGATGTGCGCGAAGCCCGCCAGCACAACCCGTTGCGGCTGCCGGCCGATGCCGACGGGCTGCCATGCGGCGCCAACCTCGTCGCAGACCTGGCAGCGCTGCTCGACCACTTCCAGCCGCAGGTCGTCGTCACCCCGCACCCGCAGCTCGACCCGCATGTCGATCATGTCGCCGCCACGCAGGCGCTCGAACTCGCCATGCGGCAGTCGGCCTGGCAGCCCGAAGTTGCGCTGCTGTACGCCAATCACCTGCACGACAACGACCGCTGGCCGATGGGTCCCGCCGGCAATGGCATCGCCTTGCCGCCAGCGCTGCTGGCGTTGCCCGTCGATGGTCTGTGGAGTCCGCCGCTGAGTCCCGCGGCGCAACTCGACAAGGCCATGGCACTGGCAATGCAGCATGACCTGCAGGGTGGTTTGCGCTGCAAGCAGAGGTTGCGGCGGCATATTCAGCGGGCGCTGGCTGCTCGCCGTTGGCCGGCAACTGGCGCCAACGAGTTCTTCCGCAAGGCGGTGCGGCGCCATGAGCTGTTCTGGGTTCGTCGCCTGGGTGGCTGATCCGAGCGCTTTTCCAGGCCACCCCGCTGCGGCTATACTGCCGCATCGATCGGCTCGGCTGCCTGTGGCGCAGTCGAGATCAAGCCACCCGCAACGCCTGCTGTCATCCGTTCCAACGCTGCCATGAACAATCACACCAAGCCTGCGCCCGTTCGCCTCGGGCGAGGTGGCACGTGCCCCAGTTGCCAGGCGGCGATGGCGGTGCATCATTTCAAGCGCCAGCTCGGCGGCGACATCTCGCTGGACATCTGCTTCGCCTGCCAGGGCATCTGGTTCGACGAGCACGAGAGCGCTCAACTGGCGGCCACCGGAGTGCTCGACCTGTTTCGCCTGCTGCATGAACATCAGGCTGACCAACGGCAGCCGTGGCCGGCAGTCCTGCGCTGTCCGCGCTGCCGGGAATCCCTGTTGAGCTGCCTCGACAGTACGCGTGCCGGCCGTTTCACATACAATCGCTGCCCGCAGCGGCATGGTCGCTACAGCGCGTTCTCGGCCTTCATGATCGAGAAGGGCTTCGTCCGCCAGCTCAACGGCTCCGAGGTTGCCGAGCTGGCACGCAAGGTGCGTACGATTCGCTGCGCAAGCTGCGGTGCGCCGGTGGACATCGCTCGCGATCACGTCTGCAACCACTGCCGCTCGCCGATCGTCATTCTCGATCCTGATGCCGTGCGCACCGCACTCGACGACTTCGGCAGCAAGGCACGCCGCCAGGAAACCGTGGATCCGCACGCCGTCGCCGATGCACTGATCGCCAACGAACGCCAGAGGTCGCTGCGGTCCCGGCAGGTCCGAAGCGATCGGCTGGAGGCGGACCTGTCCGATCTCGTTCTCGGCGGCATCGAAACGATCTGGAATCTCATCCGCAGGTAGCTTTTTTCCTTGCGCTCGCTACACTTTGCGGGCGTTATCGCTTAAAATCGTCCGCCTGTATGCCGGTCCCTGCAACCTCGGCCAAGCGTCCGTGGGGAACAGTTCCCGGTTCGCGATGAGAATGCATCTGTCCGGCGGCGCGAGCCGCCGTTTCAGTTTCAATGCCTACGCAATGGGTAGTGCTCGATGTCCCATCTGATGAATACCTACAGCCGTTTGCCGGTCGCTTTCAGTCACGGCGAGGGCAGCTGGCTGACCGACACCGAGGGCAAGGTCTACCTTGATGCCTTGTCGGGCATCGCCGTCAATACGCTGGGACACCGCCACCCGGCGCTGGTCGCGGCGATCGCCAACCAAGCCGCGCGTTTGCTGCACGCGTCGAATCTCTACCGGATTCCGGAACAGGAGCGGCTGGCCGACAAGCTGGCGGCACTGTCCGGAATGGACGAAGTCTTCCTATGCAATTCCGGTTGTGAAGCCAATGAGGCGGCGATCAAGCTGGCGCGCCTGCATGGCCACCGGCAAGGGGTCGATGGTCCGGCGACGATCGTCATGGAAAGGGCCTTTCATGGCCGTACCATGGCAACCCTCTCGGCGACCGGCAACCGCAAGGCGCAGGCTGGCTTCGAGCCGCTTGTTGCAGGCTTCCTGCGCGTTCGCTACAACGACCTCGAAGCGATCAGAGCGCTGGCCCGCGCGAACCAGAACGTCGTTGCGGTGATGCTCGAGATCGTTCAGGGCGAAGGCGGCATCAATGCCGCCGATATCGAGTTCCAGCGCGGTCTGCGGGCGCTGTGCGACGACCGTGGCTGGTTGCTGATCTGCGATGAGGTTCAGTGCGGAATGGGCAGAACCGGGACATGGTTCGCCTTCCAGCATGCGGGAGTGCGGCCGGACGTGGTGACCATGGCCAAGGGGCTGGGCGGCGGCGTGCCGATCGGCGCGTGTCTTGCCGCTGGATTGGCGAAGGGCCTGTTTCAGCCCGGCAAGCACGGCTCCACCTTCGGCGGCAATCAGCTGGCGTCGACCGCGGCACTGACCACCATCGACGTGATCGAGAAGGAAGGACTGATCAATCAGGCGCTGCTTGTCGGCCAGTTGATCCGTGACGGACTGAAGGAGGCTCTGATGGATTGCCGTGGCGTGGTGGAGATTCGTGGCCAGGGTCTGATGATCGGCATCGAGCTCGATCGCCCATGCAGCGAGCTGGTGACGTTGGCGCTGCAGGCTGGCTTGCTGATCAACGTGACGGCAGATACGGTTGTTCGCCTCCTGCCGCCGCTGACCTTTTCCGCCGATGAAGGACGTGAGCTGACGTCACGCCTGGCGAAACTCATTCGTGACTTCCTGGCCTCAACCTAGAGACCCGCCATGCACTGCCCCCGGCATTTCCTCCAGTTCAAGGACTTCACGCGCGCGGAATTCGATCATCTGTTCGAACGTGCGCGCTGGATCAAGGCCGAGTTCAAGGCCTTTCGCAAGTACTGGCCGCTCAGCGATCGCACGCTGGTCATGATTTTCGAGAAGGCCAGCACCCGCACCCGGCTTTCGTTCGAGGCCGGGATGCAGCAGCTCGGTGGGTCGGCGATTTATCTCAACAGTCGCGATTCGCAACTGCAGCGCGGCGAGTCGGTTGAAGATGCGGCACAGGTGATTTCGCGCATGAGCGATGTGGTGATGATCAGGACCTTCGAGCAGGCGATCATCGAGCGCTTTGCGGCGAATTCGCGCGTGCCGGTGATCAACGGCCTGACCAACGAGTATCATCCGTGTCAGATTCTCGCGGACATATTCACCTTCATCGAGCATCGCGGTCCGATCCAGGGCAGGACGGTCGCCTGGATCGGCGATTCGAACAATGTCTGCAATACCTGGCTGCAGGCGGCCGAAGTACTCGACTTTCGGGTTCACGTTTCTACTCCGCCGGGCTATGAAGTCGTCCCCGAGCGTCTCGGTTTGCAGGGGACAGGACATTTCGAGCAGTTTGCCGACCCACTGGCGGCAACACGGCAGGCTGACCTGGTGACCACCGACGTGTGGACTTCGATGGGCTTCGAAGCCGAAAACGATGACCGCCGGCGCGCCTTCGCCGCCTGGCAGGTGAATCGGGAGATGATGCGGATGGCCAGTCCGCAGGCTCTTTTCATGCACTGCCTGCCGGTACACCGGGGCGAGGAAGTGTCGGCGGAGGTCATCGATGGCCCGCAGAGCGTCGTCTGGGATGAGGCCGAGAACCGCATGCACACACAAAAGGCGCTACTGGAGTATCTGCTGTGCGGTCGCGTCGATCTATCATCATCCAGTTCGAGCGGGGAAAGAACATGAGCGCGATCAGCAAAGCCGTCCTTGCCTATTCGGGAGGCCTCGATACATCAGTCATCCTGAAGTGGTTGCAGGATACCTATCGCTGCGAGGTGGTGACCTTCACTGCCGATCTTGGGCAGGGTGAGGAACTCGAGGCGGCGCGTCCAAAAGCGCTGAAGCTCGGCATTGCGGCCGATAACATCTACATTGAAGACCTGCGCGAAGAGTTCGTCCGCGACTTTGTTTTTCCGATGTTTCGCGCCAATGCGGTTTATGAGGGCGAGTATCTGCTCGGCACGTCGATCGCGCGACCGCTGATTGCCAAGCGGATGATCGAGATCGCCAATCTGACCGCTGCCGACGCGGTGGCGCATGGCGCGACCGGCAAGGGCAACGACCAGGTGCGCTTCGAACTTGGGGCTTACGCACTGCGGCCCGACATACGGATCATCGCGCCGTGGCGCGAGTGGGATTTGCTGTCGCGCGAGAAATTGCTGGCGTACGCCGAGCAGCATGGCATTCCCGTCGAGATGAAGCATCGTCAGGGCGGCTCGCCTTATTCGATGGACGCCAACCTGCTGCACATCAGCTACGAGGGACGTCACCTGGAAGATCCGGCAGCCGAAGCCGAGGAGTCGATGTGGCGCTGGACGGTCTCGCCAGAGATGGCGCCGGATGCGGCAGAATACCTCGAACTCGAGTTCGAACGTGGCGATCTGGTGGCAATCGACGGTCAGAGAATGCCGGCACACGAGCTGCTGGCACGGCTCAACGAGCTGGGCGGAAAGCACGGGATCGGTCGCATCGACCTCGTCGAGAACCGCTACGTCGGCATGAAGTCGCGGGGCTGCTACGAAACGCCCGGCGGGACGATCCTGCTGCCCGCACACAGGGCCATCGAGTCGATCACCCTCGACCGGGAGGTGGCGCACCTCAAGGATGACCTGATGCCGCGCTATGCCAGCCTGATCTATAACGGCTACTGGTGGAGCCCGGAACGGCTGGCGCTGCAGAAGCTGATCGACCATACGCAACTGGCGGTGAATGGCTGGGTACGCGTCAAGCTGTACAAGGGCAACGTGATTGTCGTCGGCCGCGATTCAGCGACCGATTCGCTGTTCGACTCGACGATCGCGACTTTCGAGGATGACGCCGGTGCCTACGACCAGAAGGATGCTGCCGGTTTCATCAAGCTCAACGCCCTGCGGATGCGCATTGCGGCCAGGCTCGCGGCGCGCGGGCGGTGATCCCGGGATGATCCGTCGATGTGCGGCCTGAGTGAAAGGCGGCGCCGATGTTTGGACTGAGCGAAGAACAGATCTCCGAGTTCGGCATGACCTTCGGGGTCGGTGCCTTCATGCTCTTCATGCTGTTCATCATCGGCGAGATTGCCTGGAAGTCGAAGGCTGGCAAGACGGGCACCATCGTGCTCTTCTTTGTCCTGTCATTCGGCATGCTGGGCTTCATTGCCAAGACGATCATGGAAAAGCTCTGGGGGCTGTAGACTTCTCGCATGCCACGGCCGGTGGCGTGGGGCCACGCCTGGCCACCTTTTCGACCAACAGATGGATCACTATGCCTTCATTCGATTTTTCTTCCGAAGCCGACATGGCCGCCTTGCACAACGCGCTCGACGTCACCCGGCGTGCCATCGACAATCGCTATGATTTCAAGGGCACGAGCGCCAGGGTGGACCTCAATGACAAGGACAAAGTGATCACGCTGCACGGTGACTCGGAGTTCCAGCTTGGCCAGATCAGGGACCTCCTGTTTCCGGCAATGGAGAAGAAGGAAAAGGAGAGTACCAAGCGACTCGAAGATCAACCCGTGCAGCGAGTCTCGGGCAACAAGGTCAAACAGGATCTGAAGATCAGGATTGGCATCGAGTCGGAACTGGCGAAGAAGATCGTCAAGCTGATCAAGGACTCGCGGCTCAAGGTGCAGGCTTCGATTCAGGGGGATGCAGTGCGCGTCAGCGGCGCCAAGCGGGACGAACTGCAGGCCTGCATCGCTCTGGTCACGAAGGAGATCACCGATTTTCCGATCCGCTACGGCAACTTCCGCGATTGAGAATGAGCGCCAGCAGACCGGTGTGCCTGCGCTTGCCGGAGCGGGCCGCCATATGCTAGCTTACTTGCCAGAGTTGCCGCCGTTGCGCTGCTTCGCGTCTCGCGACAGTGGCCTGTCGCTGACTCCTTCGTTGCGGGTGCAAATCTTGAACGAGCCTTCGATCCGTCTGTCCGCAGTGCGCGAAGTCTGGCGCGAGAGTGGTGCCCCCCTGCCGTCGGGCCTGCCGCATGGATAAGCCGGTGGAACGATCGCTGCCGCTCGGCAAGAGCGAGGTCGGCGCGCTCTCGTGGACCGAGGAGTTGCGCCGGGTGGCGATGGCCGTGAGCAAGAAGGACCGCAGTCCTGCCTCCGGCCGCCAGCAGCTCTTCTACCTGCTGCAGTGGACTGCCGATCTGGCTGGCTTCGGGGTCACGGTTCACAAGGGCCGCGAACCTGATGGCGCCGACGAGGTGTGGAACATCGATCGTGCGCTCGCGAAATCCCTTCGCTTCGTCAGCGATGAAGATCGACCGATCCTCCGACTGCTATGGGCCGAGCGCGGCTTCGACACGGGTCTGCACGCCTTCGGCCTGGGGCCGAAGCACGGTGGCGAAGCGCTGCAGCTCATGGCGAAGACCGGTCGACTGTGCCGCGGCGATGACTTTTCCTTCCTGACCCTGGCCGCACCGCGGCCGGCGACCGTTGGCTGGCGGCAGAGCGGCGACGGGCGGCAGTCGGCCATGTTGCTCACGGAGCCGGCCGCTGCTCTGGTCATACCGCTGCCGCAGCCGTGGTTCGTCGATCTCGACGGGCGCCAGGTCGGTCTTCTGCAGGTGCGAGGCAACCCGGCAGTAGTCGCCCGCCTGTTCTCGCTACCGCCCCTGTCGGCCACGGCTGCTGCGCTGGTCGGCGAAGCCCTCGCCGAGACCGTGAGCGATCTGCCGGGCGACCCTGAGCAGGCCAGCGTCAACAGCCGCTGCATCGTTGCCGAACCGGTCGCGCTGCTGCGTCTGCGGACCCTGCACATACACGGCAATCGTGGCTGGCGTGACTACTCAGCGGCTTATGGCGGAGGGCCTTTCGATGTCGCCCTGGCGGCGTTTCGCTACGAGGATGTCGAGGTGATTCCCGACGACCGGCGCGACTTCACGATCCTTGCCAACGGCGAGATGGTTCGCATCGAGCGGCAGCGCGCGCGCGAAGAGCAACTGATGGCTGAGCTGGGCGGGGCTGATCTGGAGAAGATCCCGGGCTACGTCCTGCATACCTTCGGCAGGCCACCGGACAATGCATATGGACTGGCGCAGGAGAGCAGTTGGCCGGTGTTCATGCGCGAGCAATTGCCGCGCCTGCGCAGCAGCGGCTGGCAGGTCGACTTTGCCGCCGAGTTTCGCCATCGCTTGCTCGAGGTCGAGGCTTGGGATGCCGACCTCACGGATTCCGGGCATGGCTGGTTTGAACTCGACATGGGGATCGTCGTCGAAGGTGAGCGTCTGCCACTCGCTCCCCTGCTTGCCAGCCTCTTCCGGCGTGACGGGCGCTGGCTCGAGGCCAGCCTGTTGGCACAGGTCGCGGACAACGAGATGGTCGAACTGGTGACCGGTGCCGGTTTGCGAATCCGCGTTCCGGCGTGGCGCCTGAAGCCGCTGGCGGCAACCCTGATCGACCTCTTCGACGGCTTTACCGGCGGCAGCAGTCTGCGCCTTTCCCGTTTCGATGCGCCGCGGCTGACCGAACTCAACGACAGCGCGCGCTGGCGGTTCAAGGGCCAGAGTGATGTGTTGGCGCTCGCCGAGCAGCTGAGTGCGGCGCAGGGGATCGGCCATATCGAGCCGCCAGTGGGGCTCGGCCTGGAGTTGCGTCATTACCAGACCGAGGGGTTGGCCTGGCTGCAGTTCCTGCGCGAACAGAATCTCGCGGGAATTCTCGCCGACGACATGGGTCTGGGCAAGACGGCGCAGACACTGGCGCACCTGCTGCTGGAAAAGGAGTCGGGCCGGCTCGACCGGCCGGCACTGATCGTGCTGCCCACCTCACTGATCTTCAACTGGACCAACGAGGCCGCCCGCTTTGCCCCCGGGCTGTCGATCCTGTCGCTGCATGGACCGGAACGAAAGAGCCGCTTTGCCGACATCCCGCGCCACGACGTGGTGCTGACGACCTATCCACTGCTATGGCGCGACGTTGCCGACCTGACCCGGTACGCCTATCACCTGCTGATTCTCGACGAGGCGCAGACGGTGAAGAACGCGCGCAGTCAAGGTGCTGAAGTGGTGCGTCGGATCGAAGCGCGTCACCGCCTCTGCCTGACTGGCACGCCACTGGAAAACCACCTGGGGGAACTCTGGAGCCAGTTCGACTTTCTGCTGCCCGGCTTTCTCGGCAGTAACCAAACCTTCACCAAATACTGGCGGACACCGATCGAGAAGCAGGGCGACGTCAGGCGGCGCGAACTGCTGGCGCGGCGGGTGCGACCGTTCATCCTGCGTCGCAAGAAGGAGGAGGTGGCACGCGAACTGCCGCCGAAAACGATCATCGTGCGCAAGGTGGAACTGGCTGGGGGTCAGCGCGATCTCTACGAGACCGTTCGCGTTGCGATGGACGCCAAGGTGCGTGAAGAAATTGCCAGCAAGGGCTTCAATCGCAGCCAGATCGTCATTCTTGATGCGTTGCTGAAGTTGCGGCAGGTCTGTTGCGACCCACGGCTGCTCAAGTCGAAGTCGGTGCAGAAGATCAAGGAACGCGCCAAGCTGGATCTCCTGATGACGATGGTGCCGGAACTGGTCGACGAGGGCAGGAAGATCCTGGTGTTCTCACAGTTCACCAGCATGCTGGCACTGATCGCCAAGGAACTGCGGCTCCTCGCCCTGGATTACGCCCTGCTTTGCGGTGACACGGTGGATCGCGAGGAACAGGTCCGCCGCTTTCAGGCGGGCGAAGTGCCCATCTTCCTGATCAGCCTGCGCGCCGGCGGCGTTGGCCTGAATCTGACGGCTGCCGATACAGTCATCCACTACGATCCGTGGTGGAACCCTGCAGCCGAAAATCAGGCGACCGATCGCGCGCATCGGCTTGGTCAGGACAAGCCAGTGTTCGTCTATAAGCTGATCATTGCCGGCAGCATCGAAGAGAAGATTCTCGCCTTGCAGGAGGGCAAGGCCGAGCTTGCGGCGCGCATTCTGTCTGCCGACCATGGCGTCGAAGCCAAGTTCGGCAGCGAAGACATCTCGGCGCTCTTCGCGCCGCTGGCCAGTTGAGGGAACGCGACCAGGGTGACAGTGGACGCCGTCCAACCTTGCCCTTGGCGCAGGTCGGCGCCTCCCTGTTGGTCGGATGGCTGCAGCCGGGACTGCCGGCGCCTGGCTTTTGGGCGGCCGGATCTGCTGTGCTAGAATCGCGCCGTTGAGGGCGTTTGAGGAGGTTGGCGAACGACTTTGCTGCCAGTTGCCATTGGCTCCGAGACCGTCGCTGCCGAGCAATCGACGGCGGGCTGTTGGCCAGCGACCCTGAGCGCGGCTGCTGTCGCCGGTTGTCCGAGTTGTCGGTTTTTCGCCTGCGGTCCAGACACAAGCCAGAGCGGCGCTCTGGCTTTTCCATTTTTTCCTGCTGAGGTGCACTATGCCGGTCGTCACACTACCCGATGGTTCGCAGAGGGATTTCGCGCAGCCCGTGACGGTCGCCGAGGTCGCGCAGACGATTGGTGCCGGCCTGGCGCGAGCCGCCTTGGCGGGCAAGGTCGATGGCCGCCTGGTGGATACTTCGTTCGTGATCAGCAGCGACGCCCAACTGGGGATCGTCACGGAAAAGGACCCCGAAGGGCTCGAGGTCATTCGCCACTCGACGGCGCACCTGATGGCCTATGCGGTGAAGGAATTGTTTCCGACGGCGCAGGTGACCATTGGCCCGGTCATCGAGAATGGCTTTTACTACGATTTCGCATTCGAGCGCCCATTCACGCTTGACGATCTGGCGGCGATCGAAAGGCGGATGGCGGAACTGGCGCGGCGTGACCTGCCGGTGCAGAGGGAAGTCTGGCCACGCGATCAGGCTGTCGCCTTCTTCAAGTCGATTGGCGAGCACTACAAGGCGGAACTGATCGATGCGATACCGGCGGATCAGGCTGTCTCGCTCTATCGCGAGGGAGACTTCGTCGACCTCTGTCGTGGTCCGCACGTTCCCTCGACCGGCAGACTGAAGGTCTTCAAGTTGATGAAGCTGGCCGGCGCCTACTGGCGGGGGGACCACCGCAACGAACAGTTGCAGCGCATCTACGGCACCGCCTGGATCAGGAAGGAAGACCAGGATGCCTACCTGCACATGCTCGAAGAAGCCGAGAAACGGGATCATCGCAAGCTGGGGCGGCAACTCGACCTCTTTCACCTGCAGGACGAGGCGCCCGGGATGGTCTTTTGGCACCCGAAGGGCTGGACCATCTGGCAGGAAGTCGAGCAGTACATTCGGCGTCTTCTCGGTGAGAACGGCTACTGCGAGGTGAAGACGCCGATGATCATGGATCGTTCGCTCTGGGAGCGCTCGGGTCACTGGCAGAACTATGCGGAACACATGTTCACGACTGCTTCGGAGAACCGTGACTACGCGATCAAGCCGATGAACTGTCCCGGGCACATCCAGATCTTCAATCAGGGGCTGCGCAGTTACCGTGACCTGCCGATGCGGTTGGCGGAGTTCGGCTCCTGCCATCGCAACGAGCCCTCCGGCGCCCTGCACGGCATCATGCGCGTGCGCGCTTTCGTCCAGGATGACGCACACATATTTTGTACGGAACAGCAGGTGTTGCCGGAGACGGCGGCATTCATCGATCTGTTGCAGAAGATTTATGCCGATTTCGGGTTCACCGAGATCCTCGTCAAGCTGTCCACGCGGCCGCCGAAACGCATCGGATCGGACGCCGCATGGGACCGGGCGGAAGCCGCGCTGGCCGAGGCCCTGGCGGCGAAGGCACTGGCCTACGACCTGCAGCCGGGAGAAGGCGCGTTCTACGGGCCGAAGATCGAGTTTTCGCTGAAGGACTGCCTGGGACGCGTCTGGCAGTGTGGCACGCTGCAACTTGACTTCGCCTTGCCGCAACGCCTTGACGCGCACTACGTTGGCGAGAACAACGAGCGCCAGATTCCGGTCATGCTGCACCGGGCGATCCTCGGCTCCCTCGAGCGCTTCATCGGTATTCTCGTCGAGCATTATGCCGGCGCGATGCCCCTCTGGCTGTCGCCGGTACAGGCGGTGGTGCTGAATATTTCCGAGAAGCAGGCCGACTATGCGGGGCAGGTGGCGGCGGCGCTGCGCAGCGCCGGGCTGCGGGTCGAGGCCGATTTGCGCAATGAAAAAATTACCTATAAAATACGAGAACATAGCATGAACAAGCTGCCGTATCAGATCGTCGTTGGCGACAAGGAGGTGGCAGCCAATCTGGTGGCCGTGCGGACGCGCGGGGGCCGGGACCTCGGGCAGATGACGCTCGCGGCTCTGACCGGGCGGCTTCTTGAGGAAGTTGCTGCGCGTCGTGGCACGGCTTGACTTTTGTCGGAAGAAGGAGCGGAACCATCGCACTGCAAAAGGCGCAACGCGTCAACGAAGAGATCAACGCACCGGAGGTCCGTCTCATCGGTGCCGACGGCGAACAACTGGGAGTCGTGAGCGTCAGGGCGGCTCTGGCGCTTGCCGAAGAGGCCGGTCTCGATCTGGTCGAAATCGCGCCGATGGCACAGCCACCGGTCTGCCGCATCGTCGATTTCGGCAAGTTCAAGTACCAGGAGCAGAAGCGTCAGCATGAGCAGAAGCTCAAGCAGAAGCAGGTTCAGGTCAAGGAAGTGAAGCTGCGTCCCGGCACCGATGAAAACGACTACCAGATCAAGCTGCGCAACATGACGCGTTTCCTGGAAGAAGAGGACAAGGTCAAGGTCACGCTGCGATTCCGCGGCCGGGAAATGGCGCATCAGGATATCGGCATGCGGCAGATCGAGCGTATCCGGGCTGATCTGCAGGATCTGGCACTGGTCGAGCAGATGCCGAAGATGGAAGGACGGCAGATGGTGATGGTGCTGACGCCGAGCAAGAAGCGGTAGATCGCTGGAGCCACGGCAGGCGACGCGAGTCTCGTGCCGTGCATGAAAGAAGTGGTGCCGGGTTCGAAGAGCTTCCGTCGGGAGACACCTGGCAGCATGTCATTATCAGGAGCATTCAATGCCCAAGATGAAAACCAAGACCGGAGCGAAGAAGCGCTTCAAGATCAGTCCGAGCGGTCGCATCAAGCGTTCGTTCGCCTACAAGCGACATATCCTGACGAAGAAGGATACCAAGACCAAGCGCCAGTTGCGCGGCATGACCGCGGTGCACGCCTCCGACAAGGCGGTCGTGCGTGCCATGATGCCCTACGCTTAAGGAGATAATCGATGCCTCGAGTCAAGCGTGGTGTAACGGCGCACGCGCGCCACAAGAAGATTCTCGCCTTGGCCAAGGGCTATCGCGGTCGTCGCAAGAACGTCTACCGGGTTGCCAAGCAGGCGGTAATGAAGGCAGGCCAGTATGCGTACCGTGATCGCCGGCAGCGGAAACGTCAGTTCCGCAGCCTCTGGATTGCCCGCATCAATGCCGCCGCCAGGGAACTCGGCATGAAATACAGTACCTTCATGAACGGCTTGAAAAAGGCGCAGGTGGAGGTGGATCGCAAGGTTTTGGCAGATCTGGCTGTCTTTGACAAGCCGGCTTTTGCTGCCTTGGCTGCCGAGGCGAAGGCCCGGCTTGCCGCCTAGACCCGACGAATTTCGGGAAAGGAGGCGCGAGCCTCCTTTTTTTCGGTGAAGCATGCATAACCTCGATCAGATTGTCCAAGCGGCGGTCCTGGCTTTTGCCGCAACCGACGACGCCGATGTCCTTGAGCAGATCAAGGCCGCTTATCTCGGCAAGAATGGACAGATAACCGACCTGCTCAAGGCTTTGGCCAGGCTGCCGCCGGACGAGCGCAAGACGGCCGGAGTGGCGATCAACCGCGCCAAGGAAGCGGTCGAAACCGCCCTCAACGCGCGTCGCGAAGCGATCCGGAAGATGGCGTTGAACGCCCGCCTGGCGGAGGAGGCGCTCGATGTGAGCTTGCCTGGGCGTGGGCCGGCACCCGGCGGTCTGCATCCGGTGACACGGACACTCGAACGGGTCGAATCGCTGTTCCGTTCGATCGGCTTCGAGGTCGCCGATGGTCCCGAAATCGAGGCCGATTTCCAGAATTTCACCGCCCTGAACACGCCGGAGGATCATCCTGCGCGCTCCATGCACGACACCTTCTACCTGCTGGATGAGTCGGGAGCGGTCGCCGAGGGTGTATTGCTGCGCACCCATACCAGCCCGATCCAGGTGCGCTACATGCAGGCGCATGTCGCCAGGTATGCTGCGCTGGAGACGATGCCGGAAATCCGGGTCATTGCGCCGGGGCGGGTCTATCGCGTCGACTCCGATGCGACCCATTCACCGATGTTTCATCAGGTCGAAGGACTGTGGATCGGCGAGAACGTCAGCTTTGCCGACCTGAAGGGTGTCATCGCCGACTTCCTGCGCCGTTTCTTCGAGAGCGACGACCTGCAGGTGCGTTTCCGGCCTTCCTTTTTTCCCTTCACCGAGCCATCGGCAGAAATCGACATGGCGTTCATGAGCGGTGCGCACAAGGGTCGGTGGCTCGAGATCGCCGGCTGCGGAATGGTTCACCCGAACGTCCTGCGGCACGTCAATATCGATCCGGAGCGATACCTGGGCTTTGCTTTCGGTATGGGACCTGATCGCCTGACCATGCTGCGTTACGGCATCAATGACCTGCGACTGTTTTTCGATGGCGACCTGCGCTTCCTGCGGCAGTTCGTCTGATGGCGATCCCTTCTGACCGCGAACGGGCATGAAATTCTCTGAATCCTGGCTACGCAGCTTCGTAGACCCCGCATGCTGTGGACCGGAGTTCTCGCATCTGCTGACGATGGCTGGTCTGGAGGTGGAGGAGGAAGAGCCCGTCGCCCCCGCCTTCAGCCGGGTCGTCGTCGCTCAGGTCGTCAGCGTGGACCGTCATCCGAACGCTGATCGGCTGAGCCTGTGCCGGGTGGATGTTGGTGGCGGCGAGTTGCTGCAGATCGTCTGCGGTGCGCCAAACGTCGCTGCGGGCAGCAAGGTCCCGTGCGCGCTGGTCGGCGCCGCGCTTCCTGGTGGTTTGCAGATCAGGCTCAGCAAGGTGCGCGGCGTCGAGTCCTTTGGCATGCTCTGTTCGGCACGGGAACTTGGCGTTGCCGACGACGCATCGGGGTTGCTTCTCCTGGACGCTGCCGCGCCTGTGGGCGAGGATCTGCGCCGCCATCTCGATCTCGATGATCGCGTGCTGACGCTGAAGCTGACTCCAAATCGGGCGGATTGCCTGTCGCTCGAGGGTGTTGCGCGCGAGGTTGCGGCCCTGACTGGCGCGCCGGCGAACTACATTCAGGCCGAGGAGGTGCCGGTCGCCATCGCCAGCGAGCGGGCAGTCGTCCTCGACGCACCGGCGGCATGCCCGCGTTACTGCGGCAGGGTGATCGGCGGCGTCGACGCGACCGCCGCGACTCCGTCCTGGATGCGGCGGCGACTTGAGCGCAGCGGCCTGCGGCCGATCTCGGCACTGGTCGACATCACCAACTATGTGATGCTCGAACTCGGTCAGCCGTTGCACGCTTTTGACAACCAGCGGCTTGCGGGAGCCGTGCACGCCCGCATGGCGCAGCCGGGCGAGACGATCAAGCTGCTCAACGAACAGACGGTCGAGTTGCAGAGCGACGTCCTGCTGATTGCCGACGAGCGGCGGCCGCTGGCGATGGCGGGAGTGATGGGCGGCGAGGATAGTGGCATCACACTGGCGACAACCGAGCTGTTCCTGGAGGCGGCCTTCTTTACACCGCAAGCGATCGCTGGGCGCGCCCGGCGTTATGGTTTCGTTTCGGATGCGGCACATCGTTTCGAAAGAGGGGTTGATTTCGCTGCGACGCGGCGGGCACTCGAACGTGCGACGCGCCTTGTCGTCGACATCTGTGGCGGCCAGGCGGGTCCGGTCAGTGAGGCGCTGGCGAGTCTGCCGGAGCGGCTTCCGGTTCGTCTGCGCCCGCGACGCGTGCGCAAGGTGCTGGGCCTGGACCTTTCTCCCAAGCGAATCGAGGAGCTGTTTCGCCGCCTCGGGCTGTCATTCGTCCGTGACGGCGACGATTTTATCGTCACGCCGCCCAGTCATCGCTTCGACATGGAGATAGAGGAAGACCTGATCGAGGAAATCGTTCGCCTGCACGGCTACGAGAACATCCCTGCGGCTTTGCCTCGGGCGGCGTTGTCGATGCTGCCGCAGAGCGAGCAGACGCGACCGGTAGCGCGCGTGCGGCAGATGCTGACTGATTGCGGCTATCAGGAGGTCATCAATTTCGCCTTCGTCGACGAAGCCTGGGAACGAGACCTCGCCGGCAACGAGCGGTTGATCCGGCTGGCCAATCCGATCGCGAGCCAGTCGAGTGTCATGCGTTCGTCGCTGCTGGGTGGGCTCCTGGCCAACGTGACAACGAATCTCAAACGTCGGCAAAGCCGCCTGCGTGTTTTCGAGACGGGCCGCTGCTTCTTTCGAGATCCGCTTGGTGGACCGGTCGCGGGTTTTCGCCAGCCATGGAAGCTCGCGGCGCTCGCCTACGGCACGGCGCTGCCGGAACAGTGGGGCTGTGCCGCACGCAACGTCGACTATTTCGATGTCAAGGGAGACCTCGAACTGCTGCTCTCCCCACGCGTTGCTCGCTTCGAGGTGGCTGCGCACCCGGCGCTGCATCCGGGTCGCAGCGCGCGGGTTCTGGTCGATGGCCAGGCAATTGGCTTCATCGGCGAGTTGCACCCGCAGTGGCAACAGAAGTACGACCTGCCGCTGGCGCCAGTGCTGTTCGAGATCGACCTCGACCCCGTCGAGCGGGCCCGGTTGCCGCAGTACGTCGAGGGATCACGCCAGCCGGTTGTCGTCCGGGATATCGCCATCGTTGTCGACCACGCACTCGAACTGCAACAACTGCTCGATGCCTTGAGCGCCGATCGACCGGCTATCGTCAGTGACATCCGGCTGTTCGATGTGTACGTCGGGCGCGGTGTCGAGGCCGGCAAGAAAAGCCTTGCCTTCCGCATAGTGATGCAAGATACTCGCAGAACCTTGCTTGAGGCTGAAGTCGACGCCGCCATGCAGCAGTTGCTGAACTATCTGCAGCAGGCGTTTGCAGCGCGGCTTCGCGTCTGAGAAGGGATGGGAATGACGCTAACCAAGGCAGAACTGGCCGACTTGTTGTTCGAGAAGGTCGGTCTCAACAAACGTGAGGCCAAGGATATGGTCGAGGCGTTCTTCGAGGAGATTCGGAACGCGCTCGAACGAGGTGACGGTGTCAAGCTGTCCGGGTTTGGCAATTTCCAGTTGCGAGACAAGCCGCAGCGCCCAGGCCGCAATCCAAAAACTGGCGAAGAAATCCCGATCACTGCCCGGCGAGTGGTGACCTTTCACGCCAGCCAGAAACTGAAGGCCGAGGTGGAGAACGCCTACGATGGAAGCCAGTCATAGAGAGCCGGTTCCGGAGCCGTTACCGGCCATTCCCGCCAAACGCTATTTCACGATCGGCGAGGTGAGTGAGCTTTGCGGTGTGAAGCCGCATGTCCTGCGTTACTGGGAGCAGGAGTTCGCGCAACTTCGGCCGGTGAAACGGCGTGGCAACCGGCGTTACTATCAGCACCACGAAGTCCTTTTGGTTCGACGTATCCGCGAGCTTCTCTACAGTCAGGGCTTCACGATCAGTGGCGCGCGCAATCGTCTGGAGGACGCCGAGGCTGAGGCGACGGCGAAGGCCTCGGCGTTGACGCTCGAGGGCGTTCGTGCGGAGATCCTGAGCATCGTCGATATGCTGCGACCCTGAGTTCCGCGAGTTTTTGGGATATAATCGCGAGCTTGTCGGGGCGTGGCGCAGCCTGGTAGCGCACTTGCATGGGGTGCAAGGGGTCCCGAGTTCGAATCCCGGCGCCCCGACCAATTGAATCGAGCAGCAGCAGTCATGGAAAGACCGGCCAGCAGCCGGTCTTTCGCTTTTCGTGGTCAGTAGCCGCATGCCGACTGTGCCGGCGCGCGGCTCGCAACGGACGGTCAGAGCCCTGTAGTCTGCTCGCGTGGCCCGAATTCAGCTCGCCGATGCGCCGGCGCCGGCCTGCTTTCGCCGTCTCCGCCACTCGGCAAGCCGCTGCAGCAGTGGCCAGCGATACAAGGTCAGGTGATAGAGAACACGCGAGTTCTCCGTCCACCGGCTGTGCCATTCCATCATGCGGCCATAGTACTCGATGCGCCGAATTCTGCCTTCCCGGTAGAGCAGTTCGATCTCGTCCTGGCTGAGCAGGAAAGCAGGCGAGTACGACTGGATCGACTCGTCGTAGGTGGTTTTCAGGATGACCAGGACGTCCTCGCGTCGCAGGCAAAGGTTGGTCGCGACCACCCGATCGTCAAACAGGTACTCGAAGACGACGGCTTCGCCTCGCATCGCCGCACTCTCGAGCAAGCGCCGGTAGAACTTCCCTTGCGAGTTTTCCGGATGGATCGCGGTGCCCTCGCCGGCCTTCCAGCCCGCGCTCTCGAGTGCGCCATAACGCTCGATGGCCGCCGCCATCTCCACCGGCTGGTCGAGAACCCGAAGGTGTCCGCTGATCCCCTCGCCGGCAAGCCTGTTTCTCTGCTTGCGCATGTTCTGACGGAGGTTCTTGCCGCGTTGGTTCCAGTATTCGGCAAAGCTGCCCTGGAGTTCTGTCCAGGCCGTGCGGATGTAGTCGCTGCTCTGGCTGTCGGCATTGTCGGTCGGGCGTGCCACATGGAGTGGGTCGATCTGCGTGACCGACAGCAGCAGGCAGAAGCCGAGCGGTCCCCGGATCAGGCTGCGCGCGAGGTCAAGCACCGGCAGTCGGTCGTCGGCCACCCAGGCGCCGAGTGGCAACTGCGATGGCTGGAAACTCTGCCATTCGGCGGCGGAGGTGCGAACCAGCAGGAACATCGCCGCGATCGCCTCCTCCTGTCGGCCGACGAGCAGCCGTTCCCGGCCCGTGCCAAACGAATCGAGGCTGGCGGTGATCGCCTCGGTGCTCAGGAAAGGAACATCGCCCCGCCGCGCATTCAATCGGTTCCAGGCGGCGGACAGAGCGGGGTCCTGGTGCAGCGATGCCGCTGGCAGGTTCTGCCAGACGATCGCGGGTGATGGTGGCATGTTCGGGAGCACCTTTCGATTTCTAGCCAGCGCCGCTGGCTGCTGGCGGGCTGCGTTCTGCCGACAGCAGAGCGAGCGCCGCGATGGCCGTGCGTGTCACGTCGGCTTCGCTCAGATCCTGATGGCAGAGCAACTGCAGGACGTGCCGGCTCCAGGAAGGCCCGACGTCGTTGGCCAGGACGGGGGTGTCCGGCCAGATCCTGTCCCAGCGAAATACCGGCAGGGCCAGTGACCGCAGGCTCTGATAGACCCGGTCGGCGTCGTCTACCCACAGCGGAAAGACGTAGGGCACGGCGTCGGCCGCCGCTTCAGGGTAGAGCGGGTATGCTCCTTCGACCTGCCGGAAGTGCCGCGCGTAGACCGCATAGTTGGACCGGCGCCTAGTGATGATTCGTCCGTGTGGCAAAAGCCTTCTCAGCACCACGGCCGTCGAGGCGGGTGCTCGTCTGATGCGCGCCATGTCGCAGGCGAGCATCATGTCGGGCGGGGCAATGGAATCCTCTTGCGGTCCCGTGGTCCTGGCGCGGTTGATCTGGTTCTTGATGGCGAAGATCCGGGTCAGTGCCCAGCCAACTCCGGCTAGGCGGCCGTAAGTCACGGCCGATTCCAGCACGTCGGCCCAGGACTTCAGCTCCACTCGCAGGCCCTGTGGCGTCAGGCCTGGGGCAGCAATCCGCCGGCTTGCCGAGGCCAGTACGCCGCCTTCAGGCACAGGGAAGAACTTCGACAGACTGGCTGTGGCGAAGTCGCCCCAGGTGCCGACCGGCCGCTCGCCGGCGCTGCCGAAGTAGCAGTGGGCACAGTCCTCGATCAGGGCAATCTGTCGTGCGTCGCACCATTGACGGACCTCAGCCAGTGACCGCGCGCGGCCAAAATAGTGCGACACCAACATGGCTTTCGCGTGTGCAGCGGTCGCTTCATCGATCGTGCCGAGTTGCGGCAGGCCATGCGCATCGATGCCGAAATACGCTACCCGCAGTCCGGCCAGGATCACCGGAGCGACCATTGTCGGGCAATGATATGTGGGCACCAGGACGAGGCTGCCCGGGTCGAGTCGCAACTGCAGCAACGCCAGGTAGATGGCGGCCCGACCGCTGGTTGTCAGGCAGCGTGCGGCGATATCATCGATGCTGTGGACGCCAGTCAGACGTCGCGAGCCGGCGAAGCTCGACCAGTCGAGCAACGGCGTGCGCGGCAACTGCCGCGTCCTGTCACTGGCGGTCATGTGCCACTCCGCCACTTCGCGCATTGCCTGCCGGCGCACCCGGCTGCCCAGCCAGCGATCGGTCGCCGCATGATCGGCAGCGGCAGCGGCAGCGAAAGTCTCTTGAGATGTGTGGCATGGAGGTGGTTGTGGGTGCGGGACGGATTCGTTCACGATCCGAAACTTGGCCCGGAATGGTGCTCAGACAATGACCTCGAGACAGGTGGGGTGGCCGAGGAAGGCCTGGGGACTGGCGGAGAATCCGTAGGCGCCAGACTGAAAGATGACCGCCAGATCGCCCGGCTGTGCATCGGCCAGCGGCATCCGGTCGGCCAGCAGGTCGAGTGGTGTACACAAGGGTCCGACCACCGAAGCAGTGATGCTGGTCGGTGCCCCGACCCGGTTGCCGATCGCCACCGGGTAGTTCTTGCGGATCACCTGGCCAAAATTGCCGGAGGCCGACAGGTGGTGATGCAGTCCGCCATCGGCAACGAGGAAGACCTGGCCGCGCGACAGCTTGCGATCGATGATCCGGCAGACGTAGACGCCGGCCTCGCCGACAAGATAGCGTCCGAGTTCGATGACCAGTCTGGCGGCCGGCAACTCGTGCGCCGCACGTTCTGCGATCGCTGCCAGTCCGGCGGCAACCGGCGTCAGGTCGAGAGGGCGCTCGCCGGGAAAGTAGGGAATGCCGAAGCCGCCACCCAGATTGAGGAAGCGGACGCTCGCCGGCGCGAAGCGGGCGAGCTGGACGGCCAGTTCGTAGCTCTTGACCTGCGCTTCGACGATCGCTTCGGCGCGCAGATTCTGCGAGCCGGCGAAGAGATGAAAACCCTCGAAGGCGAGACCGGCGCGGTCGATCGCGGCGAGCACTGCCGGCACCTGCTCGGCGTCAACGCCGAACTGCCTGGCACCGCCGCCCATCTTCATGCCCGAACTCTTCAGCTCGAAGTCCGGATTGACGCGCACCGCCACGCGTGCGGCAAGACCGGTAGCGGCACTGATTGCTGCCAGTTCGTCAATCTCGCGCGGCGATTCGACATTGACCAGAATTCCCGCAGCGACTGCCTGCCGCAGTTCGCCGCGACTCTTTCCGGGGCCGGCGAAACTGATTTCCTCGGGATCGGCACCGGCATCGAGCGCCACCTTGAGTTCACCGGCCGAGGCGACGTCGATGCCGTCGACCAATCTCGCCATGTGGCACACGAGAGCCGGCATCGGATTGGCCTTCATGGCGTAGTGCAGCTTCACGCGAGTCGGCAGCAACGCGCGCAGCTCGGCCACCCTGGCCGCGAGCAGCCGCCGGTCGTAGGCGTAGAAGGGAGTCTGGCCGATGCGTGCGGCAAGGCGGCTGAGTGGCACGCCACCGATGACGAGTTCACCGTTCAGGACCGGAAACTGGTGCATCGGCGCGTGCGTCGGGAGAGTTCGTTCGCTGTTGCTCACCAGAGAATGGCCTTGCAGGGTTGTTGTGTGGGGGAGCACCGGTCGTCTGCACCTGTCTGCAGGCAGCGCAGCGCCCGCGGGGCATGCCCGTGGTGACAGACGTTGGCACCCCAAGCCGCCGACCTGGCGGCATCAACGCCCGGCGGCTGCCGGCGCTGCTGCGGGGGGCGTCGGAAATCCATCAGTCGTCAGACCCGGAGGGGAGCGGAGTCGCCGCAGCGTCTCCTTGGGCGGCGGCGACGAACTCGGTTGCCAGAGTCTTGCGGTCGAGCTTGCCGTTGGGATTGCGCGGCAGGGGGCCGTGGCGCAGGCTGATACCCGCCGGTACCATGTAGGCGGGCATCCGCTGACGACATTCGGCGAGCAGCCGGTCGCAGTCGATGCTTTCGCCCTCGGCTGCAGAGGCGATCAACTGAATCGCCTGGCCGAGCGTCGGGTGGTCGACGCCGAAGGCCACGCATTCCCCGACCAAGCGGGTTGCATAGACGATTTCCTCGACCTCGGTCGGACTAACGCGGTAGCCGGAAGTCTTGATCATTTCGTCACGCCGGCCGACGAAATAGAGGAAACCGTGTTCGTCCATGCGCACCGTGTCACCGGAAAAGACGGCGATCTCAGGCAGCACCAGTCCGGCATCGCGGCCGGCAATGCCGGCGGGCAGCGGCTTGTAGCGCTCGGCCGTCTTCTCGCGGTCGTTCCAGTAACCGAGACCGACGAGGGCGCCGCGATGGACCAGTTCGCCCGGCTCGTTGGCGACGCAGGGCGATCCGTCTTCCCGCAAGACGAGGATCTCCGCATTGGGGATGGCCTTGCCGATCGAATCCGGCCGGCGGTCGACCTCGTCCGGGGGCAGGAAGGTCGAACGGAACGCCTCGGTGAGGCCATACATCAGGTAGGGTTTGCTGTTCGGCAACCGTGCCCGCAGCGCGGCGAGGGTATCGCGTGGCATGCGGCCGCCGGTGTTGGCGAAATAGCGCAACTGCTGGCTGATGATCGGTGGCCATTCGAGCTGCGAAAGCTGGATATACAGCGGCGGCACTGCCGTCAGGCCGCTGACCTGCTCGCGTGCCAGCGTCTTGAGGACGTCCTGTGGCAGCAGGTAGTTCAGCAGCACGACACGGGCACCGACGTGGAAGGCCGTCGTCAACTGGCTGAAGCCGGCATCGAAGGACAGCGGCAACGCCGCCAGCAGGGTGTCGTCGGCGCTGTTCTCGAGATAGCCGGCAACGCTCACGGCGCCGGCGACCATGTTGCGGTGCGACAGGACAACGCCTTTCGGTTTGCCGGTACTGCCCGACGTGTAGAGGATTGCCGCCATGTCGGTGTCGATCACCCGGTGGCCCGCGTGCCCGGTGGCCCGCAGCAGTTCGTCCCATCCCAGGCTGACCAGCGGCGTCTCGGGAGGAGCCGGCGCCCGGCCATTGACGGTGATCAGGTGGCGCAGGTCGTGGCAGGACGGCAGCACGGGCGCCAGCAACCCGAGGCGTTCGCCGGAGCTGACCAGCGCGCGCACATTGCAGTCGCGCATGATGTAGGCGACCTGCTCGGCCTTGAGCAGCGGATTCAGTGGTACGAAGACGCAACCGGCGGCGGCCGTTCCGAAACTGGCGACGACCGTTTCCAGGCGCTTTTCGAGGTAGATGGCGACTCTTTCGCCGCGCCGCAGGCCCAGTTCGATCAGGCCGCTGGCAAAGCCGGCGACCGCGGACTGCAGTTCAGCGTAGCTCATCGACTGACCGCCGCAGGTCAGTGCGCAGGCTCCGGGCTGGCGACTTGCTGAGCAGCGGATCAGTTCCGGAAGCAGACTGGCATCGTTCATCTTGGCGGAGGCGGAGGCTGGTGGTGGAGTCGAATTCTAACCAGAAGAGGCCTGTTGACCGTGAAATTGTTGCCACTTCCGCGCAGGCCCCGGCGGTGGCCGCAGATCTCCCCTCGCATCAACGCAATACGCTCTGGGGACTGGCCGTCGGGCGGCCCGGTGCGCGTGGCTGTGTGCCCCGTTGGCGTCTCCCCGGCAGTCCTCCCGTCATCGGGTTTACTGCCCGGAGTGTCGAGGCGAATACCGACTTGGTAAGCATGGCGTAAGCAATGGTCACTATCGTCGACATGCGGTCATTGTGACGAAGACCGGAAATTCCACACCTATCGGAGACAATCGAATGGCTAACGACGACATCGTTGCACGGATTGAAGCCAATCCCAAATACCACGAGCTGGTCCGCAAGCGCAGCAGCTACAGCATCATCATGTCGATTCTGATGATCATTGCCTACTACGGCTACATTCTCCTCATTGCCTTCAACAAGGAGTGGCTGGGGACACCGCTTGCTCCGGGGATGGTGACGACGATCGGTATCCCACTGGGGGTGGGCGTGATCGTGTTCACGATTGCCATCACCAACGTCTACGTGCGCAAGGCGAACTCGGATTTTGATGACATGAGCGCCGAAGTCATCAGGGAGGCCAACCAGAAATGATCAGCCAATCGATGCGCAATGCCCTGCTTCTCGCTACGGGAGTGCTGGCCGCTGGTGCCGTCTTCGCTGCTGGCGCCGATCTCGGCAACACCACCAAACAGGCGACGAACTGGGTGGCGATCGCCATGTTCGCCATTTTCGTCGCCGTGACCCTCGGCATCACCAAGTGGGCGGCGGCACGGACGAAGTCCGCGGCTGACTTCTACACCGCCGGCGGCGGCATTACCGGTTTTCAGAACGGACTCGCGATTGCCGGTGACTACATGTCGGCCGCGTCCTTCCTCGGGATTTCCGGACTGGTTTTCGCCAATGGCTTTGACGGACTGATCTTCTCGATCGGCTGGCTCGTCGGCTGGCCGGTGATCACCTTTCTGATGGCCGAACGTCTGCGCAACCTCGGGAAATTCACCTTTGCCGACGTGGCTGCCTATCGCTTTTCGCAAGTGCCGATGCGCAGCTTTGCCGCTACTGGCTCGCTGGTCGTCGTGGCGTTCTACATGATCGCCCAGATGGTTGGTGCCGGACAGTTGATCAAGGTGCTGTTCGGTCTCGAGTACACCTTCGCCGTCGTTATCGTCGGCGTACTGATGATGTGCTACGTGCTGTTCGGGGGCATGACTGCGACCACCTGGGTACAGATCATCAAGGCCATCATGCTGCTGACCGGTGCCACCTTCATGGCGCTCGCCGTGCTCTTCCAGTTCGGCTTCAATCCCGAGGCGCTGTTTGCCAAGGCCGTCGAGGTCCATTCCAAGCACCAGGCAATCATGGCCCCGGGCGCGCTGATCAAGGATCCGGTGTCGGCGATCTCCGTCGGCATGGCGCTGATGTTCGGCACGGCGGGCCTGCCGCACATCCTGATGCGCTTCTTCACCGTGCCCAGCGCCAAGGAAGCACGCAAGTCCGTCGGTTGGGCGACGACCTGGATCGGCTACTTCTACATCCTGACCTTCATCATCGGCTTCGGCGCCATCGTCATGCTGACGCAGGATCCGGCAGCCTATTACGTGCCGAAGATGGTCGACGGCGTGCAGGCGGTCGGTGCCGACGGCAAACCGGTCTGGGATGGACTGCGCGGCGGTGGCAACATGGCCGCCATCCACTTGGCCAACGCGGTCGGCGGCAACGTCTTCCTTGGCTTCATCTCGGCCGTGGCCTTTGCGACGATCCTGGCGGTCGTTGCCGGGCTGACGCTGTCGGGTGCTTCCGCCGTCTCGCATGACCTCTATGCGACGGTGTTCAAGCACGGCAATGCCGATTCCACTTCGGAACTGCGCGTCTCGAAAATCACCACCGTCTGCCTCGGCATCGTCGCGGTCTTCCTCGGAATTGCCTTCGAGAAGGAGAACGTGGCCTACATGGTCATGCTCGCCTTCGCCATCGCCTGTTCGGCAAACTTCCCGGTGCTCTTCATGTCGGTGCTGTGGAAGGATTGCACCACCAAGGGCGCGGTCGCTGGTGGAGTGGTTGGCCTCGTCGCCTCGGTGGGGCTGACCGTTCTCTCCGCTTCCGTCTGGGAGGCCGTGCTGAAGAACCCGAAGGGGAGCGCCTGGTTCCCCTACTCGTCGCCAGCGCTGTTCTCGATGACCGCTGCCTTCCTGGTGATCTATCTGGTGTCGAAGATGGACAACAGTGAGCAGGCCAAGCGCGAGCGCGCGTTGTACCCGGCACAGAAGGTTCGCTCGGAAACGGGTGTCGGAGCGGCCACGGCATCGGGCCACTAGGCTTTCACCCAACGCCTCGAGTGCGCGGCTGGACCAGCCGCGCGTCGACGGCCTGGAGGTGGGCGGGACACCGCCCAAGCGCTGTCCCGCCCACCTCCAGGCCTCTTGGCGACTAGAAGTGTTGTTTGCGCCCTGATGCAGGGCGCTTTGCCTTGGTGACTCAAGTACAACCTCAAGCAGCAACGAAGGGAAGAGCATGCAGACGAGTTTCGCCGACGGAATCCTGAACATTGCCATCACCGGGCCTCTGATCCGCATCGACTTCGGCACCGCGACGCCGGCGACGAACGCCGAAGGAAAGCAGGAAGTACACCTGGCTCCGACGCAGCAGGTGGTGATGCCTCTGGAAGGCTTCGTACGCTCCTTTGGCCTGCAGGAACAGATCGTGCGCAAGTTGATCGCCGACGGAGTGATCAAGGTGCAGGCGCCGACGCCGCCATCCGATCTCATCAATACCTCCGGTCTGACGCAGTAGGGAAAGGGTTTCCCAGAGGTGTTCGAGGTCGTCCTGGTGCACCCTGAAATTCCGCCGAATACCGGCAACGTCATTCGCCTCTGCGCCAATGCCGGCGCGCGGCTCCACTTGGTGCAGCCGCTCGGCTTCGAGCTCAGCGAGCATCGGCTGCGCCGCGCGGGCATGGACTATGCCGAACTGGCAGCGGTCTGCGTCCATGCCGACTGGGCGAGCTGCAGCGCGCAACTGGCGGAGCTTTCGCCACGCGCGCAGCGCTATGCGTTGACCACCAAAGGCAGCTCGCATCCCGCCAGCGCCGGCTTTCGCGCCGGCGACATACTGGTTTTCGGCCGTGAAACGAGCGGCCTCCCGGACGAAATCCTTGCCGAGTTCCCGCCCGATCACCGCCTGCGCCTGCCGATGGTGGCCAACAACCGCAGCATCAACCTGTCCAACGCGGTCGCCATCACCGTTTACGAGGCCTGGCGCCAGAACGGCTACCGCGGCGCGTTCTGAGTGGGATGGGAGGGAGCGTGCTAGGCGTCCTCGAAAACGATGTCCCGCTCCATCAGCGCCGCGACGCCTTCGATCGGGCTCACGCTGCCGTCGAGCAGGGTGCAGACCCAGTCGGTGATCGGCATCCGGACTCCGAGCGCTGCCGCGCGCTGCTGCACTTCGCGCGCTGCCGGAACGCCTTCGGCGACCTGTCCAATCTGCTCGGTGATCTGATCGAGTGGCTTGCCCGTGGCGAGCATCAGCCCGACCCGGCGATTGCGTGAGAGGTCGCCGGTGCAGGTCAGGATCAGGTCACCCATGCCGGAAAGGCCCATGAAGGTTTCCGGGCGGCCACCCAGTGCCCTGCCGAAGCGGGTGATCTCGTGCAGACCACGGGTGAGCAGCGCCGCGCGCGCATTCATGCCCAGCCCGAGGCCATCGCAGACACCGGTGGCGATCGCCATCACGTTCTTCACCGCACCGCCGACTTCAGCGCCGATGACGTCGTCGCCGGCGTAGATCCGCAGCCGCGGCCGGCGCAGATGGCCGGCGCAGAAGAGTGCGAAGTCGGCGTCGGTGGACGCGATGGTGACCGCGGTGGGGAGACCTCGAGCCAGCTCCTCGGCAAAACTCGGTCCGGTCAGGGCGCCGCACAGGCGCCTGCCCAGCACCTCCCGGACGACCTGATGCGGCAGCAGGCCGGTACCTCGTTCCAGGCCCTTGCAGACCCACAGGAACGGTGCTGCGCTGCCGCAGTCGCGCAGGTGCTCCAGGGTGGTCCGCAATCCGGCCAGCGGCGCTGCGATCAGAACGAGATCGGCATCGCGTGTGGCCGCCGCGACGTCGGCCATCGTCGTCAACGCTGGCGGGAAACGATGCCCGGGCAGGTAGCGCGCGTTCTCGCGCTCGGTCTGCAGACGACGAACCTGCGCGGCATCTCGCGCCCACAGGATGACCGGGTGCACGTCAGCGAAAGCGATGGCCAGAGCGGTACCCCAGGCTCCGGCCCCTAGAACGGTGATCTGCATGGCGCTGCCCCCTTCAGGATTGGTCGACAAGGGCCCGAGTCTTGCCGCAACGAGTCCGCGCCGCACGCCGGCGCCGCTGCATCCGGCGCCGGTTGCACCAGCGCCGGCGAGAACACCTCGGTCACCAGCACCGATTGCGCGCCGAAGCCGAACTGCGAGCGGCGTGCCCAGAGTGCCGACGGCGCTCCGTCAGCAAACTGCAGCGCCTGCACCGCCGGGACGAACAGGGCATGCCGGTGATCGAGCCGGTGGAACTTCATCGGACCACGGCTGAAGCCGACATGTGCGAACAGCAGGGCGCCCAGCGAGCGCTCGCCAAGCCGTGCCAGCCAGCGGGTCAGCGGACCGCGTGGCTGGCACGGCAGGACGGTATGCGCAAAGACCAGCACGCGACCATCGCAGCTCAGTGCCACCTCGCGGACCCAGGCTCGCACGGCGGGCGGTTGTCCGAGAGCCAGTGCTTCGTCGGCTGTCGGCTGGCATCGCCGCTGCCGCAGGAGGCGCACGGCGAAGCGCCCGCGCGACTGCAGGCGCGCCGTCAGCGAACCGCGGTCACGCAGCCATGGCAGGAACGGCGCGCTGTCCACATTGCGCGTGATGCGGTCTCGCCATTGCTGCTCACCCGCTGCGCTCATCCGCCAGCCATCAGGCGCAGGCGGTGCGGGCGGCTCGCCGTCGCGGCGGGGTTTGGCCGCCGTCGTACCCGGAGGAGGACGGCGGCCTGCAGCGGTTCCTTTGTTGCCCGACGCATGCTCATGAGCGCTCCGCCGGCTAACGCGGCGCCGGTGATTTCTCGATGCCGGCAATGCGGGTTCCCGGCCTGATCCCCTTGTCCGAAAACCAGCCGAGGTTCATCTCGAGGGCAAAACTTGCTGCCCTGGCCGCACAGTGGTTGGTCTCGGTCTCGGGTTGCATGTCCTCGATGTTCAGGATGTAGCCATCCCGGTCGAGAAAGGCCACCGAGAGCGGCACGTAGGTGTTGCGCATCCACATGCAGTGCCGGTCTGCCTGGCGAAAGACGAACAGCATGCCCTGGCCGGCAGGCAGGCTGCGCCGGCTCATCAGGCCCTGCGCGCGGCTTGCGTCGTTGGCGGCGACCTCGGCTTCGATCCGGTACATGCCGGCACTCAGATCGACGCGCGGCATCTGCGCCAGAGCCGGGGGTGCCAGGAGTGGCGCGGCGACCAGGCCGCAGCAAAGCGTCCCGCGCAGGCAAAGCTCGGCGATGTTCACTGATCCACCGCTGCGGCGGCCTTGCCGGTTGCGCAATGGGCTTTCGTCCTGACGCACGTGGCCGTCACTTCTTCGCCGCCTTGCTCTTGCCCTGCGGTTTCGCAGCCGCAGCGGGCTTGCCTGCCGGCGGCGGGCTGGCGGAGTTGGTCTTCTTGGCTGTCCCTGCCTTGGCCGCCGACGGTGGCCGGCCAGCGGCCGGTTCTTGCTTGCCAGCGGTTGTCTTCGCCGGCTGTCCGGCGGGGGCTGGCTTGGCGGCTTTCGCTCCGGTTTTCGGTGGTGCGCCGACAGCCTCGCCGAAGCTCACCTCACCCTCCTCATGCTCAGCCGCTTTCGGTACGGCGAGGGCGCCGAAACCTGGGCACGCCAAGGCGACGGCGATGCATGCCAGCGGCCAGAAACGGGCTCTTCTGCGGAAAATGCTGTTCAATGGTTGGCCTTCTATCAGGAACGCTTTCGAGCAGGACACTGTGTGCCGGTTGGCGATGCACCGCATTTTTCGCCCCGCCGGCCCACGGACAGAGGGGTCGTACAGAGTCGCGGGTCAGTGGCTCGTCCCCTCGGACCTGCTTATTTTATTCCAGACGTTGTACTTTCCGACCGGTTTCCTCGCCGGAATGCGTTGGACTTCGCGCAGGGTCTCGGTGTCGATCACCAGCAGTGCGCCATCCATCTCCCACAGGCTGGCCAGAGCGTAACGGCCATCGCGCGTGAACTCGACGTGCGCCAGCGTCTGTCCCGGTTTGGCGCTGATCTGCGCCACGACTTCGAGGCTCTGCTTGTCGATCACCTGCAGCACGTTGCGGTTCTCCTTGCTCATCATCGAGTCGGTGAAGGCGTAGCGCGAATTCTCGTGACTGCGCAGGAAGAAGCCCGGGCCCAGGGTCTCGATCTGCTTCACGGTCTCGTAGGTGTCGAGGTCGATGACCGTCACCAGTCCGGCATTGAGGTTGGGCGAGGCCATCACCGTTCGCGAACGGCCGGCGGGATCCTTCCATTTCCAGGTGATTCCCGACCCCAGGTGCGGCATTCCGGGCAGGTCGAGTTCGGCGATCTTCTTCCGCCCATCAAGGAGGATCACCTGACCCTTGGTCGCCGAACGTGACGAACCGAGAATCTCGTCGTAGCTCTGGGTGAAGAAGAAATCGTCGAGATAGTCCGTGAGAATCGTCCGCCGGGGGTGGAACATCCCTGGCTTGAATTCCCCTTCCTTGTACTGGAAATCATGCACCAGGCCCTCGGCGACCGGCTCGGCCGCCGGATCGTAGCTCAGTTCCCAGGCTTCTGGAACGTCCTTCAGCGCAACGACGAAGCTCTTGCGCGGTGCCGCATCGTACACCGCCGAAACGCGCGAGGTCTTGTCGCCGGCGACATTCCAGGTCGGAATGATCCGCACCAGCGAGAGGTCCACTGCGTCGAGCAGGACCAGGCTGTGCGGCAGGTAGTTGGCGACCAGTACCCATTTGCCATCGCCGGAAACGGCCGCATTGCGCGTGTTGAGCCCCGCCCGTACCTCGGCGACGACGACCAGGTTGTAGAGGTCGAACTTGCTGATCCAGCCGTCGCGTGAAGCGAAGTAGACGAAACGGCCATCCGGCGAGAACTTCGGACCGCCGTGCAGCGCATAGCGACTCGGGAAGCGGTGCAGACGCTCCAGCTTGTCGCCGTCGAGCACCGACACGTGATGGTCGCCGGTTTCGACGACGATGAAGAGATTCAGCGGATCGGCACCCTTGAGCCCACGGCCCGGGCGCGCCGGCAGTCGGGCGGCGGCCGCATCGACGACATGCGAGTCGCGGATCTCGCTCTCGCCCCATACCGGTGCCGGAACCACCGGCGTGTAGATCCAATCCGCCAATTGCTGAACCTCGTCGGCACTCAGCTTGTCGGCAAAGCCCGGCATCTGCGTCGCTACCCGTCCGTCACGGATGACGCTCAGCGCCTCCGGTTTGCGCAAACGCTCCAGGTTCTGCGGCAGCAGCGCCGGTCCGACACCACCCAGGCGCGTCTCGCCGTGGCAGGCGGCGCAGTGCTCCTGATAGCGCGTTCGTTCATCGGCAGCGGCAGGCGAGCCGGCGACGGTGACGAGCGCGGCGAGCAGGCATGGTCCGGCAAGGCGACGCAGCGACTTCATGATGCTCTCCGGATGGTGATGGGCCGGCTGTCGGTCACGCGCTCACGCCCAGGGGCGACGCCGATTTCAGCGTCGTCGAGATAGCAGCCGGGATCCTCTGCCCACGCGTCGCCAGTCAGTTGCTGGGCGCGGACGCGCGTGTTGCCGTTGCAGATGTCGAAGTGCTGGCATTCCCCGCAGCGCCCGCTGACCTGGCGCGGGAAGCGCTTGAGGCCTGCCAGCAGGGGATCCGAGACGTCCATCCAGATCTCGGAGAAGGGCCGCTGGCGAACGTTGCCCAGAGTGTGGTGCCACCACATGGTATCGGGATGAACGTTGCCGAGATTGTCGATGTTGGCGACGTTGACCCCGGAAGAGTTGCCGCCCCATTGCACCAGCCGCGCACGAATGTTCGCCGCCCTGTCCGGGAAGCGCCTGCTGACCCAGTGCAGGAAGTACACGCCGTCGGCGTCGTTGTTGCCGCTGGTGAACTCCTTGCGCAGCCCGCGCTCCTGGTACTGCCAGCAGGTCTCGAACAGCAGGTCCATTGCCCACCGCGTCAACTGGTACTGGGCGTCCTGCCGGCGGTTCTTGTTGCCACGGCCGGCATAGTTGAGGTGCGAGAAGTAGAAGCGGTCGATCCCTTCTTCCTCGACGAGGGCCAGCAACTGCGGCAGATCGTGCGCGTTCTCCTGGGTCATCGTGAAGCGGACGCCGATCTTCAGGCCGAGATCGCGACACAGGCGAATACCCTGCAGCGATGCGTCGAAGGCGCCTTTCATCTGCCGGAAACGGTCATGCGTGGCGCCGATGCCGTCGAGTGAAACCCCGACGTAATCGAAGTCGCAGTCGGCGATGCGATCAATGTTGGCGGCGTCGATGAGGGTGCCGTTGGACGACAGGCCGACGTAGAAGCCCAGCGACTTGGCACGGCGGGCGATGTCGAAGATGTCGGGCCGCAGCAGTGGTTCGCCGCCGGAGAGGATCAGCACCGGCACGCGAAAACGCTTCAGATCGTCCATCACCGCAAAGACTTCTTCGGTGCTCAGCTCACCAGGGAAGTCCCTGTGGGTGGAAATCGAGTAGCAGTGCTTGCAGGTCAGATTGCAGCGCCGGATGAGATTCCAGATCACGACCGGCGCCGGCGGATTCTGCTTCGGGCCGGCTGGTCGTGGTGTCGAGAGTTCCTGCATGTACTGTGAGATGCGAAACATCCAGCGGCCCTCAGGTGAAATCCGCGTATTAGAGAACAGGCATTGCCGCTTGGCGTTGACGTGGATCAAGCGCTTCGCCGCACCGGCGGCGAAGCGTGAACCCCGGCGGCGCGCCGCGCGCCGAGTCATCGTCAAAGGTGGCTTTGCCTGCGGGCGAAGGCAGCGGTCTCCCGTTCAGGCAAAAGCCCCTGCCTGGGCGTAGGCCATGATGCAATAAACCGTTCCGACTCCACCCAGCACCACCATCAGCCCATAGAAGGTGTTGCGCATCCGTTCGCCCTTGAGAATGAGGCTGATGGCGCCCATGACGAGGCAGATCTGCAGAAAGAAGGTGGCGATGTCGAAGGTGTCACCGACGCTGCCGAGCGCCCTGGCTTCCGCTTCCCATTCGCGCGCACCCTTGACTTGGCCGAGCTTGCCGTCTTCTTCAAGTACCCAGTTTTCCTCGCCGACGGCGGTCGAGCCGAGGAGGATCTCCTTGCGCTCCTTCCTGTAGCGGCCGATCTCCTTGTCGAGAGTCGCCATCAGGGTTCCCATGCGGCCTTCGCTCTCGGCGGGAATGACGCGCGATTCGAGGAGTATCCGCAGGATGTCGCGCTGCCCCTCGACCAGCGACTGCTTGATCCCCTTCGCCTGATACCAGTCGAAGGCGTTCGCCTTCTGGTTGTGCGCAATGATCTCGTCGTCGCCGTACTTTCCGGCGCCGAGCTCGTTGACCGCCAGCACTGCCGCCAGCACCGCCAACGTCAGACCACAGAGCATCTCGAAAGTGCTGGACTTTTCGCTTTCATCACTCATCGCGCTTCTCCTCTTGCAGTCATGTTGTGGAGCGCGAATTCTAGCGAAGGTGCAGCCCTTGTAGCCGGGAAATGAGCGGCAAGCGAACACGGCGGTGGTGACTGGCGAGCAGGGTGTCCCCGGGGCGTGTGAAGGCAGTTGTCGCGTGAATCGGTATCGACCGACGCATGCTTTCGGCCGCCGACGGAATTCGGCGGCTGGCCATGGATGAGCTTGGCGTCACCCATTTCCGCTGTGTCCGGTACGTGCTCCTCCAGGGCGGCAAGCCGCAATGCGGACGGTCGGTTCCTTGCCAACCGAGAGAGAGGGCCGCGCAGAGCGCAGACATGAAATTGGTGTGGTCGGCCTGGTCAACGGGCTGACACGAAAAACCCCGCAAAACATGGCGTTCAGCGGGGTCTTCGTTGTTGCTGCAGGGAGCCTGGTGCAGGAGTCCTGGCGCGCCAGAACGTACGCCATCACAAACGCTCTGCATTCTTGGATTGATGCTCAACGCATGCTAGAACCATACATCGAAGCCGATCCGGGGCGCCAAGACTGAAAATCCACTGTTCGTGGGCCGACGAGCGCGGGCTATACAAACTCCTACGAAGGCGGGCTGCAACTCGCCGCATGCCTTGACGTGAAGAGCATCGGAAAGCCGCGTGCGGGAAGATCGCACGCACGGTCTGATGAGGGAGGGCAGGCGAAAGCCTGTTCTCTACTCTACCCGAAATCCGCGCGGCTGATGGTCCAACCGCTACTGGCCTGGCTGGTCGAGGCGCTGGCTACCGGCGGTCTCTTCACGCCGCGCTTGGCACCCATTTGCGCGCGCATCTACCTCGCCAGCCGCTGACCGGTGCCGAGGTCCATCTGTCTGGCGCGCCGCGACGGCATCAGCCGGCGATCCTTGATGTCGCCACCGAATTCGCGCCTTGGGAACGAGTTCCATGCAGTTGAACGGGAACCTGGAACGAAGCGGGTTTTCAAGCTCAAGCGCTTGCACTTCCCCCTGTAGCTGATCGGAGCCGAGCTCGGCCTTCCCAGCGGATGGGTCGGCCGAGTATCGGTCTCGCAGTTCGAGCAAATGACGGTAGGTTCGGTTATGTCGTCCGATACCTGAGTTCGCGCAGCTGCGACAATACAGCGGGAATGTCGCTTTGGATGATGCTCCACAAAGTATCGTTGTCGATCCCCAGGTAGCCGTGGATCAGCCGGTTGCGGGTGGCGATGACGAGTCGCCAAGGCAGCTGGGGATTGGCTGCCCGGACGGCATCCGGGATGCGCGTTGCGGCCTCGCCGATCAGTTCGAGATTGCGCACGGTGGCGTCATAGTTCAGCCCGCTGGCAACGAAACCAGCCTGATCGAGTCCGTTGGTGTACGCGATGACCTTTTCGGCGAAGCCAATCATGTCGTCGAGGTAGAACCGCCATTCTCGCGCTGCGCTGTCAGACATGGACGGCTTCCCTTTCGACGAACGGACGCAACTCGGGGCGCAGGGCTTTCTCGGTCACGAGATCAATCGGCGCACCGAAGAGATCTTCGAGGTAGAACTGAACGCCGAAGTAGCGCTCGGATGTGGCCGGTCCATCAAAGGCGACGAGAACATCGACGTCGCTATCGCTCCGAGCGGCGTCGCGGACGGTTGATCCGAAGAGTGCGAGAGCCGTCACCCCGAAGCGAGCTGCCAGCTCGGGCTTGCTGCGGGCAAGCAGTTCGATAGCGGTTGTTCTGTTCATTCCTGCCTCCAATCCATTCCTGTGGTCGGGCGTGCTCTCATCGCAATGCTTGCAAATCGTCCGGCTTCACGGTCCCTTTCCGCGCAACCCGCCTGAGCTTGCATGGTGGCAAGGGGGAGGAAAGTCGCGGCCGGCTGGCCGGTGCGCGCTCTGGACGCTCGCACCGCTTCGGCAGCCGCTGGCCAAGGCAAGACTACCACTTATCCCGACGTTCAAATGACCTCGGCCACCCCTGGCCGTGCCGCGGGCCCTGCACGCGCGCCCCAGCACGTGACGCCGCAGATCCAGGCGCCGCAGATCCAGGCGCCGGCGAGCTGGCCACCCCGCGAACCCCTTCCCACGCCTTCGTGCCGGAGAGGCCAAATCGCGACGCTACGCGCTTCCGGCAATCACGAAGCAAAAGCGCAGTTCCTCCCCGCTTCGCCACAGCGAGTCGGGCAAGGACCGGCCAAGAGCGTGTCCACCTCCCGTCATGCAACCCAGATGTCGATCGCCGCGAGGTCGGGAGTGCCGGTCAGCGTGCCGAAGGCCACCGCCGGGCGGACTCCCGTTCCGTCGGGGTCGTAGGCGAGGACGCCGGTCAGCGTGTCGTAGAGCAGCCGGTCGCCGTCGTCGCCGCTGAGCTGGTCGGCATGGTCGCTGCCGGTGAGGTTCGCGATCGACCACAGCGTGTCGTTGCCCGATCCGCCACTCGCGCTACCGGTCGCCAGGCTGGCGATCACTCCGCCAGCGGCGCCACTGTACGAGACGGTGTCGTTGCCGCCGGCGCCGTCGAGGACGTTGTCGCCGGCGCCGGCGCGCAGGGTGTTGTCGAGTCCGTTGCCGGTGCCGTTGGCCGGGCCGCTGGCGCGCAGTCGCAGGTGCTCGACGTGGTCGGGGAGCGTGTAGTCGGCGAGCGAACTGTAGACGGTGTCGCTGCCACCGGCCGGACCGGCCCGGGTCTCGATGATCCTGTCGCCGGGGTCGTCGACGTAGTAGCTGTCGGATCCGTCGCCGCCGATCAGCGTGTCGGCTCCGGCCATGCCGTTGAGCAGGTTGTTGCCGCTGTTGCCGGTGAGGATGTTGGTGAGCGCGTTGCCGATCGCCGAGAGGTTGGCCGACCCGCCCAGGGTGAGGTGCTCGAGGTGGTCGCCGAGCTGCCACGAGACCGAGCTGACGATGGTGCCGATGTCCGGTCCGGCGAGTTCGACGACGCGGTCGGCGACGCTGTTCACGAGGTAGGTGTCGTCGCCATCGCCGCCGGCGAGGGTGTCGCTGCCGCTGCCACCGTCGAGGAGGTCGGCGCCGGCGCCGCCGATGAGCAGGTCGTCACCGTCGCCGCCGAGCAGGGTGTCGGTGCCGCCGAGTCCGTCGAGGGTGTCGTCGCCGGCCTCGCCGTCGAGCCGGTTGGCGCCGGTGTTGCCGGTGAGGCCGTTGGCGAGGTCGTTGCCGGTGCCGGCGAGGTCGTCGTTGCCAGTCAGGACGAGGTCTTCGAGGTTCTCGCCGAGGGTGAAGGTGGGGACGCTGCTCTCGACGGTGTCGTGGCCGCCGGTGGCCGGGTCGGCTTGGGTCTCGACGATCTAGTCGGCGGGGTCGTCGACGAGGTAGGTGTCGTCGCCGTCGCCGCCGGTGAGGGTGTCGGTGCCGCTGCCGGTGAGCAGTGTATCGGCGCCTTCGCCGCCGTCGAGCCGGTTGTCGCCGGCAAGGTCGGTGAGCTGGTCGTCGCCTTCGCCGCCGAGCAGGGTGTCGTTGCCGGCGCTGCCGTCGAGGGTGTCAGCTTCGGCTTGACCGTCGAGGAGGTTGGCGCCGGCATTGCCGGTCAGCGCGTTGGCGAGGTCGTTGCCGGTGCCGGCGAGGTCGGCGCTGCCGGTAAGGACGCAAGCAAAAATAACTTGAACAATACGAGCTATTTGTCATTGTTCCGGGGTATCAGCCGGTAGTTCCATTCGCCATGAAACGCGTCGCGCTCGATGGCAAGCGAAGCAAGCTCTTCGTCGG
>JAGFNJ010000030.1 GCA_017592775.1 Candidatus Accumulibacter conexus | reverse complement strand
CCCCCTGCGACTTATCATGAACACCAGCGGGGGGCCGACCGCGGAGACAAAGAAGTACCTCGACTGGATCAGGGGCGCCACCGGCCAGTGCATAATCGAGAAGGAGGGCTACGCGCCGGTAAAGAAGGTGAAGTGCAAGAAACCCCTTTTGCGGCGGGGCCCCGGCGCTGCCGGCGCCCCGCCAGAGCCCGTGTTCCCGCGCCTGAGGAAGAAGACCGCGATGAGTCACTACGAAGAACGTCTCGAAAGAGACCTGTCCCAGATCAAGAAACAGTTGGCCCTGCTCGCCGGCCTCGTCGAGAAGGCTCTCGCCGACGCCGTCCATGCGCTGCTGGCCGACGATGACCCGCTTGCCTACGCGACGGTCCTGGCGGACAACCGGATCAATGCCGCCAGCAACGAACTCGACCGCATGCGCATGGCCTTCATCGGCGTGCACCTGCCGACCGGCAGTCACCTGCGCCTGATGGGCGCCGTCGTCCACGCCAACGTCGCGCTCGAGCGGATCGGCGACTACGCCGTCACCATCTGCCGCGAGGCGGTTCGTCTCGGTCGCCCGCAGGGGCTGATGGCGCGCGAGATCGAACTGATGGCGAGCGAAGCGCGGCAGATGCTCAAGCAGGCCGTCGATGCCTTCCTAGAAGGCAACGCCGAGAAGGCGAAAGCGACGATGGTCATCGCCGACCAGGTCGAACGCACCTTCGACATGGCTTTCAGCGACCTCGTCGGCGAGGGCGATCATTTCAACATCCCGGATCTGTTCGCCTACCTGACGGTCTTCAACTCGCTCGAGAGGGTTTCCGACCAGGCAAAGAACATCTGCGAGGACGCGATCTTCGCGGTCACCGGCCAGGCCAAGGGACCGAAGTTCTTCCGCATCCTCTTCCTCGACGAGGACAACACCTTCCTCGGCCCGATTGCCGAGGCGGTGGCGCGCAAGAACTTCCCCGAAGTGGGCGAGTACCACAGCCGCGGCCGGACTGCCGGTGTCGCCGATCCGCAGTCGATTGCCCTGCTGCAGGAACTGGGGATCGACCTCGGCAGCCACCAGCCGCAGGCGATGCCGGCACACCATCAGGAACTCGCCGCCTACCAGATCATCGTCAGCCTGCAGGGGCCGGTCCAGTCCTATGTCGAGCAGATTCCCTTCCACACGGTGGCGCTCGAGTGGGAAGTCAGCCGGTCCGCTGGCGTGCAGCCTGATCTGCGGACGCTCAGCCGCGAGATCGCCATGCGCGTCAGCAATCTGATGAGCGTCCTGCGCGGCGAGGAGGGCAGCTGAGATGGCGACCGGTACGCAGGCGCTGAGCAACCGCGCAACCGACGCACGCCCGGCCGGGGACTTCGACCGCCGCAACGCGGACTGGTATTTCGACAAGCTGATTGCCGGCGTCGTCTTCGTCTGCGGCATCTCGGCCATCCTCTTCGTGCTCGGCATCTTCTTCTTCGTCACCAAGGAGGGAATCGGCTTCGTTTTCGAGAAGATGGATTTCCGCGAGTTCCTGCTCACACCCTACTGGTCGCCGAGCGATGCCGAGGACCCGGAGTACGGTATTCTCGCGCTGATGGCCGGAACGGCCAGCGTCACCGGGCTGGCGATGCTGGTCGCGGTACCGTTCTCGCTCGGCGCCGCCATTTACATCGCCGAGTTCGCCAGCGGCAAGACCCGCGAGGCACTGAAGGTGCTGGTCGAACTGCTGGCCGCGATTCCGTCGGTCGTCTGGGGTTTCATCGGCCTGGTGATCATGAATCCGCTGCTGATCAAGTGGTTCGACATCCCGGTCGGCCTTTGCGTCCTCAACGCCGGCATCATCCTCGGCCTGATGGCGGCGCCGATCATGACCTCGATCGCCGAGGATGCCCTGAAGGCCGTTCCCGACCGCTACCGCGAGGCCGCTGAGGCGATGGGCGCGACGCGCTGGCAGGTGATCTACAAGGTGGTGCTGCCGGCGGCGAAGAATGGTCTCCTCGGTGGCGTCCTGCTCGGCGTCGGCCGCGGCTTCGGCGAGACGATGGCGGTGCTGATGGCCACCGGCCACGCAGTGAACATACCCGACAGCATCTTCGATTCGGTGCGCGCGCTGACGGCGACGATCGCCGCCGAACTCGGTGAAGCGGTCGTCGGCGGCGAGCACTACCAGGTGCTGTTCACCATCGGCATCTTCCTCTTCCTCGTCACCTTCATCATCAACCTCAGCGCCGATCTGATCGTGCGCGGCATCCGCAAAGGTTAAGCACAATGAACACCGCCAACCCCGCGCTGTTTCAGGCCAGCGACCTGAACCGGCACAACGCGCGCGTCCAGCGACGCTACCGCCTGCTCTTCGGGCTGATGACCCTGCTCCTGATCACGCCGGTGCTGCTGATCCTCGGCACGCTGCTGGCGAAGGGCGGCAGCGCCATCTCCTGGGAGTTCCTGTTCTCGGCGCCGACCGACGGCATGCGTACCGGCGGCGTCTTTCCGGCGCTGCTCGGGACCATCTGGCTGGTGACCGTCGCCCTGCTGCTGTCGGTGCCGATCGGCATCTTCGCCGCCATCTACCTCAGCGAGTACGCCGGCGACAACTGGTTCACCCGCATCATCAACCTGGCGATCATCAACCTCGCCGGCGTGCCGTCGATCGTCCATGCGCTGTTCGGGCTCGGCGCCTTCGTCCTCTTCTTCAAGTTCGGCACCAGCATCCTCGCCGCCAGCCTGACGCTGGCGGTGATGACCATGCCGGTGGTCATCGTCGCCACGCGCGAGTCGCTGCAGGCGGTGCCGCCGGCTTTCCGCGAGGCGTGCTGGAACATGGGTGCGACGCGCTGGCAGACGATCCGCCGCGTCGTCCTGCCGAACTCGATCACCGGCATCCTCACCGGCGTCATTCTCGAAGTCTCGCGCACCGCCGGCGAGACGGCGCCGATCATGTTCACCGGCGCCGTCTTCTTCACGCCCTTCCTGCCGCAGAGCGTCTTTGACCAGACGATGGCGCTGTCGCTGCACCTCTTCGTGACGGCGACGCAGGTGCCGGGCATCGCGGAGCAGGTTCCCTTCGGCGTCGCGCTGGTGCTGATCGCACTCGTGCTGACGATGAACAGCGTCTCGATCGCCTTTCGCATGTGGCTCAGGGGGAAGAAGAAATGGTAGATGTCGCATCCCCGGCGCCGCTCGCCGACGCCAGCCAGCAGGCGGTCGCCGCCGTTCCGAACAAGCTCGAGGTGCGCAACCTGACGATCCGCTACGGCAGCGAGGCGGCGCTGCGCGACGTCAGCCTGTCGATCCGCGAGCACGAGATCTTCGGCATCATCGGCCCGGCGAACGCCGGCAAGACCTCGTTCCTGAAGGCGATCAACCGCATGGATGTGTTCACCAGCGGCATGCGGGTGGAAGGCGAGATCCACTTCGCCGGCCGTGACACGCGCCGACTGAACAATGTCTATGCCCTGCGCAGCCGCATCGGCGTCGTCTTTCCGCTGCCGGTCGGACTGCCGATGACGGTGTACGACAACGTCGCGCTGTCGCCGCGCCTGCGCGGCATCACGGAGAAGGCAGAACTCGACGTCATCGTCCAGCGCTGCCTGACCCGCGCCGCGCTCTGGGACGAAGTCAAGGACCGCCTGAACGCGCTCGGCAGCCTGCTCTCCGGCGGCCAGCAGCAGCGCCTGACGATCGCCCGCGCGTTGTCGCAGGAACCGGATCTGCTGATGCTCGACGAGTTCTCGATCGCCGTCGACCCGGTGACGACGATGCGCATCGAGGATGTGCTGAAGGAGTTGCGCCAGGAAGTGACGATCATCCTCGTCACCAACCTCGTGCAGCAGGCGCGGCGTCTCGCCGACCGCACAGCCTTCTTTCTTGGCGGCGAGTGTGTCGAGATCGGCGTCACCGAGGACCTGTTCACCGGCGAGGTGAAGGATCAGCGAACGCGCGACTACGTCGAGGGCCGCTTCGGCTAGCCACCAGGCGCCGGCCCGCCACGGCGGCGCCAGCAACATCAAGGACACGGATACGACCGACGATGAACAACGAACAGACCGCTGCACCGATGCAGCCGATTCCCCGCCATGCCATCGCCAGCGAGAAGCTGAATCTCTGGTACGGCACCTTCCAGGCCCTCTACGACGTCGACCTGCGCATCCGCGAAGGACTGATCACGTCGATGATCGGTCCCTCGGGCTGTGGCAAGAGCACCTTCCTGCGCAGCGTCAACCGCATCAACGAGCGTCTCGGTTACGTGCGCATCGAAGGCAGCGTGCACGTCATGAACGAGAACATCTATGACCCGCATGTCGAACTGGTGCAGGTGCGCAAGCAGGTCGGAATGGTCTTCCAGCGGCCGAACCCACTGCCGATCTCGATTCGCGACAACATCCTCTTCAGCCACCGCCTGCACGCCAAGGGCGGCGGCGACGTGGCGCAGGGAACGCCGGACGAGATCGTCGAGCAGTCGTTGCGGCAGGTCCTGCTCTGGGACCAGGTGAAGGACCGCCTGCGGCGCAAGGCGACCGAACTCTCACTCGAGGAACAGCAGAAGCTGTGCATCGCCCGCCTGCTGCCGGTCAAGCCGAAGGTGCTGCTGATGGACGAACCGTGCTCGGCGCTCGATCCCAAGGGAACCGAAGCGGTCGAGGAACTGCTCTGGGAACTGCGCGGGCAGTACACCATCCTGATCGTCACCCACAACATGGCGCAGGCGCGGCGCGCCAGCGAGGAGTGCATCTTCATGCTGATGGGCCGGGTCGTCGAGCATGGGCGAACCGACGAGGTGTTCGTCACCCCGGCGCACCCGGAGACGGCCGACTACATCGAAGGTCGTTACGGTTGAGCTGCGGCGCCGGTCGGGAATCGCCGCAGGCGAGGATCGGACCGGCTGCCGGGCCGCTGGCGCGACGACATGCCGCCGCGCCCCGGCGCTGCGGCGGGGCGAAGGAGTGGTGCTGCGAGGTGCTGATCGACCGGTCGCCGTCTCTGTTGCGGACGAAGACGGGGCGGAGAACTGACGGCAGCCGGCCATCGCGGTCGTTCCTTGGGTATACTGTCGCCCTCGCTGCACCCGTCGCCGGGCATGGCGCTGCCGCCATCTGTCGCTGCAGCCGCCGACATGCCCTCCGCTGCCGATATCGTTCCCCTTGCACGAAAGAAGAAGAATGAACAAAGGAACCGCAGTTCTGTCGATCGTCGTCCTGACCACCGCGCTGCTCGCGGCCTGCGGCAAGAAGGAGGATGCTGCCGCGAAACCGGCGGCAGCACCGGCGCCGGCCGTCGCCATCGTCGTCGGACTGGACGACAACTTCCCGCCGATGGGCTTTCGCGACGAACAGAACACGCTCGTCGGCTTCGACATCGATCTCGCCCGCGAAGCCGGGAAGCGGCTCGGCGCCGAGGTCCGCTTCAAGCCGATCGACTGGAATGCCAAGGAAGCCGAACTGAACGGCAAGCGGGTTGACGTGTTGTGGAACGGACTGACGATCACCGATGCGCGCAAGGAGAAGATCCTGTTCACCACGCCCTACCTCGAGAACCGGCAGATCATCGTCGTCCCGGAAGCATCGTCACTCAGGACCAAGGCTGACCTTGCCGGCAAGGTCGTCGGCGTGCAGGAGGGCAGCAGCGCGATCGAGGCCATCGAGCGCGACGCGGCCACCGTGAAGTCACTCAAGGAACTGAAGAAGTTCGGCGACAACGTCACCGCGCTGATGGATGTGCGCGCCGGCCGGCTCGACGCGCTGGTCGTCGACGAGGTCGTCGGTCGCTACTACACCGCCAGGAAGCCCGGCGAGTACCGCGTCCTCGACGAAAACTTCGGCACCGAGGACTACGGCGTCGGTACGCGCAAGGACGACGTCGAACTGATGGCGCGTCTGCAGAAGACGCTCGACGAGATGAAGAACGACGGTTCGGCCGCTGCGATATCGACGAAATGGTTCGGCAAGGACATCATCAAGAAATAGTCCCGGATGGACTACCTGGTCCGCATCATCGGCCCCCTGCTCGAGGGAACGGGGGTGACGCTGCAGGTCTTCCTCATCAGCTTCGTCCTCTCGGTGCCGCTCGGCCTCGCCCTGGCCCTCGTCCGGGTTTCGCGCTTCGTCTTCGTCAGCGGCCTGGTCAATGGCTACATCTGGCTGATGCGCGGCACGCCGCTGATGCTGCAGATGCTGTTCATCTATTTCGCGCTGCCTTTCGTGCCGGTGATCGGTGTCCGCCTGCCGGATTTTCCGGCGGCCATCGTCGCCTTCGTCCTCAACTATGCGGCGTACTTCGCCGAGATCTTCCGCGCCGGCATCCAGTCGATCGATCGCGGCCAGTACGAAGGTGCGCGTGTCCTCGGCCTGAGCTACGCGCAGACGATGCGACGAATCATCCTGCCGCAGGTCTTCAAGCGCATCCTGCCGCCGCTGAGCAACGAGACGATCACGCTCGTCAAGGACACGTCGCTGATCTACGTCCTGGCGATGAATGACCTGCTGCGCGCCGCCCGCGGCATCGTCCAGCGCGATTTCACGACGATGCCCTTCGTCGTCGCGGCGGCGTTCTACCTGCTGATGACGCTGGTCCTGACGCTCGGTTTCCAGTACCTGGAAAGGAAGCACGCGGTTTACGATGGCTGACCGGATGATCGATGCGCGCGGCGTCCACAAGCGCTTTGCCGCGGTCGAAGTGCTCAGGGGCGTTTCGCTGGCGGTCGACAAGGGCGAAGTGGTGGCCGTCATCGGCCCGTCGGGGTCCGGCAAGAGCACCTTCCTGCGTTGCCTCAACCATCTCGAGACGATCAACCGCGGCAGCATCGACATCGAGGGCGAAACGCTGGTCGCCACCACGGCCGATGGCGTCTGCCGCTATGCCCCCGACGCCGACATCCGGCGCATCTGTCGCCGGATGGGAATAGTGTTCCAGCACTTCAACCTGTTTCCGCACCTGACGGTGCTGCAGAACGTCATCGAGGCGCCGATCACCGTCAAGGGGCTGCGGCGCGACGAGATCATCCCGCGAGCCGAGGAACTGCTGCGCAAGGTCGGCCTGCTCGACAGGCAGGCAAGCCATCCGTCGCGGCTTTCCGGCGGCCAGAAGCAGCGCGTCGCGATTGCCCGGGCGCTGGCGATGGAGCCGGACATCATGCTCTTCGACGAGCCGACTTCGGCGCTCGACCCGGAACTCACCGGCGAAGTCCTGCGTACCATCCGCGAACTGGCAGAAGAACACATGACGATGCTCGTGGTGACGCACGAAATGGCTTTCGCGCGCGAGGTGGCGAGCCGCGTCGTCTTCATGGACGGCGGCGAGATCCTCGAGGCGCGTCGGGCACGCGAGCTGTTTGCCGCCCCCGAACACCCGCGCACGCGCGCCTTTCTCCAGAACATGCTGTAGCGCGCCGCAGCGCGGGGGCGGCAGTCCGGCTGCTGCCGGCGGTTGCACGCCCGGGCGCCGGGGCGCCCGGGCGTCATCGCGCTGCGGCTGTCGGCTCCACGTCAGGAAGCCGCTAGCCGGGCCCGCAGTTCCTCGATGCGCCGGCGATTGACGCCGAAATCGCTGCGCCCGACGCGCGACGCCGAGCGCACCTGGATCACCCCGCTGCCGGCGTCGTACCAGAACTCGACGTCGTCGACGAACTTCATCAGTCGCGTCTCGCAGCGGACGTAGAGATAGTCGTCGCGACGGTCGACGATGGTCACGCCGGGCTGCCCCTGCAGCAGTGCCTGCAGCCTGGCGATCGTCGCCGGTCCGTCGCCGCGCAGCGGCAGCGGGGCGATCTGTGCCTGCTGCCGCTGCGCGTGTCCGGACCACAGGAACGCCTGGCTGCTGACGCTGTTGGCGGTCTCCGATGGCGGCTTGAGCCGGCCCGCGTGCACCCCGATGTCGTCGGGCGGCGTGCCGCCGAAGAGTCCGATCCGGCCGGCGAGCACGGTCAGCAAGGCGATGGTGACCACCCCGATTCCGATCCACCTGACGATCTGCATCGCTGTACCTCCTGCGGCGAGCGCAGCATGAAACGAGCCAGAGCGGCATCATAGGCCGAAGACGCGGCCTTCGCTGCGGCTGCCGCAAGGGCAACGCGCCACCTGCGGCACTCGGACTGGCCTTCGTCAAGCTTTCCATCGGCATGGGCTGCATGCTGACCTACGGCAGTTACTTTCGCGCCGACCAGAACATCCCGCTGACGGCAACGCGGGTGATGCTCGCCGACCTCAGGCTGTTCGGCATGAACCCCTTCGAGCTGTTCGACTTCCTGAGTTCCAACCTGCTCCTGCCGCTGGGAGGAATCCTGATCTGCTTCTTCGTCGGCTGGGTCTATGGCCTGCCGGAGACGGCCCGGCAACTGGGCAACCACGGTGAGCTGCGCAATTCCTGGCTGGTCCGGGCGGTCTTCTTCCTCGTTCGCTTCGTCGCACCACTGTCGATTGCCGCCGTTTTGCTGCACGGGCTCAAGCTCTTCTGATTTCGGCTGGCGAGTTCCGGCGCTGACCTGGCGCGATCGCGGTCGGGGGCATTTGCCCGCCGAGGATCGCCGCTGCGACCGTCTGCCGCGACCGGAGCAAATGGCAACGGCCGCTGGCGACAAGAGCTGCCAGCGGCCGCATCGTCGGGGCACCCGGTTGCGCCGGGGTCGCCGCGACAGCCCGAGTGATGCCGTTTACAGGAAGCGCTGGCGACGAAGTCCGGCTGCAGCCAGCGCGGCGCCTCCCAGGAGGGCCAGCGAGCCCGGCTCGGGAATGTCGGAGCGGACGTTGGTGAAGACGAACTGGTTGTCGTCGTAGTCACCGTCGCCGCCGCCAAGGAGATCCTCGAAGCCGACCCACAGGCCGGCGACCGGAATGACGGCGTCAGCAGCCCAGTTTGCGTGGCCGACGTGCACCAGGCCGTCCGGATTGCCTGCACCGGGGCCGGTGAAGAACTTGTCGCCAGTGCTCAGGACGTCCATGCGGAAACGCAGCACCGTACCTGCCGCGTAGGTGCCGAGACTCAGGGCAGTACCCACAGTGGTCTGGTGGTTGTGGAAGAACGGATTGCCGCCAAAGCCCGCTGGCTCGATCAGGTTGAGGACGCTGTCGTAGCCGGCAGTCTGGCCAGCAAAATAGATCACCACTTCGCCGCCGGTGGTGACGAGTTCAGCCGCCGTCGGCGTGATCGGGGAAACGACACCGGCTTGCGCGGATCCCGCGACGAAAGCCAGCGCCATCGCTGCCGTCAAAAGCTTCTTGTTCATTCCTGCGATCTCCATGTCGTGTGCTGCTGGTGCTCGATTGCTTTTTGGTCTGGCAACCCATCGGGGTGCCGCAGTCTCCGATAAGCAAGTATCGTGCCACAATGGGAGGGCGCGTTTAAGTCGCTGTTTTGAAGGACTTCAGAAAATTCCTGGCGAGGCGGTAAGGCGGCTGCTGTAAAGGAATCCGACACCAGCAACCGCTGTGAGCCGCTTGCCGGGCGGTGGGGCCGTGGTGGCGTGCAGCCCCGGGGGCGCTGCTGGTACGTACTGGCCCGTCCGCACGGCCGCTCAGACGATGCGGCAGGCCTCGTCGAAGGCGAGTCGCGGTCCCCGCGGATGCACGCCGGCCGGGTCGCCGATGCCGAGGTTGCAGAGGAAGTTGGCCTGATGGCGCCCGTCGGCGAAGAAGGCGGCGTTGAGCTTGCCGGCGTCGAAGCCGGACATCGGGCCGCAGTCGAGGCCGAGTGCGCGCGCTGCCAGGATCAGGTAGGCGCCCTGCAGCGTGCCGTTGCGAAAGGCGGTGCTGGCGGCCAGTTCGGCGTTGGCGGCAAACATCGGTCGCGCGTCGTAGGCGGGAAACATCGTCGGCAGGTGTTCGTGGAACAGGTTGTCGGTGGCGATGATCACCGTCACCGGCGCCGCCAGCGTCTTCTCCAGGTTGCCGGGCGACAGCGCCGGCGCCAGCAGCGCCTTGCCTTCCGCGCTGGTGATGAAGACCAGTCGTGCCGGCTGGCAGTTCATCGACGTCGGCCCCCACTTCATCAGGTCGTAGAGCTGCCGCAGGGTGGCCTCGGCGATCGGCTCGGGCCGGAAGGCGTTGTGCGTGCGGGCGTTGATGAAAAGCTGCTCGAGTGCTGCGCTGGAGAGGGGGGGCATGGAGTGTCCTTCGGATCGTGGTTGGGGGGAGGGGTGGGCAGCTTCACCGACGGCAGCGGCACAATCGTCGTGCTGCCCTGCCTCTGGCTGCGCGCAGCGCTTCGACGCCGATGCGCGGCAGGAGTTCATGCCTGCCGCACGGCAGCAACGATCGCGCCGGTGTGCTGACGGCCGCTGCCGCACGGCACGGGCGACAGCCAGCAGGGGCTGTTAGAATCCCTCACCTACCAGCCGGTCACCCGCTCGCCCATGGCTTCTGCCGACAACCCGATCCTGAACTCGCCCTACGAGGAACCAACCCGGCACTACGCCACCGATGCGCAGGGAAACCTCAACTATCGCGACGTTCGTCCCGGTCGCCGCGTCTTCACCGCGGACGTGCCGCAGGTGCCGATCGGCCAGTCGGACCAGGGCAGCATCTTTGATCTCAACGACTTTCCGTCGCAGTACGGCGAACATCTGATCAATACGCTGCGCGACGCGCTGCGTTCCTGGCGGCAAGCCGGCTACCGCGGCGTCAGCAGCCGCGTCACCCGCGATCTGCTGCAGTACTGGTTCGCCAACCCCGAGCGGGCGGCGCATCAGAAGCTGTTCTTCGCCCAGCAGGAAGCGGTCGAGGCCGCCATCTGGCTGAACGAAGTGGCCGAGAAATCGAACACCGGCACGCATGTCCAGAACCAGTTGCGGCAACGACAGGCGACGGCAAGCGACGATCCGGCCAACCACCTGCCGCGCATCGCCTTCAAGATGGCCACCGGCAGCGGCAAGACCGTGGTCATGGCCTGCCTGATCCTCTATCACTACTTCAATCGTCGCGAGTACCGCAACGACACGCGCTACGTCGACTACTTTCTGGTCCTCGCACCGGGCATCACCATCCGCGATCGCCTCAACGTTCTCCTGCCGGACGGTCAGAGCCAGCAGCCGTCCGCCGCCGCGGACTACTACCGCCAGCGTCATCTCGTGCCACCGGCCTACCAGCACGCCCTCGGCGAACTCGCCCACCGGCTGGTCATCACCAACTACCACGAATTCCTGCCGCGTGTGCTCGGCGGCAACAAGCGCACGCCCTTCGATGGCAAGCTCGGCGACGATGGCAGGAAGGTCGAGAGCCGTGAGGACGAAAGCCAGATGCTGCGCCGCGTTCTTGGTGGCTTCAAGGCCGGGCGCCGGTTGCTGGTGATCAATGACGAGGCGCACCATTGCTACCTCCCGCGCGCCAGAGGTCGCGACACCGAGCTCGACAATTCGGCCACCGAGAACGAGCGCGCCGCCGTCTGGTTCTCCGGCCTGCGTGCCTGTGCCCGACGCTTCCAGGTGCGGGCCGTCCATGACCTGTCGGCGACGCCGTTCTACCTCTCCGGCTCGGGCTTTCCCGCGTACTCGCTCTTCCCCTGGGTGGTCAGCGATTTCGGTCTGATCGAAGCGATCGAAGCCGGTCTGGTCAAGATTCCCTTTCTGCCGATCGACGACAGCAGCCAGGCGATCGAAGAGCCGGTATTGAAGAACCTTTACGAGAACTGCAAGGCCGAACTCCCGCGCAAGGGACAGCGCACGCAGCGTCGCGAGGCGAACGAAGAAGACGTTGGCGAGGCAGCGCCGAACCTGCCGGCTCTGGTCAGGCAGGCGCTCGACCAGTTCTACGCCCACTACGACGAATACGAGCGCGGTCTGCGCCGACGGGGCGAACTGAAAGCCGACCTGTTCACGGCGCCGCCGGTCTTCATCGTCGTCTGCGGCAATACCGCCGTTTCGCGCGAAGTCTTCAAGGAGATTGCCGGCTACGAACGCGTCGACGAGAGCGGCCAGAGGCACGCCGTTCCCGGCCGTTTCCCGCTGTTCTCGAATTTCGACCGGGATACGGCGCGGCCGCTGGCGCGGCCGCCGACACTGCTGATCGACAGCGATGCCCTCGAACACTCGGGCCAGATCGACGAAGGCTTCAAGAAGGTCTTTGCGCCCGAGATCGAGCGCTTCAAGCGTCAATACCGCCTCCGCCACCCCGAGCGCGGCGTCGAGGAGCTGAGCGACGCGCAACTACTGCGCGAAGTGGTCAATACCGTCGGCAAGGTGGACACCCTTGGCGCACACGTTCGCTGCGTCGTCTCGGTGGCGATGCTCAGCGAAGGCTGGGACGCCAACACCGTCACGCACGTCATGGGACTGCGCGCCTTCGGCTCGCAACTGCTCTGCGAACAGGTCGCCGGCCGGGCGCTGCGTCGCCGCCACTACTTCACCGACCCGAAGACCGGCAAGTTCCCGCCCGAGTACGCGCACATCATCGGCATCCCCTTCAAGCTGTTCCAGGCCGGTCGGAGCAGCCACGTCGACCCGCCGCAGTACGCCACGCTGCGTGCACTGCGCGAACGCGCCAGCCTCGAAATCCGCTTCCCCAACCTCATCGGTTACCGCCTGCAGACCGACAGCGACCGCCTCGCGGCCGACTTCAGCGGCACGCCCGACTATCGCCTCGATACCACCCGGCTGCCGCTGGAAACGACGCTTGGCACCGCCGTTTCCGAAGATCGCCAGACGATGCGCCTGCGGCTCGACCAACTGCGCGAGCAGACGGTGATCTACAAGCTGACGCGCGACTACCTGCGCCGGATCCATGGCGACGAAGCCCAGCGTGCCGACCTGCGTCTCTTCCAGCAGGTCAGGCAGATCGTCGAGCGCTGGTACGAGGAAAAGCTGATGGTCGTCGGCGAGGACGACCCGATCTACAAGCGCCTGGTGATCTACGAAGACCCGCAGCCGGTGGTCGAGAGCATCAACCGCGGCATCGTTGCCCAGGCCGCGGAACACGAGCGCGTGCTGCCGATCCTCAACCACTACAATCCGCAGGGCAGCACGCGGCACGTCTTCGGCCGCACCAGCCGCAAGACCTGGCCGACGAAGAAGAGCCACGTCAATCTGGTCGTCGCCGACACCGACACCTGGGAGCAGATCGCCGCGAAGACGCTGGAAAAGCTGCCGGCGGTCGAGAGTTACGTCAAGAACGCCTTCCTCGACTTCCGCATTCCCTACATCAGCGGCGGCAAGGAGCGCAGCTACCTGCCCGACTACCTGATCCGCCTGCGGACGTCGAAGCTGCGCACGGGCAACCTGATCCTCGAGATCAGCGGCTTCAACCAGGACAAGGAACTCAAGCGCTGGGCGGTACGCGAACGCTGGCTGCCGGCCGTCAACAACGCGCGCAGCCAGCTCGGGCTGCCGCCGTGGTACTTTGCCGAGATCACGGACATCGCGGACATCAAGCCGGCGTTGACCCTGGCCATCCGGCGCATCGTCGAGGAGATCGATGCCGCCCCGGATACGCTCGGCGAAGCCCTGCGGCTGCTGGCCAGCCTGCCCGATGATTTCTACCTCGACGGCCGGGAAGATCCACCGCTCTTCGAACAGCGCGAGCCCTTCGAATGACGCCCCGCTACCTTCTCGACACCAACATCTGCATCGCCTACAAGAAGGCCAAGCCCGGGGTGCCGGAGCGCATCGACGCCTTGCCGCCCGGTCAGGCGGTCATGTCGGTCATCACCTGGGGCGAGCTGGTGCTCGGCGCCGAAAAGTCGCAACAGCGGACCCGTTCGCTGGAGATTCTCGCCAGGGTGCGGGCGATCATCCCGGTGATCGGCGTCGACGAGCGGGTCGGCACACGCTACGGCGCAATCCGCGGGGAGCTGGAGAAGGCCGGCCGGATCATCGGCCCCAACGACCTGTGGATCGCCGCGCACGCGCAAGCCCTGGGCATCGCCCTGGTGACCAACAACACCGGCGAGTTTGACCGCGTCAGCGGCCTGACGCTCGAAGACTGGACCACGCCATGACCGACAAGAAGATCGACAGCCTGAAGCACCGCAACGCCAGACGCACGCGCATCCCGAGCCAGGAAGAAGCCGGTTGCGAGCAGGAGAGCGCGGCAGCCCGCCAGACCGAGGCGACGTGGCCGCTCAACCCGGTGACGCAGCGCGGCCAGGACCCCGAACTGTACTGGCTGGAGAAGTACGGCGCCGCTGATCGCGACGAACATCTGGAAGTCGACATCCGCTCGCTCTACCGCACCGAACACATTGCCCCGGAGAAGCTGATCCAGCGCCTCTATACGCTGCGCCGTGAAGCCGACCACCAGGCCGATCTCTTCGTCGACGAGCTGTTCGCCAACTACAAGGACGTCGACGAACTCGACAAGCCGCAGAGCTATTACCGGCACGCCGACCGCTGGGCCAACCGGCTGATCCAGGGCGACAGCCTGATGGTGATGGCCAGCCTGCTCGAACGTGAGGGGATGAAGGGCCAGGTGCAGATGATCTACATCGACCCGCCCTACGGCATCAAGTACAACTCGAACTGGCAGATTCGCCTCAACGACCGCAACGTCAAGGACGGCGACGACGCCAGCCTGTCCGGCGAGCCGGAGGTGATCAAGGCGTTTCGCGATACCTGGGAACTCGGGATTCACTCGTATTTGAGCTACCTGCGCGACCGGCTGCTGGTGGCGAAGGAGTTGCTGAGCGAAAGCGGCTCATGCTTCGTGCAGATCAGCGACGAGAATGTGCATCTGGTGCGCTGCGTGATGGATGAGGTGTTCGGAAGCGGGAATTTTGTCGCGCTCATCACCCTCCAGAAGACGACAAGCGCCACCAATCCGCACTTGAGTGGCGTGGCCGACTATCTGCTTTGGTACGGCAAGCACAAGGACAATCTCAAGTACCGCGAGCTCTACAAAGCCAAGGCTTTCGGCGGCGAAGGCAGCGAGCATTACAACATGGTCGAGCTGGCGGACGGTACGCGCCGCGCCCTGACTGCCGAGGAACGCGAGCGCCCGGAACTGCTGCCGGCAGGGGCACGCGCCCTGACACTAGGGGACCTCCAGTCAGCAAGTGTCGGCCGTGAAAAAGGCGAAGGCGCTGCCTGCTGGTTTCCCGTCACGGTTGAGGGGCGGGAATTCCTGCCGAACATCAAGAGTCGGTGGAAGACAAACGAGTCGGGAATGGCGAAACTCGTCGCCATGCGGCGTGTTCATGGCCAGGCCATGGCTTTGCGATATGTCCGCTACTTCGACGACTTCCCGGCCTTTCCGTTGAACAACATCTGGACCGACATTGGCGGCGCGCCCGATCGAATGTACGTCGTGCAGACCAACTCCAAGATCATCCAACGCTGCATCCTGATGACCACTGACCCCGGCGACCTCGTCCTCGACCCGACCTGCGGTTCCGGCACCTCCGCCCATGTCGCCGAGCAATGGGGCCGCCGCTGGATCACCACCGACACTTCGCGCGTCGCGCTGAACATCGCCAAGACGCGGCTGATGACCGCCAGCTACCCGTGGTACACGCTGCAGGACGAGAAGAAGGGGCTGCCGCGCGAGCACTGGGACCTGCGGCACGGCTTCCTCTACAGGACGGTGCAGCGGATCACCCTCGGCTCGCTGGCCAACGACGAACCGCCGGAGGAGGTGACGCTCTACGACCAGCCGGCGGTCGACCGCGGCAAGCTGCGCGTCGCCGGGCCGTTCACGGTCGAGACGCTGCAGAGCTACGAACCGCTGGCGCCGGAGGATGTCGCGCAGGCGAGCCTCGACCACCAGCGGATGGAAGCGTTTCAGCAACGCGTCTTCGAGCACCTGAAGACTGCCGGCGTCAAGAACGGCGCGCGCAACGAAATGGCGGTCTTCGTCCGCGTCGATGCGCTGCCCGACAGCGCGCTGCACGCCGAGGGCTATTACGATACCGCCGACGGCGAGCAGAAGGCCTACATCCACCTCGGCCCGCAGTTTGCGCCGGTCAGCCGGCAGGCGGTGAACGACGCGGTGAAGGCTTGCCGCGCGCGCGGCGACGCGCAATGGCTGCTGATTCTCGGCTTCGCCTTCGAGTCGGACGTCGAGAATTCCGTGCAGAGGCAGCGCGCCGGCAGTTTCCGCGTCGACAAGGTGCGCATGCACGACGACCTGCTGCAGGCCGGCCTGACCAGGAAGGACAGGAAGGCCGCGACCTTCGTCACCATCGGCGAGCCGGACATCGCCCTGCAGCGCGACGGCGACACGGTCCGCGTCGAAATCCGCGGTCTCGATCTCTACGACCCGATCCGCGACGAGGTCAAGGCGCGCTCGGTGGCCGACATCGCCTACTGGATGGTCGACGACGATTACGACGGATCCAGCTTCATGGTCCGCCAGGTGTTCTTCTGCGGCGGCGACCGGGACGAGTTCGACAAGTGGAAGCGCGGCCTGTCCGACGTGGCGAAGACGCGCACCCGCAGGAAGCTCGAGAACACCCTGAAGATCGAGATCGACGACGAAGCCTTCGACCGCCTGTACGGCTTCGTTTCCCATCCCATTCCTTTCCGGGCCGGCAGGCGTGTGGCGGTGCGCGTCGTCAGCCAGTTCGGCGAGGAATCGACCAAGGTACTGCAACCATGAACACGCCAACGACCATGCCGCGCGAACGCCTGCGCCTGAAGATCACCCTCGAACGCTTCCGGCCGGCGATCTGGCGCCGCGTCGAGGTCGACGACGACCTCAGTTTCCAGGAATTGCACCGGGTCATCCAGGTGGCCATGGGCTGGGACGATGCCCACCTGCACGAATTCCGCGTCGCCGGCCTGCGGATAGGAATGCCGGTTGACTCGGACGGCATGTTCGACGACGACGAGCCGGCGCTTCCCGAAGACACCGCAATGCTCGGCGCCTGGCTGTCGGGTCAGCGGAAGTTCCGCTACTGGTACGACTTCGGTGACGACTGGTGGCACAGCATCGCCATCGAGAAACGATTGCCGGTCGATCCGGTGGCGCCGCGCGCCGTGCTGCTCGCCGGCAAGGGGGCGTGTCCGCCCGAGGACTGCGGCGGCGTGTACGGCTACGCCGACCTCATCGCCACCTGGAGCGACCCGGCGGCCGAGGACCACGAGGACGCCAGGGAGTGGCTCGGCGACGATTTCGACCCGAACGCGTTCGACCTCGCCGAGCATGCCCGGCGAGTCGGCTACGTCATCACGCGCTGAGGCCGGCCGGCGCCATCGGGAGCAACGGTCCATGCCGGCAGGGGTCAGGGCCGTGCCGGATCGCACGCGGAAGAGGAACTCATCCGGTGCCAGAGCGCGCGCCGGTGCTTTGCCATTTCAGTGATGTTCCACCTTCTCCTGCAACCACACCTTGATCAGCGACTGATAGGGCACGTCGCGCGCGTTTGCTGCCGCCTTGATTGCGTCGAGCAGATGTTGCGGCAGGCGCAGCGATATGGTCTTGGTCGATGGTTTCAGGTTCGGCAGGACGACGCCCTGGGCCTGTCTCCAGTCCAGATATTCCGTCGAGTCGCTTCCCGTGGTCTCCCAGAAAGCGTGTTCGTCCGCCTCGCCCTGGAACGTTGGCAGCGGCTTGAACTGCTTGCTCATGAATGCTCCTTTCGTTGCGGTGCATGTCACGCGCCGAGATCACACGGATCAACGTGCCGTCATGGCGCAACGAGAACGTGATGTGCAGCGTCCGCCCCTGCCGGGTGTTTCCGAGTGCGTGGAAGCGCGATTCGTGCGCGCTGTGCCGCGCATCCGCGAGCAGCAACAGCGGGTGGTGGAAGAACACTTCTTCGGCATCGGACTGGCTGACGCCATGCTTCTCGTTCTTGCGCGCGTTGCCGTCGTCCCAGTCGAAACCGCTGATGCGGGTCAGATCGATCATTTGCGTATATTACCAAGATATACGCCGAGGCAGACAGTTCGATCGTCGCGCCGGCGAGCCGGCCGCCGGGGAGAACGGCCGCGGGCCTGCGTTACAATGGCGATGCCTGTCGGCGACTGGGGCCACCGATGGCCCAGCGGTCGTCGTTCGCCGGGCACGCCCGGTTCGGGCGCGCCGCCGCCGCCGCACAGCTTTCCCATCCACCACGCCGGAAGCAGTCGTGAAGATACTCGAATACTCGGGCCTGGACACCACGCGCGTCCGGGCCAGCTACAGGAAGGTGGCGGAGGCCATCGCGCGCGGCGATTTTCGCGCCGCGCAGGTGAAGAAACTGGTCAATCTGAGCCACGGCAAGTTCTACCGCGCCCGCCTCGACGATGCCGACCGGCTGCTCTTCTCGCTCGTCCGCCATGGCGACGAGGTGTGCGCGCTGATGCTCGAGGTGATCGCCAACCACGATTACGACAAGTCGCGCTTCCTGCGCGGCGCGGCGATCGACGAGAGCCGGGTCGCCGACATCGACGCCGCGACGGCGGTCGGCGAAGCAATGCCACTCCGCTACCTGCACCCGGAACGGACGGCGATCCATCTGCTCGACAAGCCGATCTCCTTCGACGACACGCAGGAGGCGATCTACCGCCAGCCGGCGCCGCTGATCGTCGTCGGCAGCGCCGGCAGCGGCAAGACGGCGTTGACCCTCGAGAAACTCAAGCACGCCGAAGGCGAGGTGCTCTACGTCACGCACTCGAGCTACCTCGCGCAGGGCGCCCGTGATCTCTATTACGCCAACGGCTTCGAGCATGCCGCACAGGAAGCGGTCTTCCTGTCGTATCGCGAGTTCGTCGAGTCGATCCGCGTGCCAGCCGGCCGCGAGGCGACTTGGCGCGACTTCGCCGGCTGGTTCGCGCGCATGCGGCAGGCGTTCCGCGAGTTCGACGGGCATCAGGTGTTCGAGGAGATTCGCGGTGTCCTGGCGGCCGGCGCCGGCGGCATCCTGAGTCGCGAAGACTACCTGGCACTCGGCGTCCGGCAGTCGATCTTTGCCGTCGAGCAGCGCGAGCGACTCTACGAACTGTTCGAAAAGTATCGCGCCTGGCTCGCCGAGGCGAAGCTCTACGACCTCAACCTCGTCGCCCAGGAATGGCAGGCGCTGGCGGCGCCGCGTTACGACTTCGTCGTCATCGACGAGGTGCAGGACATCACCACCGTGCAGCTTGCGCTGGTCCTGAAGACGCTGAAGAAACCGGGCCACTTCCTGCTCTGCGGCGATTCAAACCAGATCGTCCACCCCAACTTCTTCTCCTGGAGCCAGGTCAAGAGCCTGTTCTGGAAGGATCCGAAACTCGCCGAGCGGCAGCAGTTGCGCGTCCTCAGCGCCAACTTCCGCAATGGTCTCGAGGCGACGCGCGTCGCCAACCAGTTGCTGAAGATCAAGCACCGGCGCTTCGGTTCGATCGACCGCGAGAGCAACTTCCTCGTCCAGGCGGTCGGCGGCGACGCGGGCCAAGTTGCGCTGATCCCCGACAAGGAAGCGACGAAGCGCGAACTCGACCAGAAGATCCGCCAGTCGACGCAGTTCGCCGTACTGGTCATGCGCGACGAGGACAAGATCGAGGCGCGCCGGCATTTCGCGACGCCGCTGCTGTTCTCGATCCACGAGGCGAAGGGGCTCGAGTACGAGAACATCGTCCTCTACCGCTTCATTTCCGACCACCGTGCCGAGTTCGCCGAGATCGTCGATGGCGTTGCCGTTGCCGACCTCGAGGTCGAGACGCTCGACTACCGGCGGGCGAAGGACAAGAGCGACAAGTCGCTCGAGGTCTACAAGTTCTTCGTCAATGCGCTCTATGTGGCGCTGACGCGCGCCATCCGCAACGTCTATGTGATCGAGTCGGACAGCGCGCATCCGCTCGTCGGACTGCTCGGCCTGAGCGTCGGCCAGCTCAGCGTCGCGGCGCAGAAATCGACGCTCGAGGACTGGCAGAAGGAGGCGCGCAAGCTCGAACTGCAGGGCAAGCAGGAGCAGGCGGAAGCGATCCGGCGGACGATCCTGAAGCAGGCGCCGGTGCCGTGGCCGGTGCTCAACGGGGAGAAGCTCGTCGAGCTGTTGCAGAAGGTGTTCCGCGAACGGGCGCCGGGCGCGAAGATGAAACAGCAACTCTACGAGTACGCCACCTGCCATGACGAGCCGCACTTGGCTGCCTGGCTGGCCGTCGAGGCGCGCTTCGAGCAGGCGGTGAACTTCCCGAAGCAGCGCGCGACCTTTGGCCGCAAGACCTACGTACCCTACTTCGCCCGCCAGTTCAAGGACATCCTCAAGCAGTGCGAGCAGTATGGCATCGAGCATCGGCTGCCGATGAACCAGACGCCGCTGATGGCGGCGGCGGCGGCCGGCAACCTGCCGCTCGTCGAGGCCCTGCTCGAACGCGGTGCCGCCCGCGATGCCGTCGACCAGTATGGTTACAACGCGTTGCACTGGGCGCTGCGCGAGGGCTTCCGCGATCCGGCCTTCGCGACCGGCCCGCTCGCCGCGCTCTATGAGCGGCTCGCTCCGGCCAGCATCGACCTGCGGACCGGCGACCGGCTGGTCCGCCTCGACCGCCACCTGGCCGAGTATTCGCTCTTCCAGACGCTCTGGGTGCTCTTCAAGTCGCGCTTCACGTACCCGCAGCGTCGCCGCATGGGGGCCTTCGAGGCGAAGGACATCCTCGATGCCTGGCAGCACCTGCCGGCCAACATCGTCCGCCCCGAACGCCGGCGGCGGCCGTACCTTTCCTCGGTGCTGGCGCGCAACGAGATCGACCGCGACTACGCCTACAACCGGGGGTTGTTCCGGCGCCTGCAGCAAGGCTGGTACCAGCTCGATCCCGGCCTCTCGGTGCGTCGCAGTCAGGGCGAGGAAGAGGTCTGGCTGCCGGTCATCTCAGCCCTCAATCTGCCGCTGATCAGCGAGGTCTCACACTGGGATCACGGCGAATGGGACAGTGTGCAGAAGGCGATCGACCGCCTCCTCGCACTGGCCGGCCTGCCGGCACGCAGCCCGCCGATCGCCGCCGAGCGCCTGCTGGCGGTCGAGCGCGCGCGCGAGGAGGCGCGCCTGGCGAAGGCCCAGGCGCTACAGGCGCAACGCGAGGCGGCGAGCGCCGGCGCCGCGCAGCGGGCGATTCCGTGGGGTTCGCCCGAGGCCAGGCGCCTCGAGATCGAACGGATTCGGCAGCAGATCGAGGCAAGCAAGAAAGGCTGAACGACTCTTTGCCGGTAGCGCCGCGTCAGCGGTCTGGTCGGTCCAGCCGGCGGGGTGATCCCGGTTCAGCGCTGGTGGCTCTCGGCGGTACCGGTCATCGGCACGAATCGCACCGGCAGGATACGCTCACGCTCGAGCCGGCCGCCCCGCTTTCTGAGCAGGAAGAGGTTCTGGTCGCCGAAATCGCCGACCGGGATGACCATGCGGCCGCCTTCGCGGAGCTGGTCGACGAGCGGCTGCGGCACGTGGTCGGGGGCGCAGGTGACGATGATCGAGTCGAACGGGGCGGCCTCGGGCCAGCCCTGGTAACCGTCGCCGTGGCGCACGCGCACGTTGTGATAGCCGAGCCGCGCCAGGTCGGCGGTGGCGCGTTTCGCCAGCGGCTCGACGATCTCGATGCTGTAGACCTCGCGCACGAGGCCGGCGAGGATCGCGGCCTGATAGCCGGATCCGGTGCCGATCTCGAGGACGCGGTCGCCCGCCTGCGGTGCCAGTTGCTCGGTCATGAAGGCGACGATGTAGGGTTGCGAGATCGTCTGGCCGTGACCAATCGGCAGCGGGTGGTCCTCATAGGCGCTCGGCCGCATCTCCGGCGGCACGAACTCGTGCCGCGGTACCGTTGCCATCGCCCGCAGGACCTGCGGGTTGCTGATGCCGCGCCAGTCGGCGATCAGTTGCTGGTCGACCATTCGCTGGCGGGCGGCGGCGTAGGTGCTGGCGGCGCCGTCGGCAGCGGTTGAGGGGTTGTTGGCGATGGCGGTGCCGAGCAGCGCCGGCAGCAGGCCCATCGCCAGCCGCAGGCGGCCCGGCGGTCGCGGTGTTGCTGGCGCGGCGGCATCGGTGGCACCTGGCGGGGTATCGCTGGCAGCGGGCATCGGTTTCTCCGGCAGTGGTCGCGGTCGGTGGTGGACGGTCGCCGCGGCAGCCTGTTGCCTGCGCGGGTGGTCGTGTGCGCCACGTCTGCTGCTGGCGGTCGTCGCGCGGCTGTTACCCAGTATAGGATGCCACGGGGACATTCGCCATCGCTCGTCGCGGGCGCCCGGGATGGCCGGCGTGGGAGCGCTCGGCCGTCGGCCGTCGGCCGTCGCTGGCGGCGCAGGGGCCGACTGCTCAGCGATTGCTTGCGGCCGGGGGCAGTCCGACGAGCGGTGGCAGTCCGTGGCGCTGCCGGGCGCGGCGGCAGCGATCGTCGCCGGGCTGCAGCTCGCGGCAGGGCGACGGCCGTTGTGCGTAGACAGTGCAGCGGACGCGGCTGCCGATCTCGCCCTGCAACGCCCGGCAGCGGGGAGCGGAGGAGTTGCTGCCGGCGAGGCAGGCGTGCCAGGGCGAAAGCTGCTCGACCAGTTCGTCGGGGAGGGCCAGGACGGCGGCTTCGGCCCAATAGAACGAGACGCGGAAGCTGGCGCAGCAGGCGCCGCAACTGCGGCAGTCGAAGTCGCCGGTCGTCGCCGTCGCGGCGCCAGGTGCCTGGCGCGCGATGGCGGTCGGGTTGCTGCGCGATCGCTGGCCGTCGCCGGTGGTGAGCGGCAGCCGCGTCATCGCTGCCGCCGCGAGCGACGAGCGACGAGCGGCGACCCGCGGAGCCGCAGCCGGGCGCATCAGGGCAGCGGCTCGAGACGCGCGACGACGCCGCGCGGACTGTCGGTGAGAACGTAGATGAAGCCGTCGGGGCCGGCGCGGACGTCGCGGATGCGGCCGATGGTGTTCTTCAACAGCGGTTCCTGATGCACGACACGCGCGCCGTCGAGTTGCAGGCGCAGCAGCATCTGGTCGCGCAGGGCGCCGACGAAGAGGTTGCCGCGCCAGTGCGGGAAGCGCTCGCCGGTGTAGAAAGCCATTCCCGAGGGGGCGATCGACGGCGTCCATTGATGCAGCGGCGGCTCGATTCCGGGCCTCGCGGTCCCTTCGCCGATCGGCGTTCCGCTGCCATAGTTCCTGCCGTAGGTGATGACCGGCCAGCCGTAGTTGCTGCCGGCACGGATCAGGTTGATCTCGTCGCCGCCTTGCGGCCCGTGCTCGTGCGTCCACAGTTCGCCGCTGTCGGGGTGCAGCGCGGCACCCTGGATGTTGCGGTTGCCGAGGGTGAATTTCTCGGGCAGCGCGCCGGGCCGGGCGACGAAGGGATTGTCCGCCGGCACGCTGCCGTCGTCGTGCAGGCGGATGACCGACCCGGCATGATCGTCGAGCCGCTGCGCCCGCTGCATCTCGCCCCGATCGCCGAGGGTGATGAAGAGGAATCCCTGCCGATCGAAGACCAGACGTGCGCCGAAATGCTGCCCGCCACCCGACTTGGGACGCATGCGGAAAAGGATCTGTACGTCGTGCAGCGTCCTGCCCTGCAGCCGGCCGCGCAGGACCTCCGTACCGTATCCGCCCGGCCCCTCGCCGACGTAGGAGAGATAGATCCAGCCGTTGTCACGGTAGCGGGGATGCAGCGCGACGTCGAGCAGTCCGCCCTGGCCGAATGCCGCCACCGGTGGCAGCCCGCGGACGGGCTCGGGGTCGAGCCTGCCGCTGGCGTCGATCAGCCGCAGGCGCCCGGGACGCTCGCTGACCAGCATCCGGCCGTCGGGCAGGAAGGCGAGTCCCCACGGATGTTCGAGGCCCTCGCTGACGATGCGCAGCCGGAAACGCTGCAGTTCGCTGGCGAAGACCTGCGCTGCTGCAGCGAGCGGCCAGATGCCGGCCAACAGCAGGACAAGGGCAGCCAGCACGGGCACCCGGCAGCGGATCGGTCGCGGTGCCTGCGGCAGGAAACGTCCGGTCATCTGTCCTCCTTGTCGAAAGTGGCAGCCGAGCCGAGCCGGTGGCGGTTGGAGGCAAGTATCCGGCACTGACCGCGGCGCTTCAAGTCCGGTAGAATCCGCAGCGGCATGGCGGGTGACCGACGCGTGCCGCCACCCTCCGCCGTCGCCTCTCGCCGGCGGGTCAGCGTCCAACCCTCACCGACAGCCAACGCCATGAACGCTACTCATCCCTCCGACCTGCTGCCACTGAACCAGGGCAGCGCCGGCTTCATCCTCACACCTTGCCCGGGAACCCGCGGCGTCGACGCGGCGGCGGCGGTCGAGCAACTGCAGGCTGCCGGTGCGGCGGCCCTGCTGACGCTGATGCCGAGTGGCGAAATGGCGAGCAACGGCGTCGGCACGCTCGGCGAGCTGTGCGCGCAGCGTGGGCTGCAGTGGTTTCACCTGCCGATCGAGGACGATCACGCGCCGGCGGCGGATTTTGCTGCCGCCTGGCAGGCGCAACGTGATGCCGTGCACCGGCTGCTGGACGGCGGCAAGCGGGTCGCCATTCATTGCAAGGGTGGTTCGGGACGCACCGGCCTGATGGCGGCTCAGATCCTGCTCGAACGGGGCTGGTCGCAGGATGCTGCCGTCGCTGCCGTCAAGGCCGTGCGGCCCAACGCGTTGAGCCTGCCGGTGCATCAGGAATACCTCGTGCAGTTGGCGGCCGTCACCCGCTCGGAACGGTAGCGTCTCGACGGGACAGGTGTCCGGCCGCAGCAGGGGTCGTCACGCGGCAGGGAGAGTCGGGGATGCCAGTGGCCAATGTGGCTCGCTGGCGGCTATCCGGCCGGCGGTCGGGCGCAGTCAGGCACGCGCCTCGCGCTCGCCGTTCTGCCAGAAGCCGGGGGATGGCATGAAGTTCGATGATTGCAGGTTGCTGATGAAGAGACGGTCGTCTTCGCTGATGTGCCGCTCGAACCAGTACTCGCAGTAGCGCAGGAAGGAGTGCGCGTCCCGCGCGCCACGAAGCACTTCGCCGAGTGCACGGCCGAGCAGGCGCAGGGTGTCCTCGTGGATGCGTGCGTGGTCGACGAAATCGAGCCCGGCCTCATCAGCCATCCGCTCTTCGGTGGCGAAGTGCATCGCGAAGTAGTCGAGGAGCGCCTGGAACTCGTCGACCGGCACGTGACTGCTCTCGAAACAGGCGGTCTTCAGTGCCTCGATGCGGCAAAAAATCTCTTCGTGCTGCGCGTCGATCTCCGGCAGATCGACCAGAAGCTGCTCGGGCAGCAAGCCCGGAAGGCAGATTTTCATGACGTGTCTCCTCGCAAAATCATCCGAAGGCTTTTCTTATTCCGCCAGTATAGGAAGAAGACCCGCAAAAGGCTAGGGGAATCAGAGTTAATTCAGCCAAATAGTGTTCAAATCAGTGCCGGTTTTCGCTGCCGGCGCAGCGGCAACCGCACAGCCTTGGTGGCCCAGGCTGCGCCGCTCCTGGCTGCCGGTACACGGCAGGGCCGCGCTGGCTGCTACAGGCGCAGGAACAACCAACTGCCGGTGCGGCTTGCGACGACGCGTGGCCGCGTCGCTCTCAGGCAGCGTCGGGGTCGTCAGTGAGGCGATTGATCGCCGACCACTCCTCGCGCTGTGACAGACCGCAGCCGAGCTGCCGCGCCATGCCGGCGGCACCGCTGGCCATCACCGCGAAGTGGCGACGGGCGAAGACGCCGCGCAGGAGAGGGGCCAGCAGCCGCATCCACGGGCGGCCGAGTTCGACATCCCAGCGGTAGGTGAGGCGTACCGCGCCGGGGCCGTCGTCCTCGATCAACCACAGCCCGATGCCTTGCAGGTCGCCGCTGGCAGCCGCCTCGAGTTCGCGTGCGTGCGCGGCGCGCATCGTGTGCATGACGATGTGCAAGCGGTAGCCGAGACCACTGCTCCAGACAAAGGCGTGGCACGCGCCGATGCCCTCGCTGTCGCCGGCGGCAAGCTCGCTGACGCGGCGCAGGCAAGGCCACCAGGCGGGCCATTGCGTCGGCTGCGTCAGCAGTTGCCAGAGCCGCTCGGCGGTCGTCTCGAGTCGCCAGCGACTGATCATGACGAAGCGCTGGCTCGCTCCCGGCCGGCTCACGGTACGAGGGCGTGGCCGCGGACGAAGGCGAGAGCGCCATGCTCGCTGTTGATCTCCCCGTGCGCGCTGCCCGCCGGCGCGAAGTGGAACTCGCCGGCCTGCAGCAGCAGGTCGCCGAAGTAGGCGTCGCCACTGAGCATCATGCATTCCTCTTCGCAGTCGTGCGCATGCGCCGGCAGGCGGCCGCCGGCAGCCAGGCGGTAGAAGCGCGAAACCACGGCGCCGGCGCGCCAGAGGATCTTCTGCTCGACGCCGTCGGCGATCATTTCCCAGCCGCCGTCGGCGGCGAGGACGGTGTGCGCCGCCGGCCCGGCATGTGGCAGCAGGCCGCCGATGAGTTCACCGAGAGCGGCGCGGGTGTTCCCGAGCGAACTGCCGCGCAGGTATGCCAGCCCGCCCGAGCGGGACGAGATTCGCCCGTGTCGGCTGCCTGGCGGCGAGACGTGGTAGTCCCCCGGTACCAGATTCAGGTCGTCGAGCTGCAGCGAGCCGCGCAGGATGATGCCTTCCTCGAGATGCTGGTGGCGGTGCACCGGCAGCGTTGCGCCGGCGGCCAGCTCGATCAGCACCGAGGCGCCGTCGGCGCCAGCGTGCAGCAGTTTGCTGCGGACGCCCTTGACGAGCCCGCGCCAGGTGCCGTCACCGGCGCGCACGGTGATCAGGCCGGCGTGCCGGCGCGCGCTGCTGCCGACGCGCTGCAACAGACGGCTGCGCAGTCCGGCGGCGTCGGCGGCCGGCAGCGCGATCGGCGCCAGTCCTTCGCAGATCATTCGCTGCAGCGCTTCCTGCTCGTCGTGGTCGGTTGTCTGGCTGGCGGGGGTGGGCTCGCGGTTCATGGGGTCACCATTGGAAAACGGGGATCATCGCTGCCGAGAAGATCGCGCAGGCGGAGCAGGGCGCGGCGAATGTGTGACTTGACGGTGCCGAGCGGCATGCTCATCTGGTTGGCGATCTCTTCGTGCGACAGGCCGCGGAAGAACGCCAGCGCCAGCAACTGCCGCGGCACGGCGTCGAGCGTGCCGAGCGCCGCGTGCAGGCGGTGCTGCTGCTGCACCGCCTGCAGCAGGTCCTGCGGGTCGCTGTCGCCGGCGACGGTCGCCAGACGCTCTTCGTCGAGCGGCTCGGCGGGATCGCGGCGGCGCACGGCGTCGAGTGCGCGACTGCGGGCGATCGTCAGCACCCAGGCCGTCACGCTGCCGCGCAACGGATCGAAGCGCGGTGCCTGTCGCCAGATCTGCCAGAAGGTATCCTCGGTGACTTCCTCGGCGGTCTGCACCTGGCGCACGATGCGCAGTGCGAGTCCGTAGACGCGTCCGGCGAGCGCGTCATAGAGTTCGGCCAGTGCCTGCTCGTCCTGGCGGACGACGCGGGCGACCACGGCCAGCAGTCGCGCATCGTCGGCTGCCGGTGGCAGTGGGCAGCCAGCGGCGGCAAGCGGCGGCGGCACCGCGCTGGCAGCGGGTGGATCGGCGGTCGAGTTGTCGGTGTAGTCCATCGGCTGCTCTGTCCGTTGTGCTGGCTGGCGGCATTCTGCAGCATGCCGCCAGCCAGGCCAAATGTCGTGTGCCGTGATCTGCGCGCCCCGGCGGTGGCAGACAGTGCCCGTCAGCCACCGCCTTTCCTGGATACGCTGGATCGTCGGCAGTGGATGCAGTCGCCGGCGCTGACTCGGCACATCGCCGGGCCGCGGGCGCAGACTGACCAGGGCTTGGGATCGTCGGCGGGCCTGGTCGACTAGAATGAGTGGGTCGCATCAACAACCGGGTCGATCAACTGAAAGGAATCGCGATGGCACGAATCGAGAAGGATTTTCTGGGCGAGAAGGAACTGCCGGACGACGCCTACTACGGCGTGCAGACGCTGCGCGGCAAGGAGAACTTCCACATCACCGGCATCCCGATGTCGGCCGAGCCGTATTTCGTCAAGGCGTTCGGCTACGTCAAGAAGGCGGCGGCGCTGGCCAACCGTGACCTCGGCGTGCTCGATGCGCGTCTCGCCGATGCCATTGCCGGCGCCTGTGACCGGCTGATCGCCGGCGAACTGTGTGATCAGTTCGTCACCGATTTCATCCAGGGCGGTGCCGGCACCTCGACCAACATGAATGCCAACGAGGTGATCGCCAACCTGGCACTGGAGAGCCTCGGGCATCGCAAGGGTGAGTATCAGTACCTCAATCCGAATGATCACGTCAATTACGGGCAGTCGACCAACGACGTCTATCCGACCGCTTTCCGGTTGGCGCTGATCCTGCGCCTGGCGAGCTACATGGACGCACTGCGGCTGTTGCAGGAAGCCTTCCGCCGCAAGGCCGACGAGTTCGACCGGGTGCTGAAGATGGGGCGGACACACCTGCAGGACGCCGTACCGATGTCACTCGGGCAGGAGTTCAATGGCTGGGCGACGACGATCGGCGAGGAAGTGAGCCGCCTCGCCGAGGTGCGGCAACTGCTGCACGAGATCAACCTCGGGGCGACGGCGATCGGCACCTCGGTGACGGCGGCGCCCGGCTATCCCGAGCTGGCGACGCGCCATCTTTCCGAGTTGACCGGTACCCGCTTCATCCTCGCCGGCGACCTCGTCGAGGCGACCTCGGATACCGGTGCCTACGTCCAGTTGTCGGGCGTGCTCAAACGCACCGCCGCCAAGCTGACGAAGATTTGCAACGACATCCGCATGCTCGCCTCCGGCCCGCGTTGCGGCCTGAACGAGATCAACCTGCCGCAGATGCAGCCGGGGTCGTCGATCATGCCGGGCAAGGTCAATCCGGTCATCCCGGAGGTGGTCAACCAGACCAGCTTCCTGGTGATCGGCCTCGACCTGACGGTGACGCTGGCGGCGTCGGCTGGCCAGTTGCAGCTCAACGTGATGGAGCCGGTGATCACCTTCGCCCTGTTCACCTCGATCTTCACGATGGAGAACGCGGTCACCAGCCTGCGCGTGAACTGCGTCGACGGGATCTCCGCCAACGCCGAGCACACGCGGCAGATGGTGCTCAATTCGCTCGGCATCGTCACCGTTCTGAAACCGACCCTCGGCTACAAACAATGCGCCGAGATCGCCCGCGAGGGCTACGAGAGCGGCAAGTCGCTGCAGCAGATCGTCGTTGGCGAGCGCAAGCTGTTGAGCCAGGAGCAGTGGGACGAGATCTTCTCCTTCGAGAACCTGATCAGTCCGCAAAGCGAGTGAATCCGGCGGCAGGCTCGCCGTGCCGCAACCCCGGCGCCGCGGCATCGGCCGCGGCGGCCGCGATCGACGCCGCTGCGGCGGCAGACTGGAGAACGGAACATGAGCATCAGCATTGCCCTGCAGTTCGTCGTCGTCCTCGCGGCGATCTGGATGGGGGCGCGTTACAGCGGCGTCGGACTCGGCCTCTGGGGGGCGGTCGGACTGTTGCTGCTGGTCGTCGGCTTCGGCGTCACGCCGACCTCGCCACCGATCGACGTCATGCTGATCATCCTCGCGGTGATCATGGCGGCGTCGGTGATGGACGCCGCCGGTGGCATCGACTATCTGGTGCGCGTGGCCGAGAGCATCATTCGCGCCAACCCGAAATACGTCACCATCGTCGCACCGCTGACCACCTGGAGCTTCACCTTCGTTGCCGGCACCGGACACATCGTCTATCCGCTGCTGCCGGTGATCTACGAGACGGCGCACCAGAACGGCATCCGCCCGGAGCGACCGATGGCGATCGCGACCATCGCCTCGCAGCAGGCGATCACCGCCAGCCCGGTGGCGGCGGCGACGGCGGCGATGATCGGTCTCTTTGCCGAGAAGGGGATGAGCCAGTGGGGCTTGCCGCAGATCCTGATGATCTGTGTGCCGGCGACCCTGACCGGCGTCGTCGCGGCGGCGATCGTCTCGATGTTCGTCGGCAAGGACCTGCGCGACGATGCCGAGTATCAGGCGCGGCTGCAGGCGGGACTGATCCCGGTGCCGCAGACGGCGGCCGAGCGGCCGCCGCTGAAGCCGGCGGCGAAGCTGTCGGCCTTCCTCTTCCTTGCCGGCGTCGCGCTCGTCGTCCTCTTCGGCTTCTTTCCCGAGTTGCGTCAGTTGCCCGGGGCGAAGGGTCCGCTCGGCATGCCGGTCGTCATCGAGATCGTCATGATGGCGGTGGCGGCGATCATGCTGATGCTCACCCGGGTAAACGTCGATGAGGTGCCGAAGACCGCCACGCTGCGCGCCGGTGTCGTCGCCGTGATCGGCATCTTCGGGCTGGCCTGGCTCGGCGACAGCTTCATTGCCGCACACAAGGACGTCATCGTGCCGGCGATCGGCCACTGGGCCGAAACGGCACCCTGGACCTTCGCCTTCGGCCTCTTCTTCGCTTCGGTGCTGCTCTACAGCCAGGCAGCGACGACCCGTGCGCTGATGCCGCTCGGCATCGCGCTCGGCATTCCGCCGCAGTTCCTGATCGCGATGTTCCCGTCGGTCAACGGCTATTTCTTCATCCCGACCTATGGTTCGCTGATCGCCGCGATCAACTTCGACCTCTCGGGGACGACGCGGATCGGCAAGTACGTGCTCAACCACTCGTTCATGATCCCCGGCCTGGTGGCCACCAGCGTTGCCGTCACCACCGGCCTGCTGCTGGCACGCCTGATGTTCTGAGCGGGTCGCGCCGGCCTCTGTCGTGGCAGGGGCCGGGAGCGCGCTTCGTCGCTTCGCTCCTGCGCGCAGGTAGGGCAGCCGGCTGGCGACGATGCCTGCGCCAACTCCCCCTCAGCCTGTCGCTGCCGGCAAGGGGAAGTGGAGGCTGGCGAAATCGGCTGCCGGGCGCGGCCGGCTGAAGAGATGACCCTGGACCACGAAGCAACCGTGGGCTTCGAGGAAGCGCAGTTGCTCGACCGTCTCGACACCCTCGGCGACCGCCTCGATGTTCAGGCTTGCCGCCATGGCGACGACGGCAGCGATGATCGCGGCATCATTGGCGTCGGTCGTCAGGTCGCGCACGAACGAGCGGTCGATCTTCAGCCGTGCGACCGGGAAGCGCTTGAGATAGGCGAGGCTGGAGTAGCCGGTACCGAAGTCGTCGATCGCCAGACGGACGCCGAGGTGTGCGAGGCGGTGCAACAGCGCGCTGGCGCTCACCGGGTCGGCCATCAGCATGCTCTCGGTGAGTTCGATCTCGAGGCTGCTGGCGGGCAGCCGCCAGGCCTCGAGCGTCGCAGCGATGCGTTCGGCGATGTCGGCCTGCTGCAGTTGCCGCGGCGAGAGATTGACGCTGATGCGCACGCCGCTGTGACCCGCGTCGCACCACGCGCGCGCCTGTCGGCAAGCCTGCTCCAGGACCCAGGCGCCGATGGCGACGATCAGCCCCGTCTCCTCGGCGACAGCGATGAAGCGGCCCGGTGCCACCAGGCCGAGTTGCGGGTGGTGCCAGCGCAGGAGCGCCTCGCAGCCGACGACGCAACCATTGCGGCTGTTTACCTGCGGCTGGTAGAAGAGCTCGAACTGGTCGCCTTCGATCGCCAGGCGGAGATCCTGTTCGATGGCCACCCGCTCGCGCAGCGCCTCGTTCATTGCCGGGGTGAAGAACTGGAAGTTGTTCCGCCCCCGTTCCTTGGCGTGATAAAGCGCCGTGTCGGCGTTGCGCAACAGGGTCGGTGCATCCTCGCCGTCGTCGGGGTACACGCTGATGCCGATGCTCGGCGTGACCTGGAATGGCAGTTCGTCGATCAGTTGCGGTGCCGACACCACCTCGATCAGCCGGCTCGCCAGCCGCGCTGCGCGCGCCACGTCGGCCAGTCCGGGAACGACGATGACGAACTCGTCGCCGCCCAGCCGCGCGACGGTCTCCTGCTCGCCGAGAACGCTGCTGAGGATCTCTGCCACACGGCTCAGCAGGCGGTCGCCGACGTCGTGCCCAAGAGTGTCGTTGATCAGCTTGAAACGGTCGAGGTCGAGGAACAGGAGCGCCATACGCAGTTGCTCGCGGCGCGAGCAACCGATCGCGTCGCGGATGCGTTCGTCGAGCAGGCGGCGGTTCGGCAGTCGGGTCAGTGCATCGTGGTGCGCGAGAAAGTGGATGTGGTCTTGCGAGCGCTTGCGCTCGGTGATGTCGTAGAAGCTGCCGATGTAGTGCGTCACCTTGCCCTCGCCGCCGGTGACGGCGGTGACCGTCAGCCAGGCAGGGAAGACGTCGCCGTTTTTGCGCCGATTCCAGATCTCGCCGCTCCAGGCGCCAGCGCTCTGGATGTCCTTCCACATCTCGCGATAGAAGCCGACCTGCTGCCGGCCCGAGGAGAACAGACGCGGCGTGCGGCCGATGATCTCGTCGCTGCCGTAGCCAGTGATCGTCGTCAGGGCCGGGTTGATCGAGACGATTCGCTGCCCGGCATCGGTGACGCAGATGCCCGAACTGCTGGCCGAGAAGACGGTGGCTGCGAGCCGCTGCGCCTGCTCGGTGCGGTGCTGGTTGACGATTCGCCAGATGTCCTGGCTGAGCAGACGGGCGGTCTCGATCTCGTGCTCGCTGTACGCTTCGGCCTTGTTGCCGACACCGAGCATCATGCGGCCGACGCCACCTTCGATCACCGGCACGCTGATCAGCCGCTCCAGGCCGGCACTGGCCGCCGGCGGGCTGGCGGCGAGGACGGCCTGACGACCCTCGTAGAGTACCGGCGCACGACGCTGCAGTGTTTCCTTCCAGATCCCGGCCAGCGTGCCGGAGCACAGTCTTTCGCTGATCGCCGGTGGCAGGCTGTCACGGGTGGCATTTGACCAGGTGACCTCGGCCGCGGTCTGCGGCTCGTCGGCGAAGAAATGGACGAAGGACCGGTGGCTGCCGGTCAGTCTCTCGACCTCCGCCAGGCCATGCTGGATGAACTCGCCTTCGGACATCCTTTCGGCTGCCTTGGGCAGATCGAGCATCGCCAGTGCACGTGCCGCCTGATGCTCCAGCAACGATGCCGCGCGTTGCCGCGCTTCCTCGCTGCGCTTGCGCTCGCTGACGTCGGTGAGGATGCAATGGGTACGCGCCCGGCCATCCGGACCCCGGTGGATGCGCCCGTTGATCAGGACCGTGATGGTTCGGCCATCCTTGTGGTGGAATTCGCAGCCGAGGTCGCCGATGCGCTCGCTGGCGACGAAAGCGGGAAAGACCTCGGCCAGCCGCTTCTTCGACTCGTCGCTGAGGAAATCGGTGAGCGGTCGACCGACCACCTCGGCGTTGCCGTAGCCGAGCAGGCTGAGCCAGGCGTCATTGACCTCGACCAGCCGCAGGCTGTTGACGTCGACCGACTGGTAAGCCAGTGGTGCGTCGCTGAAGAGGGCGCGATAGCGCTCTTCGGAGGCGATGATCGTCGCCTCTCGCTCGAGGACGGCGCCCGCCATTCGCTGCAGGTTGCTCGCCGGGCTGGCCAGCTCGAGGGCCCGCGACGCAGGCAGGGTGGTGCTGTAGTCGCCGTCGGCGATCGCCTGCAGATGTCGGTTGAAGGCTCCGATCCGCCGCACCAGTCGCTCGCCATGGAACAGGGCGGCGAGCACGGCGAGCACGAGTGCGATGGCCGATCCGGCAGCGACTCCGAGCAAGGTCGTACGCATGGTGGCGAAGGCCAGTTCTTCCGGCTGCGCGACCAGCGTCAGCCAGCCGGAATTGCCCACTGGCGTCACCGTACCGATGTATTCCTTGCCCGCGAGCGAAAAACACTCGGTGTTGAAGCGACCGGCGAGGCCGGCCTTGACCAGCGGCAGTTGCGCCAGGTTCTCCTGGCGTGTGGCGGAAGCGGCATCCGGATGCGCGACCACTTGGCCGAGGCGGTCGACGATGATCGTCAGCAGGCTGCCGCCCTCGCCAAGCTCGGCGATGTGAGCGGAGAGGCTCTCGAGATCGAGTTCACCGACCAGCGACCAGCGTTCGTCGCGGGCGAGCGAAACGGCCGGGCGCAAGGGTACGGTGACGGCGACGACGATCCTGCCGCGCTGCGACAGGTAGCTGTCGGACCACAGCGGGCTGCCGGCAGGCCCTGCCGCGCGGACGAAGGCACGCGCCGAGAAGTCGAGTCCGACCAGTTCGCGACGTTGCCGCCGCCGTTCGCGCGGCAGCCCGACTTCCTTCACCCGCCCTTGTGCATCGAGAAGGTAGAGCGCGTCCAGCGGCGGGTGCGCATGTGCCAGCGTGTCGAGGAGAACGCGGACGCGCTCGGCTGAGGCGTGTGGTCCGGCTTCCACCTCACTGGCGAGGCGGATCACGACCTCTGCCGAATCGCGCAGGAAGTCGTCTACCTGCCGCGCGAGCGAGATGCCGAGCGCGCGGTTGTTGCTCTCGACCTGATCGTTGAGGCGGGGAAGGAGGACGGCGACGAGGACGACGACGACCGCGACGGTGGCGGTGACGACGACTGCCGCCAGCGCCAGCACCAGCCAGAAACGAAGGGAACGAACCATGCCCGCCATGTTAAACCCGGCAGCCGCTGTCGACCGTCGCTTTTCTGCCTGCGGAGCGGAGTGGGCAAGGACCGCACGCAGCGCTGGCGCCGGCGGCGATCTACGGCAGGGAGTGGAACGTGCCGTCCTGGATGCGGGAAAGAAAGGTGTCGCGCTCGGTATCGCCGCTGGCGTCGAAGCGGATCAGCGATTGTGCGCCGACGAATTCGCCATGCGTGAGCAGCGCCTGCTTCAGCGTCTGTTGCTTGTGCCTGCTGGCGAGTGCGTCGAGTGCCACATTGGTGGCGTCGAAAGCGGTCAGCCCGGCGAAACCCGGTTCATGGGCGAAGCGCTCGCGATACGCCTGGAGAAAGGCGAGGTAGGCCGGCGCGCCGCTCTGCCGATCGACATACTGCGCGACGACGACGCCTTCGACCGCCCGGCCACCGAGCTCGATCAGGCGTTCGGTGGCTGCCCATTCGGCGGTGGCGAGCTGAACCTTGCGGTCACGCAACCGGATCTGCTGCACGAGCAGGCCGGTGTCGACCGAGTTGGCGATGATCACGACCCCGTCCGGCCTGCTGGCGAGGGTACGGGCTGCGAGCGTCGACAGCGCGTCGTCGGCGGCGAAACCGATCTCGCCGACGACCTTGCCGCCGAGAGCCATGAAAGCGCGGCGGAAGTCTCCTGCCCAGCTCTCGGCGTAGGCCTTGTTGCGCAGATCGCAGACCAGCACCACGCGTCGCAGTCCGAGTTGCCGATAATGGTAGTCGGCCGACTTGAAGACGTGCCGGGCGGTCGGCGCGACGACGCGGAAGAACTGGTCGTCGATGCCGGTGAGCGCGTTGGTCGTGACCGTGGGCGAGATCAGCGGTACCGTCGTGGCGTTGACCTGTGGCACGACGGCGATGGCCATGGCGCTGGTCATCGGGCCGATGATCACCTCGACCGGGCGGGCGAGCAGGCGGACGACCGCCTGTTTCGCGATCTCCGCGTCCTGCCGGTCGTCTTCGGCAATCAGCTCGATTGGCCGGCCATTGATTCCGCCGTGCTGGTTGCGCTGCTCGACCGCCAGAATGGCGCCGTTGCGGCCGCCGATCCCGAGGTCGGCGACGCGGCCCGAGAGGCCGCCGAGGAAGCCGATCCGCACCGGTTCGGGTGGGGCGCAGGAGAGCATCGCGAGCAGGCAGACGGCGATGATCAGCAGTTGTCGCCAGCAGCGGCTTCCCCTCGCCGGGCAGGGAGCGACCGATTGCGCGTACATGCGAAGCTCCGCGTTGCGATCCATCGGGTTGGGCGGGCAGGCCAGCGCGCGCCCGGGTCAGGGCTGCAGTATAGGCGACGAAGCCGCTCATGGCGATGCGATCGAACAGCCGCCAGTCCGTCCACGGTCGTCAGCAGTGGTCGCGCCAGCCGCTGCATCGGCGGTCGAGTACCACTTCCGCAGGCGTTCCGGCGCGCCGTGGCAAAAGTCTGCAAAAGAGTCTCCATATTGCCTTCAAGCGATTGAACTGTCTGACATATCGGCGCTATCATCACGGCTCACGTCGAACAATGGTCCGACGCGTTTTCCCGCTGCAGAACACATTCCACTGGAGAGAGATAGATGGAGAAAAGAACGCCGCCAGCCGCCGATGGCACCGACAGCAGCGCGACCGCAGTGAGCACGGCAGCCGGCACCGCCGAAGCTGCCGCGGTCAAGCCGGCGGGACGAGCACCCAAGGCGCGTGCTTCGGCGTCGCCGCGGGCCGCGCAACCGCGCAGGGCATCCGCCGGTGACGTGGCGCCGGCGCATACGGCGGGCGGCATGGCGGCCTACGATGTTGCCGAGGCCGCCAGCTCGGCGATCGAGCAGAAGAAGGTCGCCCTGCAGGACATCATCGCGCACGCCAAGGTGGGTGACACCGCGTCGCTGGCGAAGACGCTGGAAGCGATCATGACCGGCTCGTCGCCCGATGATGCAGTGGCCCTGCGCAAGGCGCTGTTCGGCAAGGAGCAGCCGGCGGCGGCGAAGCCGGCGACCAGCCCGGACGACGAACTCGCCAGCGGCTGGCGCGACAACAACTCCTATCCCTACCGCAACCTGATGTCGCGCAAGGCGTACGAGAAGCAGAAGTACCGCCTGCAGGTCGAGCTGATCAAGATGCAGAACTGGGTCAAGGAGACCGGCCAGCGCGTCGTGGTCATCTTCGAGGGTCGTGACGCGGCGGGCAAGGGAGGATCGATCAAGCGCTTCACCGAGAACCTCAACCCACGTGGCGGGCGGGTGATGGCGCTCGAGAAGCCGACCCAGGAGGAGCGTGGGCAGTGGTATTTCCAGCGTTATGTGCGTCACCTGCCGACTGCCGGCGAGATCGTCTTCTGCGACCGCTCGTGGTACAACCGGGCCGGTGTTGAACGGGTCATGGGCTTCTGCTCCGACGACGAGTACAACGAGTTCATGCGGCAGACGCCCGAGGTCGAGCGGACGCTGGTGCGCAGCGGCATCCACCTGATCAAGTTCTGGTTCTCGGTCAGTCGCAAGGAGCAGCGTCGGCGCTTCAAGGAACGCGAGGTCCACCCGCTCAAGCAGTGGAAGCTGTCGCCGATCGATCTCGCGTCGCTCGACAAGTGGGACGATTACACGAAGGCCAAGGAGGCGATGTTCTTCCACACCGACACCGCCGAAACGCCGTGGACCGTCGTCAAGTCGGACTGCAAGAAACGCGCGCGGCTGAACGCGATGCGCTACGTGCTGCACAAGCTGAACTACACCGGCAAGGACATCGAGGCGATCGGTCCCATCGATCCGCTGCTGGTTGGCCGGCCGCACGTGGTTTATGAGCCCAGCGGGTCGGCACCGTCTGTCGACCACCAGGCGATCCTCTGACCAGTCTTCCGCAGTGCCGCGAGCAGGGGGGCGCCGCTGGCGCCCCTTTTCTTGCTCCGCTGCGCCTCATCAGGGAACACGAAATTGGCCAGCCTGCGCCTGCACCAGTTCGTCGCCCGGCACGTCGGTCCGCTGGCGCTGTCCGTCGCCGCCGCCGAGTGCGTCTGTCTCGCGGGTGCATCCGGTAGCGGCAAGACCCTGCTGCTGCGGGCGATTGCCGATCTCGATCCGCACTCGGGCGAAGCCTATTGTGACGAGGCTGCCTGTTCGGCGACGCCGGCACCGGCGTGGCGACGTTCGGTGGCGTTGGTGCCGGCGGAGAGCCAGTGGTGGTCGCAACTCGTTGGCGATCATTTCGAACATGGCGTCGCTGACGACTGGCTGGCGCGGCTCGACCTGCCGGCCGCGGCGATGACCTGGCAGGTCGCCCGCTGCTCGACCGGCGAGCGGCAGCGCCTGGTATTGCTGCGCACGCTGATGCAGGCGCCGGCGGTTCTCCTGCTCGACGAGCCGACCGGCAGCCTCGATCAGGAGAACACGCTGCGGGTCGAATCGCTGCTTGCCGACTACCGGCTGCAGCGGCAGGCGGCGCTGCTCTGGGTCAGCCACGACGTGGGGCAGATCGAGCGGGTTGCGCAGCGCCGCTTCACCCTCGACAACGGCCAACTGCGCGCGAACGGGTGGCGATGAACGTCATCGCCCTCTCGCTGTTCGATCTCGCGCTTGCCGCGCTGCTGATCCTGGCGCTTGCCGGCCTGTCGCACCAACTGCGGATCGGCAGCGAGCGACAACTGCTGGTTGCGGCCGCGCGCAGCACCGTCCAGCTGCTGCTCATCGGCCTCGTGCTCAAGCTTCTCTTTGCCAACGCCGATCCACTCTGGGTCGGGCTGCTGGCGACGGTGATGCTGGCGGTCGCCGGCCGCGAGGTGATGGTTCGCCAGAAGCGGCGGTTCGTCGGCGCCTGGGGTTTCGCTGTCGGCACCCTGTCGATGTTCGTCTCGTCGTTCTCCGTGACCGTGCTGGCGTTGCTGCTGGTCATCGGCAGCGACCCCTGGTACGCGCCGCAGTACGCCATCCCGCTGCTCGGCATGATTCTCGGCAACACGATGAACGGCATCTCGCTCGGGCTCGACCGCTTGACGCAGGATGCGGCCGACAAGCGGCAGATCATCGACAGCCGGCTGGCGCTCGGTCATGACTGGCGACGGGCGATCGCCGACAGCCGCCGCGAGGCGATCCGCGTCGGCATGATTCCGATCGTCAACGCCATGTCGGCTGCCGGCATCGTCAGCCTGCCGGGAATGATGACCGGCCAGATTCTCGCCGGGACGCCACCGGTGGAAGCGGTGAAATACCAGATCCTGGTGATGTTCCTGATTGCCGCCGGAACCGGTTTCGGCACCATTGTGGCGGTCAGCCTGGCTGCCCGGCGCCTCTTCGACGAACGGCAGCGGCTGCGACTCGACCGCTTGCGGCAACCGGGCGCCTGATCTTCAGTCGAGGAACGGACCGAGCAGACGGTCGAGCGAGCCCGGCAGGTCGGGCGCCAGGCAGTCGATCACCTGCGGCCGCAGGCTGTTGCCGAGCCAGGTGATCTGCCGCTTGGCCAACTGGCGGCTGGCGTAGATGCCGCGGTCGCGCAGTTGGCTGCGCGGTGCGAGGCCGTTCTGCACTTCCCACACCTGCCGATAGCCGACGCAGCGCATCGACGGCAAGCCGCCGTGCAGCCGGTAGCGGGCGCGCAGCGACTCGACCTCGCCCTCGAGCCCGGCGGCCAGCATGGCATCGAAACGCTCGGCGATGCGCCGATGCAGGACAGCGCGCTCGCTCGGCACGAGGCCGATGGCCAGCAGGCGGTAAGGTGGCGCTGCCTGGCGGCTGGCGGCGATCAGGCGCGACAGCGGCTGGCCGCTGAGACGAAAGACCTCGAGCGCGCGCTGGATGCGCTGCGCGTCGGTGCTGTGCAGGCGCGCCGCCGTGGCCGGGTCGACGGCGGCGAGTTCGGCGTGCAGCGCCGGCCAGCCGCGGGTTGCCGCTTCGTCATCGATGCGCGCCCGCGTTGCCGGGTCGGCTGCCGGCAGCTCGGCGAGGCCTTCGCAGAGGGCCTTGAAGTAGAGCATCGTGCCGCCCACCAGCAGCGGCACCCGGCCGCGCATCGTCGCCGCGGCCATCGCCGCCAGCGCGTCAACGCGGAAGCGGGCTGCCGAGTAGCTCTCCTCGGGGCTGATCAGGTCGATCAGCCGGTGCGGGAACGCGGCCAGCGTTGCCGCGTCGGGCTTGGCGGTGCCGATGTCCATGCCGCGAAAGACCTGCGCCGAGTCGACGCTGATCAACTCGACCGGAAAGCGGCGGGCGATCTCGATTGCCGCCATCGTCTTGCCACTGGCGGTCGGGCCGAGCAGCAGGATCGCCGGCGGCAGCTGCGCCGTGGGCGTTGCCGATGCGCTCACCGGCCGCGCAGGAAGTGACGGTCGAGATCGGTCATGCTGAGCTGCATCCAGGTCGGCCGGCCGTGGTTGCAATGGTCGGAGCGCTCGGTCTCCTCCATCTGCCGCAGGAGGGCGTTCATCTCGGCGACCGAGAGCAGTCGTCGCGCGCGCACCGCGCCCTGGCAGGCCATGCTGGCGAGGAACTCGTTGCGTTGCGCCGTCGCCATTTCGGTCGCCCCGTGCTCGCGCAGTTCGGCCAGCAGCGAGCGCGCGAGAGCGGCCGGATCGGCGGCGAGCAGCAGCGCGGGGACGCTGCGCACCGCCAGTTGCCGCGGACCGACCGGCGCGATGTCGAAGCCGAGCCGCTGCAGCGTCGTCGAATGCTCTTCGGCGGCGGCGACGTCGATCTCGTCGGCGCTGAAGACGGCCGGAATCAGCAGCGCCTGCGCTGCCAGTCGCTGCTGTTCGAGCGCGCGCTTGAGCTTCTCGTAGAGGATGCGCTCGTGTGCTGCGTGCATGTCGACGACCACCAGGCCGGCTGCGTTCTGCGCCAGGATATAGACCCCGTGCAGTTGCGCCAGCGCGTAGCCCAGTGGCGGCGCGGCGTCGTCGCTCGTCGTCGCTGGCGACTCGCCCGCCGGTGCGGGCGCCAGCGGCAGGCGGGCAGCGGCGGCGAAAGCCTCGTACGCCGCGCTGCGGGTCGCCTCGCCGACGCCGAGCGAACCCTGCCATGGCGGGCGGCTGGCGGCTGCGAAATGCTGCCCGGGCGCAGCGGCGGTCGTCGCCGGCAGCGGCTGCGACGCCGGCGCGGCGGGGAAAGCCGGCGCGGTCTGGTCGCTCGCCGCCGTCGATGCCGGCGCTGCCGCTGGTCCGGCGAGGCAGCGCTGGGCGGCGTGGAAAACGAACTGGTGGACCGCCCGCGAGTCGCGGAAGCGGACTTCGGTCTTCTGCGGGTGCACGTTGACATCGACCGTTGCCGGGTCGAGTTCGAGGAACAGGCAGTAGGCCGGGTAGCGGCTGCCGTGCAGCAGATCCTGGTAGGCCTCGCGCAGTGCGTGCGTCAGCAGCCGGTCGCGGACGAAACGGCCGTTGACGTAGCAGTATTGAGCGTCGCCGCGGGCACGCGAGTAGGCCGGCAGCGCACAGTAGCCGGCGAGGCGGAGCGGCCCGGCCGTGGCATCGAGGGCGCGCGATTCGGCGAGGAAGTCCTCGCCGAGAATCGCCGCGGCACGCGCGCGTGCATCGCTGCGCGCCAGGTGCAGGCTGACGCGGCCGTTGTGGGTGAGGGTGAAAGCGACCTCCGGATGCGCCAGAGCGATGCGCCGGAGGGTCTCGGAGCAATGCGCGAACTCGGTGCTCGCGGACTTGAGGAACTTTCGCCGCGCCGGCGTGTTGTAGTACAGGTCGCGCATCTCGACGACGGAGCCGGCGGCGAGCGCGGCCGGCTCCGGCGTCGCACCGGCTTCGCCGCCGAGTCGCCAGGCATGTTGTCCGGCCGAACCGCCGCTGGCGGTCGCCCGACTGGTCAGTGTCAGGCGGGAGACGGCAGCGACCGAAGCCAGCGCCTCGCCGCGGAAGCCCAGTGTGCCGACGCGTTCGAGGTCGTCCAGCGAAGCGATCTTCGATGTCGCGTGGCGGACGAGCGCCAGCGGCAGTTCATCGACGGCGATCCCGTTGCCGTCGTCACTGACCCGCATCAGCTTGACGCCGCCCTCCTCGAGCTGGACCTGGATCGTCGAGCTGCCGGCATCGAGGGCGTTCTCGAGCAGTTCCTTGAGCACGGAGGCCGGCCGGTCCACCACTTCGCCAGCGGCGATCTGGCTGATCAGCAGGTCGGGAAGGAGGTGGATTCGCGGTGTTTCGAGCATTGCCGGATTATACCGGCGCGGCTTCCGGTAGAATCGCGGCTTGCCGACAGCCCACACCGTGCCGCCGATGGAATATCTCGCCAGCTTCATCGACATCATCCTGCACCTCGACAAGCACCTGGCGGTGCTGGTACAGCAGTACGGGCAGTGGATCTACGCCATCCTCTTCGTCATCATCTTCAGCGAGACCGGTTTCGTCGTCACCCCCTTCCTGCCGGGCGACTCGCTGCTCTTCGTCGCCGGCGCGCTGGCCGCGCTGGGTGGAATGGACATCGTCGTCCTGCTGGCCGTTCTCGCCGTGGCGGCGGTTCTGGGCAACATGGTGAACTATCAGATCGGCCGTTTCCTCGGGCCGCGGGTCTTTCAATGGGAGCAGTCGCGCTTCTTCAACAAGACGGCGCTCGAGAAGACGCACGCGTTCTACGAGAAGCATGGCGGAAAGACCTTGGTCATCTCGCGTTTCCTGCCGCTGTTTCGCACCTTTGCCCCCTTCGTCGCCGGCATCGGTGCGATGAGTTACTCCCGCTTCACCTTCTTCAATCTGGTTGGCGGGCTGGGTTGGGTCGGCTCGCTGACTCTGGCGGGCTACTGGTTCGGCAATCTGCCCTGGATTCAGAAGAACCTGTCGCTGGTGATCCTGGCGATCATCGCCATTTCCCTGGTGCCGGTGGTGGTTGGCTGGCTCCAGCACAGGCGGGCCTGAGACATGCCGCGTCGCGGCGGGCCCTGGCCGCCACCTTCCGCCATGGCCGTGGCCGGCGGTCGCCTCGAGCGGCGCCATGGCGCTCGCCGGCAGCGGCTGTCGGCGCTGGCGGGAGTGGGAAAATGACCCGGGTCGTCATCCTGATCTCGGGCCGCGGCAGCAACATGGCTTCGCTGCTGGCGGCGAGCGATTCCGGTGCGCTGCCGGCGACGATCGTCGGCGTCATCGCCAACCGTCCCGACGCGCAGGGGCTGCTCACTGCCGCCGCGCGTGGCGTCGCGACCGGCGTTGTCGATCATCGACTGTTTGCCGAGCGCGAGCAGTTCGACAGCGCGCTCGCTGCGGCGATCGAGGTCTTCGTGCCCGATCTGGTCGTCCTCGCCGGTTTCATGCGAATCCTCGGCGCTGACTTCGTGCGCCGCTTCGACGGCCGTCTGATCAATATCCATCCGTCGTTGCTGCCGGCTTTTCCCGGCCTGCACACGCATCGCCGCGCCCTGTCCGAGGGGGTGCGGATTCATGGCTGTACGGTGCATTTCGTCACTGCCGATCTCGACCACGGGCCGATGATCATCCAGGCAGCGGTGCCGGTGCTCGATGGCGACGACGAGGACCTGCTCGCGGCACGGGTTCTGGCGCAGGAGCATGTCATCTATCCGCAGGCCGTGCGCTGGTTTGCCGAGGGGCGGCTGCGGGTTCATGCCGGCCGCGTGCTGCTCGAGTCTGCGCCGGATGGTGCGGGCGTCCTGATCGCGCCGCAGCCCGACCCATGCCCGCCCTGCTGATCTTCGCGCTTGCCGCGTCGCTTGGCCTGCATACTGTCGTACTGTTCGTTCCGGAGGTCGATCTGTCCTTTCCTGCCGAGCCGCCGCCGCTGTCGGCCGAGCTGAAGCCGCCGGCGACGGCGCAGCCGGCGCACGCGACGGCACCAGCAGCGCCCGTCGCGGCGCCACCCCCTCCCGTTCGCAAGCGGCGGCCGCCGGCGGCGGGCAGGCAGGCGGCGCCGTCGCCGCGGCTGGCCCTGGCGGAGGTCCCGGCAGAAACGCCGGCATCGCCGCCAGGCTCGGCTGCAGCGGCCGACGAAGGGGCGGCTGCAGCCGAGGCGATCGCCGAGCCAGCGACGGTGGGGCAGGGTGTCGGCGCGGCGGCGGACGCGGTGGCTGTGGCCGTCGCCTCGTTGCGAGCACGCGGAGTCATCCGCTATTCCGTCGAGAGCGGCGATCCGGGTTTCCAGATCGGTCGCGCGACGCACTCGTGGGAAGCCGGGAATGGGGTCTATCGCATCACCGCCGTCACCGAGACCAGCGGCCTGATCGGCTTCTTCCGGCCGCTGCGGCTCGAAGTCGAAAGCAGCGGCCGGCTGAGCACCGCCGGGCTGCAGCCGGAACGCTTCGTCACGCGCCAGACGGGACGGGAGAAGGAGGAGCGGGCCGACTTCGACTGGCAGCAGATGCAGGTGCACCTGTCCGATCGGTCAGCGCAGACGCTCAGCGCCGGAGCGCAGGATCTGCTGTCGCTGAATTACCAGCTCGGCCTGCTTGGTGACCTCGCGACCGGTCACGAGCTGTCGGTCGTCACCGGCCGGAAATATGCGCGCTACCGGCTCGAGGTCCTTCCCGACGAGGAGGTCGAGACTCCCGCCGGAACCTTCAAGAGCCTGCACCTGCGGGTTCCCGGTGTGGCGTCGACCGAACTCTGGCTCGCCCGCGAGCGCGGGCTGCTGCCGGTGAAGATTCGCTACGTGGACCGTCGGGGCAACCTCTATGTCCAGGTGGCCACTGCCATCGAAGTCGGCGAGGAGCCCTGAGCATGCGCGTGACACCGCCGCTGTTTCATCATGCTCAAGCGCTGCTGGGTGAACTCCTGCGCTCGCCCTTCGCCGCCGACCAGGTGGTTGCCGCCTACTTCCGGCAACATCGCGAACTGGGACATGGCGAGCGCGGCTTCGTTGCCGAACTGGTGTTTGCGGTTCTGCGGCGCAAGCGCTCGCTGTCGGCACGCTGCGCCGGTGACCTGAGTTCGCGCCGCCTGCTGCTGGCGGCACTGGCCTGCGTGCAGGGGATGAACCGGCGACAGTTGGCGGAGGTATTGAGCGAGTCGGAGAGCAAGTGGCTGGCACAGGCGAAGGCGGTGCGGGTCGAGGACCTGCCGCCTGCCGTGCGGCTCGATCTGCCCGACTGGCTGTACGGCGAACTGCTGGCCGGCTTCGCCGCCGACGAACTCGAGCGCCTGGCGGCCGCGCTCAATCAACCGGCGCCGCTCGACCTGCGCGTCAACCCGCTCAAGGCCGGGCGCGACGAAGTGCTGCAGAAGCTGCTCGAAAGCGGCCTGGCAGCCAGCCCGTGCCCGTATTCGCCGCTGGGAATCCGCCTCGCGGGCAAGCCGGCGCTGGCGAGGCATCCCCTGTTCATCGACGGCTGCATCGAGGTGCAGGACGAAGGCAGCCAGTTGCTCGGCTTTCTGCTGCAGCCGCGGCGTGGCCAGATGGTCGCCGACTTCTGTGCTGGCGCCGGCGGCAAGACCCTGCTGCTCGGGGCGCTGATGCGCTCGCAGGGCCGGCTCTATGCCTTCGATGTTGCCGAGCGCCGGCTGGCGAAATTGAAGCCGCGCCTGGCGCGCTCCGGCCTGTCGAACGTGCACCCGGTGCGCATCGAGTCGGAACGTGACGCCCGTGTCGGCCGTCTCGCCGGCAAGCTCGATCGCGTCCTGGTCGACGCGCCGTGCTCGGGTCTGGGCACGCTGCGCCGCAACCCGGACCTCAAGTGGCGACAGAGCCCGGCGAGCGTCGTCGAGCTGGCGGCGAAGCAGGCGGCGATCCTCGCCGCTGCCGCCAGTCTCGTGAAACCGGGTGGGCGGCTGGTGTACGCGACCTGCAGCCTGCTCGAGGAGGAGAACGACCGCATCGTCGACGGTTTCCTGGCGCAGCACCCGCAGTTCGTCACCTGCCCGGCGGGGCAGATCCTGCAGCAGCAGGACATCGCGCTGGATACTGGCGAGCGACTGCGGTTGCTGCCGCATCGGCACGCGACCGATGGCTTTTTTGCGACGGCAATGGAGAGGAGGCAATGAGCGAGAAGGAGATGTTTGCCCTGTTGTTCGAACTCTGGCGCGATCTGCAGGATCCCGGCTTTCTCTGGCAGGTGTCTGCCCTGCTGCTCAGCCTGCTCGTCGCCTGGGGTACGGCGCGCCTCTGGCAGCGGCGCGAGACTGCGGCTGCGGCCGCGCCCTACGGTGCCCTGCGCGCCTTCGGCAGCGGCAGCCTGAAGCGGGTGTCATTTCCGCTGCTGGCGCTGCTGCTGGTGGTGATCGCCCGGCGCGCCTTCCGCCACTGGCATCTCGGGCCGGTCAGCCTGCTCGACCTGGCCGTGCCCCTGCTGCTGTCGATGGCGCTCGTGCGGGCGGCGGTCTACGTCTTGCGTCACGCCTTCTCGCCGAGCGGCTGGGTAGCGACCTCCGAGCGCCTGATCGCGACGGTCGTCTGGCTCGGCTTCGCTCTGCACCTGACCGGCCTTGCCGAACCGCTGATCGAGTTGCTGCAGCAGGTGAGCTTCACCGCCGGCAAGCAGAAGCTCGACCTATGGACGCTGCTCAGCGGGCTAGTGACGGTGGTGTTGACCGTCCTGCTGGCACTGTGGCTGTCGCGCGAGATCGAGGCGCGGCTGCTGGCCAGCGAGACGATCGACTCCAACATGCGCGTCGTGCTCGGCCGTCTGGTCAAGGCCGTCCTGTCGGTGATCGCCCTGCTGCTCGGGCTGTCGATCGTCGGCATCGACATCACCGCGCTGTCGGTCTTCAGCGGCGCACTCGCCGTCGGCCTCGGGCTCGGTCTGCAGAAGATCGCCAGCAATTATGTCAGCGGCTTCATCATCCTGCTCGACCGCTCGATTCGTCTCGGCCACCTAGTGGCGATCGACGCCACGACCTCGGGGGTGGTAAGCCAGATCACCGCCCGCTACACCGTCCTGCGCACGCTGACCGGCACCGAGGTCATCATCCCGAACGAGTACCTGGTTTCCAACATCATCCGCAACGAGTCATACAGTGATTCGCAGGTGCGCGTCATCGTCTCGCTGCAGGTGAGCTATGGCACGGACCTGGAACTGGCAATGCGGCTGATGAACGAGGCGGCACGGGCGCAGCCGCGGGTGCTGGCCGAGCCGCCGCCACAGGTTCTGCTGGCGGCCTTTGCCGACAGCGGCATCAACCTCGACCTTGGCTTCTGGATCGGCGACCCGCAGGAAGGCACCGGCGGCGTTCGCTCGGCGATCAACATCATGATCTGGCGCTCGTTTCGCGAGAACGGCATCGAGATCCCCTTTCCGCAGCGTGAAGTGCGGCTGATCGGCAGTCCGCCGGGTGTGGTCTCGCCCGCAGCGACGCCGCTGGCAGCGACCCCGCCGGCAGCGACCCCGCCGGCCGCGACCCCGCCGGCCGCGCTCTGAGCGCATGCTGCCGGCAGCGGCGCAGCCAGGAACGGCGGGCAAAAAAAACCCGCGCCACGTTGGTGCGGGTCGGAAGTCCGTCGTTCGGACGGGCGGAAGGGAGGGTCAACCAGGCACAACAGAAACACGCAGACTACAGTTACAGACACTACAGGAAGCAGCGACTAGCAATCGAACCGGACTCAGTGCCGTTTGTCACGGCCCGTTGCCCGCCAGCAGCGGACAGCGTACCAAGCCAGCGCACCGGCGGCGGCGATCAGCGCGGACTTGAGCAGGTTCATCTCGCCGGCACTGAGCAGATCCCAGGCGGCGATGCCGACGAACAGGCCGACTCCTTCGCTGATCGGGAACCGCTCCGACGGCACTGCCAGCGTACTCATCAGCCGCCATGACAACGATGCTCGGCGCGGCCGCAATGGCTGGCCGGATCGTCTTCACGAGACTCCGGCGACCCATCGGACGCCGGCTCGGCAGAGAAAAAGTGCTGCCGCGTGGCAGCAAGGAATTGCTCGCAATTGAGTTTGAACTCGCTCATCTCGTCTCCTGGTTCATTGCTTATTCAACAGGACTGGATGATAGTCGGCAGGTGTCTTCCGGGTCTGCAGTGATTGCGTCAGCTTTCGGTGACGTTCTGTGACAGTGGCCAGCTCAGCGTCAGACGGGCGCCGCCGAGCGGCGACTCGGCGGCGCTGGCGCGACCGTTGTGCTGCTCCAGAACCAGTCGCGCGATCGCCAGGCCGAGGCCGTAGCCACCGGTCGAGCGGTCGCGCGAACGGTCGAGCCGGGTGAAGGCGGAGAAGACGCGATCACGCTCCTCGACCGGGATGCCGATGCCGTCGTCGTCGACATGCACCCGGATCTCGCCAGCGGTCACCTCGGCGCTGACACGGACCCTGGCACGGGCGTAGCGGATGGCGTTGCGCAGCAGATTGCCGATTGCGTAGGGCATGCTCTTGCGGTCGAGTTCGACGTGCAGCAGCGCTGGCAGGGCGCTGCTGTCGACCTGCAGGTCGAGCTTGCGGGCGAGGACGCGGACGGCTTCCACCTGCTCATCGAGCCACGGTGCGAATTCGACCTCGGTCAGGTGCAACTCGGGTTGCTCGCGTTCGAATCGGGCGTAGGTCAGGCTCGAGTCGATCAGTCCATCGAGTTCGTCCAGGTCGCCCTCCATGGCCCCCGCCAGGCGTTCGCGTTCGGCTCTCTCGTCGGCGGTGGCGAGCATCTCGAGCGCGAAGCGCAGACGCGCGATCGGTGTCCGCAACTCGTGCGAGATCGCGCTCGACAACTCCTTCTGCGTCGCGATCAGGCGCTGGATGCGCTCGGCCATGCCGTTCAGCGTCTCGGCGAGCGGCCTGAAGGCGCTGCTGCGCATCGCCGGCGCGCGTGCCGCGAAGAGTCCTTCGCCGAGCGAACGCGCGGTCTGGCGCATCGCTTCGAGATCCCGCCAGACGGGGTGCACCCACAGCCAGACGACGATCGCCAGGCAGACGCCGATCAGGCTCCAGGTCAGCAGACTGATGCGCAGGTCGAGCGGCATGCCGCGCTGATACTCTGGATTCCGTTCCGGGGAGATCGGTCCGACGACGAGTATCTGCGGGGTCTGCTTCAGGCGGTGGTAGATGATGTCCCCCTGCACGTCGATCGCCAGCTCGCCGCTGTCGAGCTTCTCGGCCTCCTTCGGGGGCAGCGTCAGCGTCCAGCGGTCGACGATATCGAGTCGATAGGCGAATCTCTGGTCGAGAGCCTTGATCGTTCGCGTCCATTCCGAGCGGGGCCGGCGGAACAACTCCTCCTCGATGAGCAACACCGTGCCGCGCATGAAGCGGCTGGTGTAGTCGTCGGTTATTCCCTTGACCGCGGTCGAGATGACGAAGTCGGCAAAGATCGCGATGGCCACGAAGGAACCCATGACCAGCAGGTAGAAGTTGAAGAACAGCCGTGACAGGCTGTAGCGGCCGCGCCAGGGTGCCGGCTTGTAAGTTCCGAGGATGGCGAGCAGCTTGTTGTTGCCGCTATTGCCAGTCATGCTTGCTGAAGAGGTAGCCCTTGCCGCGCACCGTCTTGATGCGCGTCGGGTTCTCCGGGTCGTCGCCGAGTTTTCGCCGCAGGCGCGAGATGCGGGCGTCGATCGAGCGGTCCAGACCGTCGAAACCGATGCCGCGCAGCTCCTGCAGCAGGTCGTCACGCGACAGGATGTTGCCGGCGTGGCGTGCGAGCAGCCAGAGCAGATCGAACTCGGCGGTCGTCAGGTCGATCCGGTCGTCGCCGAGAGAGGTACTGCGTGTCGCCTGGCTGATGCGAAAGTGACCGAAAGTCAGCTCGACCGGTGCGCCGGCGTCGCTGCCATCGCCACCACCGCTGCCGGGCGTTGCCGGCGCGCGCCGCAGCAGCGCCTTGATGCGCGCCAGCAGCAGGCGTGGCTGGACCGGCTTGGCGATGTAGTCGTCGGCGCCCAGCTCGAGGCCGAGGATCTGGTCGAAGTCCTCGTCGCGGGCGGTGAGCATCAGGATCACGCCGGCGTACTGTGCACGCACCGCCCGGCAGACCTCGAAACCGTCCTTGCCCGGCAGCATGACGTCAAGAATCACCAGATCGGGGCGTTCATCGAGGATGCGCGTCTCCGCCCGCAGGCCGTGCGGCTCGATCAGCACCTCGAAGTCGTTCTTGCGCAGGTATTCCGCGGTCAGGTCGGCGAGGCGCGCATCATCCTCGACGAGCAGGATTCGTGTTTTCATGGTCCAATGATAACGGCTTGTGCCCGCGCGCGGAACGTTTGCCGCTTGCACGAAGGCGCCGAGGCGGCTGGCGGGCGCCGCGGCAGCCACCGGTGGCAGCGCAACGTCGCCGGCGTTTGGCGGTGGCGGTCGATTGCCTTAGAATCGCCGGCTCGTGTATTTATCGGGGTGGCTCTGCATGTACGCTGGAATTGTCGATTGGCCCTGGTGGGGCTACGTCCTGGTCACCCTCGGTCTGACGCACGTGACGATTGCTGCGGTGACCATCTTCCTGCATCGGCAGCAGGCGCATCGTGCGCTCGAACTGCACCCGCTGGTGGCGCACTTCTTCCGTCTCTGGTTGTGGCTGACCACCGGCATGGTGACCAAGGAGTGGGCGGCGATCCACCGCAAGCATCACGCCCGCTGCGAGACGGCAGAGGATCCGCACAGTCCGCAGGTCCATGGCATCAATCGCGTGCTGTGGACGGGGGTCTTCCTCTACGTCCGGGAGGCGCGGAACCTCGATACCCTGCAGCGCTATGGTCACGGCACGCCGAACGACTGGCTCGAGAGGCATCTGTACTCGCCGTGGCACAAGCTCGGCGTCCTCATCATGCTGGCATGCGACGTGGCGATCTTCGGCGTCGTCGCCGGACCGCTGATCTGGCTGGTGCAGGTCGCCTGGATTCCCTTCTGGGCGGCTGGCGTGATCAACGGCCTCGGGCACTTCTGGGGCTACCGCAACTTCAGCCCGGCCGACGCGAGCACCAACATCAGCCCGTGGGGAATCCTGATTGGCGGCGAGGAACTGCACAACAATCACCATACCTTTCCCACCTCGGCCAGACTGTCGATCAGGTGGTACGAGTTCGACATCGGCTGGCTGTACATCCGCATCCTGGCCGCGCTTCGCCTGGCGCAGGTCAAGCGGGTGGCGCCCAGACCGCGCCTCGGCGGGCTGCGGCCGGTGGTGGACTCCGATACCCTGCAGGCGGTGATCGCCAACCGCTACGACCTCCTGTCCCAGTATGCCCGCTCGCTGAAACAGGTGTATCGCGAGGAACTCGCCGGATTGCAGGATGGCAAGCGTTTCCGCGGGCTGAAGCGCTGGCTGGCCGCCGATTCGCGGACGATCCCGCAGGATGCTCGCGGCCGGCTCGAACTGCTGCTCGGTGAAAGCCGTGCGCTGCAGACGGCTTACGCCATGCGCGATGAACTGATGGCGCTCTGGGAACGTTCGAACGTCTCCGGCGAACACCTGCTCAAGGCGCTGCAGGACTGGTGCGAACGCGCCGAGAACTCGGGTGTGCGGCAGTTGCGGGAGCTGTCGCTGCGCCTGCGCAGCTATGCCCTGGCCTGAGCGGTGACGCCGATCGCCCGGCGGTCGCTGCGCACCAACCTTTTCCTGCTGGCCCTGGCGGCGATCGGCCTGACGCTGGGAGGCTGGGCGATCGGCGAAATCATGCGCCTGCAACCCTGCCCGCTGTGCATTTTCCAGCGCCTGCTGTTCCTGCTGATCGCCGTGCTGGCGCTGACCGGCGCACTGCTGCCCGCTGCCGCACGCGTGTCGAGCATCCTGCTGGCCGTCGTCGCTGCTGGCGGTGTGGCGACCGCGGCCTACCAGAGCTGGCTGCAGTACCTGCCGCAGCCGGGCATGGAGTGCGGCTTCGGCGAGCCGACGTTGATCGAGCGGATCGTCGACTGGTTCGGCGCCCTGTGGCCGCAGATGTTCCTCGCCACCGGCTTCTGCTCGAGCAAGGACTGGATCCTGCTTGGCCTGTCGATGGCCAACTGGTCGGCGCTGTGCTTCATCGGCTTCCTGGCCGCAGCCGTGATGATCTTGCGGCGGCGAGGCGACTGACCAGCCCCCGGGCGGCGGGCCGCCAGGGCCGGTGTCAGCCGTGCCCGGTGCTGCCGAAACCGCCATCGCCACGGGCGCTGGCGGCAAAGTCGTCGACGACGTTGAACGACATCTGCAGTACCGGTACCACCACCAGTTGCGCCAGCCGGTCGAGCGGCCGCAGGGTGAAGGGTTCCTGGCCACGGTTCCAGGTGGACACCATGATCTCGCCCTGATAGTCCGAGTCGATCAGGCCGACCAGATTGCCCAGAACGATGCCATGCCTGTGGCCGAGGCCGGAGCGCGGCAGGATCATCGCCGCCAGACCGGGGTCACCCAGGTGAATCGCGATGCCGGTCGGAATCAGGTGCGTCGCTCCGGGTGCGATGATGAGCGGCTGGTCAATGCACGCTCGCAGGTCGAGGCCGGCCGATCCAGGAGTCGCGTAGTGCGGTGGCTGCGCGCGCAGGCGCGCGTCGAGCAGCTTGATGTCCACCTGCAGGCCGCGGCCGCTCATCGGCGTTTCTCGAGCAGGCCGGCGATGTGCGCCACCAGTTGCCGGGCGAGCACGATCTTGGCGGCCGGTGCCAGCGGGTGCTCGCCGGTATCGTCGAAAAGGATCAAGCGGTTGTCGTCGCCGCCGAAGCCATCCTGGATCAGGTTGCCGACGATCAGCGGGATGCCCTTGCTGCGGCGCTTGTGCTCGGCGTAGGCGGCGAGATTCTCGCTCTCGGCGGCGAAGCCGACGCACAGCGGTGGTTTGGGCAGGGCTGCGACTTCGGCGAGGATGTCCGGATTCAGCACCAGTTCGATCGCCGGCGGCGCCGCCTGCGCGCCCTTCTTGATCTTCTGCGCGATCGTCCGCGCCGGGCGGTAGTCCGCCACCGCGGCAACGGCGATGAAGACCGCGTGCGCGGCCACCCGCGCCATGACCTCGGCGTGCATGTCGCGGGCGCTGGTCACGTCGATGCGGCTGACGCCGGTCGGGCAGGGCAGGCTGACCGGGCCCGAAACCAGGGTCACCCGCGCGCCCGCCTCGCGCGCCGCGCGCGCCAGGGCGTAGCCCATCCGGCCGCTCGACAGGTTGGTGATGCCGCGTACCGGATCGATCGCCTCGAAGGTCGGACCGGCGGTCAGGAGGACGCCGACATCCGGCAGCAGCCGGGGCTGGAAGTGGGCAACCAGTTCGTCAAGGATTTCCTCCGCTTCGAGCATCCGCCCGAGGCCGCTCTCGCCGCACGCCTGGTCGCCGCAGCCCGGGCCCAGGATGGCGACGCCGTCGGCGCGCAGCGTCGCCACGTTGCGCATGGTCGCCGGGTTCTCCCACATCTGCCGGTTCATCGCCGGTGCCAGCAGCAGCGGGCAATCGCGGGCGAGCACCAGGGTCGTCAGCAGGTCGTCGGCGAGTCCGTTCGCCACCTTGGCGATGAAGTCGGCCGAGGCCGGGGCGACGAGCACGACATCGGCGGCACGGGACAGGTCGATGTGCGCCATGTTGTTCGCCACCCGTGGATCCCACTGGTCGCTGAATACCGGCTGCCCGGAAAGTGCCTGAAAGGTGACCGGCGTGACGAAGCGTGTGGCGGCTGCGCTCATCACCACCTGCACCGATGCGCCTTCGCGGGTCAGCAGGCGGAGGAGTTCGGCCCCCTTGTAGGCGGCGATGCCGCCCGTGATGCCGAGAAGGATGCGTTTTCCAGCCAGTTCCATGCGCAAAGCCCGTCTACCCGTTCACAGTCCCAGGCGGCACATTCTACTTGAGATGCCGGGGGCGCGGGCGGCCGCCGCCGCCGTCCAGCGGCGGCCACGACACCTTCACCAGCATGGGCGACACCGCTACAATGGCAGCCACCGAGGCGGCACGGGAGGGGGGGCGGAGATGGCGATCACCGATTGGCCGGAGGACGAGCGACCACGCGAGCGCCTGCTCGCCCGTGGCGCCGCGTCGCTCTCCGATGCGGAGTTGCTGGCGATCTTCCTGCGTGTTGGCAGCCGGGGAAGGAGCGCCGTCGACCTGGCGCGCGACCTGATCGGTCGTTTCGGCAGCCTGAACGACCTCTTCGCCGCCGGTCGCAACGAGTTCTCCGAGGTGCCCGGGATGGGGCCGGCGAAGTATGCCCAGTTGCAGGCAGTCCTCGAGATGGCGCGGCGGGCGCTGGCCGAGGAGATGAAGCAGCGCAGCACCTTTGCCTCGCCCGGTGCCGTGCGTGACTATCTGCGGCTGCATTTTTCCGGCCTCGAGCACGAGGTGTTCGTGGCCCTCTGGCTGGACGCACAGAATCGGCTGATCGCCGCTGAAGAACTGTTCCGTGGCACGCTGACGCAGACCAGTGTCTATCCGCGCGAGGTCGTCAAGCGGGCGTTGTGGCACAATGCGGCAGCCGTGGTGCTGGCGCACAACCACCCGTCCGGCGTCGCCGAGCCGTCGCGCGCCGACGAGTTGTTGACCAGCGAGTTGAAGCAGGTGCTGGCGCTCGTCGAGGTGCGGGTGCTCGATCATTTCATCGTCGCGGCGCAGGCCGCGCCGCTGTCTTTTGCCGAACGCGGGCTCCTCTAGCAGGGCGCGGTGGAAATGGCTTGAAAACAACTGCCTGCATCGGCTAGAATCGCGGGCTTTCTTCCTGAAACAATTGGAGCAACGATCATGGCGCGTGTTTGCCAAGTGACGGGCAAAGGCCCGATGGCGGGGAACAACGTTTCCCACGCCAACAATAGAACGAAGCGCCGCTTCCTGCCGAATCTGCAGTATCGCCGCTTCTGGATCGAGAGCGAGAACCGCTGGGTGCGCCTGCGCGTATCGAATGCCGGTTTGCGAACCATTGACAAGAACGGTATCGACGTCGTGCTCGCCGAATTGCGTGCCCGTGGCGAAATCTGACAAGGAGAGCAGGCATGCGTGACAAGATCAAACTCGAGTCCACCGCCGGTACCGGTCACTTCTACACCACGACCAAGAACAAGAAGACGATGCCCGGCAAGATGGAGATCAAGAAATACGATCCCAAGGCTCGCAAGCACGTGATGTACAAGGAAATGAAGCTCCGCTAGCGGCGGCGCGCAGCGGTTCGGCGCGCCGCGCCGGACCAGCCGCCCGGCGCGGCATTTCATCCTCTTCCTGCACTTCGGCCGCCCTTCGCTGGCGTCGCCTGACCTGGGTCGCGCCGGTGCGGCGCGTCGCCGCAGCCTACTGCGCGGCCTCCACGAGGCGCCGGTCGCGTACCGCCTTGGCCAGGATCTCGAGTACCGCCAGCGAATCTTCCCAGCCGAGGCAGGCATCGGTGATGCTCTTGCCGTACTCGAGCGGCTGTCCCGGAACCAGATCCTGGCGCCCTTCGACGAGGTGGGACTCGAGCATCATGCCGATGATGCGCTCGTCACCCGCCGCGACCTGACTGGCGACGTCCCGCGCAACCTCGATCTGCTGCTTGAAGCGCTTGTTGCTGTTGGCGTGCGAGGCATCGATCATCAGCCGGGCCGCCAGGCCGGCAGCGGCAATCTCCCGGCAGGCGGCGTCCACGTGTGCGGCGTCGTGGTTCGGCTCGCGGCCACCGCGCAGGATGACGTGGCAATCCTCGTTGCCGCCGGTCGACACGATGGCCGAATGGCCTGCCTTGGTCACCGACAGGAAGTGATGCGGTGACTGTGCGGCGCGGATGGCGTCGATGGCGATGCGAATGTTGCCGTCGGTGCCGTTCTTGAAGCCGACCGGGCACGACAGGCCCGACGCCAGTTCCCGGTGCACCTGCGATTCGGTCGTGCGGGCGCCGATCGCTCCCCAGGCGATCAGGTCGGCCGTGTACTGCGGCGTGATCGTGTCCAGGAACTCGGTGGCGCAGGGCAGTCCCATGTCGTTGATTTCGAGCAGCAGGCCGCGCGCCAGTCGCAGCCCCTCGTTGATGCGGAAGCTGTTGTCCAGGCGCGGGTCGTTGATCAGCCCTTTCCAGCCGACCGTGGTGCGCGGCTTCTCGAAATACACCCGCATGACGAGCAGCAGGTCGTCCTGGAAGCGCGCAACCTCCGCCTGCAGCCGTCGTGCGTAGTCGATCGCCGAATCGACCGCGTGGATCGAACACGGGCCGACGACTACCAGCAGGCGGGTGTCCGCGCCGTGCAGGATGCGGTGGATGCTCTGGCGGGTGTTGTAGGTCGTCAGCGCCGCGCGCACGCCGACCGGGAATTCGCGGAAGACATGGGCCGGCGGGACCAGTTCCTTGATCTCCCTGATGCGGACGTCGTCGGTATTGGGCTTGCTCTGCAAGGTCATCTCGAGTTTCTCCTGACTGCGGGCGGCGCTGCGAAAAAAGGCTGGATTCTAATCGAAACCCGACCTTCGGTGACGTGGCAGCGTGGCCGCGACTGGCCGCGGCAGCGCCACCCGTGCGCAGGAGCGAAAGGCTTGCCTGCCTATGGACAGCCGCCGGGCTCTTGCGCTGTCGCTGGCGGTGCTGCCGCAGTGGCCGCACGCTCGGCCGCGGCCAGCGGCCCGGCTCGTGCGTGATCCCTGGCGATGGCGATGAAGTCCGCTTCGCGGGCGACGAAGGCATCGACGATGTCGGGGTCGAAGTGGCTGCCGCGGCCTTCGCGGATGATCCGCCCGGCCTGCTCGACTGGGAAGGCGCGCTTGTAGACGCGCTCGGCGATCAGCGCGTCGAAGACGTCGGCGAGGGCCATCAGGCGCGCGGCAATCGGAATCGCGTCGCCAGCCAGACCGTCGGGATAGCCGGAGCCATCCCACTTTTCGTGGTGCCAGCGGGTGATCTCCCGGGCCATTCGCAGGAAGTCGATCGGCTGCTCGCTGTCCTGCTCGGCCTGCTGGATCGCCTGGAAGCCGAGCAGGCTGTGCGCCTTCATGATCTCGCGCTCCTCGGCGGTCAGCCGGCCCGGCTTGAGAAGGATCTCATCGCGAATGCCGACTTTGCCGATGTCGTGCAGCGGCGCCGATTTGCCAAGGAGTTCGATGTTCTCCAGCGTCAGAAAGGCGGCAAAGCGCGGATGGGTCCTCAATTCCTCGGCCAGCGTACGAACGTAGCGCTGCGTGCGGCGCAGATGGTCACCGGTCTCCGGATCGCGAACCTCGGCCAGCCGCGCGAGGGCGCGAATGCTGACATCCTGGATCATCAGGTTGTCCGCCAAGCGGCGGGCAACCTCGGCCGTCAGGCTGCGATTCTGGTCCAGCAGTCGCGCGCGGGCGGCTTGCAGTTCGAGCTGAATGCGGACCCGCGCGGCGACGATCGCCGGTCGCAGTGGCCGCGGCAGGTAGTCGTCGGCTCCCTGCTCGAGCCAGGTCTGCTCGTCGTCGCCGCCTTCAAAGGCGCTGATCACGATGACCGGAGTGGCGCGGCCGGTCGCGCCCGGCCGCAGGCGACGAGGGAACTGGCGGAAATCGATCGCGCCGATCGCCGCATCGAGCAGGATCAGATCAGGGCCAGGCTCGTCAGCCGTCAACTGCAGCGCTTCGTCCAGCGAAGCGGCGGCTCGCAGCCTGTGCTGCGCAGACAGCGCGCGATTCAGGGCGGCCAGATCCTCGGGCCGGTCGTCGATGATGAGTATGCTCGCCATGTGTTCCCAGGCAGTGGTCGGGTGAAGCCTAGCTCATTATCGCACCGCAGCCATGCGGCAACGAGCGGGAAGTCGGCCAGTTCCTCTGGCACCGTGCGGCCATGCGCAGGGGCCGCCGGCTCGCAACGTCCTCATCCGGCGGTTGGCGTCGCACCCGACTGGCGAGGCTGCTGGCCGGCATCGGCCTCGCGCAGCAGTGCAGGAAGGTGTGCCCGTCAGCCGCCCAGTTTCGTCACGATGCCGGGCGGCCGCCGGCGCCGCGCGAGCTTGAGCGAGCCAGTGTGCGAGCCGGCAGCGAGCCGGCAGCGAGCCGGCAGCGAGCGCTTGGCGAAGGGGCTGCCGCGGCTTGGAGGAACTGTCGTCGATGGGCATCAGCCTGTGCCGGCCCGGAAGTGCCCGGTTCAGTCAGTCTTGACGGGCAACCGGCGAATGGCTAGAATCCTGCCTCGCGTGTTCCTCGATAGCTCAGTCGGTAGAGCGTCGGACTGTTAATCCGTAGGTCCCTGGTTCGAGCCCAGGTCGGGGAGCCAAAGAAATTTCTGGTAGTAGAAGCGCTTAGCCCGTCCGTTGAGGTCGGGCTTTTTGCGTTCTGGATAGCGTCCGGGCCTATACCGAGCTGAGGGTGGGGTCGGGGTGGGGTGGCCATCGTGGTCAGGGCTTCTGGTGGGTGGCGCGGGCGTTTGCTGCTGGGTTTGGCATCGAGAGTGCGGGTGCTGCAGCAGACATTGGTGAAGCCAAGGGCACCGAGACTTGAGTCCGGCGCAAACCGGGGAGGTCAGTCATGGCCTTTCGGGCCGAATCCGCCGGCACCGACCCCTCGATGTAGCGACGCAGCCGAACGCGGTCGCTGACAGCGCTGCCAAGATGATCGCTTAAGGGAGCGCTTGCGGCGTCAACCCGCCCAGGGTTGCTGTGCCGATCGCCCCCTCAAGGGTGTCTGTGGAAGCTGGGGCGAGTCAGTGTTTCGCAAAGGGTGGCCGTTTGAGGCATCATTCCCCTTTGTCATCCTCAAAGAACAAGAACAATGTTTGAACAAGCCTTCAAGAACATCGACGACGTCCTCTGGAAAGAGGCGGGTTGCACCACCGAACTGGACTACACCGAACAGACGTCCTGGCTGCTGTTCCTGAAGTACCTCGACGGGCTGGAGCAGGACAAGGCGACCGAGGCGGCGCTGGAAGGCCGTTCATACGGCTACATCCTCGATGAACCCTATCGCTGGGAAAGCTGGGCAGCACCCAAGGGGGCTGACGGCAATCTCGACCACAACAAGGCCCTGACCGGCGACGACCTGCGGGATTTCGTCGACCGCAAGCTCTTCCCCTACCTGCACGGCTTCAAGCAGCGGGCCATCGGGCCGAATACCATCGAGTACAAGATCGGCGAGATTTTTGCCGAGATCAAGAACAAGATTCACAGTGGCTACAACCTGCGCGAAGTCATCGATCACGTTGATGAACTGCGCTTCCGGTCGCAGAGCGAGAAGCATGAGCTATCGCACCTCTACGAAGCCAAGATCAAGAACATGGGCAACGCCGGGCGCAACGGGGGCGAGTACTACACGCCGCGCCCACTGATTCGCGCCATGGTGCAGGTCGTCAAGCCCAAGGTTGGCGAACGCGTCTATGACGGCGCCTGCGGTTCGGCCGGCTTCCTGTGCGAAGCCTACGACTACCTCAAGGCGCAGCCAAACCTCTCGACCAGCGACAGCAAGTTGCTTCAGGAGCGCACCCTCTACGGCAAGGAAAAGAAGTCGCTGGCCTACGTGATTGCGATCATGAACATGATCCTGCACGGCATCGAGGCGCCGAACGTCATCCACACCAACACGCTGACCGAGAACCTTGCCGACATTCAGGACAAGGATCGCATGGACGTGATCCTCGCCAATCCGCCCTTCGGCGGCAAGGAGCGCAAGGAGGTACAGCAGAACTTCCCGATCCGTACCGGCGAGACGGCTTTCCTCTTCCTCCAGCACTTCATCAAGATGCTCAAGGCCGGTGGCCGGGCGGGCGTCGTCATCAAGAACACCTTCCTGTCGAACACTGACAATGCTTCGGTCAGCCTGCGCAAGCTGCTGCTGGAAAGCTGCAACCTGCACACGGTACTCGATTGCCCTGGCGGTACCTTCCTCGGGGCCGGCGTGAAGACTGTCGTGCTGTTCTTCGAGAAGGGCGCACCGACGCGCAAGGTCTGGTACTACCAGCTTGATCCTGGTCGCAACATGGGCAAGACCAACCCGCTCAACGATGATGATCTGGCCGAGTTCATCGCGTTGCAGAAGACCTTCGCCGACTCGCCGAAGAGTTGGAGCGTGGATGCGGCGCAGATTGACGCGGTCAACTACGATTTATCGGTCAAAAACCCGAATTGCGGCGAGGAGGTCATCCATCGCAGCCCGCTGGACATCATGGACGAAATCGCTGCGCTTGATGCCGAGAGCGCGGACGTACTGGCGCGCATTCGCCATCTAATTGAAACAAGGAGTTAGATCGTGGACGACATCCGTTGGAAGCAACGCTTCAACAATTTTCTTAGAGCTTTCCAAACGCTTTCACGGGCAGTAGCTCTCGCCGAGCAACGAGAACTCTCCGAACTGGAAGAGCAAGGGTTGATCCAGGGTTTTGAATTCACGCATGAACTGGCGTGGAATCTCCTCAAGGACTATCTGGAAGACAAAGGCATCATCGGCTTGATTGGTTCCAAGGATGCCAGCCGCTCCGCTTTCAAACAGGGCTTGATCGAGGAGGGAGAGGTCTGGATGGACATGATCAAGGCCCGAAACCTGTCCTCGCACACGTACAACCAGGAGATCGCCGAAGATATCGTCGAGAACATTCTTCAACGCTTTTATCCCGCTTTTGAAAACCTCGCTCAAAAAATGAATGCGTTTCTCGATCAGGAGCGCGACTCCGAATGAGTCATGGCCTCTCGGCGGAGGCAGTCGCCAAAATTCAGGGCGTCTTCTCCCGGTTTCCCAGCATTGAAAAAGCGGTGCTGTATGGCTCACGGGCCAAAGGCAACTATAGAACCGGGTCAGATATCGATCTGACCCTGATGGGCGAGGCACTAACCCCCCATCAGCTTGGTGACATTGCCGACCAACTCGATGACCTGTTGCTACCCTACACCATCGACCTATCGCACTTTGAGACTCTGAATCACGCCAAGCTGAGGGAGCATATCGAGCGGGTGGGGAAGTTGTTTTACGAACGCCAGGGCGCTGGAAAACATCAGAGTGCTGCTTCGAAGGAAGGGTGGGAGCACAAAACCATTGGCGAGGTCTGCGAGGTCATCAATGGGGGGACGCCCAAGACAGGCATCACCGAATATTGGGATGGGCCGCATCAATGGATTACGCCCGCCGAAATGGGCAAGCGGGCTACACCCTACATTGACCAAACGGAACGAACAATCACCGATGCGGGAATGCAGAACAGTTCCGCGAGACTCCTGCCACAACAGTCGGTAATCCTTTCCTCTCGTGCGCCGATTGGACACTTGGTCATCAACACCGTGCCGATGGCGACCAATCAAGGTTGCAAGGGCTTGGTGCCGCGCAATGGCCTTGATAGCAAGTATCTGTACTACTACTTGGCGGGCATCGTCCCTCTGTTGAATGACCTTGGCACCGGCGCAACCTTCAAGGAGCTATCTGGAGAAAAACTGAAGGAGGTTCCCGTCCCGGTCGCGCCGCTCCCCGAACAGCACCGCATCGTCGCCATCCTCGACGAAGCCTTCGACGGCATCGCCACCGCCAAGGCCAACGCCGAAAAGAACCTCCAGAACACCCGCGCCTTGTTTGAAAGCCACCTGCAATTCGTTTTCACGGAGCGGGGTGAGGGCTGGGTGGATCGACAACTGACTTCCTTGTGCCGTGAAATAACAGTAGGCCACGTCGGGTCAATGAAGAAGGAATACAAGGAAACTGGTGTCCCTTTCCTTCGGTCGCAGAATATAAGGCCGTTTGAGGTTTCGATGGACAACTCTATGTTCATTGATGTAGCGTTCCACCGTGCCCTCAAGAAGTCGCAACTGCGTCCTGATGATCTCGCGATTGTGAGAACAGGTTATCCGGGAACTGCTGCCGTGATCCCACCTGAATTGCCTGATTCAAATTGCAGCGATTTGGTAATCGTCCGCCCCGGAAATGAAATCAACCCGCATTTTCTGGCTGCGTTTTTCAACTCGGCTTTTGGAAAGCAACTTGTTCTCGGGAAAATCGTCGGGGCAGCGCAGAAGCACTTCAACATAACCGCAGCGAAAGAAGTGATGCTCCATGTTCCTCCGATGCCCAAACAGCAGGCGATTGTTGGCATGGTTGATTCCCTACGCGAAGAGACCCGACGTCTCGAGTCCATCTGCCAGAAAAAATTGACCGCCCTCGACGACCTGAAAAAATCTCTCCTTCACCGAGCATTCTCCGGCCACCTCTAGGAACGCAGCATGAACGACCTCGTAAGCCCTGCTCCCCATCCAACGCTGGAAGAGCTGTTCGCACTTGAGTTGGAGTGGTTCTACTCCACAAAGGAGGAGTTAAGCCAATCCGACGTGCTGATAGGGTTGCTAGATCACGGGTTGTTTTCGGAAAAGGTACCACCTTGCTTTTCTACGGCTGGTTTGGCGGCAATCGTCTCCGAAACGATGGCGAACTTACTGGAGGAAGAGGACGACCAGAAGCTGAGAAATAAGATTGACAAATGTGGTCACGACTACGTTCGGTATGAAGCGCTGCGTGACATCAATATTCCCAGACACATGGGAATTCCGCATCCAGAAGCCTATGCAGTCCAGGCGCTTGCGATTTCAAAGCATTGGCAGGCAATTGCGACGCATTGCAACCAACCCGACCCGGCGATTAGTCGCATCTATGTCCGCCATGTGGGTAATGGCTGCATCTTCGAGATGACCTACAAGGGAGGCGAACGTTACCGATTTGAAGAAACTGAGATTCAATGGATGGCAGGTGCAAAGTTTGTCGTCGAAGCTGACATAGCAGCGTGCTTCCCAAGTATCTACACTCATTGTATTCCATGGGCGCTTCATAGCAAATCCGAGGCGAAGAGTACAAGTAGCATCACGAAGCTATCTGGCAATTTGCTAGACAAATGCACACAGAACACCCGCGACCGACAAACTAATGGGCTTCTGATTGGGCCACATGCCTCAAATATCATTTCGGAAATAATTCTGACCCGCATCGACACAGCGTTACAGGGCAAAGGGTACCAGAAGGTTGTGCGACATGTGGATGACTACAGGTTTTTCGCTGAGACGTTGGATGAGGCAGAGCTATTCGTCAAAGAACTAGGTTTAAATCTGCGGGCCTATGAGATGTCTCTCAATGAAAAGAAAACGCGTATATTGGAGCTGCCTCGGCCCAGTGAAGAAAACTGGATACTGCTACTCAACCGCTTCCTGTTTCCAAATGACAAGGAGCTTCATTTTTCCGTAATCCGCTCGTTTCTCGATCTTGCGCTCGAATGTGCGCAGTCAATGGGAAAATCCACGCCGCTGAACTATGCGATAAAGACAATTGCCGGGCGTGACGCGCCAAGGAAACTTAACTCGCGTGCCAAACGTATGTATGCGCAAGAGGCAATGAACCTTGCACTGGCATACCCCTACCTTGCTCCCCTGCTCGATGAGTTTGTGTTTGACAGATACTGGCATGAAGGATTGAAACCGAGAATCGCTGATTTTGCGACTTCACTTGTGAAGTTGGGAGTCAGAAAATTATATCCAGATACGATTGCTCACGCGCTCTATTTTGCACTGAAGCATGATCTCACGCTCAATCTAAAGGATGAGGCGCTGATCGAAGTAATTGCTCTCGATGACTGTGTGACTAATGTTTTGCTTTTAGAGTATGCGAAGACACGCAGGCGACCGAAAGTCAAATCAGCAATCAGCAAACGTGCAAAAAACCTCATAGCAGAGGATTCGAGAGAAAAGGATAAGCACTGGCTCCTGATCTTCCAAGTCTGGTCGAAGAAGGAGCTTGAAGGGAATGGGCAGGGCTTTCTCGCGGAGCTGAAGGATAAGGGCTTCCAGTTCTTCAGTATGCTCTCGCAATCCGCCACCGAAACTGCTGCCCTGGAGGCACTAGAGCAGCCAGAGGCTGCGAAAGCGTTATGAACGAAGCCGAAACCCGCGCCGAACACATCGACCCTGCCTTGGCAGCTGCTGGCTGGGGTGTCGATGAAGGCAGTCGCATTCGGCGCGAATATCCGATTACGCTCGGCCGTCTGGAAGGCGCAGGCAAGCGCGGCAAGCCGCTGACGGCGGATTACGTACTCGAATACCGCAACATCAAGCTGGCGGTCGTCGAAGCCAAGGCTTGGGACAAGCCGCTGACCGAAGGCGTCGGCCAGGCCAAGGACTACGCCGGCAAGCTGGCGGTCCGCTTCACCTATTCGACCAACGGGCAGGGCATCTACGGTATCGACATGGCGACCGGCGCCGAAGGCCAACAGCCGAGTTTCCCGACGCCTGAAGGTCTATGGAGCCTGACCTTCGCCACCGAGAACGCCTGGCGCGACCGCTTCGCCGCCGTGCCGTTCGAGGACAAGGGTGGTTTCTTCCAGGGGCGCTACTACCAGGACATCGCCATCCAGAAGGTGCTGGATGCCATCGCCGACCAGCAGCAGCGCATCCTGCTCACGCTGGCGACCGGCACGGGCAAAACCTTCATCGCCTTCCAGATCGCCTGGAAGCTGTTCCACAGCCGCTGGAACCTGAACGACTGGAAGAAATCGGGTGATCCGATCCGTCGGCCGCGCATCCTCTTCCTTGCCGACCGCAACATCCTCGCCGATCAGGCTTTCAACGCCTTCTCCGCCTTTCCCGAAGATGCGCTGGTGCGCATAGCGCCGGAAGACATCAAGAAGAAAGGCAAGGTGCCGAAGAACGGCAGCATCTTCTTCACCATCTTCCAGACCTTCATGAGCGGCCCGCCCAAGGATGGGCATCCGTCACCCTATTTCGGCGAGTACCCGGCGGACTTCTTCGACTTCATCATCATTGATGAATGCCACCGAGGCGGAGCCAACGACGAGAGCAATTGGCGCGGCATCCTCGACTACTTCGCTCCCGCCATGCAGCTTGGCCTGACTGCTACGCCCAAGCGCAAGGACAACGCCGATACGTATCTCTACTTCGGTGAGCCGGTGTTCATCTACTCACTCAAGGACGGGATCAATGACGGTTTCCTGACCCCGTTCCGCGTCAAGCAGTTCGCCTCGACGCTCGACGAGTACGTCTACACGCCCGACGACAAGGTGGTGGAGGGCGAGATCGAGGCGGGCAAGCGCTACGAAGAAGCCGACTTCAACAGGATCATCGAGATCAGGGAACGCGAGAAGGCGCGGGTCAGGCAGTTCATGGCGCGGATCGACCAGCGCGAGAAGACGCTCGTGTTCTGTGCCACCCAGGAGCATGCCCTGGCGATCCGCGACGCGATCAACCAGATCAAGACCAGCAACGATCCCGACTACTGCCAGCGGGTGACGGCCAGCGATGGCGCGCGGGGCGACCAATGGCTGCGCGACTTCCAGGACAACGAGAAGACCATCCCGACCATCCTGACCACGTCGCAGAAGCTATCGACCGGCGTCGATGCGCGCAACGTGCGCAACATCGTCCTCTTGCGCCCGGTCAATTCGATGATCGAGTTCAAGCAGATCATCGGACGTGGCACCCGTCTGTACGACGGCAAGGACTACTTCACGATCTACGACTTCGTGAAGGCGCATCATCACTTCAACGACCCCGACTGGGATGGCGAGCCCGTCGAGCCGGAGAACTGCAAGCGGTGCGGTTGTTATCCCTGCGTCTGCGTCAAGGAGCCAACGCCTCCCTGTTACCTCTGTGGCAACACGCCCTGCACCTGCCCGCAGGAGCCTTGCACGGACTGCGGCCAGCGACCCTGCGTCTGCAAGAAGAAGACGAAGGCGAAGGTCAAACTCGCGGACGGTAAGGAACGGAAGATCATGTTCATTTCCGCGACGACCTTCTGGCACCCGGATGGCACACCAATGTCAGCGCAGCAGTTCCTCGAAGCCCTGTTCGGCAAGCTGCCGGAGTTCTTCGCCGACGAAGACGAACTGCGGGCGCTATGGAGCGATCCGGGAACACGCCGAAAGTTGCTGGACGGCCTGGACGAGAAGGGCTTCGGCAGGGAACAACTGGCCGAGATGCAGAAGGTCATCGACGCCGAGAATAGCGACATCTTCGACGTACTGGCGTATGTGGCCTATGCCCAGGAACCTCTGACCCGAGAGGAACGTGCGGCCAGGGCGAAGGCGGTGATCGACGCCGAGTTCAACTCACGGCAGCAGGCGTTTCTGGCCTTCGTGCTGTCGCACTACGTGGAAGAGGGCGTCGAGGAACTGGATCAGGCAAAGCTGACGCCGCTCTTGAAACTCCGCTATCACGACTCGATGAAGGATGCGCTGGATGACCTTGGGCAGCCGGAGGAGATTCGGCGGGTGTTCAGCGGGTTTCAGAAGTATCTGTATGAAGAACGGGTGTAGTGTGGGCGTGACATTTCCTTCTGAGCAACCCAACCCCGCGCGCGGGCCAGGTGTTCCTGAAGAAACGACGATGCGCTACAAGGTGAACGGCGACGCCGAGATGACCGACACGTCATTGGTGCGAGTTCGCGGCGTTAGCCGACGCC
>JAGFNJ010000003.1 GCA_017592775.1 Candidatus Accumulibacter conexus | reverse complement strand
CCTCCCGCCGTACCTTCTTCGAACACCTGCGCGCCTTGCTACAGTACCTGCCGTTCGATGACTGGGATCACCTCATGCGCTTCATGCAGCAGCGCCTCGCTCCCAACGCCCCAGACACCGGCTGATTCACCCCTTCCAACAGTCTCTACCCTCACCACCCGCTACCATGGAATCTAAAATGAGAACTGCTGCGGCGGGTGCCGGCGTGCGCCGCCCGGTCGCCGTCGTCAGCGCATTGCGGATTTCCACAATGTTCGCCGGCGTGCGTTTCTGTGATAGTCGTCGCTGCAGTACCGGTTGTCACCAATCCGACATCATTCTCAAGGAGGAGAAAACATGAGATTTGCCAAGCTGTTCTTCGGTCTGGCCGCCTGCACGCTGGCGGCGACCCCTTTCACCGCCGTCGCCCAGCAGCCGATCGTCATCAAGTTCAGCCACGTCGTGGCGCACGACACGCCGAAGGGACTCGCCGCCGAATTCTTTGCCAAACGGGCCGGAGAGCTGACGAAGGGCAAGGTCAAGGTCGAGGTCTACGCCAACTCGACGCTGTACAAGGACAAGGAGGAAATGGAGGCGCTGCAGCTCGGAGCGGTGCAGATGCTCGCACCGTCGCTGGCCAAGTTCGGCCCGCTCGGAGTCAAGGAATTCGAACTGTTCGACCTGCCGTACATCTTCGACAACTACGAGGAACTGCACAAGGTGACGCAGGGTCCGGTCGGCCAGAGCCTGCTGAAGAAGCTCGAGCCGAAGGGGGTCTTCGGGCTGGCGTTCTGGGACAACGGCTTCAAGTCGTTCTCGGCCAATACGCCGATCAAGATGCCGGCCGACCTGAAGGGCAAGAAGCTGCGCATCCAGTCGTCGAAGGTGCTCGAGGAACAGATCCGTGCGCTGAGCGCGCTGCCGCAGGTGATGGCCTTCTCCGAGGTCTATCAGGCGTTGCAGACCGGTGTCGTCGATGGCACCGAGAACCCGATCTCCAACCTGTACACGCAGAAGATGTACGAGGTGCAGAAACACCTCGCGCTGACCGAGCACGGCTATCTCGGCTATGCGGTGATCGCCAACAAGAAGTTCTGGGAAGGTTTGCCGGCTGACGTTCGCGGTCAGCTCGAAACGGCAATGAAGGAATCGACCGTCTACGCCAACAAGATCGCCAAGGAGCAGAACGACAAGGATCTGGAAGGTGTGAAGAAGAGCGGCAAGACGCAGGTGTACGCCCTGACGGCGGACGAGAAGACGGCCTTCAAGAAGGCGCTGGCCCCGGTGCACGTGAAGATGGAATCGCGCATCGGCAAGGACCTGCTGCAGTCGGTGTACAAGGAGACGGGCTTCGATCCGACCAAATTCTGATCGCGGCCGGGAGGACGGAAACGGCCCGTTGGGATGCCTGACCCAACGGGCCTTTTTTCAGGCAGGCGGAGGAGTCATTCTCTATGAAGCTACTGGATCACCTCGAGGAGTGGCTGATCACCTTCCTCATGGGGGCGGCAACGACGATCATCTTCCTGTCGGTCATGCATCGCTATTTCTCGGGAATGTCGATTCCCGGCCTGCAGGACTGGCTGCTGTCACTCAACTTCGGCTGGGCGCAGGAATTGTGCATCATCATGTTCGTCTGGATGGCCAAGTTCGGCGCCGCCTACGGTGTGCGGACCGGCATCCACGTCGGTGTGGATGTGCTGATCAACCGCATGGACGAACAGATGCGCGGCAAGTTCGTCATCTTCGGCCTGCTCGCCGGCGCCCTGTTCACCGGCATCGTCGGTACGCTGGGGGCGCACTTCGTCTGGGAGAACGGCTTCCACTACGCCTCCTATACATTGCTTGGCTGGGACGTCGGCGACGTGCCCGAAGGTCCGACGACGCCCGACCTCGAGTGGCCGACGTGGATCGTCTACAGTGCGATCCCGCTCGGTTCGTCGCTGATGTGCTTCCGCTTCCTGCAGGTGACCTGGAGCTTCATCCGCACGGGCGAGCTGCCGCATCACGACCATGGCCACGTCGACGGCCTCGAGGAGAATCCCGATGTTGCCGAGACGTTCCGGCTCGAGGACAACCTGCATCCGCACGACCTGAAGTACCCAGAACACCATCCGGAAGACCGGCCCGGCCAGGGAGGCAAGAAGCAATGAACGCCATCATCATCTTTGTCATCCTGCTGGTCCTCATGCTGACCGGCATGCCGATCTCGATTTCGCTCGGCCTGACGGTACTCAGCTTCCTCTTCATGTTCACCCAGGTGCCGCTCGAATCGGTCGCCCTGAAGCTCTTCACCGGCATCGAGAAGTTCGAGATCATGGCGATTCCGTTCTTCATCCTGGCTGGCAACTTCCTCACCCACGGCGGCGTCGCGCGGCGGATGATCAAGTTCGCGACCGACGTCGTCGGCCACTGGTACGGTGGCCTCGGGCTTGCCGGGGTGATGGCCTGTGCTCTGTTCGCCGCGGTGTCCGGCTCGTCGCCGGCGACCGTCGTTGCGATCGGATCGATCCTGATGCCGGCGATGGTCCGGGCGGGCTTCCCCAACCGCTTCGGCGCCGGCGTCATCACCACCTCGGGCGCGCTCGGCATCCTGATCCCGCCGTCGATCGTCATGGTCATGTACTCGGTGGCGACCAACACCTCGGTCGGTGCGCTGTTCATGGCCGGCGTCATCCCGGGCATCCTGCTGGCGATGACGCTGGGTGGTGTCACCTGGTACCGGGCGAAGAAGTTCGACTACCCGCGCATGCCGAAGGCTTCCTTCACGCAGCGCCTGAAGTCCTTCCGCGAGTCGGCCTGGGGCCTGTTCCTGATCATCGTCGTCATGGGTGGCATCTACAGCGGCATGTTCACGCCGACCGAGGCAGCGGCGATGAGCGCGGTCTACGCCTTCTTCGTTTCCGTCTTCGTCTACAAGGATCTGACGATGAAGGACGTGCCGAGAGTGCTGCTCAGCTCGGCAAACATGTCGGCGATGCTGCTCTACATCATCACCAACGCCGTCCTCTTCTCGTTCATCATGACCAACGAGAACATCCCGCAGACGCTCGCGGACTGGATGCTCGGGCACGGACTGGGAGTGATCGCCTTCCTGCTGGCGGTGAACATCATCCTGCTGCTCGCCGGCAACTTCATGGAACCGTCGTCGATCGTGCTGATTTTTGCACCGATTCTCTTTCCTGTAGCGATGAAACTGGGCATCGATCCGGTGCACTTCGGCATCCTGATGGTGGTGAACATGGAGGTCGGCATGTGCCATCCGCCGGTTGGGCTGAATCTCTACGTCGCTTCCGGCATCACCAAGATGGGGATCACCGAACTGACCGTCGCCGTCTGGCCGTGGCTGCTGTCGATGCTCGTCTTCCTGGTCGCCGTCACCTACGTGCCGATCATTTCGACCTGGCTGCCGACGAAGCTCGGCATGATGTAGCTGTAGCGGCGTTCGCCGATCGGGGCTGGCGGTATCGGGGCGCGCGCGGGGAAACCCGCGTGCGCCCCGTCTTTCGCGGTGTACGCGCGGCGGGCTGCGGCCTGGAGGAGACGGACGGTCCACCATGGGCTGGCGTGCCACGCGCAGATGCGTCTGATCGCGGCAACACGGCCGCCGTTGCCGGAGCGGGACCGCTCCCGGCCGTCTCCACCGGCGTCGATCCACGCTGCTATTTGCATCGCCATCGGCATTCATGCCCGAGTCTTGGTATAATCTTCAAGTTATGTGTCTAGCAATATGATTTCGTGTCATTTTTCTTCATCCACCCCATCCGGAGAGTGATCCATGGCCAGCGAACGTACCCTTTCCATCATCAAGCCCGATGCCGTTGCGAAGAACGTCATCGGCAAGATCTATTCCCGTTTTGAAACCAATGGGCTGAAGGTGATTGCCGCGAAGATGGCCTGGCTGTCACCGCAGGAGGCCGGCGCCTTCTATGCCGTGCACCGGGAGCGCCCGTTCTTCAAGGATCTGGTTGATTTCATGATCTCGGGGCCGGTCATGATCCAGGTGCTCGAGGGCGAGAACGCGATCGCCAAGAACCGCGAACTGATGGGCGCCACCGATCCGAAGAAGGCCGAACCGGGAACGATCCGCGCCGACTTCGCCGAGTCGATCGACGCCAACGCGGTGCACGGTTCCGACGGGCCAGAGACGGCCAAGGTCGAGGTCGCGTTCTTCTTCCCCGAGATGAGCGTTTACGCCGGCCGCTAGCCTCTGCGGACCCGCCGCGTCGGTCACCATGGCAGTCAACCTGCTCGATTTCGATGCCGCCGGACTGGCGGCTTTCTTCGCCGACCAGGGCGAGAAGCCGTTTCGTGCGCGGCAGGTGCTGCGCTGGCTGCATCGCTGCGGGCAGGCGGACTTCTCGGCGATGACCGACATCGCCCGCAGCCTGCGCGAGAAGCTCGACTTGCTGGCGGTGGTGCAGCCACCGCCGGTCGTCGCCGACCGGCTGGCCGAAGACGGCACGCGCAAGTTCCTTTTCGACGTCGGCGGCGGCAATGCCGTCGAGGCCGTCTTCATTCCCGAGGAGGAGCGCGGAACGCTCTGCATTTCGACGCAGGCCGGCTGCGCGCTCGACTGTTCCTTCTGCGCCACCGGCAAGCAGGGTTTCAACCGCAACCTGACGGTGGCGGAGATCATCGGCCAGCTCTGGCAGGTGCGGCATGCGCTGGGTGCCTGGCCGGAACATCCGGCGAATGGCGAGCGACTGATCAGCAATGTCGTCCTGATGGGCATGGGCGAGCCGCTGGCGAACCTCGACAACACCGTGCGGGCCCTGCGACTGATGCTCGACGACAACGCCTATGGCCTGTCGCGGCGGCGGGTCACGGTGTCGACTTCCGGTCTGGTGCCGGCGATGGATCGACTGCGCGACGAGTGCCCGGTGGCGCTGGCGGTTTCGCTGCACGCTCCGGACGACCGTCTGCGTGACGAACTGGTGCCGATCAATCGCAAGTATCCGTTGCGCGCGCTGCTGGCAGCCTGCCAGCGTTACCTCGAGCGGGCGCCGCGTGATTTCATCACCTTCGAGTACGTCATGCTCGACGGCGTCAACGACTCGGATGCGCAGGCCGATGCGCTGCTGGCGCTGACGCGTGCGGTGCCGTGCAAGTTCAACCTGATTCCTTTCAACCCCTTTCCGGGTTCGCCGTACCGGCGCTCGCCGGCGACGCGGGTGCGTCGTTTCGCCGAAATCCTGCTTGCCGGCGGCGTCGTCACGACGACACGCAGGACGCGCGGCGATGACATCGCCGCCGCCTGTGGTCAACTGGCCGGGCAGGTGCGCGACCGGACGCAGCGGAGCAACCGCAGCTTCGTTCTCGAACTGCTGCCGCAGGGGGCAAGCGCGTGAGACGGGTGTTGCTCGGTCTGGTCGTCTGCCTGGGCCTCGCAGCCTGCTCTTCGGGCTCGGTGTCGCCGGCAGTGAAGAAGCCTGCCGAAGACGAGGTCGATTCGCGGCAGCCGACGAAGCCGCGCGATCCGCGCACACGCGCCAAGCTGCACACCGAACTCGGCGCGATGTATCTGCAGAGCGGCAACCTGACGGTCGCGCTCGAGGAACTGAGCATCGCCATCCTCATCGACCCGGACTATGCGACCGCCTACAGCATGCGCGGACTGGCGGCGTACCGCATCCGCGAGCTGCAACTGGCGGACCAGGATTTCCGCCGTGCACTGAGCCTGGACGGCAAGGATCCGGAGATCAACAACAATTACGGCTGGTTCCTCTGCCAGGTGGGGCGCGAGAAGGAAGCGCTCAGCCATATCCAGGCGGCAATGAAGAATCCCCTCTACAAGACGCCGGAGAAGGCCTACCTCAACGCCGGTAGCTGCCATGCGAGGATTGGTGACCTCGACACGGCCGAGGGCTACGTGCAGCAGAGCCTGCGCATCCTGCCGGGCAACCCGCCGGCGTTGCTCGAGCTGGCGAACATCAACTATCGCAAGGGCGATCTCGAGCTGGCGCGCCAGGGGCTCGGTGATCTGCTGCGTCACAACGAGCCCAACGCCGAGGCGTTGTGGCTCGGCGTGCGAATCGAACGGGCGCTGGGCAACCGTTCGGCCGAGGCCCGCTACACCAGTCAGTTGCGGCGAAAGTTCCCGCTGTCGCCCGAGGCGCAGGAATTGCTGAAGGGAAAACCGGAATGAGTGAGCAGGGCATTCTCCCGCTGCCGCCGGAGGAGTCCCCGGTGGCCGCCGCGGCCGGGGTGGCAGCGGGCGCATCGGCAGCAGCGCCCGCCGGGGGCGTCGGGCAACAACTGCGCGCGGCGCGCGAGGCGCGCGGACTCAGTCTGGCCGAGGTGGCGCAGTCGCTCAAGCTCGGGCAGGGGCAGGTGGCAGCGCTCGAGAACGAGGAATGGCAGCTCCTGCCTGGCAACACGATGATCCGCGGCTTCGTGCGCAACTATGCGCGCCTCTTCGGTCTGGACGTCGAGCAACTGATGCGCGGTCTCGATGCCGCCGAATTGCAGCAGAAGCCACAGCTCGCAGCGTCGGCCGGAACCAGCGCCCACCTGCCACCGCCGACCGGTCGACGGGTCGAGCGGCGGGATTACCTGGCCGTTTTTGGCGGCCTGCTGCTGCTCGGGCTGGCGGTGCTGGTCTACTTTTTCGCTCCACTGGATGCGTGGCAGGTGCGGCTGAGCGAGTTGATCGAGAGCCGGTCGGCGGCGCCACGGGCGGAGCGGGCGCAGCCAGCGCCGGCGGCGCCGGCAGCCGTCGAGTCGACGACGCGCGCTGCAGCTTCCGAATCGGTGACCACCGTCAGTGCCCCGAACGCAACGGTGCTGGCGGCGGCTTCGTCCGCAGCGGACGCGGCGGCCACCGGCGGTGACCTCAAGCTTTCTTTCGCCCAGTCGGCGTGGGTCGAAGTGCGCGATGCGATGGGACAGATGATCGTATCCGGGATGATGCCGGCCGCGAGTCAGCGCGAGATCGGCGGTCAGGCCCCTTTTTCGCTGGTGATCGGCAATGCGACGCAGGTGACGGTGCACTATCGCGGCCGCGCGATCGACCTGGCGCCGCACAGCAAGGGTGATGTGGCCCGGTTGACGGTCGAATGAGGCTGCGGCAAGTGGTGGGCGGACCGTGAGCGCTGGCGGCGAAGACAGCCGGCGCCGGCTGACGCGCCCGGTTCGCGTGGGGCAGGTGACGATCGGAGGTGCGGCGCCGGTGGTCGTCCAGTCGATGACCAACACGGACACGGCCGACATCGTCCGCACGGCGATCCAGTGTGCCGAGCTGGCACGGGCCGGATCGGAGCTGGTGCGGGTGACGGTCAATACGCCGCAAGCGGCTGCCGCCGTGGCGCCGATCCGCGAGCAACTGGCCCGGATGGGGGTCGATGTGCCGCTGATCGGCGACTTCCATTACAACGGACACCGCCTGCTGGCCGACCATCCGGAGTGTGCGGAGGGGCTGGCCAAGTACCGCATCAATCCGGGCAACGTCGGTCACGGCCGCAAGCGCGACGAGCAGTTCGCGCAGATGATCGAGATCGCCTGCCGCTACGGGAAGCCGGTACGCATCGGCGTCAACTGGGGCAGCCTCGATCAGGATCTGCTGGCACGGATCATGGACGAGAACGCGCGGCGGGCGGCGCCGCAGGATGCGGTCGCCGTGATGCGCGAGGCGATGGTCGTCTCGGCACTCGAGTCGGCCGCCCGGGCCGAGGCGCTCGGCATGCCGGGCGAGCGCATCGTGCTGTCGTGCAAGGTCTCGGGCGTGCAGGACCTGATCGCCATCTATCGCGAGCTGTCGCGACGTTGCGACTATGCCCTGCACCTGGGGCTGACCGAGGCCGGCATGGGCTCGAAGGGCATCGTCGCGTCGACGGCAGCGATGGCGGTCCTGCTGCAGGAGGGGATCGGCGATACCATCCGCGTCTCGCTGACTCCAGAGCCCGGCGGGGCACGGACACAGGAGGTCATCGTCGCGCAGGAGATGCTGCAGACGATGGGGCTGCGCGCCTTCACGCCGATGGTCGTCGCCTGTCCGGGTTGCGGCCGGACGACCAGCACCTTCTTCCAGGAACTGGCGCAGTCGATCCAGGAGCATGTCCGGCGCCGGATGCCGCAATGGCGGATCGAGCACGACGGGGTCGAGAACATGACCCTGGCGGTGATGGGCTGCGTCGTCAATGGGCCGGGGGAAAGCAAGCACGCCAACATCGGCATCAGCCTGCCGGGAACCGGCGAGGTGCCGGCGGCGCCGGTGTTCGAGGATGGCGTCAAGACGGTGACCCTGCGCGGCGAGCACATCGCCGAGGAGTTCATCGCCATCGTCGATGCCTACGTCGCGCGTACCTACCAGAGAAAGTCTGCCGTTCGATGAGCACGAGCACGAGCAAGATCCAGTCGTTGCGCGGCATGAGCGACATCCTGCCCGACGAGGCGGAGTTCTGGGACCGTTTCGATGAGACGGTCCGTTCGTGGCTGCGCAGCTACGGTTACCGACCGATTCGCCTGCCGATCGTCGAGCCGACGCCGCTCTTCAAGCGTGCCATCGGCGAAGTGACCGACATCGTCGAGAAGGAGATGTACTCCTTCGTCGATAGCCTCAACGGCGAGCAACTGACGCTGCGCCCGGAGGGAACGGCGGGTTGCGTGCGGGCGGTGATCCAGCACAACCTGGTGGCGCAGCAGCCGCAGAGGCTCTACTACACGGGCCAGATGTTCCGCCACGAGCGGCCGCAGAAGGGGCGCTATCGCCAGTTCCACCAGGTTGGCGTCGAGGCTCTGGGTTTTCCCGGGCCCGACATCGACGCCGAGCAGATCCTCATGGGCGCCCGCCTGTGGGATGACCTCGGGCTGGAAGGCATCGTCCTGCAGCTCAACACGCTCGGACAGCCGGCGGAGCGCGCACGCCATCGCGCCGAGCTGATTGCCTACCTCGAGCGGCACCGTGCGCTGCTCGACGAGGACGGCCAGCGGCGCCTGTACAGCAACCCGCTGCGCATTCTCGACAGCAAGAACCCATTGCTGCAGGAAATGATTCTTGGCGCACCGCGGCTGCTCGATCATCTCGGCGACGAATCGCTGGCACACTTCGAAGGCGTGCAGCAGGTCCTGCGCGATGCCGGCCAGCCATTCGCGATCAACCCGCGCCTGGTGCGTGGCCTGGACTATTACAATCTGACGGTCTTCGAATGGGTGACCGATCGCCTCGGGGCGCAGGGAACGGTCTGTGCCGGCGGTCGCTACGACGGGCTGGTCGAGCAACTCGGCGGCAGGGCGTCGCCGGCCTGCGGTTTCGCCATGGGCGTCGAGCGGCTGACGACGCTGATCCGCGAGTCTGGTGGTGCTGCCGGCTCGCAGCCGGTGGATGTCTATGTCGTGCATCAGGGGGTGGCGGCGTCGCGCCTGGCGGCGCGGGTCGCCGAGTCGCTGCGCGATCGCGGCATCGATGTGCTGTTTCATTGCGGCGGTGGCGGTTTCAAGTCGCAGATGAAAAGGGCCGACGCCTCGGGCGCCGCTTTCGCCGTCATCATCGGCGACGACGAGGCAAGCGCCGGCGAGGCGAGCCTGAAGCCGTTGCGTGCACTGGATGGGCAGGCGAATGAACAGCGACGCGTCGGCGTTGACCGCCTGGCCGACGAGATCATCGATGCAATTGTGGATTGGGAAGAAGCTTGATGGCTACCTACGACCTCGAGGAACAGGAACAGATCGCCGAGCTGAAGGCGTGGTGGAAGCAGTACGGCAATCTGGTGACCGGCATCATCACCGCCGCGGCCCTCGCGGCCCTGGCCTGGCAGGGCTGGAACTGGTACGAGCGGCAGCAGACCGCGCAGGCGGCGGTGGTTTTCGCCAGCCTGCAGAAAGCGATCGCCAGCAACGATGCGCAGCGCATCAAGACGGCGAGCGGCGAGCTGGCGGACAAGTACGGCCGAACGGCCTATGCGCCACTGGCGGCGCTGAAGACGGCGCGGGTGCTGGTCGATGCCGGCGATATCAAGACGGCGCGGGTGCAGCTCGCCTGGGTCGTCGAACATGGCCAGGATGGACTGCGCGATGTCGCGCGGTTGCGGCTGGCGGCCCTGATGCTCGACGACAAGGCGTACGACGAGGCTCTGAAGCTGCTCGAGGGAACGCCGGCGGCCGGTTTCACGGCGCGCTTCGCCGACGCCCGTGGCGATGTCCTGGCCGCGCAGGGCAAGGCAGGCGAGGCGCGGGCGGCGTACCAGGCTGCCCTGGCCGGACTCGACGGTGCGGATGGCGGTGGCAAGGGCAGGAACTCGCTGCAGGACAGCCAGGCCAACGCTGCCTATCGCGAATCGCTGCAGCTCAAGCTCGATGCACTTGGGGAGCCGGGCTGATGATGCGACCACTCCTGGCAGCGGCGCTTGCGGCAGCCATCGCCGGTTGTTCGACGCTCGATGCGCTGAATCCCTTCAGCAGCAGCGGGCCGAAAATGGCCGAGCTGCAGCCGATCCAGAGCAGCGTCGAGGCACGCGTGCTGTGGTCGGATGGCGTTGGCAAGAGCGAGGACTACACACTGGTGCCGGCGGTCGTCGGCTCGACCGTCTATGCCGCGGCGCGCGACGGAACGATCGTCCGCCTCGACGACGGGCAGCCTGCCTGGCGGATCAAGGCCGGGGTGCCGCTCGCCGGCGGCGTCGGCGCCGACGCGCGGATGCTCGTCGTCGGTACGGCGAAAGGCGAGGTGCTCGCCTTTTCCGCCTTCGACGGCAGCCCGTTGTGGAAGGCGAAAGCCAGCAGTGAGGTGGTGGCGCCACCGGCGCTGAGTTCGAACCTGGTGATCGTGCGCTCGGTCGACCATCGCCTGGCCGCCTACGATGCCAGCGACGGCAAGCGCCGATGGCTCTATCAGCGGCCGAGTACGCCGTTGTCCCTGCGCGTCACGGCGGCGCCACTGATCGTCGAGAAATACGTCTTCGTCGGCTTTCCCGGCGGCAAACTGCTGGCCGTCAGCCTCGACAACGGTGCGCCGCTCTGGGAGGGCACGGTCGCGCTGCCGAAGGGGGCCACCGAACTCGATCGAGTCGCCGACGTCACCAGTGCGCCGGTGATCGACGGCCGGATGATCTGCGCCGCAGCCTTCCAGGGGCGCATCGCCTGTTTCGATCTCGGCAACGGCAGCCTGATCTGGTCGCGCGACATCTCGAGTGCTGCCGGTCTCGGCGTCGACAGCCGATACGTCTACGTCTCCGACGACAAGGGAGCGGTGCATGCACTCGACAAGGCGAGCGGCGCCAGTCTCTGGAAGCAGGACAAGCTCTTCCTGCGCCGGCTGACCGCGCCGCAGCCGCTGCGCAACATGATCGTGGTCGGCGACGTCAAGGGCGTGGTGCACTTCCTCAGTCGCGACGACGGCTCCTTCGTCGCCCGCCTGAGCACCGATGGCAGCCCGATCCGGGCGCCGCTGCAACGCTTCGGTAGCAGTCTGCTGACGCAGACCGGCAAGGGCAGTGTGCTCGCGATCGACGCGCAATGAAGCCGAGCATCGTCCTCGTCGGGCGGCCCAATGTCGGCAAATCCACGCTTTTCAACCGCCTGACACGGACACGCGACGCGCTGGTGGCCGACATCCCGGGCCTCACGCGCGACCGTCACTACGGGCACGGGCGGCTGGGCAGCAAGCCCTATCTGGTCGTCGATACCGGCGGCTTCGAACCGCTTGCCCGCGACGGCATCGTTCACCAGATGGCGCGACAGACCGAGCAGGCGATCGACGAGGCGGACGTCATCGTCTTTCTGGTCGATGGCCGCAGCGGCGTCACCGCGCTCGACAAGGAAATCGCCAACCGTCTGCGGCGGTCGGGTCGGCCCGTCCTGGTTGCGGTCAACAAGGCGGAAGGCCTCAGTCCCGGGGTCGTCGCTGCCGATTTCCATGAACTGGGTCTCGGCGAGCCGGTAGCGATTTCGGCGGCGCACGGCGAAGGCGTGCGGGCACTCATGGAACTCGCCCTGGAGCCCTTGCCCGAGCCGCTGCCGGAGGATGGTGTCGGCGATTCGATCCGGGTGGCGATCGTCGGTCGGCCGAACGTCGGCAAGAGCACGATGATCAACGCCCTCATCGGCGAGGAGCGCGTGATCGCCTTCGACCAGCCGGGAACGACCCGCGATGCGATCGAAGTCGAGTTCGAACGTGGTGGCCGCCGCTACAGCCTGATCGACACCGCCGGTCTGCGGCGCCGCGGCAAGGTCTTCGAGACGATCGAAAAGTTCTCGGTGATCAAGACCCTGCAGGCGATCGAAGGGGCGCAGGTGGTGGTTCTCGTACTCGACGCGCGGCAGGACATTTCCGACCAGGATGCGCACATCGCGGCATTCATTCGCGAATCCGGGCGTGCGCTGGTCGTCGCGGTCAACAAGTGGGACGGGCTCGAGCCTTACCTGCGCGAGCAGATCAAGGCGGCTCTCGAAAGCCAGTTGTCGTTCATCGACTTTGCCCGCTTTCACTACGTCTCGGCGCTCCGGGGGCAGGGCCTTGAAACGCTCTTCCGCTCGGTCGATGCCGCGCATCAGGCAGCCACCGTCAATCTGCCGACGCCGCAACTGACACGGGTGCTGATCGACGCCGTCGCCCGGCAGGCACCGCCGCGCAGCGGCCAGTTCCGGCCGAAGCTGCGCTACGCACACCAGGGAGGCCGCAATCCGCCGTTGATCGTGATTCACGGCAACGCCCTCGACAAGGTGCCCGAGTCGTATCGTCGCTATCTCGAACACGCCTTCCGGGAGGTCTTCAAGCTGCAGGGGACGCCGCTGCAGATCCAGTTCAACGTCAGCAGCAACCCCTTTGCCGACCGGCCGGCGGCGGAGCAGAACCGCCGCGGCCAGGCGCCGGCCGCGCGGGGCAGGGCGGCTGCGGCCGGCAGCGCCAGACCGCCACCCGCTGCGCGGGTGGCGGTGAAAAGGAAGGTTCCGGGTCGTAGCTGAGGCTTCCCGATCGGCTCGCGACGACGGTGGCGGCAGCGCTCAGCCCTTGTCGGGGGCTTCGCCGGTCGGGCTGCCGGCATCATCGCTGCCGGTGTTGCCGCTGCTGCTGTCCGAAGCCGTCGCGCTGCCTTCGGCGCCATCGCCAACGATGCTTTCGCCGGCCCGGGCAAGAGCCGCCCGCGACTTGTCGAGCAACTCGCTCGCCTCGCCGATCAGCGTTGCGCCGAGTTCCTTGCCGCTATCGACCGCCCCGGCCGCCAGCTCCATCGCCTTGCTGGCCGTCGTGCTGACGCCTTCGGCGACGGCCGCGCCGGCTTCCTCGGCGAGCTCCTTCGCCTTCGCGCCGGCTTCCCCGACTGCCTCCGCTGCCGAGCCGGCGACTTCGATCGTCTTCTCGAGTGCTGCCGCAGCAGCTTCCTTGGCCTGATCCAGAATGCTCATCGTGATTCCCCCAATGTATGACACCGGTCAAAATGGAATTCGGATTATAGGCAGCTCGTTGCGTCCCTGTCGCGCCTTTCTGTGTTGGCCGCGCGTCTGCCGGTCGATCTGGCAGCGGCGCGAGGTCGCCGGATGGTCCGGACGTGTCGCAGCCAGGCCGGGTCCGGCGCGATCGCGGATTTGCGGCTTCGCTGTTGCGCTCGCGCGCGTTTACGCCGATCATAGCGCCTTGGCCAGTCGCGCCTGCAGGCCGGCGTGTGTTCCCCTGCTGCCGCCGTTCGGGCTGCATCGGCCCGAGGCGGGCTTCACGGTATCCGGAAACTGAAGGTGATCAAGGTTCTGTTCGTCTGCATGGGAAACATCTGTCGATCGCCAACGGCAGAAGGCGTTTTCCGCCATTTCTTGCGCGATAAGAACCTGGAGGACCGGGTCGAGGTCGATTCGGCAGGGACCCATGGCTATCATGCCGGTGAGGCACCGGATCAGAGGACGCAGCGGGCGGCCGCGGTGCGCGGCTATGACCTCTCGGAGATGCGGGCGCGCAAGGTCGCATCGCAGGATCTGACGTACTTCGACCAGATCCTTGCGATGGACCGCAACAACCTGGACGTCCTGAAGCGAATCTGTCCGCCGGAGAAGCACGACCGGCTCGGCTTGCTGATGAGCTACTCGAAGAGCTTCGACGATGACGAAGTGCCCGATCCCTACTACGGCCTCGGCCATGGTTTCGACCTCGTCCTCGACATGATCGAGGACGCGGCGCAGGGGCTGGTCGAGAGCATCGAGCAGCAACTGCTCGCAGGCAATGTCGCGGAAGCGCCCACTGACGTCGAAAGCGCACGCCACGAGCAGGGCGACTGAGGCGGGCTGCCGGCGAGCGGGGCAGCGTCGCCGCCGTGCATCAGCCCGGTGCCTTCCCTGCCGCCGAGACCGGTTGCGCAGCGCGGATCGCCGGTGCCGCTGACGACAGTCGCAGCGCAACGCCCCGCAGGCAGTCCGGACAGACACCGTACATCACGTTCACCCTGGCGGCCATGGGCAGAGCCTCATCGACCTCGCCCCACTCCTGGCGAACGCGAATCCGGTTGCACATGCTGCAGCGCTTGATGAAGCTCGGCAGATCCGGCATCAGTTCGCGTGGCGTTCCTGCAGCCAGAGCGCGAAATCGTCGGCTGTCAGCGGCCGCGAGTAGAGGAAGCCCTGGCCGTGGTGGCAGCCCGACGCGTCGAGTTCGGCATGCTGGGCTGCGTCCTCGACTCCCTCGGCGACGACGCTCATCCCCAGATTGTGCGCCAGGGCGATGATCGCCGAGCCGATCGCGCGGTCGTCGGCGCTGGTCGAGATGCCGTCGACGAAGCTGCGGGCGATCTTCAGTTCGTGGATCGGGAAGCGCTTGAGGTAGGAGAGCGACGAAAAGCCGGTGCCAAAGTCATCGATGCTGATCGTCAGGCCGCAGGCCACCAGTTCGACGAGCATTCTCTGCGCGCGGTCGAAGTCCATCAGGACGCCTTCGGTGATCTCGATGCACAGGCGCTGCGGCGCGACGCCGTGCGCACTGACGATCCGCATCAGGTCGCCGGCCATGCCTTCCTTGCGGAAATGGCGGGCCGAGAGGTTGACGCTGATGCGCACGTTCGCCAACCCTCTCTGCTCCCACGCCGCGATCTGACGACAGACCTCACCGAGAACCCATTCGTCGAGGGCGACGATCAGGTTGCTCTGCTCGGCGACCGGGATGAACTCCACCGGCTCAACCGTCTCGCCGTTGTACTGCCAGCGTACCAGTGCCTCGGCGCCGATCAGTCGCTGGCTGCCGAGGATGACCTGCGGCTGATAGCAGACGGTCAGCTCTCCGCTCTCGATCGCACGCCGCAAGCCCGCCTCGAGGGTGAGTCGGCGTGCCGCATGCCTGGCGAGATCGGCGGTGAAGAAGCGGAAGGCGTTCTTGCCGTGGTCCTTGGCGCGATACATCGCCGAATCGGCATTGCGGATCAGCGCGCCGGCATCGGCGGCGTCCTCGGGGAACATGCTGAGGCCGATGCTGGCACTGACGAAGCATTCGTGTTCCTCGAAATGGTAGCTCGCACTCAGCGCGCTGAGCAGGCGCTCGGCCGTTCGCGTCGCTTCCTTGCGGTCGGTTGTTTCGAGCAGGACGACGAACTCGTCGCCACCCAGTCGGGCCACCGTGTCTTCGGAACGAACGCAATCGAGCAGTCGCAACGCCGCCTGCTTGAGCAGGCGGTCGCCGGTGACGTGACCCAGGGTGTCGTTGACGACCTTGAAATTGTCGAGGTCGATGAAGACGACGCCCATGCTCTCGTGCGAGCGTTCGGCGCGCGCCAGCGCGAGGTGCAGGCGGTCGTTGAACAGTGCCCGGTTGGGCAGCCCGGTCAGCTCGTCGTGCGTCGCCAGGTACTCGATGCGCTGCTGCGACTCGCGCACCTTGGTGATGTCGCTGAACATGCCGACATAGTTCACCACCTTGCCGTTCTTGTCCTTGACCGTGTTGATCGACAGCCATTCGAGGAACGGCTCGCCGTTCTTGCGGCGGTTCCAGATCTCGCCCTGCCAGACGCCGAGGCGGTTGATGCGCTCCCACATCTCCTGATAGAGCTCGGGCGGGGTCAGGTTGGAGCGCAGCAGGCTCGGCTTCTCGCCGATGACTTCCTCACGGGTGTAGCCGGTCAGCACGGTGAAGGCGTCATTGACGGTCAGGATGCGCTGCCCGGTGTCGGTGACCATCACCCCTTCGGAGGCGCGGTCGAAGACCATCGCCGCCAGTCGCAGGCTGTCTTCGGCCTCCTTGCGTGCGGTGATGTCGGTCGCCTGGAAACAGAGGCCGGTGATGGCGCCATCGTCGTCCAGCAGCGGGAAGCGAACGGCCAGGAAATGACGCGTTCCGCCTGGCAGCGGCAGCGCTTCCTCACGTTCGATTCCCTGCCGCAGGCGCATCGCTTCGAGTTCGCTCTCGCGGAAGACGTCACAGACCTCGGCCGGGAAAAGCTGCAGATCGGTCTTGCCAATGACCTCGCCGCCGGCGAAACCGAAGGTCGCCTCGAACTTCGGATTGGCGAACTGGTAGCGCCCGGAGGCGTCCTTGACGGCCATCGTCGAAACCGAGTTGTTCATCACGGCGAGCAGCCGCACCTGCGTCTCGCGCGCCGACCGCTCGATCTCGTAGAGGTTGGTGTTGTCGGCAAAAAGCAGGATGACGCCGGCGATGCGCTGTGTGTCGCGCAACAGCGGGACGATGTGCAGCGCATAGTGCCGGCGGTTGGCGTTGACGATCTGGCAGTCGAGCGCCGTCTGCGACTCGATCACCTGCTGGCTGTTCGCCACCAAGTCGGGCATGCCTGGCGGCAGCGGCAGGTCGCGCAGGTGACGGCCACTCTGTGCCGCACCCAGCTTGAAGAGCCGCGCCGCGGCGCTGTTGAAACGCTGCAGGCCGAGATTGCGGTCGAGCACCAGCAGCGGGTAGTCGACGCTGTTCTGGATGCATTCCAGTTCGATGTTGAGTTCCTGCGTCTCGGCAGTCTTGATCTGCAGTTCCTCGTTGACCGTCGCCAGTTCCTCGTTGGTCGACTGGAGTTCCTCGTTCGACGCCTCCAGCTCCTCGTTCGAGGCCTGCATTTCCTCGTTCGACGCCTGGATCTCCTCGTTCAGCGCCTGCATCTCCTCGTTCGAGGTCTCGAGTTCCTCGACCAGGGTCTGCAGGTGTTCGCGCGTTGCCGCGAGTTCATCCTCGAGTTCCTTGTCGGTGGCGTTGTTGTTGTCCTCGATCGCGTTCTTGCCCGCTGCCGGCTGGATCCATTCGATGCAGACCATGAACAGCGCTTCGCTGTCGATCGCCGACAGCGGGTGCACCGACAGGCGAACGCCGCGCGTCGGGTCGAGCGCCTTGATGTGGCGCGGACGTCCGTAGGCGACCGTCTGCTTCACCTGCGCCTGCCGCATCAGCACCTGCACTTCGGTGCGCAGTTCGCGCCGGATGAGCGAGATCAGGTCGAAGGCCGGCTTGCCCGGCGAGACGTTGAGCAGGCGACTGGCGTCGCCGTGGATGTGGCGAATCTCGAACTTGCCGTTGATCAGGATGCTGGTCGGGATGAAGTGACGCCCGGCCGCATCGAGCAGGATGTTCTCGAAAGCCAGTGGCGTCGTCGGCTTGCCGATCCGCTGGTGCTGGTTGAGCCCGGCTGCCGGCGGCTGCATTTCCGAGCGCAACAGCGGCAGCCGGGCACTCACCCCGTGCCGGCGGTACAGGCGGCCATCCTTGTCGACGACCCCGAACAGCGCTTCCTGCTGGAAGATTCCCTCGGACTTGCCGAGGAACAGGTAGCCGCCAGCGTTGAGCGCGTAATGGAAGACCGACAGCAGCCGCGCCTGCAACTCGCTCTGGAAGTAGATCAGGACGTTGCGACAGCTCACCAGGTCGAGCCGCAGGAACGGCGGATCCTGCACCAGATCCTGGCGGGCGAAGATGACCACGTCGCGCAGGTTCTTGTTGATCTCGTAGCGATCGCCGTGCGGCGTGAAGTGGGCGCGGATGCGACCGCGGTCCATGTGCGCCAGGCTCGATGCGGCAAAGACGCCGCGGCGGGCGAGCGCCATCGCATCGAGATCGATGTCGGTGGCGAAGATCTGCAGCCGGTACTGGTCGAAGGCAGCGCCGAGGCGCTCGGAAAACAGGATCGCCAGCGAATAGGCTTCCTCGCCGGTGGCGCAGCCTGCGACCCAGACGCGGATGTCGTCGCCGGGCTGCTTGCCGGCGAGGATCTCGGCGACCACCTTGTCGAGGCGGGCAAAGGCATCGGTGTCGCGGAAGAAGGCGGTGACCGAAATCAGGATGTCCTTGCACAGCTTGTCGAGTTCGACCGGCGTCTGGTCGACCACCTGCAGGTAGTCATGCAGCGTGCTGACGTGGTTGGCCGCCATCCGCCGCTCGATTCGCCGCCACAGGGTGGGCTCCTTGTACTGCGAGAAATCGACCTTGGTCCGGCTGCGCACCTTGCCGAGCAGCGTCTTCAGCGTTGCCGGAGCGCTGGCGGCCTGCGTCGCGACCGGGATCAGGCCACGGTTGAGGACGATCAGGCTGATCTCGGCACCCATGTTCTCGGGCGGCAGGATCCAGTCGACGCTGCCGGTGTCGATCGCCGACTGGGGCATGCCGCTGTACTTGGCGGTCTCGGGATCCTGCGAGAAGGTGAAGCCTCCTGCTGCCTTGATCGCATGGATGCCGGCGGCGCCGTCGGAACCGGTGCCGGAGAGAATGATGCCAATCGTCGATTCACCGATCTCCTCGGCCAGCGAGGCGAAGAAGCGGTTGACCGAGGGCTTCGGCATCGATTCGCGTGCCGGTTCGACGAGCCGGAAATGGCCGGCCAGCAGCGTCAGGTTGCGATTCGGTGGCGTGATGTAGACGGTGTTGGGCTCCGGCGACATGCCGTCCTCGATATCGCGAACCGGCATCGTCGTCTCGCGACCGAGCAATTGCGACATCATGCTGCGATAGGTGGGCGACAGGTGCTGCACGACGACGTAGCTCAGGCCAAGGTTCTTCGGCAGGCCCGGCAGCAGCAGGCTCAGCGCCTCGAGGCCGCCGGCGGACGCGCCGATGCCGATGATGAATGGCCGCTCGTCGCCGCGTGCGTGCGGGCCGTCGCCGTCGGCGGCCTTGGCGAGCGCGGCCGGGCGGCGTACGTTGGCGCGTCTCTTTCTCGGTTCTTCTGCGCTGTCGATGCTCATCAGTTTCTTCTTTCAGTGCCGTTTCGGTGTCTGCTGAAGCGCTGTCGAACTCGCCCATTGACACGTGCCGCAGGCAGCCGGTTCCCCGCCGCTGCGGTGCTGCGCGTGTCCGGGCGTCGCGTTGCCTGCTTGCCGTGGCGGCGATTGTACCGCGCAGTCGGGGTGTGGAGCGTCTGCGGGTGGTCGGCAACGGATCGCCGCCGCGGGGCCGGCCGGCACCCCCGGGCAGGGATGGCGGCGGTCGTGCAGGCATTGTCCGCAGGGCCGACCGGCGGTGGCGCGGGCACGCCCCGCCGCCCGCTGCCCGGCAAGTCGCCGTGGCTCGCCCGCACCCCGCGGTCGGCTGGGGGTCGCCGGCGACGATTCGTCGGCAACTGCTCAGCGCGCGCCAAGGACGAGCCGGAAGCCGGTGCTGCGCGGACGATAGGCCGGTTCGATGCGGCTGCGGGTGGCGGAGCGCGCGTAGCGTGCGGGGTCGCTCCAGGTGCCTCCGCGGAGGACACGCATCTTGCCGAAAGACGGACCGCGCGGATCGGTCTGTGGTTCCTGCGGGTAATCGGCGTACCAGTCCTCACACCATTCCCAGACGTTGCCGTGCATCTCGCACAGTCCCCACGCGTTGGGCGGTAGCGAGCCGACGGGCAGCGGGCGCTGGCGATAGGGTCCCGGTTCGCCGCCGGGGTAGGGGTAGCGGCCGTGGTAATTCACCTGGTCGGTCGAAACCGTCGTGCCGAAGGAAAACGGCGTCGTCGTCCCGGCGCGGCAGGCATACTCCCATTCCGTCTCGGTGGGCAAGCGCGCCGGCAAGCCCGGCAGGCGGCGGTTCAGTTCGCCGATGAAGCGCTGCGCGTCGTGCCAGGCGACGTTTTCCACCGGATTGCGCGCATCATCCGCAAAATGGCTCGGGTTGACCGGCCATACCGCCATCCACAGTGCCTGCGTGCAGGCAGTGTCGGCGAGCCAGAAGCCGCGGCTCAGCGTCACTTCGTGCGGGACTTCCGCACTGCCCCGCTCTGCTTCGTCGACCGGCGATCCCATCAGGAAGCGGCCGGGCGGAATCCAGCGGAAGCTCTGCCAGGCGTTGCCGATGGCGAGCGTCAGGCAAGGCCCGAACGCGTCATCGGGCACCCGTTCTGCGCCGGGCACGGCGAATGGAATGCCGGCTGCGTCTGGCAGGCCTGCGCTGGGAAGGTCAGGGGAATTCATCATTCGGCATCGCGGCGATGGGCGGTGGTACCGACTCGTCAGGGAGCGGTCGCCGGACCACAGGACGCACTATACCCTGAAGCACTGCCGCGCGGAGCGGGCTTATGTCACGCCGCGTGCCTTGGCGCTGCGCGCTGGCGGTCGTCGCCGCTGGCGGCAGTGCCGCGGCACCGGTCGTCGGGCTGGCTGCGGGCGAGCCCGTCGCCGCAGCATCTCGTTGCCTGCTCGGCCGGCGCCGTCCAGCCGGCCGACGCTGCGTTAAGATGCGGCCTATGGAGGATGCATCGATGACCTGTCCGCCTGTCCCGAACACTGCCGAGAGCGCCGAGCAGACAGCCTCGCCGCCGTCCGCGATCACCCCGCAGGCGAAGCCGTGGCTGTCGGTGATCGTGCCGGTGCTCGACGAAGCGGCGACGATCGCGGCGCAACTGGGCGAGCTGGCTGCGCTGCGGTGGCAGGGGGCGGAACTGCTGGTGGTCGACGGCGGCAGTGCCGACGGCACCGCGCGGCTCGCGCGCGCACTGGCGGACCGGGTACTCGACTCGGTGCGCGGCCGGGCGGCGCAGATGAACGCCGGTGCTGCTGCCAGCCGGGGCGAGGTGCTGCTCTTCCTGCATGCCGACACCGGTCTGCCGCCGGCGGCTGCCGGGCTGATCCGCGCGGCGCTGGCAGCCGGCGCCGCCTGGGGCCGCTTCGACGTGCGCATCGATGGCCCACAGCCGTTGCTGCGCGTCGTCGAGCGGATGATGAACTGGCGTTCGCGGCTGACCGGAATCGCCACCGGCGATCAGGCCATCTTCGTTCGCCGTGAGGTCTTCGAGCGGCTTGGCGGCTTTCCCGACCTGCCGCTGATGGAGGACATCGCCTTGGCGAAGCGCCTCAAGCGGGTGGGGCGGCCGGCGTGCCTGCGCCAGCCGGTGCGCACCTCGGCGCGCCGTTGGCAGAAGCACGGCGTCGTGCGCACGATCCTGCTGATGTGGCGTCTGCGCGCCAGCTATTTCTTCGGCGCCGATCCCCGGCGACTGGCGGTACGCTATGGCTACTCGCCGCGGCAGCACTGAAGAAGTCGCGATCGCCGTCTTCAGTCGCGCGCCGCTGGCCGGCGCAACGAAGACGCGGCTGATTCCGGCGCTGGGCGCGGTCGCCGCCGCGCGGCTGCAGCGCCGACTGACCCTGCGCGCGCTGGCGGTCGCGCAGCAGGCGGCGATCGGCAGGGTCTGCGTCTGGGCGGCACCGGATGCCCGGCAGCGCTTCTTCCGTGCCCTGCACCGGCGCTGCGGCGTCGAACTGCGGTCGCAGGCAGCCGGCGATCTCGGTGCGCGAATGGCGGCCGCCTTTGCCGCCCATGCCGGTCCGTTGCTGCTGATCGGCTGCGACTGCCCGGCGCTGCAGCCGGCCGATCTGCTTGCCGCCGCCGCCGCGTTGCGCGACGAGGCGGCGGGCGGGCATGACGCGGTCTTCATCCCGGCCGACGATGGCGGCTATGTCCTCGTCGGGCTGCGCCAGCCGCAGCCGTCGCTGTTTGCCGGCATCGACTGGGGCAGCGAGCGGGTGATGGCGCAGACGCGCACGCGGCTGGCCGGCACCGGGCTGCACTGGCTCGAGCTGCCGCCGTTGTGGGATGTCGATCGGCCCGACGATCTGCGCCGCCTGGCTGCCTTCGAGGAGTTCGCCGCATGGAGCCGGTGATCGTCCGCCGGCGGTCGTCGCGGCGGGCAGTGGCCGGCGGAAGTGGGCTATAATCCGCCGCCACGGTGTCCACCGTTTTCTTCTCCACGGCACGTCCGCGGGAGTCTCGCCGATGCGCATTGAATCACTGCCGCCAGACGACGTTGCCGATCCGCCGGCCGGCGGCGATGCGACTCTGCGGCCGCCGCAGCGCTTGGCGACCGATCAGCGCCAATCGCCGGCGCCGCTCATCGACCGCTACGGGCGGCAGGTGAGCTACATCCGGCTGTCGATCACCGACCGCTGCGACTTCCGCTGCAACTACTGCATGGCCGAGGAGATGGAGTTCCTGCCACGTGCGCAGGTGCTGACGCTCGAGGAGTGCCTGCGCGTCGCCAGTACCTTCGTCGAACTCGGCGTCAACAAGGTGCGGATCACCGGCGGCGAACCGCTGGTGCGGCACAACGTCGTCTGGCTGCTGCAGCGGATCGCGCGCCTGCCGGGTCTGCGCGAACTGGTGATGACCAGCAACGGCTCGCAGCTCGAACGCTTTGCGCCGGAGTTGCGGGCGGCCGGTGTCAGGCGGATCAACATCAGCCTCGATACCCTGCAGCCCGAGCGCTTCCGCCAGATCACCCGCGTCGGCGACCTGGCGAAGGTCCTGCGCGGCCTCGATGCGGCGCAGGCGGCCGGCTTCGATCGCCTGAAGATCAATACGGTGATGATCCGCAACGTGAACGACGACGAACTGATCGATCTCGTCGACTTCGCCGTCGGGCGGGGAATCGACATCTCGTTCATCGAGCAGATGCCGCTGGGCGACGTCGGCCATGCGCGCGACGACCGCTTCTTCGGCAGCGACGAGGCGCTGGCCCGACTGCAGACACGCCACGTCCTCGTGCCGTCCGCCGAAAGCAGTGGCGGCCCCGCGCGCTACTGGCGGATTCCGGGCAGCCCGACGCGCGTTGGCTTCATCTCGCCGCACAGTCACAACTTCTGCGACACGTGCAACCGCGTCCGCATCACCGCGCGCGGCGAACTCTACCCCTGCCTCGGCAGCAACGGCGCCGTGCCGCTGCTGCCGATCCTGCGGGCGCATCCGCTCGACAAGGAGCCGCTGCGCGCGGCGATCATCGACGGCATGGGAATCAAGGCGAGGGGGCATGATTTCGGCAACCAGATGGCCTCGCCGCAGGTGCTGCGCTTCATGTCGATGACCGGCGGCTGAGCGGTTGCAGCGGGATCATCGCCGGCCGGCGCTGCAGCGCCTCCATCCTGTCAGTCGTCCGTGAGCTTGCCATGAGCCTTTCCTCCCGTTTCAGTTGCCTCGACGATCACGATCCCGACGCGCTCGCGGTCGACCAGGCGCGCGCTTTCATCCACAACCAGTTGCGCCCGCGGCTGGCCTGCGAGCGCGTCGCGCTGCGCAGCGCGCTCGGCCGCGTGCTGGCCCGTGACCTGATCGCCCCGTGCAACGTTCCCGCTGCCGACAACTCGGCGATGGATGGCTACGCGCTGCGCCACGCCGACCTCGATGCCACCGGCGAGACGTCGCTGCGCGTCGTTGGCACCGCCATGGCCGGCCGCCCGTACGCCGGCGTGGTGGCAGCCGGCGAGTGCGTCCGGATCATGACCGGCGCGGTGCCGCCGCCGGGCTGCGATGCCGTCGTGATGCAGGAAGTCGTCCGCGTCGATGGTGCGCGCGTCGGCATCCCGGGCGGCCAGCGCCGGGGCCAGAACATCCGCCTGGCGGGCGAGGACCTGGCGCTCGGCCGTCCGGCGCTGACCGCCGGCCGGCTGATCCGGCCGGCCGAGCTGGGGTTGATGGCTTCGCTCGGTTTCGCCGAAGTCAGCGTCTTCCGACGCCTGCGCGTGGCCTTTTTCTCGACCGGCGACGAGCTGTGCTCGATCGGCGCGCCACTGGCCGAAGGCGCGGTCTACGACAGCAACCGTTACACCCTGTTCGGCATGCTCAGCCGGATGGGCTGCGATCTGCTCGACCTGGGCGTCGTCGCCGACGATCCGCCACTGCTCGCCGAGACCTTCCGCCAGGCGGCTGCGGCGGCCGACGTGGTGCTCACCAGCGGTGGCGTGTCGGTCGGCGAGGCGGATTTCGTCAGGCCGCTGATGGCCGAGCTGGGCGAAGTCCTGTTCTGGAAGATCGCCATGAAGCCCGGGCGGCCGCTGGCCTTTGGCCGTATCGGTGCCGCCGCCGGCAATGCCGATCGCGGCGCCTGGCTGTTCGGGCTGCCGGGAAATCCGGTGGCGGTGATGGTGACCTTCTACCAGTTCGTCCGCGAGGCCCTGTACCGGCTGATGGGCGCCGATCCGCTGCCCGTGGTGCCGCTGCTGCCGGCAGTGTGCGAGCACAGCCTGAAGAAGCTGCCGGGACGCAGCGAGTACCAGCGCGGCATCCTCAGCCAGACCGCCGGCGGCTGGCGCGTCCGGCCCGCCGCTGCCCAGGGCTCGGGGGTCCTGCGCTCGATGGCCGAGGCGAACTGCTTCATCGTCCTCGGGCACGAGCGCGGCCCGGTCGCTGCCGGCGATGTCGTCGAGGTGCAGCTCTTCGACGGGCTGGTGTGAGTTTCCCCGGACGGCTGACTGCACCGGCCATGGCGGCCGGGAAAACGGGGCAGGGTGGCGACCGGTCGATGGAGTGATGCGCGATGGACCTGATGCTGCAGAAGATCTGGGCTTACTTCTGGCTGCCGGAGACGAAGTACGTCATCGTTGCTGCCGTCGGCGTGACGCTGCTGTCGTTGCGAATGCTGGCCAAGGAACGCCGGCGGGTGGCGGCGACCTTCGTCGTCTTCCTCCTCTGCCTGGTCGGCCAGCTGGTCGGTGCCATGCTCGAAGCGCTCGATTACTCGCGGCTGGCGGTGATGCTGCACGAGATCTTCGTCATCGGTTCCGGAATGGCGCTGTTCCGGCTGCTGGCGATCTTCGTCTTCCGGGCGATCCTGCCGCGCGTCGGCATCGTCGTCGCCCGCATCGCCGAGGACATCAGCGTCCTGCTGGTGTACGGCGTGTTCATCCTCGCCCGGCTGCACTTCGTCGGCCTCGATCCGTCGAGCCTGCTGACCACTTCGGCGGTGATCACCGCCGTGCTCGCGTTCGCCATGCAGGATACCCTGGGCAACATCCTCGCCGGCGTGGCACTGCAGCTCGACAATTCGCTGCGTACCGGCGACTGGATCCGCATCGACGACGTCAACGGTCGCGTGGCGCAGGTGCGCTGGCGGCAGACGACGATCCGGACACGCAACGGCGAGGTGGTGGTGGTGCCCAACAGCCAGTTGATGCGTGGCCGCTTCACGGTCTATGGCCGCGAGGAGGTTGCGAGCTGGCCGTGGCGGCGCTGGGTGTGGTTCAACCTCACCTACGATTCGCCGCCGACGCAGGTGATCGCTGCCGTCGAGACGGCGATCAGCGTCGCCGAGATTCCGAACGTTGCCGACGATCCCCGGCCATCGTGCGTCCTGATGGAGTTCGGTCCCGGTTACGCGCGCTATGCGTTGCGCTACTGGATGATCGACCCGCAGGCCGACGATCCGACCGACTCGGCGGTGCGCGTGCACCTGCTCGCCGCCCTGCAGCGCGGTGGCATGGAACTGGCCGTGCCGGAGCAGTCGCTGCTGGTGACGAAGGAGAACGAGGCCCATCGCAAGTCGATCCAGCGGCGCGAAGGCGAACGGCGGCTGGCCGACCTGCGCCGCTTCGAGATCTTCTCCAGCCTGCAGGAGGACGAACTGCTGACCATCAGCGCGCACCTCATCCATGCCCCCTTCGTCAGCGGTGACGTGATCTACCGGCAGGGTGACGTCGCCCACTGGCTCTATCTGTTGACCGCCGGCGAGGCGGACGTGTGGCTGCAGTTTCCCGAGCAGCCGCGGCAGCTGTTCCGCACGATCGAGGCCGGCAGCACCTTCGGCGAGCGCGGCGTCCTCACCGGCGAACTGCGCCGCGACACGGTCATCGCCCGCAGCGACCTCGTCTGCTATCGTCTCGACCAGGCGACGGTGCAGCAGTTGATCCAGTCGCGGCCGGCGATCGCTGAAGCGTTCGCCGGCATCCTGGCGCGCCGCGAGCAGGAGATGAACGAGTTCTCGCACCGTTACGTCGCGGAGACGCCGGGTGGGACGAAGCCCGAGACCGGCATGCTGGACAGGATTCGCGCCTTCCTCGGGCTCTGACGGCCGGCGCCGCTGCGTCCATCAGGCCGGCAGGCGGCCGCCGGTTTCGCCGCCGACGCGCAGTCGACCCGCATAGCCGGTCATTTCGAGGTAGCCGCGACCGCTCAGGCTGCCTTCGACGTGCACCAGGCCCTCCCAGTAGCTTACCGGCGTCGGCAGGGTGGTCGACAACTCCTGGTCGTCGACGACCGGGCGCGTGCGGATGCCGTGCTCGCCGAAGCGGACCTCGATCTCCACCGGATAGCGGGCGCCGTTGCGCGGCGATTGCCAGTGGCGCAACGGCGTGAAGTGAACCTGCTCGCTGGCGAACTGCTGCAGGCGGCCGCCGGCATCGCGCCAGGCAGCGTGCGCGTAGAGCGTCGCGCCGGCGGCGTCACGCATGCGGAAAGCCATCAGCGCGCCACCATCGGCGAGGTTGATTCCCAGCCAGTCCCAGCCGACGGCGCTACCGCCGAGCAGCGCGGTCGACCATTCGTGGTCGAACCAGGCGCGGCCGTCGACCGCTTGTCGCCGGCCCTGGCGCAGCAGTGTCCCGGCGACCCGCATTTGCGGCCAACTGACGTAGTGGCTCGCCAAATCCGGCGCGTGTCCCTTGCGCGAATGGCCCGCATCGCCCTGCAGCAGCAGCGGTTGCGACGGGCTCAGCGACAGCTCCCAGGAAAACGGCGGACCCTGCATGCGCAACTGCAACGATTCGCGGCCACCGATCTCCTGCCGGAACATCCGCCAGGCACCGATGCGGACGTCCAGGTCGTGGCTGGCGAAGCGGGCGCCGAGGTTGGCGCGGGCGGCGCGCTCGGCGTGCTGCAGGCCCTTGCCGGGAATCGTCAGGGCGGCGTGCGCGAAGACGATCTGGCGTGCGGCGATCGGCGAGCGCAGGCCTTCGGCGATTCCCGGCCGGCTGCGGAAGAAGGTGAACTGGAAGCCGATGTCAGGCAGTGGCGCGTCGAGGGCGCCGGTCACGTACCACCATTCGGTGCGAAAGTCCGGGTGCGCGCCGTGATCGCGCGGGAAGACCAGCTCGATGCCGGCCTTTGCCGCTGGGTAGTCGACGGCGGTGGCGGCCGCCGCGGTGCCCCTCAGGCTCGGCAACAGCAGGGGAGTGGCGAGGAAGCTGCGGCGGCGCATGCGGTGGCCGTCTCCGTCAGGGGGCAGCGAGGAGCCAGCGGAACGAGGCGCCCAGGCGATAGCTGCCGTCATCGCACCGGAAGGGCGCCAATGCCGCTGCATGCGCCGCATCGACGGCCTCGCCGCTGCTGTGTTCCGCCGCCCTTGCTGCGACGCCTGACGAGCCCAGTCCGCGCAGCGCGGTGTGCAGGTCCCGGTAACGCCACTCGCAGTTCACGTGTGAAAGCTTCAGCACCGTCAGGCCGGCAGAGTCGGCAAAGGTCGTCAAGGCACCCTCGTCGGACAGCGCAAAGGGCCCCGGTGCGCCAACCGGTGGCGACGGCAAGAGTGGCTTCAGCGCCGTGACCAGTGCTGCCGCGTCCATTCCTTGCGGGTTGCCCCATGTCAGGACGACGATCCGGCCAGTCGGTTTCGCGACTCGCCTGGCTTCGACGAGCGCGGCAACCGGATTGGCGGCAAACTGAAAGGCGTTGAAGCCAGTGACGAAGTCGAAGCTGCCGTCTGCGAATGGCAGTTGTTCCAGGTCGCCAAGGCGGAAATCCGCGAGCGCAACGCGTTCACGGGCGACTGCGAGAAGGCTTTCAGCGGCATCGACGCCTGCAACCTCGGCGCCGCGACACGCAGCGAGCAGGGCGGCCATTCCGGCGCCGCAACCGACATCGCAGTACCTGCTTCCCGGACGGAGTGAAAGCGCGTCAAACACGGCCTCGTAGGCAGCGCTGCACTGCCCCTCCTGCACCTCTGCCCAGTCGCGGGCCCGCACGCCCCACAGCCGGCCGTTCGCGGAGGAGTTGCGCATTTCATCGCCAGGGTTCACTTTCGGCTCCTTTTGGAAACCGGGCGTGGGTCGGAGTCCCGGCAGGGACAAGACCGTGGTCCCCTGTTGCCGTCCACCGATCCATGTCGGCGGAGGCCTCGAGCGCCGGGCGGGGCCACATGCCGACGCACCACGAGAATGACTTGCCACGTGGGACACGTCCCCTCGATTGAACGCTCAGCCGCCCGGTAGCGCATGGGACATGTACTTCACGGAGAACGGCAAGTGAGGGAAGCGCCTTGTTTCTTCGTCCTTGAAACCGAGCTTGTTGTACCAGCGTTGCAGATCGGTGTGCTCGCCGATCACCCCGATGCTGATGGTTTGCACTGACAAACTGCGCGCGTGCTGGACGATGTGCTGAACAAGGCGAGCGCCCGCACCTTTGTTCCTGTGCGCCGGCAGAACGGACAGACGGTTCAGATACGCGAGGCCTGGGCGTGGGCATTCGTAGGCCACGCATCCGATCGGCTCGGATTGGTCTTCCAGGATGAAGTACGTTTCGCCGCGAGCGAGATCTGCCTGCACCCAGTTCTCGGTATAGAAGGAAGGATGCTTCGGGCAGTTTTCGGCATTCAGGCCGAACCTGACTGCAACGTCCTTGTTTGACTCGCTGACAAGCATGGCGATTGTTGGCAAGTCTGCGTGCGAGGCTTCGCGGATTTTCATGCTGTGGGGATGGAAAAAAGGCAGCCAACGCTCAAATTCAGCGGTGAGCGAAGCGAGTCCGCTGCAATGCAGAGCCAGGCACAGGAAGTTCAGATGGAGGAGACACAAATGGATGGCCGGCGGCAATACGCTCAGCCTCCGACCTCTTCAGGTCTGCATAAATTGCGCGCAGGTCGTAAGCAAACCGAGCGGCATGGGCGTCGCGAATGGCCCGCACTTCATCGATCACTTCGTCATTCAGCATTGGCTTCTCCAAGAAGTTCTTCCGGTGTACAAATGAAGGGTAGAAATAGACCAATCTGCTCAAATTGCTCCGCAATGCGTATTTGTATCTCCGGGTTTGCGATATGCCGACAGTTCCATGTCAGCAGATAATCCAGCCAGTGTAATTTGCTGATGAGCTGCCCCGGGAATGGTCTTGCTGGGACGAGCCGTCAGGTATCTGATGACCGAGGTTTCAACGTATACGTTGCGCTTCATGACTCATCCCTCGTTCAGCAGACCGTGGTCTGTCCCCTAATGGCTCCTTGGTTCACTTGCGTTGCGGCCTCCTGCTTTGCCCTTGGGAAACTTACGACCTCCGATTACTCGAACGCCGCTTCCCGGTGCTAGAAAGGCGTACGGACAACTCCTTTCACGGGACTTTAACCCGCTGGATATACCGCCGATCACGGCGAACGGTCTGTCCCCTATTGTCGCACATTAGGTTCCGCTGTCTCTTGTGGCAAGCCGTAGTACGTCCGTGGCGCGTTCATGTATATCGCTGTCAGAGTGGGACGTACGAATTGCATCGCCCACTGCGCGTTCAACGAAAGTGAATTGTCGCGGTGTGAGGCTCCCGCCTGCCTTAATGAATACTGCAACGCCCTCAATCATTACCCAGTAGGCTTTCCGGGTCCGGCCTCGCTCCCAACTCGATTCGATGCGGAGTGTCTCCTCCATTAATCCTAGGGCTTCGGAGAAGTACTCGAGCTTCGGTGGCGTGGTTTCGCCAATAGCCGAGAACAATACATTTGCAAGGGTTGTCATCGGAAACGGATGGCGCTCAATTGCCACCGCATAACGGGCATGCTGTATGGATAGTGGCCGATCTCGTGCGCCGACCCAAAGAGCACGCTGCTCCCAGTAGCGACTATTCCACCTCCACCGTTCAATAGTCACTTCGTAGAAGGTATCAAACCGCTCCTTTAGGAGTTCCGGCATCACGCCGTCTGCATCAAATAGCCTGCCCGCAAGGCGCGCCTCGGACGTCCTTTGTTTGATTGTGTGACGAGTTACAAATGGTGCTAGCGCGTTAGCCAGTTGCGCGGAAATATCCAGTAGCCGTTGAGGTTTTAGACGAGACAGCTCTTCCAGAAGGAGAGTGGCGAGCGTTGCGTTGGCGGGGACGAGAAAGTCGGTGTCATCAGGATGAGTGCACACGCGAAGTGGTGCATCCGCGAGGCCAAGCTCCTCAATTAGTTCGGAGCGGTATAGATCAAAAATAACGTCTCGTCGAATGCCAACAGGATGGCAGTAGTAGGCCAGTGCGACGGCTAAATAAGCTGGTCGTCGGTCGGCGACGGTATCATTCCACAGTGATCGAACTATGGTGCGGAGGGGGCGGAAGTCATTGAGGATACGACAGACAGCCTCCGCCACTGTGTCCTCAGCAATCTTGGAAGCGTATTTCTGCGGGTCGGCAAGAGCATCATGATTGCCAACAACCCCCATCGCCGAGTACCGCCGTATCAACTCAGTGCGCTCTTCGATTTGCCAACGACCGCCATCAAACTGGCGGTAGGGTACGTCAGCAAGAATTTCCAGAACCAACCGCATTCGGTACTGCCGCTCGGTACCTAGAACGCAGATTCTTCTGGATCCAGCTATCTGTTGAATTAGGTCAACAAGTTGATCGCCGTGCTCAGCCAAGGAATCGGTTACAAGTAGGATGGGGTCATCGACCTGAGAAAAGTACTCGAAGGCCGACGTAACATCGAATCCTGCTCTCGCCTTGAGATAGAAGACTTGGAGGCCGTGGGCGGTGAGATCCGTGGCTACTCGCCGTATTGTAGTTGACTTCCCTGCTCCGGCCCGACCAGTAAAGCAGATGAACTGATTGGGATCGTCCGACGCTTGCCAGCGTCGCACTTCATCAATCAGCTGCAGCTGGTCTTGAAGTGGTACGTCGCGCTTCTTTCGAATATCGTCCCAGCTCGGTGGACGGCCAAAGGCAAACGCTGATGGCGCGGTTATCGTCGTTGCTACACCCCGATCAGTTTCAGTTACAAAGTCGAAGTCCGACCAGAACGCAGTACTCGAAAGCGTCGACGGAATAGAAATGATGCGCGGTCGGGCGCTCGGCTCTCGCAATGACAAGGGGGAAGGGGCAGCGCCAAACTCTTGGACGAGCCAAGACAAGAAGTCATGCAACGTCGCCTCAACCAACACGAGATTGAGCTTTTCGCAGTCCTTTCGCGTGCCGGCGTCGGGGAAAGGCTCCACCAAGATAGATGGGGCGCGCGACATGATTGTCGAATTGCTTGGACGATGCGCCAAGAAATACTCTAAATCGGGCTCGAACAGCGTGGTTCCAGCGATTATGAAAGGCTCCGAGATTATCAGACTACTGAGCATATGAACCCAGGCATTCATCCCTCGTTGCACAGTCGCATATTCTTGAAGTGAGAAGACATATTTCTCACCTGGTGATCGGACAAAGCCGTGGAGATGAATGAGGGGGAGTTCTTGTGGATTCCGAAAGGTCTCAAACTCTCTTGTGTAATTCACCGGGATCAAGGATTGGAGTCTTCCGGGGCTGCATTGATATGCGCCCTCCAGAGCATCGTCAATGTTTAGCGTGAATGCTATGCGCCAAGCAAATTGGGGCAATTGCTTGAGAGTGGGGCCGGCTTTGCAACCTTGGTATGGCTGGGTTAGATGCGATTCGACTTGGGCGGGCGTTAAATGTCCCGCCACGCGCCAAAGTGGTGACGACTCACGAGAAGATGTGCTAGCGCACAGGCTCTTACGTAAGTCCTCCGCACCCAACAGTGGGTTGCCGTGCCGATCCGTTGAATCGAGCGACACGCCAGCACCAAGAAGAAGGTTATATCGCTGTCCGAATAGTGCATCTCGCACTCGGCTTGCTGTATCGGCTTCAATCAAGGGATTCTCCTTAATTCGAACTTGGACGGCTTTGCACTATCGTTGGGAGCACAAAGAATATCCTGTGAACACGAGCGCAGTGCGGCACCTAACGAATAGCGTTTATCTGCCGCGCCGATAGCGTCCGGCCTTGAACGAATAGCGTTTATCTGCCGCGCCGATAGCGTCCGGCCTTGCCGCTGGTGCATCCGCGGCAGATAAACCTCGTTGGACTGAAGCGCCTCGACGACGGTACTTTATCGGGATTGTAAGCGTCCCGTGCCGCCGGTCAAGTCACGGGCAAGACCCAGACGGCTGGTGCAGAGGCAGAGGGGGGGCGCACCGTGCTCGCGAGCCGGTGACTGGAGAGAACCAGACACTCCCACCCACGGCGAGCAGCGCGGAAACGGAGCCTTCGGCGAGCCGGTGACGCGCCACCCCCTGGCAGCCTGAACCGCCATCGCCCACAGCAATCCCCTCGCCACCCCTTGGCCGTGCTCATGGCGGGCCACGAACCGAGGCGCCCTGCGGCGTCGCCTGACGCAGGGGCGGTATCGCCGCCGTCGGCACGAACCGACCCGCGCCGCAGTGGGGACAGCGCGCCCACTCGGCGCGACCGACGCGCTGCAGGAACTCCTCCACCGTCGCCGTGACCACCGGATCGGGCGCCGGCACCGACAGGGCCTGGCGCGCCAGCGCCAGCTTCGTCGACTTCGCCGCCGGTGCCAGCAGGCCATAGTGCCGAATCCGCTTGAAACCGCCCGGCAACACGTGCAGCAGGAAGCGCTCGATGAACTCCTCCGCCGGCAACTGCAGGACGCGTTTGCCCGGCGTCGCGCGCACGCGGAAACGGACCGTCGTCTCGTCCATGCCGACGAGACGCTCGTTCGAGATCGCCACCCGATGCGTGTAGCGTGCGAGGTACTCGAGCACCTGCTCCGGGCCGCCGAGCGGCTGTTTCGCGTAGACCGCCCAGTCGTGCCGCAGCAACTGCTGGCGCAGGGCGCGCCAGACCTTCTCGTCGGCCAGCGCTTCGGCCAACGGATGGCCGGCGCCTCGGGCCTCGCCCAGCGCCGCGATGAACTTGCCGCGGAAGACCCGCGACAGCGCCCGGACCGGAAACAGGAAGCCGCGCTTCGGCGACTTCCATTCCCCCGCGGGCGTCAGCGCCCCGCCGGCAACCACGGCGTGCACATGCACGTGCCGGCCAAGGTCCTGCTTCCAGGTATGCAGCACCAGCGAGAACGTCAGTTTGCCGCCCAGCCAGCGCGGGTTGGCGCCGAACTCGCCGAGGGTGGCCGATGCTGCGCCGAAGAGCATCTCGTAGATCACCCGCGGGCGCTGGCCGATCAGCGCGTGCAGCGCATGCGGCAGGGTGAACACCAGATGGAAATACGGTACCGGCAACAGCTCCTCGCGCCGTTTCGTCAGCCAGTCCTCCTTGGCCCGGGTCTGGCACTGCGGGCAGTGGCGGTTGCGGCACGAGTGATACACGTGGCGCGTCACCCCGCAGCAGTCACAGGTCTCGACGTGGCCGCCGAGTGGCCGTGCGACAGGCGACGATCGCCCGCCAGACCTTCGCCCTGGCCGACGACAGGACGTGGCTGGCGAGGTACGCCGGCCCGTACCGGCGGAAGACCTCGGCCAGCGTCACTGGTGGTGGCTCAAGTGAGCGGGTCGAGCAGCTCCAGGGGCGAGGTGTGGTCGGTCAGCTGCGCGCGCGCCAGGTGCAGGTAGCGCGCGGTCGTCGACAGATGATCATGGCCGAGGAGCCGACCGATGCGGTAGCGATCGACGCCGGCTTCGAGCAGGTGCGTGGCGAAGGCATGGCGAAGACCGTGGATGCCGCCTTCGGGGGCGATGCCGGCGGCGTTGCGCGCCGCGTAGTAGATCCGCTGCGCGATCTGGATCTCCATCGGGCCGCTGCCGGTGCGGTTGGTGAACAACCACCGTTGCGGCCGGGTGTCACGGCAGTATGTCCGCAGGGCCGCGAGCAGGCGCGGCGACAGCAGCGTGTAGCGATCCTTGCCGCCCTTGCCGTGGCACACCTTGAGGCACATGCGATCGGCGGCGCTCTCGATGTCCCCCACCTGCAGGCTGCACGCTTCGGACACCCGCAAGCCGGCGGCGTAGGTGGTCATCAGCAGCGTTCGCCCGCGCAGCGTTCGCGCCGCGTCGATCAGCCGCGCGACCTCTTCGCGCGAGAGAATCTGCGGCAGGCGCTGGGGCACCTTCGCCATCGGGATGTCGAAACCGGCTTCCGGACGGCCGAGCACCCGCCGATAGAGGAAGCGCAGCGCACAGGAGGCTTGATTGACGCTCGCGTAGGCGAGCTTCTTGTCGCGGATCAGGTGCAGCAGGTAGGCCTGCACCTCCTCGACGCGCAGCTCGGCCGGGGATCGATGGTAGAACATCGCCAGATCAGCCACCGCGCCGAGATAGGCTTCCTGCGTCCGTGCCGCCATTCCCCGCAGGCACATCGCGTTGCTCATGCGTTCACGCAGCTCACTCATGACTCTCTCCTCGATGGCTGCGGGGACGTCCCCTGCAGCGAGGAGGATCGAGGTTTTGCGGGCGGCGTGGGAAGCGAGGCGCGGACCCGTCAGGGTCACGGCAAAAGCGAATTCAGGGGGCGACAGCCAGAAGAGAAGGAGCGGTGGGCTGCGGTGGGGTGCCTACACCAGCGCGCAGCGCTTTAGTTCAACGTCTGAATTCACCGGCCTGCGCGGCTTTTCGCGCAGGTCCGGTGGAATGATGAGTTGGACATCGGCCTACTTCAACGTGGTTTGCGCGACGATGCGCACGGCCTCAGCTCTAGCATCGTAAATTGTTGGTTGCACTGAGGTAAGCGCATTAGTACGGCGTCCATTCTTTCGGTATACGACCTCAAAATCGCCTCGCTTTGCGACGATTTCAATTTCGTGAATTGTCCCGGAAGAGAATCCAGACCAATTGTCTGGACTTGATCTATGCCACTCGATGTCGAAACGTAGGGCATCTAGATCGTCCTTCATATCTAGAGCGGAACCATAGCGCTTGCCAGGATCGGGATGACAGGCTTTCCGGGAGATTCTTCGTAGCTTCTCGGGAACGAAGTCTTCGTAACCAATGGCAGCTGTCAATCGCCCCGACTGAATCAATTCATCGACCTTTGGCAAAATGCTGAGTTGAACTCTCCAATCGGCGATGTTATTGATGATTCTGAATAGGGTGAGCCCTGTAGCAAACACATCCGTCAATACGCTTGTTTCCCCAGTGTCGTAAAACTCTGGAGGGCAGTGAGCGAGGTAGCCTTGATCGCTGCCAACCAAGTTGAGTGTTGTGGTCGCCAAGCCAAAGTCAGAGAGCTTGGTGGTGTCGCCGGAAATGAGAACATTGCCCGGCTTTACGTCTCGGTGTAGATATCCGTTGGAGTGGGCGAAGTGCAGGCCAGACAGCACGCATGCAATTCTTGAGCATGCTTCCTTAGCCGAAATCCAGCGGTTTTGCATCTCGCTCTCTAATGACCCCTCGGGCAAGTATTCAAGGTCAAGTACAAGAATCTTGTCGCCGCCGACGTTAAACACGTTGGCCTCATTGATCTGGACGATGTGCTTGTGGCGACATTTATCGAGGATTTGAGCCTCACCGAGCTTCTGCATAATCTCCGACGGGTCGGCAATCTGAACTAGCTTGATCGCCTTGTTGCAGGCTAGAGCCCGATCATGGGCCAAGAATACTTCGCCGAAATGACCGCCCCCTAAGCGCTTCTGTAGCACGTATTTCCCAATGGTCGATGGAGTAGTCATAGGCAAAACCACGCGACTAACACAGCTTCCTTCTGGTACTTATCCCAATACGGTGGATGCTCGCCGAACGTTTCATCAACAAGAACCATCAGATCGGTTGTCTTTCCGAGGCCTAGCTTGGCAGGTGTTATTGCTCGCTGTGAGAACTCGTTAATGGGTATCCCTTCCTTTTGTGCCAAGAGATTCAAAATGCCTAGCGGAAATGAAAGGTTGTGCTGCTGTTCTATCTTGGGTTCCAGGACAAGTTTGTATCCGATCACATCTGGGGCGTGAGCAGATATCAAGTGCTGGAAATGTGTTTCATACCAATCCATTAACGCGGGAATGTCATTTGGATCGCAAGTGGTTTGACGGCCTTTCTCCACTAGGGTTGGATTCCCTGAGTCGCCATCCAGAACCGCATAGCGCAGAAAATTCTTTTGCAGTGCAATGCCAAGAGACTTCACTGTGGCTCCTTAAGATGTCCAACGTGAAGTCGCAATGCTACATGACGCAAAGCTTTGCGTCGAAATGCAATCGCCATCAACGATGTGCGGCAGATTCGCTGATGGAAGAAGACGATGGCGCATTGGCTGGTCCACTAAAATTGCCTGCAAATGCGTCACGGCCGCGGCCGCTTCGCTTGCTGCCCGCATCCCAAGTGAAGGACCGACGGGCGGCGACCGGCGTCGCTGCGGCGGGGGACGAGACGCCATGTCCTTTCCCCCGCGGTTGCCGATGCGCCGATGCCCGGCACGCGGCGGTCTACTTGGAAGCTTTGGCAGTGCGGGCGGGCGCCTTGCGTTCGGACTTTTTCTTCACGCCCAGCGAAGCGACCTCGTCCGAATCGGCGCCGAATTGGGCGATGACCTGATCCTTGACGCCGAGAATCAGGTTGTGATGTTCCCACTGCGCGGCAATCGCCGCGTCGCGTGCGGCGTCGAGCGCATTCTGGGCGCGCAGTTCGACCTCCGCGGCGGCGCGCATGGCATCGTATCGGGCCGTGACCGTTGCCAGGCTGTAGGCCGGGTTGGCCGGGCTGTAGCCGGCGATCGCCTTGAGCGCCAGAAAGGCGTTTTCATCGGCCTGCTGTGTTTCCGCCGACAGGCGGATTTTTTCGTTCTTTGCCATGTTGCTCCCCCCGGAATATGAAGTTGTCGAGAAACGGATTGTCCCTCGCCGAAAATGGTAGGTTGCCGCAGGCAGTCGTGTCAACGCACCGCGTGTCTGACGCCCGTGACGGCGATCCTGAGGCTTTCGAAAGGCACGCCGACCGCCCAGGGAAGCATCCTGACGCTTCAGGGAAGCATCCTGACGCCTCAGGGAAGCATCCTGACGCTTCAGGGAAGCATCCTGACGCCTCATGGAAGCATCCTGACGCTTCAGGGAAGCATCCTGACGCTTCAGGGAAGCATCCTGACGCTTCAGGGAAGCATCCTGACGCCTCAGGGAAGCATCACGACGCTTCACGGAAGCATCCCGACGCTTCACGGAAGCATCCTGATGCCTCATGGAAGCACCCTGGTCCCTCAGGCAGCCGTTCGGCGATGTCACGCGCCGCCGTTGTCGCCCATCCGGTAGTCCATCCGGTAGTCTTTTCCCGCACGGACCGCGCCCGCGGCGCGCGGGCGGATGTTGCCGGCGGGTTGGGGCCAGCCCGGTGTCTGCAGGCGCGGATGCTGGCGAGCAGCCGCACAGCAGGAGCAGCGGGTCACTGGCCGCAACGGCGACGCGGTGACGCGATGTGGGCTTCGTCGCGCGCAGCAGATGGTGTCGCCGGGGCCGATCGCGAACGACTCCACGCCGAGGCTCATCTCGCCCTCGTCGGCGGTGACGTGGTCGATCTGCGCGCGCAGCAGGCGCCGGTGCAGCTGGGTGGCGGCGCCGGCGGCGACCGTCGCTGCGGCCAGCCTCTGCGGCGGTGGCCATGCAGGGCCTGGCCGATGCCTCTTGCCGTGACGGGGCGCGTTGCGGCGTGGATGCAGAAGCGGCAGAACCGGGCAGAGAGCGCGCTGCTCTTCTGCTACAAGAAGGTGCCCGGCGCCGCTCTTTCCGGGCGCGATGAGTTCGCGCCGGCCAAGGCTTGCCGGCGCCTGTCGGCGGTGCTCACGCCGAAAGAAGTAGCCCGCTTGCCGATTCCGGGTGCGGGAACGACCGGTCCGATCCTGTGGCTACCCTACGGCACCGGCATGCCGATCACGCCCGTGCTCGATCGCCGTCGGCTGGGCGTCGCCAGTCCGCTCGCCGCCCGGCGGCTGGCGGTGGCGAAGCCAGGTGTATCTCCGACACCCGGTTGAGCCGGATGCGTGGCTGCGCACGACGCGGCCTCACTCCTCCGGCAGCGTCGCCGGGCTCTGGAGGGGCGGTTCGTCCTTGAAGTGGGCGAGGTCGCGGATGTTCTTCTGCACGGCGACGGCGCCAAACAGGCTGAGGAGAAAGGACATCGCGTAGAAGCCCTTCTCGGAGGCCACCAGCGTGGCATTCCACAGCCCGATGGTGAGCAGCAGCACCGCCAGGAGCAGGGAGACCCAGCACAGGCCGTAGTAGATGGCCGTCACGGGGATGCTTTCGAGCCTGTCGCGCACCGACTTCTGCAGCGAAACGGCCGAGAACAGGCCGTACATGAGGACCGTGAAGTAGTAGCCCTTCTCGTTGAGCTCCATGCCGGCGTTCCAGAGGCCAGTCAGGTACGCGATGGCACCGACCAGGAGGGCTGCCCACGATGCGCCGATGAAGGCTCCGGTCGGGCGTTGCGGCTGAACCTGCATGTACGGCTCCTTTGCTTGGTGTTCATTGCTGTCGCGAGGTGGTGCGTGGTCAAAAGGGCACGGCCCATGTCTTCCCCTCACCGAGCCGCCATTCAATCCGCGGCAACAGCACTGGTCCGACAGGGTCCCCTGCGTGTGGTGCTTCGCTGGACCGATAGGTCCCACCCTCCGGCTCGCGAAAGACGAGCAATTCATTGCCTGTCAGGTCAAGCAGCCACACTTCGGGTATGCCGTGCCGCGCGTACAGCTCGAGTTTCACGCCCCGGTCGTAGTCGATGGATGAGCTGGCGACCTCGACGATCAACAGGACATCCGATGGGCCGGGGAGGCGCGCCATGTAGTCGCCCGGTTTGAGCAGGGCAAGGTCGGGCTGCGGTTCAGAGCGATCACCGAGGAGGATCGGATTCTGCGTGCTGACCAGGCAGTCCTGGCCGGCGGCGAGCGTGAACAGGCGCGCCAGTTGGTTGACGACATGGGCGTGTTGGCTGCCGATCGGGGCCATGTCGAAGACCTCTCCCTCGATGAGTTCCACCCTGTCCTGGTGCCCGAACACACCGGCTTCGGCCATCCTGTGATAGTCGCAGACGCTGATGCGGTGTCGCGCCCGGTCCATCAGCTCGCTCATGTCACCCATGCAGGCCTCCCCTGCGAAGCAGTTTGCGCTTGGCTCGCGCCGACGGATGACCAATCCAGGCGCAGCAGGCCGAGTGTAGGGACCGCGCCAAGGGGTGTCAATCCGCCAGCCCGCTCCCGGCGCCCCGGAAAACTCTTCCCGTCTGCCAGCGCCGCGGCGGACGGGCATGGAGAAACACACGCGCTTCGGACGCTTGCAGTGCTGGCGGCGATCGCCATGGGCACCGCTCGATCGTCATCGTCGTCCGTCGGGGCCCGCCGTGGAGGAAGCCTAGAGTTCGAGAAAGCGGAACTCGTCGCAGTCGGCGATGCGCACGACATCGCCGGGGCGCAGCAACCTGCGGCCAGTGACTCGCTCGCCGTTGAGGAAGGTACCGTTGCCGCTCTCGCGGTCGATGAGCAAGCAGATGCCGTCGTCGAGGCTGATGCGGGCATGGTACCTGCTGACGCGGGCGTCGCCGATGACGAGGTCGTTCTCCTGCGCCCGTCCAATGGTGTTCGTCCCCTCGCGCAGCACGTGCCGCAGTTGCGGGTTCGTGCGCGAGATGAGGACGAAACCCGCCGCTGCCGACGGCAGCGGCTCGGCCGGCGCCAACTGGCTCAGCCGCAGCACCTGCGTCGCCGTGCTGTCCGGCAGCGGCGCCTTGTGGTCCCAGTCGCTGTCGAAGACGGCGCCGAGCGCCTGCAACAGCTCGGCGTCGTCGACGATGATCGAAAGCTCGCGGCGGCGGTCGAGGCTCTCGGTGCGTAGGTTCATGCTGCCGATGACGGCGGTGGTGCCGTCGATGATGCTGCATTTGGCGTGCAGCCGGTAGCGCGGCACCGCCCGGAACTCGACTCCGAGCGGCAGCGTGCGGCGCTGGCTCTCGTCGCCGAGGACGCGCACGCGGATGCCGCTGCGCGCCTTCTTCATCAGCAGGCGGAGCATCGCCGGGTCGGACAGCTTGGCGTCGGCGATCTGGATCGAAGTCCGTGCGCCGGCGAGCAGCGTCTCCATCTTCTGCCGGCTGTTGAAGGGGCTGACCAGGAGCGGCGAGTTCTGGTCGGGGGCGAAGGGCTGATCCGCCCAGTCGGCGTCGAACAGCCGGTTGATTTCGGCAGCGATCGACGGGCTGTGGACCTCGACGCCGAAGTCGCGCGCGTAGTGGAGGTTGTCGCGTGTCGGGTTGAAGGTGAAGACGAAGGCCTCGGCCTCGTCCACCGTCATCACCTTGTAGTGGTAGCGCGCGCGCTTGCTGTCGCCGGCGGGCTCGCGGGTGTCGATGCCGGCCTCGTTCGCGTCCTTGAGCAGCTTGCGATTGCGTTCCTCCCAGCCGCGGGCGCTGCTCGAGATCAGCACGCGGATGCGAACGCCCCGCTGGCGGGCTTCGATCAGCGCGCGCTGAATGATCGGATCGTCCATGCGAAAGACGGTCAGGTTGATCGAGCGCTCGGCACGGTCGATCGCGCGCACGATCGGGAAGAAGCTGTCGCCGGGCTGAACGATGAGCGAAATCTTCCGATGCATCACGAGGTCCGGTTGTTGCTGCAGGTCGTCACGAGGGCGGGAATTCACCGTCGGGCGATCAGAACTTTCCACTGCTGCGCGTGTCCCGACAGCTACCTGACGGGAACCCCCGGCCGTCGGCGGCAGGCCACCGGGCAAGAGTGTGGTCAGTGGCTGCCGTTGCCCGACGCAGCGGCGAAGCGGCGGCACGCGGCTGCGGCTACCGCGGGGATTGTAATCCAGGAGCGTGCCTGCGCGCAGGCTTGGCGTGATCGGCCTGCCGGCTGCATCCGCTGCCGTCGCCAGCGCGTATCTTCGTGCATCGAGCAGAAGAAAAGGAGGAGCACGATGACGACTCGCTCGCACGCCGACGAGTGTCGCAATTGTCAGCAGGTGGTGCGGCACTTGGCGACCGTCGCCTTTCCCTGGGACACGACGCGTGCCCTCGAACTGGCACTGTTCCGCAGCTTCGCGTCGGTGCGCATCGGCGGCCTGCTGCACGCGACCGGCGAGTTCGAGGGGCGGCCGCAGAAGCGCTACGACGACACCGACCTGATCGTCAGCGAGATCATCGAGAACGGCTTCGACAGCGTGCGCGGGCAGCGCGCGATCGGCCGCATGAACGAGCTGCACGCGCGGTTCCGCATCGCCAACGAGGAGCATGAACGAGCTGCACGCGCGGTTCCGCATCGCCAACGAGGATTTTCTCTATGTGCTGTCGACCTTCGTCTTCGAGCCGTTGCGCTGGAACGAGCGTTTCGGCTGGCGACGGATGAGCGAAGACGAACGCCTGGCGTGGTTCCGCTTCTGGCGCGCGGTTGGCGAGCGCATGCAGATCCTCGGGATTCCCGCGACGCTGGCCGACTTCGCTGCCTTCAGCAGCGACTACGAAAAGCGGAACTTCCGCCCGCAGGCGGCCAGCCGGCAGGTCGCGCTGGCGACGCGGGAAATGTTCGCCAGTTGGTTCCCGGCGCCCTTGCGGCCGCTGGTTCGCCGCAGCATCCACGCGCTGCTCGACCCGCCGCTGCTGGCGGCACTCGATTTGCAGCCGGCGCCGCGGTGGCTGCAGCGGACGGTCGCGGCCGCGCTGCGCTGCCGGGCACGCCTCTTGCGCTGGTTGCCGCGGCGGCGGCAGCCGATGCTGCGGACGCGGATCGCCCGGGCCGCTTATCCGCGTGGTTACGACATCGCGACGCTGGGCCCGGCGGCAGCGCCACGGGGAGTTTGTCCGGTGTCGCTGGACCAGGGTCGCACCGCAACCGCCCCGGCGCTGGCTGCCGCGGAACGGGGAGTCGATGGTTGAGGCCCCGCCCTTGCGGCTGGCACTCCTGCCGCCGCTTCGTCGGGCATCGGGCGGCCCGGCTGCATCCGCGAGAGTGCCGGCTGCGTATGGTCGATGGTTGGTTGATGAACGTCCGGCAACGATGAACGCCGGATCCGGAGAAGAGGAGGGAGCGATGATCAGGATCATGGCGCGGCTCACGGCCCGCGCGGGATGCGAGGGGAGGCTGCAGGCGGTGCTCGTCGAGCTGGCGCTGGCGAGCCGCGAGGAGGCCGGCTGTCTCGGCTACGAGCTGTTCCACAACCAGGACGATGCATGCGAGTTCGTCACCGCCGAGCGCTGGTCCGATCAGGCGGCAGCCGATGGGCATCTGGCGACGGCGCATGTCGCGCGCGCCATCGAGCGGGCGGGCGAGCTGTTGGCGCAGCCACCGTTGATCCATCGCTTTCAACAGCTTGCCTGAGGCAGCGCGATGATCGGCGAACGACCCTTGCCGGCGCCTGCCGGCATCCTGGCGCCACCGGCGGGCGACCGTGTGGCGCCATGGCACAATGCGCGTGGCTGGCTGCGGGCCTTTGGCTCGCTGGCTGCTCTCGCCGGCTTGGCCTATCTGGTGTTGCTGGCCTGGATCTACCACCATCAGGAGCGGCTGATCTTCCGGCCGGCGCCGTTGCCGGCGACGCACCGATTCGCTCTGGCGGACGTCCACGAGGTCGCCATACCGGTCGCCGGCGCGACCCTTTCGGCGCTGCACCTGCGGCTGCCGAATCCGCGCGGGCTGATCTTCTTCCTGCACGGCAACAGCGGCAACGCCGCCGACTGGCTGACCAGCACCGACTTCTATCGCGCCGCGAACTACGATCTGCTGCTGCTCGACTATCGCGGCTATGGCAAGAGTGGTGGACGCATCGAGAGCGAGGAGCAGTTGCGCGCCGACGTGCGCGCCGCCTGGCAGGCGGTTGCGCCCGCCTACGCCGGCCGGCGCACGGTGATCTACGGGCGCTCGCTCGGCACCGCGCTGGCGGCGGGACTGGCCGCCGAGGTGCAGCCGGACCTGACGATCCTCGTCTCACCCTACTGCAGCATGCGGCAGTTGATGCGGCAGCATCACCCGCTGTTGCCGCCCGCGCTGTTGCGCTATCCGCTGGCCACCTGCGCCGATGCGGTCCGTATCGACGGCCCGCTGTTGCTGGTGCATGGCGACAGGGACCGACTGATCCCGATCGCGCACAGCGAGCAACTGGCGGCAACGGTACCACACGCCCGGCTGTTGCGCCTGGCCGACGCCGCGCATGCCGATATCCATGAGTTCCCGGCCTACGGCAGCGAACTCATGCGCACGCTGCAGGCGCTGCCAAGCAACCCGTCGGAGGAGGACGACTGATGCTCAAGGGACTGATGCAGGAGCAACCGCTGTTGATCTCTTCGCTCATCGAGCACGCCGCCCGCCTGCATCCGCAGGGGGAGATCGTCTCGCGCACGAGCGAGGGGCCGATCCATCGTTGTACCTATGCCGACATCCGGCGCCGCTCCTGCCAGTTGGCCAACGCGCTGACGGCGCGCGGCGTCGGCGCCGGCGAGCGGATCGCGACGCTGGCGTGGAACGGCCATCGGCACATGGAGCTGTACTATGGCGTTTCGGGAATGGGGGCGGTTCTGCACACGATCAATCCGCGCCTCTTCCCGGAGCAGATCGAGTACATCGTCAACCATGCCGAAGACCGGCTGTTGTTTTTCGATCCCGGCTTCCTGCCGCTGGTCGAGAAGCTGGCGGCGCGGGCGCCCGGGATCAGCGGCTACGTCGTCCTGACCGATCGCGCCCACATGCCCGCAAGCAGCCTGCCCGATCTGCTGTGTTACGAAGAGCTGCTCGGCGGACAGTCCGGCGATTTCTCGTGGCCGCAGTTCGACGAGAACAGTGCCTCGTCGCTCTGCTACACCTCGGGGACGACCGGCAACCCGAAAGGCGTTCTCTACTCGCACCGCTCGTCGGTACTGCATTCCTGGGCTGCCTGCGCGGTCGACGGACTGGCCGTCAGTGCGCACGAGACGGTCCTGCTGGTCGTGCCGATGTTCCACGTCAACGCCTGGGGAATGCCCTACGCCGGCGCGATGAGCGGCGCGCGGCTGGTGATGCCGGGACCGGCACTCGACGGGCGCAGCGTCTACGAACTGATGCGCGACGAACGCGTCACCCTGGCGCTTGGCGTGCCGACGGTGTGGCTGATGCTGCAGCAGTACGTCGAGGCGGCGGGCCTGCAACCGGCAGAGGAACTCTGCCTGCGGCGTGTCGTCATCGGCGGTTCGGCGGCGCCGCGGGCGATGAGCGAGCGCTTCGCGAGCCAGTTCGGCGCCTTCGTCGTCCACGCCTGGGGGATGACCGAGATGTCGCCGCTGGGCAGCGTCTGCAACTTCCTGCCGCGGCACGCCGGCCTCTCGCCCGAGCAGCGCCTGGCATTGCAGGAGAAGCAGGGCAGGGCGGTCTATGGCGTCGAGATGAAGATCGTCGACGACGACGGCGTCGAGCTGCCGCACGATGGGCAGGCCGCCGGCCATCTGCTGGTTCGCGGGCCGTGGATCACCCGCGCCTACTACCGCGACGAGGGCGCCGGCAATGTCGACGGCGATGGCTTCTTCGACACCGGCGACGTGGCGACGATCGACGCCGACGGCTACATGCAGATCACCGACCGCGCCAAGGACGTGATCAAGTCGGGTGGCGAGTGGATCTCGTCGATTGCTCTCGAGAACGCCGCCATTGCCCATCCGGCGGTCGCCGAGGCGGCGGTGATCGGCGCCGCGCACGACAAGTGGCAGGAGCGGCCGCTGCTGATCGTCGTCCGCAAGGCGGGCCAGGAACTCAGCCGGGAGGCGATGATCGATTTCCTTCGCGACAGGGTCGCCACCTGGTGGCTGCCGGACGATGTCGCCTTCGTCGACGAACTGCCGCACACCGCCACCGGCAAGCTGCACAAGCTGCGTCTGCGCGAGCAGTTCAGGGACTATCGGCTGCCTGGCGTTTGAGATCCTGGAGGCGGGGCGAGGGTGCCACCGCAAGCCGACGCCGCCAAGGGCCCGGATGCGGGGCGGCGGCCGCCGGAGGGCCACCAGCCGTCGTCGATCCCGCTGCCAGGCAGCAGTCAGACGAGGCGGCCGAGGTGCTGCAACAGTCCGCGTTCGCTGACGAAGCTCAGGTCGTACATGGCGGTCAGGCCCTTCGCGATCTCGTCTTCGAGACCGGCGACGCAGAGGATCAGGTTCGTGCCACTCAGGCCGAGGCGCTTGCGCAGCCCGACATATTTGTCGATGTCCTGGCGATACTCACCGCTCTTGCATTCGATGAGGATCGGTAGCCCGCCGTCGAGCAGCAGGAACACGTCGACCTCCAGTTGCTCTCCGTCGGCGAGCGTCAGCCCCAGCTTGCGGGCACACGAGAACTGCTTGCCACGCGCGGTGGCTTGCTCCATGCAGCTCATCAGGGCAAACCATTCCAGCCATTCGCCGTTGAAGAAATGGCGAATGGCGGGAGCAGTCTGCACGACGAGCAGCAGATGGTTCTTCTGCTTGTTGGGGACTGTCTTGGCGACGAAAGAGTACTCGTAGAGCTGGCGGCAGAAGCTCGTCAGGCTTTGCACGTCGGCGGGCGACTTGCCGTCAAAGGGGATCACCGTACTCGCGTAGCCCTTCTGCTGCGCCCAGCGGATGCGGTCGAGTACCTCCTTCAGCAGCGGTAGATTGCGCCCGATCAGGGTTGCGACTTCGTCGAAGAAGCCACTCGTGTCGACGGCACCGGCCGCAATCTGGACCGAGACCTGCTTGCGCCTGAACCAGTCGGCAATCGGCTGATGTTGTTCGTTGCTCGTCATGCGGTCGGTGTTCGACAGATCGACTCCTGCCGGTGGTCCGGCGGAATCGGCCGGCTTCGCCGGTGGCGCCGCGCCGGCCGCGCCGGCTGTGGCTGCAGTGGTCAGGCGAATCACCTCGCGCTGGGCGGTGAAGTACTTCTCGAGCAGCCGCGTGACAAAGAAAATGGTGGGGTAGACCTGTGTCGGGTGGTCGCAGCGCGGACAGGCGAGCGTCACACCGATCTCGCTGTCGGCCTGTTCCTGCAGATGAGCGCATTTGTTGCAGCGGAAGATTGCCATGGCTAGGTAGGAGTAGTGGGATTCGGCAACCGTCTGCCGTTACCGGGAGTCGCGGCAGCACGTTCCGCTCCCGACAGCGGCACTCACATCCGGGGCCCGATGGGCTCGCCCATTGCCTCGCCCATGCGCACCGGGCGCGCCGGTGACCAGTCGGGATTGAAGCGCAGGACGTCCGCGGGAAAGAGCATCACCACCGTCGAGCCGAGCAGGAAACGGCCCATCTCCTCACCCTTCTTGAGAGTGACCGGCTGCGTGTCGTAGGACCATTCGCGCAGGACGCCGCTGCGTGGCGGGTTGACGGTGCCGTGCCAGACCGTCGCCATGCTGCCGACGATCGTCGCACCGACGAGAACGAGGGCGAAGCTGCCGAAATCGCCGTCAAAGATGCAGACGACCCGTTCGTTGCGGGCGAACAGCCCCGGCACGCCGCGCGCCGTCACCGGGTTGACCGAGAACAGTGCGCCCGGGACATGGATCATCCGCGTCAGGCGGCCGTCTACCGGCATGTGGATGCGGTGATAGTCACGCGGGCTGAGGTAGAGCGTGGCGAAAGCGCCGTTGGCAAAACGCGCGGCGAGTCCACTGTCGCCGCCGAGCAGGGCGGTCGTCGTGTAATGGTGGCCCTTGGCCTGGAAGATCTGGTCGCGCTCGATGGCGCCGAACTGGCTGATGGCGCCGTCGACCGGACAGACGAAGCCGGCGTCGGCAAGCGGCCTGGCGCCGGCGCGCAGCGGCCGGGTGAAGAACTCGTTGAAGCTGCGGTAGCAGACCGGGTCGGCGTCGACCGCCTCGCTCAGGTCGACGCCGTAGCGGCGAACGAACCAGCGGATGACGCGCGTCGTCAGGCTGCCCGACTCGCTCTCGGCGAGCTTTCCGGCCAGGGTCGTCAGCGCCTGCTTCGGCATGAGGTATTGGGCGAAGACGGCGAGACGGTCAGGCACGATGGTATCCGCGGGAGTCGAGGTCGGGATTATAGTGCTTCGCACGGCGGTCGCGGCGCTTCGTCCGCCGGCCGCGCCGCCGGCAGTTGCGTCGGCTCGCCTGGGCGAGGCGGTTCTCGTTGCCCGCTTTCCTGCCGGCTTGTGCAGCGGCTCCTGGCACGGTCGGCGGAGTCGCCGGACGCCGCCGCTCGCCGCTGCTTCGCCGCGCTGCCGTGCCAAGGCTGCAGCCGGCCGACTTCAGTGGTATAAACCGGCCGATGCATGATGAAGCCTCTCCGGCGGCACCGCGTCCGGCGACCACCTACCGCTATTACGATCTGGTGATGGCCGCTTTCGTCGCTGTCTACCTGTGCTCCAACCTGATCGGACCGGCGAAGGCGGCACAGGTGACGCTGCCGCTCCTGGGGCCGGTGACCTTCGGTGCCGGTGTCCTGTTCTTCCCGATCTCCTACATCTTCGGCGACATCCTCACCGAGGTGTACGGCTACGCGCGGGCGCGGCGGGTGATCTGGGCCGGGTTCGCGGCGATGGCCTTCGCTTCGGCGATGGCCTGGATCGTCGTGCAGTTGCCGCCGGCGCCGGAGTGGCAGAACCAGGCCGCCTACGAGGTCGCCTTCGGCTCGACCTGGCGCATCGTGCTCGCTTCGCTGGTCGCATTCTTCTGCGGCGAGTTCGTCAACTCCTTCGTTCTCGCGAAGATGAAGATCCTCACCCGCGGTCGCTGGTTGTGGACGCGGACCATCGGTTCGACGATCGTCGGCGAGGGAGTCGACTCGGCCCTCTTCTACCCGCTGGCCTTCTACGATTCGGGACTGATCCCGAACGAGATCCTGTGGCAGGTGATGCTGTCGCAGTTCGTCGTCAAGGTGATGGTCGAGGTCGTGTTCACGCCGGTCACCTACCGCGTGGTGCGAACGTTGAAGCGGGCGGAGAACGAGGATTACTATGACGTGCAGACCAACTTCACGCCCTTCAGCCTGAAGGCATGAGGAGCGGCCGCCGCTGCCGCCGCCGCCGGTCGCGGCCGCTGCGGGGCGGCTGTCCGCTGCCGCTCAGGGCGCCGGCTTGCGCCGCTTCTCGAGCAGCAGGCAGAGCATCAACTGGCGCTCGGCCAGGCTCGTTTCGCCGGCCAGGTCGATGCCGAGAAAATGGCGGCGAAACGCCGCCACGGCGGCCGCCGGGTCGGTAACGTCGTAACCGATCGCCTGCAACGCGAGCAGCGGGTCGACCGCAACGGGATCCTGTTCTGGTGGCTGTTCGCGGCACCAGAGACCGAAGCCCTCTGCCGCCAGCCGCTGCCAGGGGAAATGGCGGCTTGGGTCGACCTTGCGGCCGGGAGCGATGTCGCCGTGGCCGATGACGTTGCCCGCCGGAATCCGGTAGCGTTCGCGCAGCTCCTGCAACAGTTGCAGGAGGCGGACGATCTGCGCTTCGGGGTAGGGCTCGGCGCCGGTGTTGTCGAGTTCGATGCCGATCGACGCCGAGTTGAGGTCGGTGTTGCCGCCCCAGTGGGAAGCGCCCGCGTGCCAGGCGCGCCGCTCCTCATCGACGAGCTGGTAGAGGGTGCCGTCGCGGCCGATCAGGTAATGCGAACTGACCCCGCGTGCCGGATCGGTGAGCGTTTTCAGTGCCGGCTCGACGGTGCTGCTCGTGGTGTCGTGGAGGATGACGAAGTTCGGTCGGCGGGCGTTGTGGTTCGGCGACGGCACCGACACGACGCCTGCGGCAGGGCCTGTGGGCAGGGCGCCGCAGCCGGCGACGATGCTCGCCACAAGCACAAGACCGGCGGCATGGACCGGCAATGGGCACGACCGCCAGTGGGTGTGCCGTTGCCGGCACGAACGATGCCGCCGCCAGAAGTTCATTCCTTGCCCGGCTCGCGGGTCGCGCCAGCGCTGTGTGTCGCATGCGCGCTCGCGAGGCACTCCTCGAAGGCCCTGACGACGCGCACGTCGTCGTCGACGGCCGGCGCGGCGGCGCGGATTGCCGCGCGCTGGGCTGCACGGCGCGCCTCGTCGCGACACGTCCGGGCGAGCCCGGCGGCAATGGCGACGTACTCATCCGCCGATGCGGCAACGGTTGCCGGCAATCCGGCGCGGCGCAGCAGCCCGGCGGCGAGTCGCTGGCGCAGGCTGGCGCCCTCGAGCGTGACGATCGGCAGGCCGCGGTGCAGGGCCATCCACGCCGTCGTGTAGCCGGAGAAGGCGGGGCAGTCGAGATAGACGTCGCAGCGGTCGAGCAGGGTCAGGAAGGTCGCCGGCGACAGCCAGGGAATGCTCAGGAGGTGCCGCGCCGGATCGAGCCCGCAGCCGCGGAATGCCGACTCGAGGCGGGCGACGATGAGATCGGTCGCCCACGGGCAGACCGGATCGCGCAGGATGATGAAGACGCACGCGCCGCAGGCGGCGGCGATCCGGGCGTAGTGGTCGTCGTCACCGGGATCGAACTTGATCGCCCGCTGGGCGATCACGAAGCGCGCTCCCGGCATGTCCCGCAAGCGGCTTTCGACGTCATCCGGGAGCGGTTCGGCAACCAGCGGCAGCGGGGCGGTGCAGCAGCCGGTCCCGGGCAGGCGGATCAGTCGCTCGCGGTAGTGGGCGTCGGCATCCGCGGGTTCGAGCAGTTCTCCCGAGAGGAACAGGTCGATGCTCGCCAGGCCGGTGGTGATCGGGTGTCCCCAGCCTGCCACCTGCAGCGGCGCCAGTCGGTGCGCGGCGAGGAAGTAGCAGAGTGACGACATGCCGATCTCGGGGTAGAAGATGACGTCGGGGCAGTCCGCGGCGGCGGCAGCCAGCCAGCCGGCGGCATCGACGACGGTCTGTCGGTCGCGCCAGCCATCGACCAGGCCGCGGGCGAAGGCGGTTTCCTCGTCCTCGCTGTTGCCGAGGTGGTAGACGAGCAGTTCGAAACGCTGCCGGTCGATGTGCAGCAGCAGGCCGCGCAGAACGATGTTCCAGACCGAGTGCCAGCGCACGTGATGCGAGACGATGAGCAGCCGAATCCGCGAGCGGGGCGGCGGCTGCGGGCGGTCCTGTGGGTCGAGGCATTCGCTGACGAGGTCGGCGTAACGCGACAGCAGCCCGACATGGTTGCCGGTCCGATAGGCGAGGAAGAACGCCTGCTGCGTCGCCGCCAAGTCGGCGGCGGAGAGCGGCGGGCGCCGTTCGGCGTGCAGCCAGTCGGCCAGTTCTTCGAGCGCGGCGGCGAAGCCCGGCGCGATGCCTGCGGCTTCGTCGGCGCTCTGCGCGAGCACCGGCAGCGCCGCCGTGGCGAGCGCCAGCCTCGCGCTTGCCCGGTCGGGCTGCAGGGCGAGCGCGCGCAGGTAGCAGCTCCGGGCTTCCGCCGCGCGCCCGAGTTCCTGCAACACGCTGGCGAGTCGCTCGAGCAGCGCGGGATTCTGCGCATCGGACTGGACGGCTTGCCGGTAGCAGGTCTCCGCTTCGGCAAAGCGGTTCTGCTCGACGAAGAGCCGTCCCAGGTTGGCGTTGGCCGTCGGCAGGCCGGGGCTGATCTCGAGGCACTTGCGATAGCACTCGCTCGCCTGCGCGGTCTGGCCGAGTTCCTGCAGCACGTTGCCGAGGCCCTCGAGTGCCGGCAGCCAGTTCGGGTCGGTCTGCAGCGCGGCGACGAAGCATTGTCTGGCTTCGGCAAGGCGGGCGGAGCGGAGGAGGACGTTACCCAGGCAGAAGTGCGCTGCCGGGGTCGCCGGCGCGCGCTGCAATACGCGCCGGCAGAGCTCTTCGGCCTCGTCGAAGCGGCCGAGCTCGCCGAGCGTCAGGGCGAGCGCAACCAGTCCGTCGACGAAATCGGCAGCGCGAGCGGGAAGCTGGCCGAGGTGCTGCGCCGCTTCGTCGAAGTTGCCGAGCATGCGCAGCGTGTCGCCGAGGTGGAAGAGGGCAAGCGGATTTCCCGGCTGCAGGGCGAGCGCTCGCCGGAAGCAGGCGGCCGCATCGGCCAGTCGCGAATGCGCAACGAGAGCCCTGCCGAGGCCGCTCTGGGCGTCGAAATCCTTCGGCGACAGGGTCGCCGCCCGTTGCCAGGCCGGCAGGCCGTCCTCGCCCTGCGCCTCGAGGCTGGCGCCGAGCAGCCCCCAGAGGAAGCCTGACTGCGGCGCGGTCCCGAGCAGGTGGCGAAGCAGCGCAGCCAGTTCGGCAAAGCGGCCGCCGCGATACATCGCCAGCAGATGTGCCGGGTCGATGGCGGTCGGAGCGCCGTCCGGACTGCCGCCGCCGCTGCCGCGCCCGAGGCAGCAGTTCTTGTATTTCCTGCCGCTGCCACAGGGGCAGGGTTCGTTGCGCCCGGTGCTCACCGGCAGGCGCTGGACGGGTTGGCGATGCAGCTCATGGAACAAGTGTATGCCGGCCGGCGCAGCACGGTCAATCAGACTTCCCGCAAGCGCCCGGGCGCATCCCGCCCCTGCGGCTGCCCGGTCTCGCAGTCGCTGCAGGTGCACGACTGGCGCCGCAGCGCGCGTGATACCATCGCCGGTGACCGTCCGCGCGGCGCCTGCCGCTGCCAGCCTCACCCTGCCGATGACCGAAGCCTTCGATGCCAAAGCCCTGCTTGCCACGCTGACCGAGCTGCCGGGCGTTTACCGGATGATCGACGGCGATGGCCAGGTTCTCTACGTCGGCAAGGCGAAGAATCTGCGCAAGCGGCTCGCCTCCTATTTTCGCGAGCGGCATCCGAGTCCGCGCATCGCCTTGATGGTGGCGCAGATCGCCAGTGTCGAGACGACGGTGACGCGTTCCGAGGCGGAAGCGTTGCTGCTCGAGAACAACCTCATCAAGAGCCTGGCGCCGCGCTACAACATTCTCTTCCGCGATGACAAGTCCTACCCGTACATCGTCCTGACACACGAGACCTATCCGCAACTTGCCTTCTTTCGCGGCACCACCGATCGCCGTGCCGATTACTTTGGCCCGTTCCCGTCGTCGGTCGCGGTGCGCGAGAGCATTCATCTGTTGCAGAAGATGTTTCGCTTGCGGACCTGCGACAACCCGGTGTTCAACAACCGCTCGCGACCGTGCCTGCTGTACCAGATCAGGCGCTGCTCCGGCCCCTGCGTTGGACTGATCGACGCCGCACGCTATGCCGAGGACGTCCGGCTCGCCGGCATGTTCCTGCAGGGGCGCCAGGGCGACGTCATCGGCAGCCTGACCGAGCTGATGGACCAGGCGGCGGCCCGGCTCGCCTTCGAGCAGGCTGCGGTCCATCGGGACCAGATCCAGTCACTGCGCCAGGTGCAGGAGAAGCAGTACGTCGAAAGCGGCCGCGATGGCGACGTCGACATCGTCGCCGCGGTCGCCGCGGACGGCCTGACTTGCGTGAACCTGGCAATGGTCCGCGGCGGCCGGCATCTCGGCGACCGACCGCAGTTTCCCGCCAATGCCGCCGATTCGTCGCCCCTCGAGGTCTTGACGGCCTTCCTGTACCAGCACTACCTGGCGCATCCGATGCCGCCGCGCATCCTGCTCAACCTGGCACTGCCCGATGCCGAGGTCGCCGAGTCGCTGGCGGCGATGACTGCCGTCCGCGTCCGGGTGGGACAGCCGCGCTTTACCGTCCAGCGCATCTGGGTCGAGATGGCCGAGCAGAACGCCAGCCTGGCGATCACCGCGCGGCGCGTTGCGCTCTCGCGGCAGGAGGCACGACTGGACGAGCTGTGCCGGACGCTCGAACTGGACATCGAGCCGGACCACGAGGTGCGGATCGAGTGCTTCGACATCAGTCACACGCAGGGCGAGTCCACCGTCGCCTCCTGCGTCGTCCATCAGGGCGGCGAAATGCGGCGCGGCGAATACCGCCGCTTCAACATCGCCGACATTCAGCCCGGCGACGACTGCGCCGCCATCCGGCAGGCCGTGCAGCGGCGCTACGAGAGGCTGTCGGCGGGCGAGGGCGTACTGCCGACCCTGGTCCTGATCGACGGCGGCAGCGGCCAGGTCGGCGCGGCAGCGGCGGCGCTCGAGGAACTCGGGCTGTCGCACTTGCCGCTGCTCGGCGTCGCCAAGGGCGAGGCGCGCAAACCGGGACTCGAAACACTCGTTTTCGCAGACGCCCGCAAGCCGCTACAATTGCCCCCGGGACATCCCGCACTGCATCTGATCCAGGAGATTCGCGACGAGGCACATCGCTTCGCCGTCGCCGGGCACCGCGCGCGACGCGGCAAGGCCGGCAGGAGTTCGCGTCTGGACGAGATCAGTGGCATCGGACCGAAGCGACGCAAAGCCCTGATCGCCCGTTTTGGCGGCCTGCAGGGAATCACGGACGCCGGGGTTGACCAACTCACCGCAGTCCCCGGGATCAGCCGGGAACTGGCCGAGAAAATCTACACGGCTTTGCACTGATGCCAATCAACATACCGATCCTGCTGACCTGGCTGAGGATCATCCTGATCCCGCTGCTGATCGCCGTGTACTACCTGCCGGAGTCGTGGCTGCGCCTCGCCGAGCGCGACCTGGCGGCGACGCTGATCTTCGTCGTCGCCGCCGCGACCGACTGGCTCGACGGTTATCTCGCCAGGCGCTGGCACCAGACCTCGGCCTTTGGTGCCTTTCTCGATCCGGTCGCCGACAAGCTGATGGTCGCGGCCACCCTGATCGTCCTCGTCCAGTTGGGTCGTCTCGATGCCATCCTGGCGGCGATCATCATCGGTCGCGAGATCACGATCTCGGCGCTGCGCGAATGGATGGCGCGCATCGGTGCGCACCGCAGCGTCGCCGTGTCGATGATCGGCAAGATCAAGACGACGGCGCAGATGATCGCCATTCCGCTGCTCCTGTATTACCAGCCTGTGCTCGGGGTCAGCGCCTTCGAGTTCGGCACCTGGCTGATCTATATCGCAGCGGTGCTGACCCTGTGGTCGATGGGGTATTACATGCGAATGGCCTGGCCGCACCTGATCGAGGAGGATCGCCGGCGTTAGTGGCCGGCCGCCGGCAGCGTCGGCCCGCCCTTGATTGCCGCGGCGCGTCGGGAAGAATGCGTTGACAGCATCGGGCAGGCATTTATAATGCGCACTCGCTTCAAGCGGGAATAGCTCAGTTGGTAGAGCGATACCTTGCCAAGGTATAGGTCGAGAGTTCGAGACTCTTTTCCCGCTCCAAGTCTTCTGCACGGCACTCGGACCACTCCGAGCCAGCCGGACCGCCTGTCAGCCGACGGGCGTGGCGCGATAGCAAAGCGGTTATGCACCGGATTGCAAATCCGTGTAGGTGGGTTCGACTCCCGCTCGCGCCTCCAAGAAATCTCAAGAAAATCTGGACCCTGTGAGCGGCTCGATTGGCTTCCTTGGCTGGTTGGCCGGTTCAATCCAGCCCGCATCCGGTTCATGGGACCTCTCGAAGGTGGCCTTCCTCGGCTGCGCGCGATGATTTGTTCGCCAAGCGTCCGTTTGCCCTGCCCGCGCAGGGGCCAAAGGTGGACGGGCCTCGGCGCCGCGCCCGCGGCAGCCGTGCAGAGCGAAGCTCGGGCTGACGGCGGTCAGCAGCAGACCGCGGCGACGAAGTCGCAGACCGCGTCAACGGCTTCACGCCAGTTCTCCGCCTGGGTGCGCCCGGATGCGACGCGCGGCGTGAAACCATGGTCGCCATCCAGCAGCCAGTGCAGTCGGACTTGCGGCGACAGTGGGTAGCCGCCGACTTCGTGCACGCTGCCGAAGGGATCGCGCTCGCCCTGCAGGATCAGCGTCGGCGTCCGCATGACCCGCAGGTGGTCGATTCGCAGCACATCGGGCTTGCCGACCGGGTGGAACGGGTAGCCGAGGCAGACCAGCCCGGCGACGTCCAACTCGTCGGCAATCAGGCTGGCGACGCGGCCGCCGAGCGACTTGCCGCCGATGAACGGTCTTGGCGCCGCCGTCGACGCCAGCACGTCGAGCCAGGCCTGGCGCAGGACCGCAGGGCGGTCAGGCGGACGGCGCGTGCCGCTGCGGCGGCTCGCCGCCATGTATGGAAACTCGAAGCGGATGACCCGCAGACCACGCTCCGCGATCCCGAGAGCGACGGCCTGCATGAACGGCGCGTCCATGCCGGCGCCGGCACCGTGCGCGAGGATGAGCGTCGCCACTGCCTCTTCTGGTCCGTCGATCAGCCGCTCGCTGCCCTGTCCGGCTGCCGGGCGAAGCGCGTCGTCGTTCATCGGCCGTCTGGCGTCATCGTCGGATCCCGCAGCGGCAGGGTGCGGCGCTCGCTCCGCCCCCGGTCGGCCGGTCCGTGGCGCGTGTCGGCACCGTCGGTTCTGTCGATCGGCTGCGGAGCGAGCGCTGCGCACATCACTGCGGACCGGTCAGGTCGGCGGGGACGACGCAACTGATCGCCCACTGGTCGCCGTCGCGGACCAGTCCGACGAGGCCGGCGTAGCGAAAGCGGATCAGCGACCGGTCGCTGTCGCCGCTGAGGAGCAGGGCTGCCAGGCGCGCGAGGAAGGGCAGGTGGCCGACCAGCATCAGCGAGCCCGTCTCGCCGGCCAACGTCTTCGCCACTGGTCGGACATCGTCGTTGGGCGCCAGGCCGCTCTGCGCCACGACCCCGCGCGGCGGCTGCAGCCGGGCAGCGAGGATGCTGGCGGTCTGCTCGGCGCGCAGCTTGCCGCTGTGGCGGATCTGGTCCACGGTCAGGCCGTGCCGGGCTGACCAAGTGGCAACCTGGTCGACGGTGGCGCGGCCCGCTGCGCTCAGCGGCCGCCGGGCGTCGACCGTCTCGGTGACGGCCTCGCCGTGCTGGACGAGATAGAGGATCATCTGGCTGAGGGGATCGGACAAGGGCGCACCTCCTGCGTGCTCGATGATGGTCGCTCCGGCTCTGCCGGCAGTTGGAGCGGGCGCGCTACCCGGCTCCGCCCGTTGCGCCGTCGGTGGTCGCCGCTGGCCGTGGGTTCGGGTCCGCGCGAGCGGAGATCATAGCATCCGGCAGCGTGCGGCCGGATCCACTCGGGTCCGGGCTGGCCCGGGCTGGCCCGGGCCGGGGCTGGCGGCAGGAGATCGACCTCGGCCACGATTCGGCAGTTCGCCGGCCCGGCCTGCACGGCCATGCCGAGGTCGGTGGATCGCGGACCGCCAACTCCAGGCCGGGTTGGCCGTGCGCCTTCCCGGCGCCGCGTCGATCCGGCCGCTGGGCGGCGGCAGCTCCCCGGATCGCCACCACGCGGAATCGCCAGCCGTTGAGTTCAGGGCAGCGCCGATAGGGCGGCGCCGGGTGCTGCGGCGCGCTGCACGGCATTTGGCGCCCATCGTGCAATGGCTCGCTGCGCGGCGGGCGGGACCACGGGTCCTGCCATTCGAGGCGCTGCGGATGGCGGGCGGCGAACGGCAATACGAGCGGTGGCTGCAGGTAGCTGCGCAGCCACAACTGCTCGCTGCGCGCCCGCTCCCGCTGCGCGAACAGTTCGAGTACCTGGTGCGTCGGTACGGTGCGCGCGGCCGGCTCCGCTGCCACGGCGATGACCGCTTGCAGGAGCACGGCGAGGAGCACTTTGCTGCTGTTGCGGGGCGTTCCCATGGGCGTTGCCGCTGGCGGCTAGTCGTGCCGGAAGTACTTCCTGGGCGTGCTGCTGGTGATGTATTCGCTGGCCTTCTGGACGCAGTCGCGGATCGCTGCTTCCATCGGTGTGTTGCGAAAGCCGCCGAGGCTGACCGGGATTGCGGTTCCGCGGCGCGACAGGGTGGCGCCGATGCTGGTCTGCGATGCGCTCGCCTTGCCCTCGATCCGCTTTGCACCGAGCACGCGGCCGGTCGCGATGTCGATCACGCGGACATCGATCGCCAGGTGGGCGTTGCGGGACTGGTGACCGAAAGTGAGCGGGATCTTCGGCACGCCGAGTTCGAGCCCGGAACCCGAGGCTTCGAGCTCAAACTCGGTGACGGCCGCAGAGACCATGATTTCGGCGACATCCATCTGCCGTTCCGCAATGACTGCGTCCGGTCGCGCCAGTGGCGACCGCGAGAGGGCCTGTTCGGCCGCCAGGCCCTGCAGATCGAGTCGTTCGACGACGATGAAGCGGCCATTCTCGTGCATCGTGGTCATCATCATTTCACGCAGGCCGTCGCCGACGAACTGCCCCGCACCCGCCGCCTTGACCATGAATTCGCCGATGGCGATCATCGCCTTCCTGCCCACCGGCACGGCCTCGGCCGGCGCAACGCCGTTGGCCCGGACGGCAGGGCGCGCTGCCGGCTCGACCGCCGTTGCCACGGGCATCGCCGCCGGTTGTTGGGCGGCGGTGCCTGACGGTGGCGCGGCCGCATCCGGTGTCTTCTCGCCGGCCGTTGCCGCCTCGCCCTGCCGCTGCCGGGCGGCATCGAGCATCTGGCGGTAGTCGGCATGGCCGGGATCACGTTCGAGCGCCAGGCGGTAGTATTTCTCGGCCTCGGGCCAGTCCTTGCGCGTGAAGTGGACGAGGGCGAGACCGGCGTAGGGCAGCGGCCATCCCGGCGCCGTCTCGATGGCCTTGAGGTAGGCGTCCCGGGCCTGGGCGAGCGCTTCGAGTTCGAAGTATGCGAGGCCCAGGTTGTTGAGATTCTCGGCACGTGGCCCGCCGAGGTCGAGAGCCTTGCGGCAGGCACGCACGGCGTCGGCAAAGCGCTGCTGCATCAGCAGGGCGTGGCCGAGTCTGGCCCAGCTCTGCGCCTCGCTGGGTACGCGCGCAATCGCCTGCCGATAGTGGCGTTCGGCTTCCTGCCAGTCGCCGCTCTCGTAGCGGGCGTCGGCCACCTCGAGGTCGGCCTTGTAGGTCCGGTAGCCGGCGTCGTCCATTGCCAGCAGTTCGGCGCGCGCCTGCGCCGCCGCCGGCGCTTCGGCGACCGGCGCGCGCACTGCGGGGTCGGCAGCCGTCTTGCTCGCGGCGGCGGCGGGAGCGGGTGCCGCAGCCGCGGCGAGCTGGTCGGCATCGTTCCACTCGGCGGTTGTCAGGCCGGCCGGCATCGGACCCGGGCTGAGCAGCACTTCCTTCTCCCAGCCGTCGCGCCGGACGGCAAGACGCAACGGGCGACTGGCCGCGGCGGCCTCCTGCAGCAGGCGGACGAGCTGGCTCGCGCCGGCTGGCTGCCGCCCGTCGATTCGCGTCACGATATCGCCCGGCTGCAGGCCGGCGCGAGCCGCCGGTGTGTTGGCGAGGACGTTGGCGATGGCCACGCTGCCGGCGGGCTGGACTCCCGCAGCCGCCTCGGCCAAGCGGAGCCCGAACCGCGGCGGCGTCGGTCGGGCTGCCTCCGCCGGCAAGAGGATGTCACGCTCCCAGCCCTGGCGCGAGATGCGCAGCGTCACCGGTTTGCCGGCGGGCAGGCTGCGGGCCAGCGATGAAAACTGGTCGGCGCCGGTGACCGGCGTCTGCTCCAGACGGCGGACGATGTCGCCGGGCCGGACTCCCGCTGTCGCGGCGCTGCTGCCCGCGGCCACCACCGAGACCTCGGCACCACTCGCGTCGCCGGCATCGCGCAGCTGCAGGCCGAACTCGGCTGCGCCGGCGACGGAAGCCGCAGCCAACAGCAAGGTGCGCAGGAGGTGCAAGCAGCGCATCAGGCAACCGCGGGCGGTGACGCTGCACTGCCTGCCGGTGGCTGCTGTCGCCAAGGGGGCAGGCATGGCGGAACTCCCGGGGAACTCTGTCGGCGCGCGCGCAGCGGCGTGCATCGTGGTCCTTTCTCGTCGTCGGTCGTCTGGCTTCAGGTTGCGCGCGTGCTGTCTCGCTCAGTGGCATTCGCAGCGGTGACGGGCACCGCCGAGGACCGCCACACCCTTGCGGCCATCCTCGGCGCAGCGCGCCTGGCACGTCTGCTGCACCCAGGCGTCGCGGCCCTCGTCCAGCTTGCGTTGCGCCCGGCGCTGACATTCAGCGCCCCGTTCGCGTCGCCCGGGTTTGCCGTCAGCAAGAAACTGGGTGATGCAACTGCCGATCTCGGCCACGAAGCGCGTCAGGCCGGCCGTCACCTTCGCTTGGTAGCTGGGGTGCAGACTGCACCAGGCGATGTAGTTGCCGAAGTAGCCGCCACAGCCCGGGCAGTCGAGGGCGCAGCCCGAGTAACCACCGCCCGAGCAGTTGCGACGGTTGCAGTCCTCGGACATCTGACGACAGCGCCCTTCCATCTGCTGCCCGACCTGCAGGCAGGGCTGGCCGCTCCCCTTGGGTTCGTAGACTCCGGTCGGGGTCGCAGTTGGCACAGTGCCCGTCGCAGCCGGCCGGATGGCCGGTGTGGCAGGTGGCGCCGCAGCCGCGGTGACGGCCGGACTTGCTCCGCCGGCCGGTTGGCTGGTCGCGTCGCGAGTCGTCGCGCCGCTTTGCTGCGGACCGTCGCTGGCCGTGGCCGGCAGACAGTGGCCGGCCTGGCAGCGGTAGCCGGCGCCGCACATGGAGTCGCTGGAGCAGTGGCTCTCGCCGCTGCCGGAGCCATGGTCACCGTCGCGCACCGCCGGTTGCGTCTGCGCGTCACGCGCCATCTGCTGCCGCAACGTGTCCGATGAGAAGCGTCCGCCAGGACCCCAGTACGGGCCAAGGTTGCCACCGCCGGCACCCTGGCGCGAGCCCTCGCGCTGTCCGTAGAGGTCGAGCACGGTGCCTGTCGGCACCTCGACGGGCCGCTGTTGAGCGGTCAGAGCAGTGGCTTGGCTGCCGGGCAGGCAGCGGCCATTCTGGTCGCAACGCTCGCTGGGGCAGTTGCTGGCAATCCAGTTGCGGGCGTCGCCGTCGCTCAGCAGATGTTCGGCCCAGACCCAGCTATCGACGCGATTCGGGTACTCGGTGAAGCCGACGCCACCGTGTCGCCGGCTGCAGACCACCGCCCAGCGGCTGCCGGTGCGGATCGCGCCGGCACGGACGCAGGCTCCGCCGGGCGTGCAGGTCGAGGAGGGACAGTTCTGCTCGATCCACCAGCGGGCGCCGGCCTCGCCAACGAGTGCCGGTGACAGCACGTTGTGCCCGGGCAGGCTGCTGGAGCGGCTGATGACGACGCGTCCGGCCGGATCGCAGAGGGCATGGTAGCTGTTGTCTCCACCGGTTGCGGCCACGGGTGGCTCGCGGGCGCAGACGCCGCGTGTGCTTTCGATCGTGCACACGGTTCGCGGACAGTTCTCCCGGATCCACTGTTCGGCGCGTCGCGGTCCCATGAACGGGCCATCGATGATGCCGAACAGGGCAGGGGTGGTGTCTTCGCCGTAGACGACGCGGCCGCTCCGGTCGCAAAGGACGTACCAGGTCGGGCGCCAGGGCTCGGTTCCTGGTTCGCCCGGCCGGCGATCGTCGGCGTGGCTCAGTGGCGGCGTCCACGCGGGTGCCTGCAGCTCGATGGTGGCCTTCCCCTCGCAGTCGTGCCAGCGTGCCCTGACGATGACGCGCTCGTTGAATCGCACCTCCAGCGGCGCGGTGTAGGTGTTGGCCGGCCCCGGCTGCCAGCTCGCCAGGCGCGTCACATCAGTCTCGGAACCGTCGCTGAAGACCGCCATGGCGCTGAAGCTGAGCTGACGGCCCGGGCCGATCCGGACCGCATCCGGACTCAGCCGCAGATGGCGGCATTCCTGGCGCCGTGCCGGCGGCGGTGCGGCGGGAGGACTCCGTTCGCTTTCCCCTGCACCCGCCGGGCCGTCCCTCGAACCTCCGGAAAACGCCTGTCCGGGAGCCGCCGGTGCGGCTCGCTGCAGGTTCACGGTCACCGTCGTAGGGCGGACGAGCTGGGCACCACCGGACGGATTGGCCAGCGTGACGGTGAAGCTGGCCGCCGCTCCGACGCCGGCACCGGCCAGGATGGGAACGTCGATGCTGCGCATGCCCTTGTCGCTCTCGGTCCAGGTGAGCTTGCCGGAGACCGATGTATAGTCGATCCCCGGTCGCGCGCTGCCGGCCTGCGACTGGTACTCGACCGTCACTTCTCCCTTGCTGAAGCCGTCGCGGGTGACGATTAGCCGGACCTGGCGGTCGGCCGGAGCAGCGTTGACCGTGTCCTCGACGAAGCTGATCTCGCCGCCCATCTGGTCGCGGTCGCGCCTGGCAGGCGCACGATTGATCATGAGGGTAGTCTCCGGCCAGCGATCCGGGCGGGCATTGCCGCTCCTGACGGCAAGACCGAGCATGAGTCCGAGGTCGCCGGGTTCGGCGTCGCTGTTCAGGATCTCGACTTCGACCGCCCGTGTGCCCAGTTCGCCGTCGGCCCAGTTGAGCGTGTCGCTGGCGAGCCGGTAGCTGACACCGGCCGATGCCGTCCCGAAACCCGGCGAGCCGCCTCGGGGAACGATCTGCACGCTGATCGCACCCGTGCCGCTGCCCGTCCTGCGGACGGCGAGGCTCACCTGCCCGGCGTCCTTGGTGACCTGGCCCCAGGACTCGACGAAGCCGACCGTGTCGGGGTTTCGCTTGCGCCAGATCTCGATCTGGTCCGCGCGGTAGTTCCGGTGCTCCTTCAGGATGCGCTGAACGGTCCAGCCCTTGAGAAGGGTCTTCTGGTAATCGAGGTCGCGTGGATCGACGACCTCGCTCCTGCGCGGCAGCCTGTCGCCGACGAAGCTCTGGAAATAATGGTCGATCGTTCCCGCCGCGTTGACGAAGCCGGAATGGCTGTCGCCGAAGAGGAGCACGTCGCCCGGGCGATAGCGCCCCTTCTCGCCCTGCTCGCCGACCGCAGCCGACGTGCTGTACTTGTACCTGGTGTAGCCCCTCGCGGTGAGGCGGGTGCGCAGTTCGCCGGCACTCAGCATGTTGCCGTCCTCGCCGGTCAGCGCGTAGTAGGTGTAGTCGTGGCAGTTCTGGATGGCGATCGCGACGCCGGGCCAGGCGATGGCCAGCAGCGACAGGACGAGAAGTGCGAGAACGGCGAAGGCGCGCTGTCGCATCGCGTGCCCGCAACGAACCGGTGGCCACCGTTGTTGCGACAGCGAATTCATGGCAAACCTGTCCCCTCGCCTCGTTACCGACCGTCGCTGCTGCCCGCTGCGAATCGCTGACGGCAGGAGCGTAAACGTGCTGCTGCCGCCCCGGACATGACACACCCTGATCCCGCCAGCACTCGCGGCGACGGCTGCCGGCCAGCAGCAGCCCCGCGACCCGAAGGCGGGGGCGGGACCGATCTGTGGTCAGTATAGATGACCGCACGGCCAACGGTGGCAATCGTTGCCGCGGGTCACTCCGCCTGCGAACGGCCGCCCGCAGGCAAGTGCCAGCGCCCCCGGCAGACCAATCGCCCGTCCTTCGGGCAGCACCTGTGGCGGGCGCATGCACCGCGGGAGGCCGAGCAGGCCGAGTGCGCACGGCCAGCCGAGCCGCGCGAACTGCGGCGCGCGCTGCGCCGCGGCGGTCAGCGGGGTCGCAAGGACAAGGAAGGGAGCCTTCATCCAGCAGCGTCAATGCCCAACTTGGATCCGGGAGCGCCCGAGAAGTCTTCTGATGGGCGGGAGCCACGCCTCCCCGACCATCGCGGCCTGGGTCGCGATCCCTATCGGCAACCGTCGGCAGAACGGGCAGACGCGAGGCGGAAGGCGTTCACGGTTGACTGTCGGGCCCTGGCTGTGATTCTCCGTCGCGGCAGCCGAACGAGTCGCACGGAAATGCGTGCCAGCGCACCGACTGCCTGCCGGGATTGGCATAGCCTCACCGTCAACGGTGCTGCGCTGGCCTCAGATGGTTGCCCTCAGAGGATGTCTGGAAGTCAGCACGGTTCCGTCCGCGCAGTAGCGATGGCCCGATCCGCCGACGCAGAAAATTGTCGCCGGAAGCTGATCAAATCCGGGGGATGGCCCACGATGGCGAGGGTCGTTCCGGCAAGCCACGAGGAAGGAACCATCATGAACTGTCTGAATCATTCGAAGCTCATTGCCGCAGCACTGGCGACGCTCGCGTTGACCGCCTGCTTCACCCTGCCAGCGGGCCCTGCAGGGCCGCAAGGCGCGACCGGTTACACCGGGGCAACCGGAAATACCGGCAACACAGGCAACACCGGCAACACCGGGGCGACCGGCGATACCGGAGCCAGTGGTGGCACCGGTGCCACCGGCAGCACCGGGGCAACGGGTGATACGGGAGCCACCGGCAGCGCCGGCGCAAGGGGCAACACCGGAGCAAAAGGTACGACAACCGGCGGCACGGTGGTAGTGGTGCCTAGCCGCTGACGAGGCGCACTTGCGGCCTGAACCGGGCGCCCGTCCCGGTGCGACGGTCTGGCGCGGGATGAGAGCCGGACTGTCCGTCGGCAGTCGCGTGCAAGGTGGCTCGGAAGGTTGAGCGGGGCTCGCTTCTGGTCGCTCACAGAGCGTGACCGGGTGTCACAAGAAGACGGCGCTTCCGTTCATGCGCCCGCGCGTCGTCTGCAAGTACCGCCAACAAGGAGTCCGACATGCAGCGTTCATCAATCGCCCTCGTACTGGCAGCCGCCAGCACTGCCGGCACCTTGCCGGTACTCGCCGCCGAGGTTGGCGTATCCGTCAGCGTCGGCCAACCCGGTTTCCATGGTCATGTCGACATCGCTGGCTATCCGCCGCCAAGACTCATCTACCGGCAGCCGGTGGTCATCGAGCGGGTGCCGGTTGTGCGTCCGCCGATCTACCTCAACGTTCCGCCCGGCCACGCCAAGCACTGGCGCCGGTATTGCGGCGCCTACGAGGCCTGCGGCGAGCGGGTCTATTTCGTGCGCAACAGCTGGTATGAACGCGAGTATGTACCACGATACCAGGAATACCAGCAGGACCGTCGAGACGACCGTCACGACGAGTACCGGGGTGACCATCGTCGGGGGCAGTGGGACAAGCCCCAGAACGGCGGTCGAGGCCACGGTAAGCCTTACTGAGCGAATGGCGTTGGGGCTCCGCCGGCGCGTACCTCGTTTTGGCAAAGGGCAGGGGTAGCGCCTGCGCAGCCAGTTGCCGCATTCGCTGCGGGAGCAGGATGTCGCGGACGAGGAACTGCTGCGCTTGCTGGACAAGGTCAATCTGCCTGATCGTGCCGCCCGCCCAGTAGCGGCGAAAGTGCTGGAACTTGTCGGCGAGTGCGCATTGTGCCTCGCCGCGGCCGATCTTCCGTTCGCTGGCGCACATACACCCTTGTGCGCTTCGGCGATGATGGCTACCTGCCCGTGTGACTGCCTGCATGGCGTCGGCCAGCGGGCACTGGGTGCGCGATGCGCCGGCAAAAGCCATTCCATCCACGCGTCCCATGTTCAAACCACTCGCAGGAGGGATCATCATGGACCAGCAGGCTCATATCGTCAGCGGAATCTACACCAGTCGTGCCGAAGCAGAGGCTGTTTGCGACCGCCTGGTCGAATCCGGTGTGCTGCGCGAACAGGTCAGCATCGCTGATGACGCGCGTGCGGCGACCAGCAGCAAGATGGTGGAGGACGACGAAGCGCTCAGGGATGTCGTCGTCGATGGCGCCGTCGGTGCCGCAGTTGGCACCGGCCTCGGTGTGGTCGCAGAAGTGGCATTGATCGCCGCAAACGTGACGCTGTTCGTCGCCAGCCCGCTGATCGGGCCGCTGGCCCTGCTCGGATGGGGGGCTGCCCTCGGCGGCTTGGTGGGCGCTGCCGTCGGCGCCGAAAAGCCGGACGAGAGGAAGGAAGGGAAGTTTTCCGATTTCGTGCTGGATGCCATCCGCAGTGGCCACGTCGTTCTCGTAGCGCAGACCCGGACTGAAGCGGAAGCGACGCTGGTGCGCGACATCGTCGGCGATTCGCTCGCGACGCGATCTTGAGGACGAGCCCTGGCTGCCCCCGTTGCCCCTTTGCGGCAATCTTCCGCGCCTGATGAAGGCCCGCTAGACATGCATTTCCGAGGCATCGGCACGGCGACCCCGGCAGCGCGCTACACCAAGGCGGAGTGCCTGGCAGCCTTCGAGAAATCCGACTGGTTCGCGCGCCTCGACGCGCGTGCCCATGTCGTGGCGCGCGCCGTCCTGCAGCGCGACAACGGCATCGAAGCGCGCCGGCTCGCCGTCGATTCGCTCGACGAAGTCTTCACGATCGACCCGAACACGCTGGCGCGGCGCTTTCTCGCGCACGCGCCGGTGCTCGCCGCACGCGCTGCCGCGAGCGCGATCGCCACGAGCGGCTTGACCGCGCCTGACCTGGGTGCGGTCATCGTCAGCACCTGTACCGGCTACCTGTGTCCCGGCCTGTCGGGGCATGTGGTCGAGCGCCTCGGGCTGCGCGCCGACGTGCTCGCCTTCGATCTGGTGGGGCAGGGCTGTGCGGCGGCGTTGCCGAATCTTCAGCTTGCGCACGCGTTACTGACGGCGAATGTGTGCACGCATGTGCTGTCGATTTGCGTCGAGGTGAGCAGCGCGGCGATCTACCTCGACAACGACCCCGGCGTCGTGATCAGTGCCTGTCTGTTTGGCGATGGCGCCGGGGCAGCGATTCTGTCGCGGCAGCCCGCTCCCGCTGGGCGCCGTATCGAGTGGATCGCCAGCACGTCACTGATCGAGCCGAGCCAACGCCAGGCACTGATGTTCGAGCAGCGCGATGGCATGCTGCGCAATATCCTGACGCGCGCCGTTCCGGCGCTGGCGGCGGCGTACGCGCAGCAGGTGCTCACTACCGTTCTCGGCCGGGCCGGCTTGCAAACCGCCGACGTAAGTGCATGGATCCTGCACGCGGGTGGACGTGACGTCTTGCTTGCCATCGAGCGTCAGTTCGGGCTTTCGGGCGATGACCTTCGCTACAGTGCAGCGATGTTGCGCGAGTACGGCAACCTGTCGAGCGCCTTCGTCTACTTCGTCCTCGAAGCGGCGCTGGCAGACGCAGCGCCCGCCGGCTGGTGGTGGCTTTCGTCGTTTGGCGCCGGCTTCAGTTGCCACGGCGCCTTGCTGCGGGTGAGCTGATGAACTCGTCCGCCATGGCCTCCCGGCCGACCGTGCGAAGGACGCCTTGATGGTCCTGCCGAGGATCGTGGGTGCCGAGATTCTCGATGGCCTGGCTGTCGACGACCCGGCGGCGACGCGTTCGCGTCGTGACCTGAGGCGCGTTCATCGGGCGATGGCCACCCGTTCGATCGTGTCGCGCGCCTTGCGTGCGGCAATCGTGTCGACACCGGCGACGCGGCCGCTGCAGGTGCTTGAAATCGGTGCCGGCGATGGCAGCCTGCTGCTCGGCGTTGCCCGGCGGCTGGCGCCGGCGTGGCCGCCGGTGGAACTGACGCTGCTCGACGCCCAGCCCCTGGTCGAGCGCGAAACGATCACGAGCTACGCTGATCTGGGGTGGAAGGTCGTGCCAGCCGTCGTCGACGTCCTCGGCTGGGCAGCCGCCGTCACGGACCCGCTACTGCCGAACAGCGCGACGGCACGTTGGGACCTGATCGTCGCCAACCTCTTTCTGCACCATTTCGCGGATGCGGACCTCGCTGGCCTGCTCGGCGCGATCGCCGTGCGCAGCGATCGCCTGTTTGCCTGCGAGCCGCGCCGTGCCTGGCTCGCGCTTGCCGGCAGTCATCTTCTCGGCGCGCTCGGCGTCAACGCGGTAACGCGAGAAGACGCGGTGCTCAGCGTCCACGCCGGCTTCAAGGGGAAGGAACTGAGCGCATTGTGGCCGAGCGGCCCTGCCGAGTGGCGCCTGCATGAGTATCCTGCCGGCCTTTTCAGCCACTGCTTCCGCGCTGAGCGCGTCGAGGTGGTCTGATGCGAACCGACTTCGACGCGATCGTCGTCGGCGCCGGCCCGGCCGGCTCTGCGGCAGCGATCCTGCTGGCAGGCGCCGGTTGGTCGGTAGCGCTGGTGGAAAAGCAGCGCTTTCCGCGCCGCAAGGTCTGCGGCGAATGCCTCGCCGCGACCAATCTGCCGCTGCTCGCCGCCCTCGGCGTCGGGCCGGCGTTCGCTGCCAGCGCCGGCCCGGAACTGCGCCGGGTCGCACTGATGTCCGGCGAGCGCACGGTTGTCGCCGACCTGCCGGCAACGCGGCATCCGGAATACCCATGGGGCAGGGCTCTCGGCCGCGAGACGCTCGATGCCCTGCTGCTCGCACGGGCGCGGGCAGCCGGCGCGCATGTGCTGCAGCCCTGGTCGGCGCTGGCGATCGAAGGCGCCGCCGGCGACTGGCACTGCGCCGTCGAGGCCTTGGACAGGCGCAGCGCGGCGAGCCTGCGGGCGCCGGTGGCAATCGCTGCGCACGGCTCGTGGGAGGCGTTGCCACGCGATCGCCCGCGTCGGCGCCAGGCGCGCCGGGCGTCCGACCTGTTCGCCTTCAAGGCCAACTTCCGCGATGCGTCGCTGGACGAGGGCCTTCTGCCGGTGTTGTCGTTCGCCGGAGGCTATGGCGGCATGGTCGTCGCCGATGGCGGCTTGACCACCATCGCCTGCTGTATACGACGCGACCGGCTCGCCGCCTGTCGCCAGGCGTTGCCCGCGCTGGGTGCCGGCGACGCCGTCGAAGCGCTGCTTCGGCGCGACTGCCGCGGCGTTCGCCTGGCGCTGCAGGCCGCCTCTCGCGAAGGTCCCTGGCTGGCCGCCGGGCCGCTCGACCCCGGAATCCGCTTGCGCGCTGACGACCAGCTGTTCCGCGTCGGCAATGCTGCCGGTGAGGCACATCCGATCATCGGCGAGGGCATGAGCATGGCGCTGCAATCCGCCTCGCTCCTGTGTGCGCAGTTGCTCGCTGACAAGCGGTGCGACCAGCTCTCGGACAAGGCCTGGCAAGGCGGTGTCGCCCGCCGTTATGCGGCGGCGTGGCGCAGCCAGTTCGAGCGGCGACTGCGTCTGGCCGCGGTCTTTGCCCACCTCGCGATGCGCCCGGCATCCACGGCCTTGCTGATGCAGCTCGCACGCAACTGGCCAGGGCTGCTGACGCTGGGCGCGTGCTGGGCTGACAAGACGCGCTGCGCCGTCAATGCCGTGACGCTCGCGGCGCTGGCGCCGATCGGGGTGACGGTGGCCGCGTCCAGCGCTGACAGCCGTTTCGCCTTGACCGCCCTGCGAGGTAGGTCCGGAAGCGACGAAATGACCACAACGACGAAGGAAGACAGATGACGACAACTCTCGAAGGACTGCGTGCCATTCTGGTCAGGGACTACCAGCTTGATCCGGATGCGGTGACGCTCGACGCACCGCTGGAAGGACTGGGCATCGACTCGCTCGGCGTCGCCGAGCTGATGTTCACCGTCGAAGACCAATTCAGGATCCGGCTATCACCGGACTCGGTGCCACTGACGACAGTGGGCGACGTGGTTCGCCACATCGACGAGCTTGCGGCGGTGCAGCACGCTGGTGACGCACAGGTTGGTGTTGCCATGATGGAATCGTCATGCGCGCGATGAGGCGGGTTGCGGTCACCGGCATGGGTGTCGTCTCGCCGCTCGGCAATGCCGTGGCCGCGGTGTTTGGCAATGCCAAGGCCGGCCGCTCGGCGATCCGCCGCCTCGACGCCGGGTTCGCTGCGCGACTCGCCGCACCCCTTGTGGCCAGCGCAAACTTCGACGCCGTCGAGCATTTCGAGCCACCGAAGCGGCGCATGCTCGATCGGGTCAGCCAGTTCGCCCTCGTCGCCGCCTCGCAGGCACTGGGCGGTGCGCGCGATGCCCTGGGCCAGCTCGACCGCAGCCGGGCCGGCGTTTTCGTCGGTACGGGGATGGGCGGCTCGCAGACCAGCGACGATGGCTACAAGGCACTCTACGGCGACGACTCGGACCGCATCAAGCCGTTCACCGTGCTGATGGGGATGCACAACGCGCCCGCCGCATGGATCGGCATCGAGCACGATCTGCGTGGCCCGAATCTGACCTATTCGACCGCTTGCTCGTCTTCGGCGGTGGCCATCGGCGAGGCCTGGCGGCGCGTCGCCTGCGGTGACCTCGAGGTGGCGATCGCCGGCGGCTCTGAAGCGCCGCTTTCGTTCGGCTCATTGAAGGCCTGGGAGGCACTGCACACACTGGCCGCAATCGATGCGATCGATCCGTCAGCCTCGTGCAAGCCGTTTTCGAAGAACCGCAGCGGCATGGTGCTCGGTGAGGGAGCGGCGATGCTCGTACTCGAGCCGTGGGAGCGCGCCGCCGCGCGCGGTGCGTCCATCCATGGTGAGATTCTCGGTTACGGGCTGTCGACTGATGTCAGTCACATCACACGCCCAAGCGTCGAAGGACAGGCGGCAGCAATGCACGCGGCACTGCGAGCGGCTGCGATCGCACCGTCGGCGGTCGACGCCATCAACGCGCATGGCACCGGTACGCAAGCCAACGACGCGATCGAGACGGCGGCGATCAAGGCGGTGTTTGGCGAGCGCGCAGGCCGTATTCCGATCAGTGCGACAAAGGCGGTACACGGACACCTGCTGGGCGCAGCCGGTGCGCTCGAATGCGTGCTGTCGCTGCTGGCCATGGAGAGCGCGCTTGTCCTGCCGACGATGCACCTGCAGGCGCCGGATCCGGAGTGCGACCTCGACTATGTGCCGAACGAAGCGCGCGATGCCCGCGCGGTGCGGACGATGCTGTCGAACTCGTTCGCGTTCGGGGGAACCAACGCCGTCCTTGTCCTCGGTGCGGCGTCGTAGGCGGGGCTACGTTTCGCGCTCCGGTACGGGCGGCGTGGCAAAGCGTCGACAGCGCATGTTGTCCTTGCCGCTTTCCTTGACCTCATACATCAGCTCGTCGGCCGCCTTCAACATGGCCGGGAACAAACGATCGGGGGCAGCGAACCAAGCCACCCCGACGCTTGTCCTGACCGGACGGAAGTCGGCAAGGGCGGTGTTCGCCGCCAGCGAGATCTTGCGGCCGGCCTCGACCGCGGCGTCGTAGGGAGTTTCCGGCAGGAGGACGGCAAACTCGTCGCCGCCAAGGCGGGCGACCCGATCGCTGGCACGCAGGACACCGAGCAAAGCCGCCGCGGTCGCGCGCAGCGCGGCGTCGCCGGCAGCATGCCCCCGGCTGTCGTTGAGCTGTTTGAAGTCATCCAGATCGAGGAAAACGACAGCCAATGGGTGCGCATAGCGCATCGCGCGATCGACTTCGGAATCACCGGTTTCGAGAAACGCGCGTCTGTTGTACAGCCCGGTCAGCGCGTCCCGGGTCGCGCTTTCGTGTTCTCGTTCGAATTGCAGGCGCACCTGCGCGACAAGGAGAGCCGCCAGGCTGTAGGTCACCAGGCGGGTTGCCGCGTTTGCCCACGGAATCCACTGTGCGCTGAACTCGCGTTCGTGCGCCGCGTCGCTCACAGCCCACATTGCCGCCGCCAGGAAAGCCGCCAACAGTCCATTCCTCCTGCCATCTATCCAGGCGATCACCAGCACTGGCAGCAAGGCCAGCGATACAAAGGTGAGTTCGGCGTCATTGGCGATGCGAAGCGCACCCAGGAGGAGGATCGCGCCGAGGCAGATCGACCTGGCCGCAAGGCGGCGCCAGCGGGTCCAGAAGACCGCGAGGAGGAAATGAGAGTTCCACAGCCTCTTCATTCGACTTTCCTGCGTGATGACGGAGGACATCGTTCGGCGGCACGGATCAGCATACCGGCGTCGTCGACGGGACGATCGAGGCGCGAGGATGTGCCGGCGCGGCCAACCCCAGCGGAGCAGATGATGAATGGTCGCTGGGAAAACCATCGGCGCTGCGTTCGACACCGCACAGACGAGCCGGCATCGGTCGACTAGGGTGATTCCGGTCGACATTCTATCGATTTGCGGCATTTCACGCCGCTTTCCCCCAACAGTTCAGGATCTTTCCATCGCCATGCACGCAGAACTGCCCAGACGGCCCGGCTCGACGGAGAACGAGACGGCAGGTGACCCGGACTCGCCGCAAACTGGCGTACGCCCCGGGGAAACGACAGCGTTGCCAGGGCGATGAGTCTTCCCATCTGGGCGCTGGTCATCGGTGCGTTGCTGGTCACCATGGCCCTGACCGGATCCCTGCTGAAGCGCCTGCCGCTGAGCGCTTCGATGCTCTATCTGGCGGTCGGCTTCGGGCTTGGTACTGCCGGTTGGGGGCTGATGGCGCCAGACCCGCGGCAAGTGCCCGACATTCTCGAACGCGTTGCCGAAGTCGCTTTGTTGATCTCCCTTTTTTCGGTCGGCTTGAAGCTGGGCCTGCCGCTTTCCAGCCGGCAGTGGCGCCTGCCCGTCCGTCTGGCGTTTGCGTCCATGGCGGTGACGGTCGGGCTGATCGCCGCGGTCGCGTTCTTTGTCATGGGACTACCGCTGGGCGCTGCCGTCCTGCTCGGGGGAATCCTGGCGCCCACCGACCCCGTGCTGGCGTCTGACGTCCAGGTCGACGAGCCCGGTGACCGCGACCTGCTGCGCTTCAGCCTGACCGGAGAGGGTGGGCTGAACGACGGCGCCGCCTTCCCGTTCGTCTTTCTCGGCCTCGGCCTCTTGGGTTTGCACGATCTCGGCGCTGCCGGCTGGCGATGGTTGGCGATCGACGTCCTCTGGGGGCTAGTGGGCGGACTTGGCATCGGCGCTCTGCTCGGCATGATGATCGGCAGACTGGTGGTCCATCTGCGCACCCATCACCAGGAAGCGGTCGGACTCGACGAGTTCCTGGCACTCGGTCTCGTGGCCCTGGCCTACGGCATCGCCCAGCTTGCCCACGCTCTCGGATTTCTGGCAGTGTTTGCCGCCGGTCTGGCCCTGCAACGCGTCAAGGAGGATAGCCGCTCGCGGGGCGCGCCGAAGGAAGGGACTGCCGGCCTGCAAGGCAAGACGGCGCATCTTGCCGTCGCCACACATCCTGACCTGGCCGGTGCCTACATGGGGCAGGCGGTGCGCGGCTTCAACGAGCAACTGGAGCGTGTCGCCGAGCTGGTCATCGTGCTGGTGGTTGGAGCGATGCTGCCGTATGTGCACGTCGATTGGGCCACGCTCGGCTTCGTGCTGCTGCTGTTCGGGATACTGCGCCCGCTATCGGTGTGGTTTGGCTTGCTCGGCGCGCCGGTGTCTCGCGACCAGCGCTTCCTGATCTCCTGGTTCGGAATCCGCGGCATCGGGTCGATCTACTATCTGATGTTCGCCCTCAATCACGGCCTGTCCGGGTCCATCGTCGATCAGGCGATCACGCTCACCGTGACGACGGTAGCCGCTTCGATCGTCATCCATGGCATCTCCGTGACACCCTTGATGAATCTTTACACCAGGCGGAAGGGCGGTCGGAGCCACCGCGAATGAAACGGCGAGGGCCGCAGCCGACGCCAGCTCACTGGCTGCTGGCAAGCACCTGCGCCAGCGGCAGCCGCGTGGCCTCGCGTGCTGCCTGGCGGCTGGCGAGGACGGCTGCGGCCAGCGTTGCCACGGCGCCGCCGAGCAGTGCCAGCCAGGGCAGATGGAGCGGCATCCGCCAGTGGAAAGCCTGCGGGTTGACGACGTGCGTCAGGATGGCGCCGATGGCGATGCCGCAGGCGAGGCCGATGAGCAGGCCGACGCTGGCGATCAGCGCGCCTTCGAGCATCAGCGCGTGGCGCAGCATGCGCTGGTCGAAGCCAAGCGCCGCCAGGGTTGCCAGCTCGCGCGCCCGCAGCCAGACGCTGGCGGTGAGCGTGACGGCGAGCCCGAAGACGCCGATGACCATCGCTGCCGCCTCGAGGGCGTAGGTGACGGCGAAGCTCTTGTCGAAGATCGACAGGCTCAACCGGCGGATGCCGGCGCTTTCGGCGACTTCCAGCGCGTGGGCGGCGGCGTGCGGTGCCAGCCATTCGCCGGCGGCGGCTTCCTCGCCGGGCCGCGGCCAGAGCGCGAGATCGCTCGGGCGGAAGTCGCCACCGAGCCGCTGGTAGTCGTCGCGGCTGATCACCAGGGCGCCGAACTGTCGTGCGTAGTCGCGCCAGACGCCGCCGACGAAGACCTCGACGTCGCCGCCGAGCAGGGGCAGGCGCAGCGATTGACCGGGGACGATACGGTAGATCTCCTGCATCGCTTCGCTGATCCAGACCACCGGCATCTCCGGCGGCGGGACCAACACCGCGCCCGTGAACGGCAGCCGGGCGGCGGGGTCGCGGCGGTCGAGCTCGCGCACCAGCAACGCCACTGCCGGTCGCCGCGGGTCGAGCGTCAGGCTGGCGTAGGCGCTTCGCTCGACGCGCAGGAAGGGCGCGTCGGCACGCTCCAGGGCAGTCAGCAGCTCCTGCGGCAGCGGGCTGGCCTTGCCGCGCAGGTAGAGCGGCGCCGGCAGGACATGGTCGAGCCAGTGGTCCACCGCGACGCGAAAGCTCGACACCATGATCACCATGCTGGCGGTCAGCGCGAAGCTGACGATCAGGCCGCTGGCCGCCACCTGCGCCATCAGCGGTGCCTGCGCGACGTTCTGCAGGGCGATCCGTTGCGTCGCCGGCAGCCGCAGGCGGGCGGCGCGGCCGAAGATCTCCTGCGTCAGCAGCGGCGCGCCGGCGACGCCGATGAGCAGGACGAGGGCAATCGCGGCGTAGGCGGCCAGCGGCAATCCGGAGAGCGGTGGCAACTGCAGCAGCCCGCCCGCCAGCAACGCCAGCGACGCCGGCAGCAGAAGCTGCCGACGCCGGCTGCGAACGGCTTGCGGCCGGGCCGTGAAACCGTTGTTGAGTGCCTCGACCAGGGGCTGCCGCAGGTTGAGGTAGGCCGGGTAGGCGGCACCGGTCAGACTGGCGGCGCAGCCGAGGAGCAGGAAGCCGGATGCCGGCAGGAGTTGCGGCACGATCAGCGGCACCTTGCCGGAGAAGTAGCCACCACCGAGGTCGCCGCCGAGCAACTGGGTGAAGGCGAGCGCCAGCGCGTAGCCAAGGACGAGGCCAAGCAGCGCTCCCGGCAGCCCGATCGCCAGCCCTTCGAGCAGCACCAGCAGCAGGCGCATGCGCGGCGGCAGGCCGAGCACGCCGAGCAGCGCGAAGTGCGTCGAGCGCTGCGCGACGGCGGTCAGTTGCGTTGCGAAGACCAGGAAGGCACCGGTCAGCAGGGCGACCAGGGCCAGCACGTTGAGGTTCACGCGGTAGGCGCGGGAGAGGTTGGAGGCGCGCTCGCTGTCGTCCTGCGCCACGCGCAGCAGCAGCGCCGGCGGCAGCCGCGCCGCGACGCCCGCGCGCCAGCCTGCCGGATCGCTTTCGGGAGCCAGCCGGACGCGGACCTCGCTGACCGCGCCGGCTGGCCCGAAGTGCTCCTGCACCCAGGCAATGTCGGCCACCAGCAGAAGGTCGTCGGCTCCGGCGGCAGGCAGGTCACCGCCGATCGTCGCGGACCAGCGCTGGTCGCCGCGCAGCAGCGTCAGCGTCGCGCCGGCCTGCAGGCCGATTTCGGCGAGCAAGGCTGGCGAGGCGTAGAGCGCGCCAGCGAGGATGCCGCCCGTCGCCGCGCGCTCGGCATCGCGCGGCAGCAGCCCGGGCATCATCGCCGCCGCCGTGAAGAGGTCGATGCCGATCAGGCGCACCGGCGTGCGCAGATCGTCAATGCGCACCCGGGTTTCGATCACCGCTGCGGCGACGAGGACCGCCGGGTCGCCGGCGATCTCGTCGACCAGCGGCAGCGGTACGCTGCCGGCACTGTCGCGGGCAGCGATGACGGCGTCGGGCTCGCCCTGGACGGTCTTCATCGCCCGCGAGAAGTCGGCGAGCGCCGCGTCGTTGATCAAGTGGATCGAGTAGCCGAGCGCCACGCCGAGGGCGATCGCCAGCATCGACAGCAGCGTTGCCGCCCGCCGGCTGCGGAACTGGGCGCGGATCAGCCAAGCGGCGAGGGTCCTCATTCGAGCCCCTGGGGGGTCAGCGTCAGGATGCGGTCACACGACTCGGCAACGTGCCGCGAATGGGTGACGATCAGCGCGCTCGCCCGCTGTTCGCGGACCCGCTCGAGCAACAGCGTCAGCACCTGGCCGGCGGTGCGCGGGTCGAGGTTGCCGGTCGGCTCGTCGGCGAGGATCAGCCGCGGCCGGTGCACCAGCGCGCGCGCGATCGCCACCCGCTGCAGCTCGCCGCCCGACAGCGAGGCCGGCCAGCGGTCGCCGAAGCCCGGCAGGCCAACGCCGGTCAGCAGCGCTTGCGTGCGCGACGCGTGTTCGGCCGCCGGCACGCCGGCGAGCAGCAGCGGCACGCCGATGTTCTGGGCGACGGTCAGCGTCGGCAGGACGTGAAAGGCCTGGAAGACGAAGCCGATGCTGCGTGCCCGCAGCGCGGCCCGCGCCGCCTCCCCGAGGCGGACGATGTCCACCGCCGGTGAGCCGATCGCGATCGCGCCACCGTCCGGCGTGTCGAGGCCGGCGATGCAGTTGAGCAGGGTGCTCTTGCCGATCCCCGATTCACCGACCAGGGCGACGATCTCGCCGGCCGCGACGGTGAAGGCGAGATCGGTGAACAGCGCCCGGCTGGCCTCGCGGTGTCGCTTGGCCAGGCCGGTGGCCGTCAGCAACGTCGTTCGCCCGTCGCCGCCCGGCGTCGCTGCCGCCCGCTCGCAGGTCGTCCGCTCGCCGGCCGCGGCAGGCGGCGTGCGGGCGCGGCACGGCGTGCCAGGCGGGGTGCTCTCGCGCCCGTCATCGACTGGCGCCGCCGGGATCAGGCGCCGTTTCCTGTCCGGCAGCCGCCGACGAACGCAGCGCGCGCAACAGCTTCTGTCCGGCACGACCATCCGCCGGCATGCCGAGGCGCTTCTGCTCGGCGTGGATCGCCTGCCGCGAATTGGCGCCGATCATGCCGTCGATCTCGCCGATCGGGTGGCCGCGGGCGGCGAGCAGCGTCTGCAGTTCGCGTCGCTCGCGGCGCGAGAGTCCGGGGTCGTCGGTCGGCCAGGGGGTGACGAAGGGTTGGCCGCCCTGGATGCGGTCGGCGAGGTGGGCGATCGCCAGGGCGTAACTCTCGGCGGCGTTGTAACCGTAGATGACGTCGAAGTTGCGCAGGACGAGGAAGGCCGGTCCGCGCGGGCCGGCCGGCAGGAGCAGTCCGGCGGGGGTGGCCGCTGCCGTCAGCGGCTGACCGTCGGCACGGCGCAGCCCGCGCTCGCTCCAGTAGGACAGCGGCCGCTTGTTCGTCCTGCCGGCGACGCCGGCATCGAAACCGGCCGGCAGGAGGACCTCGTAGCCCCAGGGCTCGCCCGGGCGCCAGCCGGCCTTGTTGAGGAAGTTGGCGGTCGAGGCGAGGGCGTCGGGAACGCTGTCGATCAGATCCCGCCTGCCGTCGCCGTCGCCATCGACGGCCAGCCGCAGGAAGGTCGAAGGCATGAACTGGGTGTGGCCGAAGGCGCCGGCCCACGAACCCACCAGACGCTCGGGCGCGATGTCGCCGGCGTCGAGGATCTTCAGTGTACTGATGAACTCGCCGCGGAAGAACGCCTGCCGCCGCCCGTAGCAGGAGAGGGTGGAGAGCGAGGTGAGCAACGGCCGCTTGCCGAAGTTGCGTCCGAAGTTGCTCTCGACGCCCCAGACGGCGATCACCGTGTCGGCATCGACGCGGTAGCGCTCGGCTGCCGCGGCGAGCGGCGCCGCCCATTGCTGACGCAGCGCCAGCGCGTCGGCGACCCGTTCGTCGTCGACCAGGCCGGCCAGGTAGTCCCAGATCGGTGTGCGGAACTCGGGTTGGTAATCGAGCAGCTCGAGCACGCTCATGTCGGGCGTCAGCCCCTTCGTCAGGCGATCGAAGCTTGCCGTCGGCACGCCTTTCGCCGCTGCGTCGGCGCGCAATCCGGCCATGCACGGAGCGAAGCGGTCGCCGACAGCGGTTGTCTGGGCGGCGACGCTGCAAGCGATGAGGCCGAGGCTTGCGAAGAGGGTGAGGCGGGCAGTTTTCATGGCTGGGCGGTGGCGCTGGTGAGGGGTCGTAAGGAACGGCAACGGGCGCTCAACGCGCCCGCTCACCGCTTGCGTCGTCGGCAGGGCGCCCGTCAACGGACCGGGGCAACTGTGCGGCTCCGGGTGCAGCAGGAGGCGACTCGGGTCGCCCGTCGTACTCGGCACCGCCCACTACTTCACCCTCGATCACCCGCCCGTCGCGTTGCTCGCGCTGCCTCATCGCCTCCTGCATTTGCTCTGCGACATGCCGGCGCAGGTGGCGGGTCTTCCAGTGCAGGTAGGCGTAGACGAGCACGCCGCCGACCACCAGGACGCCGAGCGCGACGAGCGAGAACATGAAGGCGGCGATCAACAGCACGGCTCCGGCGAGCAGCGTCAGGATGCGGCCGAGCAGCCCGCCGCCGGGCGTTGTCTGGGGGGAGCCTGTTGGGCTGGGCTTCATCGATGTCCTTGTGGTGGTGTCGCGGCAGTGACCCGAAACCGGCATTGTAGACGATCCATGCCGGTCGGCTGGCAGCCACGAACGGCATCTGGTCGCCTGACAGCACGCTGCCGTGGCCGGTCGGGGAGTATGGCGGCCGGCGGGTGGCACTCGCGTGCGCGACGATTCCCGGCGGCCGGGTGGGTGCGCCGATCGGGTCGCGGGTCTGCTGCACGCTGTCGGCATCGTTGATGAAGGTGACGATGGGCATCTGACGGCGGCCGGTTGCGGCACTCGTTGGCAGCGGTTCATCCCTGCCCGCCAGCGGTAGGGCACGCAGACGACGGGCCGCGGAACGATGGCGCGGCTCTCCGCCGGTCGCCGCCGGAATTGTCGCTGGCCTTCGAGTGCCATCCGCCCGGCAGCCTCGATGCGCACCGAGTCATCCACCGAGCAGCGACGGTCGTGCGCCCAGGCGCGCAGCCCGGCTCGGCCTCAGCCCATGTTCGACGACGCTGCGCCGGACAGCGGTTGGCACGCGTGCCGGGAAGCCGCCAGACGTCGCTGCTTCGGGTCCGCGGGCGGCATGAACCGTGCTGACCGTCGTCGCAGCAGGCGCGAGCGAAGCCGTGGGCGGCGACGCCGCTTTCGAGATGGCGGCGAAATGTCCTTCGAGCGCCGCCGGCGGTGCTGCAGCATCGGCTCCGCTGGCGAGCTCGAGCCGGGTTGCGAGGTCGGACGAAACGACGCGCTACCCCAGGGGGCGCGCGGGACGGCGGGGCTGGCAGCAAGCGGTAGGGCGCGTGGCGCAATGAGCGCCGCCTGCCATCGCGTGGCCCCATCCTGGTCGGGTAACCGGGACAGGATGGGGCAGCCATGCGTTGCCATTTGGAGCAGGAGGACGGCCGCAGTCTGCCGCTCAGGTTGGTGTGAGGCTGGTGGGCGGCCTGCGGTGGGCGAGCCAGTGGGGCAGGTCGATGGTCGACCGCTGTCCACCCGGGAATGGGCACTCGGAGGCGGTGTTCTCGCTTTCCTCAGTGTTGGCTCCCGGCCGGCTGCTGGCCGATACCGTCCTCGACCAGCTCGATGAGGCGACGGACCAGCGCCGTGTCGACCGGATCGAGACCGGTCAGCAGCGCGGCTTCATCCCGTTCACCGGCCCAGAGCCGTTCGACCGGCTGGGTGAGCTTGAAGCCCTTGGTCTCGAGATTCGGCAGCAACGCCTCGATCATGGCGCGTGCTTCATCGTCGCCTCTCGCCACGGCGGCGATCATCTGCAGGAGCGGTTCGAACTGCTGCAACATCGACTGCTGCTGCGCGGCCCCGTGTTCGCGTGCTTCGGCAAGCAGGCGCCACACTTCGGCAAGCGCGGCATCGCCGTCCGCGACGGTGCGCGGCAACCGCTCGCAGAGCGCCGCGAAGCGCACGCCCCGCACCGTTTCCACCTGCGCCACGACCCCGGCGAACGGGGGCGGCGCCGGCGGCAGATTCACGTGCCTCAGGTTGTGCAGGGTAGTGGACAGTCCTCCCGACCGTGTCTGGACCATGATGGTTGCATCGGCCAGGCGATGCGCGAGCGCCCGCGCCGGATCGTCGCCTTGACGGTCAAGGTAGTTGGCGAGGTTGTTGTGGCTGGCGGCGCAACCCGCCGGATCGCCGTGCTGGTACCTGTAGCCGAGGGCGAGTTCCTCGAAGCGCACCGCAGTCGGTCGGTCGCCCACTTTGTCTTCGAGGTCGGCGAGGGCGGAGTAGATGTTGCCCAACGCTTCGACTTGGTGCTCGTCCTCGAAGGCCTTGCGGCACTCCTGCAGCAGCTTGCGCGCTTCGTCGAAACGCTGCAGGCGCAACAGCGGGCCATAGTCGTTGTAGCGGGTGCGTGCGCACACGAGCGCGGTCGCCCCGCGCGCCGTCGTCAACTGCACGATCTCGGCATTCAACGCCAGCGCCTGCTGCCAGCGCTTGCTGCGCAGCGCGGCGGTGTGCCCGGTGTCGAGCAGCACCTCGCGCACATTCCAGGGGTTGATGGTTTCTTCGGCGTCGCTCACCAGCGGCAGTGAAGCCATGTGCGTGCGCAGCCGCTCGACCTCGGCGAAGACGTCGTCGTAGCGCCCCATCTCCGCCAGCACCTGCAGGCGCCTGCACTCGTCGGCGAGCCGGGTCCACGGTCCGAGGCCCGCCCGGAGGGTGTCCTCGGCCATCGCCTCGACGACTTCCAGCGCCTCGCCCAGCCGGCCGCTCGCGCGAAGCAGGCTGGCCAGGTCGCCGCCAACGGCGCTGGCGAGGCGGTGATCGCCCTGCTGGCGGGCGCGCGTGACGATCTCGCGCAGCCGGCGCTCCGCTTCGTCGCTCCGGCCGGCCTTCCACAATGCGCTCGCCAGAAGGCCCGCGTCGTTGAGGCCGCGGTCGGTGCCGGCGGTCGCCGTGACGATGCGCTCGAGCAGCGGCAGCGCATAGGCGAGCGCCTCGGGGCTGTCGTCGCGCTGCAGCAGCGTCTCGAGCAGGGTCGATGCCGCATCCCAGCGCTGCGCACGCATCAGATAAGGGATGCCGCGGCGCGCGGCATCGACCACCGTCTCGCCGCCGCCTGCGCCCTCAGTCTCGAGCCCGTGCCGGACCCGAGCGCGGTGGTATTCGCCCAGTTCGACGTCGGCGGCGGCGAGGACGTTCTCTGCCGCCGTCGCCCGTGCCGCCTCCGCCACCCCGGGGTGGATCGCGTAGCCCGTCGCCTGCGCGGCGACCGCCGCGAGCAGTTGCTGCAGCGCTGCCGCGTCCGGCGCGCCAGCCGCAGGCGCCTGGCTCGCCTGCGCGGCCAGCGCCTCGAGTTGCCCGGCCTCGAACGTCGGACGCGACACCTCGAGCAGCCCGGCGGCGCCGAGCGCCGCGAGCGCGGTCGGCACGCCGTTTTCGGGCGCGGCCAGCGCGGCGACGGCCGCCGCGTCGCTGTTGCCGAGCCGTCTGAGGAAGTCGGCCCAGTTCGCCTGGAGAACGTCTGCCCGCCGGTCGTCGGGTTCGAGGCGGCAGAGGAAGGCGAACAGCAGTTGCCCGGTCGGCGACAGGCGCGCCGTCAGGCCATCGGTCCAGCCCTGCAGCGCCTGGATGAAGGTCTCGGCCGGCTGCCGCGTCTCGCCCTCGCGCGTGCCGCCGACGGCAAAGAAGGCATCGAGCACCTCGCCGTGCGTGGCGAGTTCGGCTTCGCCCGCCGCCACCCGGGTCGCCAGCGCCGCGCGATCGGCCGCCAGCGCATCGGCCATCTCCAGCAGCTTCGGATGCCCCTGCACGACGCGCAGCGTGTGCTGCAGCAGCGACCTGCCGGGCGCATCGGCGAACAGCCGCTTGAGCTGCGGCAACTCGTGCGCCAGCAGCACGCTCTCGGCAAAGCTCAGCGCGTGGATCGGTTCGATCTGCAGCCGCACATCGTGCGCCAGCGCCGCCGGCGCCCGCCGGCTGGTGAGCAGCACGCGCGAGGGACCATTCTGGGCGAGCAGTGTCTCGATCACCGCGCCCCAGAGCGGGATGCGCCACTGGTTGCTGTCGGTGAGCAAGGTCTCGAGGTTGTCGAGCACCAGGAGCAGGGCGTTCTGCTCGAGCAGCGCGCGCAGTCGTGGCAGGGTGTAGTCGCGGAAGCGCTGCGGGTCGTCGAGTGCCGTGGTGAGCCCCAGATCCGGGGCGTTGAGCTGGCGCTGGACCTCGAACAGCAGCGTGAACAGCGCCGGGGCGATGTCGCTGTCGGCTTGCGGGGCGGCATACCAGACCTGGCCCGCGAAGCGTCCCTGCTCGTGCCGGTAGGCGAGTTCCAGCGCGCAGGCGGTCTTGCCCGCTCCGGGCATGCCGTGGAAGAGCACGCCGCGGCGCTCGCTGCCCGGCGCCAGAGCCTGGCTGGCGCGCAACATCGGCTGCAGCCGTCCGACAAAGCGTTGCGGCTCGGGCGGAAAGCCGATCAGTCCGCGCGTCGGCAGGGCGATCGGACCCGGCGGGCGCTGCGGCGCGACGAGCTGCAGGGTCGCGGCGCGCGCGCCGAGCAGGATCGGCGTCACCGCCGACAGCGCCGGCTGCGGGATGTCGGCCCGCAGCGCTTCGCCGAGCGCCAGTTGCAGCGCGGCGGGCAGCCGCTGCCGCTTGTCGAGCAGCTTCTCGTACAGGCCGAGCATGAGTTCGGTGGCGAACGCATCGCCGACCGGATAGCGCATGGCGAAGACCGCGCAGTCGAGTTCCGCGGCGAGGGCAAAGCCGAGGCTGGGCAGCGGCGTGCGCGCGGTCTCGGTCAATGCTTCGTCGACGAGCCCCGCCGCGCGCGACGTCTCGAGGCCGACCTGCGCGCGCGCCGCGGCATGGCTCGCCGCGCCGCTGTAACAGGCATCCAGGATCAGCAGTTGCAGCCGCTCGCGCGTCAGCGCCAGCAAGTCGCCGAGCGCCGCGGCATCGATCGGGTCGTTGCCGCCCTCCTCGGTCTCGAGCAACAGCTCCCCCTGCAGGCCGTGGCCCGAGAGGTGCACCAGATCCCAGCCTTCGCCTTCCTCGAGCGCCTCGCGCAGGGTTTCGCGCGTGGCGCCGTACTGCAGGACGCGCAGCTCGACCGCCATGCCCCTGGTCTGGTTCAGCGATCGCACCAGCTGCTGCAGCCGGTAACGCTCGCGGCGCAGGTTGAGCGGATTGGCGCGCACCGGCAGGCTGAACACCGCCAGCAGGCGCAGGGCGGCGCCGCGCAGCGGGGTCCCTGCGGTGGCCGCTTCGCCCTGGTACACGAAGCGCAGCCCGGCCTCGCCGAAGCGTTTGCCGTCGGCAAAGCAGGCGATCTCGAAGGGCCGTGCGAGCAGTTCGTGTGCGGCCGCCGGGATGAGCACCTGCACCGCCTCCGCCGGCGCGCGACACCGCTGTCGCAAGGCGTCGCGCAGCCCGCCGAAGACCCGTTCGCCGATCCACTGGCCGAGCGCCTGCAACTGCGCCGCCGGCGTGGCCACCGGGGCATGGTAGTCGAGGTACTGGCCCAGTTCGCAGAAGCCGCGATACTCACGGCTCGCGGGGTCGAGACGGACCGCGTGGTCGGCAACGAAGCGCCCGTCAGCGTCCTCGAGCAGCCAGCGCCAGCGCGTGGCATCGATCCAGTCCGTCACCTTCAGGCGCAGCGCCATCGAACAGTCCCCCCCCGTGCTCAGGCCCGCATCAGTCGTGCGGCGCCGTCACCAAGACCCTTGCGCAGGATAGGAGATCAACGCCACGTCCGCAAGTGTTGCGGCCTCTGACGGCACGGCAAATCTGTTGGCACTCTGGAGTCAAGCCGATGCCGCAGGCGGCAACCAGACTACGAGACTACGCGCATGTGGCGCGTCGGCGGACGGAGGGTGGCGGCGGATTGGCTGGCGATACGAGGACGCTCAAGGTGCGAGCCATGAGGCCGGCGAGGACAGGCGCGCTGGATCCCGGGTCTGTTCCTGCGTCGTTGGGGCGATGTACGGGATTCGAACCCGTGACCACTGGAATCACAATCCAGTGCTCTACCAACTGAGCTAACACCGCCGTCATTCTGGCGCGCCCGGCGAGACTCGAACTCACGACCCCCGGCTTAGAAGGCCGGTGCTCTATCCGGTTGAGCTACGGGCGCGAGAGTGCGAGACCTTCTGGTTGCCTGCATTTCCCCCGGGTATCGCATCCTGCTGCTTCTGGCTACTACTGCCTGTTCAACTGGTCGGGGCGGTGGGATTCGAACTCACGACCCTCTGCTCCCAAAGCAGATGCGCTACCAGGCTGCGCTACGCCCCGAGAAAGGAGGCATTCTACAAGCTGGCCCGAGCAGGGTCAATGCGCAGCGGGTGCTTTTCGTCAGCCCGTCTGGTGCCGGCGGTAGTCTGCGTCGCTGCTGCCCCGGGGGATTGGCGCGCCGGGTCGAGGACACCGGTTGACCACGGGCGCGGCAGGCGGCATGCTGACAGCCGCTCGGGAGTCGAGCCCTGCGCTCGCCTGCTGCCGGCGGCAGCCCCCCGGTCCCGTGATCATCACTTGCGCTGCAAAGGAGAACCAGATGGCGGACGATCCCCGAAACCAAGAAGTGGCAGCGGTTGGCGACGACGCAGGCGGTCTGCGTTATTGCTGCCAGCCGATCGTCGAACCGCGCCAGTTCGATCCGGCGGTGGCGCCAGAACGGGTGCGGGCGATCGTCGCCGGCGGCAAGAAGTGGGTCAACGGCACACAGCTGAGCTATCACTGCTTTCAGGCTGGCGACGATGTGGTCGATGGCTGGAAGGGCAAGGCGAGTGACATCGAAGCCGTCCGCCAGGCTTTCGCCGCCTGGTTCGGGCTGGGGATCGGCATCAGCTTCCGCGAGGTCGCGCAACCGGCAGACGCCAGCCTGCGGATCGGCTTCGATCAGGCCGGCGGGTCCTGGTCCTACGTCGGGCGCGACAATCTGACGATTCGCGATCCGCGGCAGCGGACGATGAACTTCGGCTGGCCGCTCGATACGCCCTACGGCCGCGACACGGCGATGCACGAGATCGGCCACGCGCTCGGCCTCGAACATGAGCACCAGAATCCGTTCGCCGGCATCACCTGGGATACCGATGCGGTGCAGCGCTACTTCCGGGGTCCGCCGAACAAGTGGGACGACAGGTACATCGACTTCAACATCCTGCGCAAGATCAGCCCCGCGGAGGTCAAGGGAAGCTCCTGGGATCCCGACTCGGTGATGGAGTATGCCTTCGGCGCCGGCCTGATCATCGAGCCGGCCGCCTATCGCGCCGGCCTGCAGCCGAAGGGAGGGCTGTCCGCCGCCGACAGGGACTGGATCCGGCAGACCTATCCCGGCTCGGCTGCGCAGCCGGCGGCGCCGACCCTGACGGCCGGGGTGGCGCAGAACCTGACGCTGGGCAGCGGCGAAACACGCGTCTTCGATTTTCGGCCGCCGGCGACGCGCAGCTACCGGTTGCAGACCAGCGGCAGCTCGGACACGGTGATGGTGCTGTTCGAGGTGACGCCGGCCGGCAACGTGCAGATCGCCGCCGACGACGACAGCGGTACCGACGCCAATGCGCGCATCGACCGGGTCCTGCAGGCCGGGCGCCTCTACCGGGTCGGCATTCGCCTCTATTACGCCGCTGCCAGCGCGCAGACGTCGCTGATGATCAGCTGAGCCGTCGTCGCGCGGTCGGTCGTCAAATCGCCGGCGACCATGGCCGGCGGTGTCCGCGCAGAGTGCTCAGAGGTTGTGAACAAATCTACTGCGCGACCGATCTGCTGCGTTGCTCAGTCGCTCCCGCCCACGGCCGGCTTTGCACAGCCGGCCGGCTACGGCGGCGCGCAGCATGCTGCGCTAAACCCCGCCTTCGCCCTCCCTATCCACTTGATATGTCTCGTCGTTCGCTCCATCGCGCCTTGCATCTCGGCCTGCTCGCGACGATTTCTTCACAACCTCTCAGTTGAGGTCGATCGCGTGCCGCTTCAGGTCGTCGAGGCCGACGATCAGCAGGCAGGCCTCGTTGGTCGCGTTGAGGACGACCCGCGGTGCCTTGCCAGCCTGCAGCGCTTCACGCCAGCGGGCGGCACAGAGGCACCAGCGGTCGCCGGGCTTGAGGCCGGGGAAGGCGAACTCGGGCCGCGGTGTCGACAGGTCGTTGCCGCGCAGTTTCGAGAACTCGAGGAAGTCGGCGGTCAGCACGACGCAGATGGTGTGACTGCCGAGATCCTCGTCACTGGTATTGCAGCAGCCGTCGCGGAAGAAACCGGTCGGCGGCTGCTCGCTGCAGGAGCCGAGGATGCCGCCGAGAACGTTGCGCTGGCTGCCGCCGAAATCGTCGGGCTTCATGCCAGTTCGTCGATCCAGGCCTGCTGGATCGCCTCGAGGATTTTCTCGCCGCAGTGGCGCGAGTCGTCCTCGAAGCCGGGCAGGGCGAGCACCCAGTTCATCAGGTCGACGAAGTTGATCCGCAACGGGTCGACTTCGGGATGTGCTTCGGCCAGTTCGACGGCCACTTCATGGATGTCGGTCCATTTCATCGCTTGCCCTCCTTGATCATGTTGATCGAGTAACGCGGGATCTCGATGACCAGCGGTGTCTGGTCGACGATCGCCTGGCACGAGAGGCGCGAGTTGGGCTCGAGTCCCCAGGCCTTGTCGAGGAGGTCGTCCTCCACCTCGTCGGACGGTTCGAGGGAGGCGAAACCTTCGCGAACGATGACGTGGCAGGTCGTGCAGGCGCACGACATCTCGCAGGCGTGTTCGATGGCGATGCCGTTCTCGAGCAGGTTCTGGCAGATCGACTCGCCGGCTCGGGCATCGAACAGCGCGCCGTCGGGACAGAGTTCGACATGTGGCAGCACGATGATCTGGGTCATTGCACTTCCTCGCTGCGGGCCGGCAGGGCGGCGGCCTCGATGTCACTGATGTTGCGCCCGGCAAAGGCCTGCCGGATCGACTTGTCCATCCGGCGCGCGGCGAACTCCTTGGTGTCGGCCTCGAGGTCGTCCATTGCCAGCATGATCTGCCGCCGGTTGTCGCTGCCAGCGGCGCCCTTGAGCCGGAGCATGCCCGCCTCGACGCGCGCGCGCTCGTCGTCCGACAGCAGTTCGCCGTCGCTCGCCAGCGCCGTCCGCACGGCTTCGAGCAGCCGCTGCGCATCCACCTGCGATTCCTTCAGCGCGCGCAAGGCGGCGTCCGCGCGCACGTGCAGCAGCGAGTCCTTGAGCATCAGGGCGATCTCGTCGTCGGACAGGCCGTAAGAGGGCTTGACGACGATGCTCGCTGCGGCGCCCGAGGTCTGCTCGCGCGCGCTGACCGCCAGCAGGCCATCGGCGTCGACCTGGAAGCTGACGCGAATGCGCGCGGCGCCGGCAACCAGCGGCGGGATTCCGTGCAGCTCGAAGCGCGCCAGCGAACGGCAGTCGCTGACCAGTTCGCGCTCGCCCTGGACGACGTGCACCGCGAGTGCCGTCTGGCCGTCGCGAAAGGTCGTGAACTCCTGTGCCCTGGCGGTCGGGATGGTCGAGTTGCGGGGAATGATCTTCTCGACCAGCCCGCCCATCGTCTCGATCCCGAGCGACAGCGGGATGACGTCGAGCAGCAGCCAGTCGTCGCCCGCGCGGCCGTTGCCGGCCAGCAGGTTGGCCTGCATGGCGGCACCGATCGCCACCACCTTGTCCGGGTCGAGGTTGTTCAACGGCTCCTGGCGGAAGAAGTCGCCGACCGCCCGTTGCACCTGCGGCATGCGCGTCGCACCGCCGACCATCACGACGCCCTTGACATCGCCGATCGACAGGCCGGCGTCGCGCAGCGCCTTCTTGACCGGCTGCATCGTCTTGGCGAGCAGCGTGCGCGTGATCTCGGCAAAGGTTTCGGTGCTCAGCGTCAGATCGACGACCTCGCCGCTGTTCAGGCGGGCGTTGATCGGCGCCATGCCATGGAAGCTCAGGTATTCCTTGGCCTCGCGCGCCCGCGTCAGCAGCATGCGCGCGTCCTCGACCGAGAGCGGCCGGAGTCCGGCGGTTTCGAGAATCCAGCAGAAGATGCGGTGGTCGAAGTCATCGCCGCCGAGCGCCGAGTCGCCGCCAGTGGCGAGAACCTCGAAGACGCCGCGCGTCAGCCTGAGGATCGAGATGTCGAAGGTGCCGCCACCCAGGTCATAGACCGCGTAGATGCCTTCGGCAGCGTTGTCGAGTCCGTAGGCGACCGCCGCCGCGGTCGGCTCGTTGAGCAACCTGATCAGTGGCAGCCCGGCCAGTCGGGCTGCGTCCTTTGTTGCCTGCCGCTGCGCATCGTCGAAGTAGGCAGGCACCGTGATCACTGCCGCGACCAGAGGTCCGGCGAGTGCCGCCTCGGCACGCTGCCGCAGGACGCGCAGGATGTCGGCAGAGACCTCGACCGGGCTCTTGGTTCCGGCCATCGTGTGCAGGCGCAGCATGCCGGGGCGGTCGTCGAAGACGTAGGGTAGGCCTTCATGATTGGCGATGTCGCGCAGCCCGCGGCCCATGAAACGCTTGACGGAGACGATCGTGTTGCGCGGATCATCGGCCTGCCTCGCCTGCGCCTCGTAACCCACCTCGGCGTGTCCGTCGGCGAGGTAACGGACCACCGAGGGCAGCAGTGGCCGACCCAGGTCATCGCTGAGGACGACCGCCAGGCCGCTGCGGACGGTCGCGACCAGTGAGTTGGTGGTGCCGAGGTCGATACCGACCGCCAGCCGGTGCTGGTGCGGCGGAGTCGACTCGCCGGGTTCCGCTATCTGTAGCAGTGCCATGAAGAAGGAAGGTCCTGAGGCTGGTTGCGGTTGCCGGCGGCTGCCGACGAGGCTGCGGTCATTCTTCGCCGGCGGCGATCGCGTCGTCGATCTCCGACAGCAGTTTTTCCTGGAACATCAGGCGCCGCACGCGATCGGCGGCCTGTTCGAGATCGTGCTGGTCGTCGAGCAGCGCGGCGATCTCCTCCTGGCGTGCCGCCAGTTCGCGCTGCAGGCGATGATGCAGATGTTCGAGTTCGTGGTGGTCACCGGCGGCACGTGCTTCGGCCACGGCTTCGCGCCATTCCATCTGCTCGACGAGAAAATCGGTCGGCATCGCGGTATTGTTCTCGCTGCCGATGTCGTGCTGCGCCAGATGAAGCAGGTACCTCGCCCGTGGCAGCGGCTTGCGCAGAGTCTGGTAGGCTTCGTTGACCCGCGTCGCCCATTGCTCGGACAGCCGCCTCGCTGACTCGCCGGAACTGGCAAAGCGATCGGGATGAACCTGCGATTGCAGCTCGATGTAGCGCCGGTCGAGCAGCGCCGAATCGATCCGGAAAGCAGCCGGCAGGTCGAAGAGCGAAAAATGGTCGCCGGCGAAGTCCATCGGTGTGCGCGTCAGGCGTGCCGCGGGTCAGTCCTGGCGGCGCCCGCCGAGCGTCTCCCGGACGCGCGTGGCGGACGACAACGCCCGTCTCATACGTTGAAGCTCTCGCCGCAGCCGCAGGCATCCTTGACGTTCGGATTGTTGAAGCGGAAGCCTTCGTTGAGCCCCTCACGCGCGTAGTCCAGCTCGGTGCCGTCGAGGTAGGGCAGGCTCTTCGGGTCGATCAGGACCTTGACGCCATGCGATTCGAACTCGATGTCGTCGGGCTGGGCGACATCGGCGAACTCGAGTTTGTAGGCCATCCCCGAGCAACCGCTGGTGCGTACGCCGAGGCGCAGCCCGATTCCCTTGCCGCGCTTCACCATGTAGCTCGCGACGTGCGTCGCCGCCCGCTCAGAAAGCGTCACTGCCATGAAAGCCATCTCCTTTCGTACCTGTCCCAGGCCTGTCAGGCCTGCTCGCCGTGCTTCTTCCGGTAATCGGCCACCGCCGCCTTGATCGCATCCTCGGCAAGAATCGAGCAGTGAATCTTCACCGGCGGCAGCGCGAGTTCTTCGGCGATCTGCGTGTTGCGGATGTCCATTGCCTGGTCGATCGTCCTGCCCTTGACCCATTCGGTGACCAGCGACGACGATGCGATCGCCGAGCCGCAGCCATAGGTCTTGAACTTGGCGTCCTCGATGATGCCGCCCTTGCCGACCTTGATCTGCAGCTTCATCACGTCGCCACAGGCGGGAGCGCCGACCATTCCCGTTGCCACGCCTTCCTCGTCCTTGGCGAAGGACCCGACGTTGCGCGGATTCTCGTAGTGATCCAGAACCTTGACACTGTATGCCATCTTGTTGCTCCTTCAGTATTCCATCAATGAGCGGCCCACTGGACCGTACTCAGGTCGACCCCGTCCTGGACCATCTCCCAGAGCGGCGAGAGTTCGCGCAGGCGGCTGATCTTGTCGTGCAGCAGCCGGATCGCGTAGTCCACCTCCTCTTCGGTCGTGAAGCGGCCGAGGGTGAAGCGGATCGAGCTGTGCGCCAGTTCATCGTTGCGACCGAGCGCGCGCAGAACATAGGACGGCTCGAGCGACGCCGAGGTGCACGCCGATCCGGAGGACACCGCCAGATCCTTGATCGCCATCAGCAGCGACTCGCCTTCGACATAGGCGAAGCTGATGTTGAGGTTGTGCGGCACGCGATGTTCCATGTCACCGTTGACGTAGACTTCCTCGATGTCGGCGAGGCCGCGCAGCAGGCGGTCGCGCAGCATGCGGATGCGTTCGTTCTCGGTGCCCATTTCCAGGCGCGCGAGGCGAAACGCCTCGCCCATGCCGACGATCTGATGCGTCGGCAGCGTACCGGAGCGAAAACCACGCTCATGCCCGCCACCGTGCATCTGCGCAGTCAGGCGGACGCGCGGCTTGCGCCGCACGTAGAGGGCGCCGATGCCCTTCGGACCATAGGTCTTGTGGGCGCAAAAGCTCATCAGGTCGACCTTCAGCGCTTCCAGGTCGATGGCCACCTTGCCCGTCGCCTGCGCCGCGTCGACATGTAGCAGGATGCCGCGGCTGCGGCAGATCTCGCCAATCTCGGCGATCGGCTGGATGACGCCGATTTCGTTATTGACGAACATCACCGAGGCGAGGATCGTGTCCGGGCGCAAGGCCGCGCTGAAGGCTTCGAGGTCCAGCAGGCCGTTCTCCTGCACATCGAGGTAGGTGACGGCGAAACCCTGTCGTTCGAGCTCGCGACAGGTATCGAGGACGGCCTTGTGCTCGGTCTTGACGGTGACCAGGTGCCTGCCCTTGCCGGAGTAGAACTGCGCCGCGCCCTTCAGCGCCAGGTTGTTCGACTCGGTGGCGCCGGAGGTCCAGACGATCTCCTTCGGATCGGCATGCACCAGTTTCGCCACTTCCTCGCGCGCCTCCTCGACCGCCGCTTCGGCTTCCCAGCCGAACGAGTGCGAGCGCGAGGCGGGGTTGCCGAACTTCTCGACCAGATAGGGAATCATCTTTTCCGCCACTCGCGGATCCACCGGTGTGGTGGCCGAGTAGTCGAGATAGATGGGCAGCTTCAACATTGCTCTTGCTCCGGGTTGTGGATATCAGCTTGGGGCCTGCAGCCGTTGCTGTGGCTGGGCAGAATGCGGCAGCCTCACTGGCCGTTCAGACAGCCATCGCCGTCAATCGTTGCAGCCGGTCGACGGTCATTTTCAGCGTGGCGAGAAAGCCTGCGACCTGCTCCTCAGAGTTTCCGCGGCCAAGGCTGACGCGTACCGCGCCGCGCGCCAGCTCGTCATCGATACCCATCGCTCGCAGCACATGCGACGGTTCCGGGTTGGCGCTCGAGCAGGCCGCGCCGCTGGCGACGGCGTAGCCGGCACGGTCGAGATGGCCGACCAGTGTCTCGCCATCGATGCCGGCGAAGGCGAAATAGACGGTGTTCGGCAATCGTTCCGCCTGTTGCCCGAAGAGCGTTGCGCCGAGCGCGAGCAAGCCCCGTTCGAGCTGCGTCCGCAGCCGGGTGAGCAGGGCTGCAAGCGCCGCCCGTCGTTCGACCAGCAACTGGCAGGCGACACCGAAACCGACGATGGCCGCGACGTTCTCGGTCCCTGAACGCAGCCCGCGCTCATGGCCACCGCCGGCAATCAGCGGCTCGATCTCGAGCCGCTTGTCGACGATCAGCGCCGCTGCTCCCTTCGGCCCGCCCATCTTGTGCGCCGACAGCGTCAGCGCGTGCACGCCGGCGCCGTTGAGGCGCCGGAAATCGACCGGCAGTTTGCCGAAAGCCTGCACCGCATCACTGTGAAACCAGGCACCGGCAGCCCGCGCGCGTTCGGCCAGAGGCTCGATGTCCTCAATGACCCCGGTCTCGTTGTTGGCGAGCAGCAGGGAAACGATCTTCGGCTTGCGCGCCATCACTGCCTCGTACTGCTCGCGAACGATCCGTCCGCCGCCGTCTACCGGCAGTTTCTCGAGTGTCCAGCCGCGCCGTGCAAGCTGCTCGGCCGGCTTGAGGACGCACGGATGCTCGGCGGCACCGACCGCCAGCAGGCCCGGCCTGAGGCAGGCAGCGCTGCCCTTGAGCAGCAGGTTGTTCGCTTCCGATCCGCCACTGGTGAACACCACTTCGGTGGCATGGGCGCCGACTGCCGCCGCCACCTGCGCGCGTGCCTCATCGATCGCCCGTCGCGCCGCCCGTCCGTACTCGTGCCGGCTCGAGGCATTGCCGAACTGCTCCGAGAAGTAGGGCAGCATCGCCTCGAGCACCGCCGGGTCGGCCGGGGTGGTGGCGTTGTGGTCGAGATAGACGGGCGCGAACATGATACGGCGAGCCTTCAGCCGCCAACGGCCACGGCCTTGACGTTGCGGGGCCTTCTCCGGCTGCGCCGCGCGTCCTGCAGGATCGCGACGTGGCCGCTCTTGCGGATCTGCTGTTCGACGAGTTCGGCGAGGTTGACCGAGCTGAGGTACTCGTACATCTTGTCGTTGAGCGTGGACCACAGTTCATGGGTCATGCAGCGTTCATCGTCGTGGCAGTTCTCGCGGCCACCGCACTGCGTCGCGTCGAGCGGTTCATCGACGGCACGAATGATGTCGGTGACCGTCATCTGGCTGGCCGGACGCGCCAGGCAGTAGCCGCCGCCGGGGCCGCGCACACTCGCGACCAGGCCGTGGCGGCGCAGCTTGCCAAAAAGCTGCTCGAGATAGGAAAGGGAAATCTTCTGGCGGTCGCTGATTCCAGCCAGAGAAACCGGCCCTTCGCTGCAGCGCAGCGCGAGGTCGATCATCGCGGTGACCGCGAAACGTCCTTTTGTTGTCAGTCGCATGGCTCCTCCTTGAAGAGTGGTTGTTAGGACACTTGGATTATAGGGTGGGCTTGCCAATTAGTCAACTATTTTACTCAGGTATTGTGGGTCGAACGGGTCGCTGCGCAGCAACTCGCCATCGACCTCGACCCCCGCGGCCTCGACCCGCTTCAGCAACAGGCCAAAACGGCGGTCCACCTCGACGGCATGGTCGAGCAGACCGTGAATCGCCTTCGCCAGTGGATCGTCCTGATCGGCCGCCAGGGCATAGGCCGAGAAGCCGAGCTGCCCGGCCATCTCCTCACGCTTCTGCGCCTGCGCCGGGTCGATGATGCGGGCCGGGTTGCCGACGGCGGTGGCCCCCGGGGGGACGTTCTTGACGACCACGGCATTCGAGCCCACCTTGGCCGAGGCACCGATCGTGATCGGTCCGAGCACCTTGGCACCGGCGCCGATGACGACGCCACTCTCGAGCGTCGGATGCCGTCTGCCCTTGTTCCACGAGGTGCCGCCGAGGGTCACGCCGTGATAGAGGGTGACGTCGTCGCCGATCACTGACGTCTCGCCGATGACGACGCCCATGCCGTGATCGATGAACAGGCGGCGCCCAATCGCGGCTCCGGGGTGAATCTCGATGCCGGTGAAGAAGCGTCCCAGATGCGAGACCAGGCGGCCGAGCCAGCGCAGGCGGTGTGCCCACAACCAGTGCGCCAGGCGATGCGAGGCCACGGCATGGACGCCCGGGTAACAGGTCAGCACCTCCCAGAAGCTCCGGGCAGCGGGATCGCGGTCGAATACCGACTGGATGTCTTCGCGCAGGTGGCTGAACATGGGATGAAGGTCCTTGAACGGGGCGGTGGAAATGCCGACAATCATTCTACAATAGGTGACTAATTCAGTCTACTATCGTTCCGTTTCCGTGGTCGAACGGCCGTCCGGCGTTCTGCCGCTCGACCGCATCGAGCAGGCCACGCAGAATGTTGATTTCGTCACGCTCCAGTCCGGCGCGCCCGAACAGGCGCCGCAACTTGGGCAGCAGCCGGCGCGGACGCTGCGGGTCGAGGAAGCCGCTGCTGACCATCACCCGTTCGAGATGCTGGTAGAAACGCTCGATGTCCTGGTGATCTGCCGGCGGCGAAGCGAAGGCGACGGTTCTGCTGCCCAGCGGTGGCTGGTTGTCGAAGGCGGCGAGGCGCAACTCATAGGCCAGGATCTGCACCGCCGCCGCGAGGTTGAGCGAGCCATAGGCAGGATTCGCCGGGATGAACACGGTCCGCTGGCAGCGTTGCACCTCGGCATTCGACAGGCCGGCGCTCTCGTTGCCGAAAAGCAGTGCCACCTCGCCGTCGCCGGCCCTCGCCAGGATCTCGGCCGCCGCTGCGCGCGCCGCCAGCGGCGGCGGTCCGAGATTCCTCTGTCGCGCCGTGACGGCACAGGCGAACCGGGTGTCTGCCAGGGCCTCGTCGAGGCTCGAACACACCCGCGCGCCGGCGAGCAGATCGTCGGCGCCAGCCGAGCGGGCGACCGCTTCGTCGTCGGGGAAGCGTTTCGGGTTGACCAGCAGCAGGCGTGTCAGACCCATCGTCTTCATCGCGCGGGCGGCGGCGCCGATGTTGCCCGGATGGCTGGTGTGGGAGAGGACGACGCGGACTCGGTCGAGCGGCAGGCGCGAACGATCGGCCCCGGCAGCGCTGTTCATATTAGAATCGGGGCTCCTCCACACCAATCGGGCGGCCAAGGCCGCCCGTCAGGTTCGCCAAACAACATGCATCCAGCTCTGAACATCATCGTCAAGGCGGCGCGGCGCGCCAGCCAGATCATCAATCGTGCGTCCCTGGACATCGAGCACCTGCAGGTGACCAGCAAGCGCCAGAACGACTTCGTCACGGAAGTGGACAAGGCGGCCGAGGCAGCGATCATCGACATCCTGCGCGAGGCCTATCCGGAGTACGGGATTCTAGCAGAAGAGTCCGGGCAGGTCGCCGGCAGCGCGGCGGGCAGCGAGTACCAGTGGATCATCGACCCGCTTGACGGCACGACCAACTTCATCCACGGCTTCCCGCAGTACGCCATCTCGATTGCCCTGGCGCATCGCGGGCAGGTGACGCAGGCGGTGGTCTACGACACGGTGCGCAACGAGATGTTCAGCGCCAGCAAGGGTGGCGGCGCCTTCCTCAACGAGCGCCGCATCCGGGTCAGCAAGTGTCTGCGCCTGGAGGAAGCCCTGATCGGCACCGGTTTCCCCTATCGGGTATATGAGCACATCGACGCCTATCTCGCCATCTTCAAGGATCTCGCGCGCCGGTCGGCGGGAATCCGGCGGCCGGGTGCGGCGTCGCTCGATCTCGCGTACGTCGCCTGCGGTCGCTTCGATGGCTTCTGGGAGTTCGGGCTGTCGCCCTGGGACATTGCCGGCGGGGCGCTGCTGATCAGCGAGGCCGGTGGCCTGATCGGCGATCTGGCCGGCAACGAGACCTACCTGCAGACCGGCAATGTGGTCGCCGGTACGCCGAAGGTCTTCGCCCAGTTGCTGCAGGTGATCGACACCCACCGCACGCCAGCGCTGCCGGCCTGAGGGCTGTGGAACGAATTGACGCGCGCAGCACTTGCTGCGCGCTGCGACAGCCGTGCCGGGCCCCGGTCAGCCGTCGTTGATTCCCCAGGTTCCCGGGGCGGGTGGCGGCTGACCCGGCAGCGCCGGCGGGGTGATCGGCGGGCGGACATCGGCAGGGGCGCGGTAATCGTAGGAACGGCGCTGATTGTCGTGTTGCCGCCACTCGTCCCGCGCCTCGCGCTGCCGGCGCTCTTCCTTGGCGGCGCGCTTGCTTTCGCGCTCCGCTTCCTGTCGGCCACGCTCGTAACCGCGCTCGTACTCATGCCCGCCGGAGCGGTTGTAGCCCTGCTGCCGTTGCGCGTCGCGGTAACCGCGTTCGTAGCCGTCATTGCGATCGTACGACGGCTGTCCGTACGATGGCTGGCGACCGTAGGAGGAACCGTCGTAGGGTCGATCGTATTGATCGTAGTAGGAATTGGAGTCGCAGCCGGCGACCAGGAACAGGCTGCCGACGGCGGCGGCCAGTGACAGGCGTCTGAGGCAGGGGTACATGCTGGAGTTCCTCCGGGTTCGGGAATCTGTCTTGGGCATTCGGCGCGAGGGAAGGTTCGCCATCGTCGACTCCGGGCGGCCAGCCAAGTTCTGCGGCCAACCCGCCAGCAGCAGGCATGGAGCCTTGTCGCTTGCCTGCAAGCATAAACCATCTGCCGCTTGCGGTGGGGGCGCGGCGTCATGGCAGCCAGTTGCGGCCGGGAATGTTTCGCCGCCGGCGGCGGGCGCTCAGGCGCTGCGCAGCCGGCACAGGCGCGTCAGCCAGATGGCGGCGAACGGCAGCACCAGCCCGAGGGCGATGGCGGTCAGGAAGAGGCTGCCGAGCTGGCCATAGTCGGCCGCCACCTTGACGGCGTTGCTCGCCGGGTCGCGTACCTCGCGGCTGACGTGGTACAACTGGTTGAGATACTTGGTTCCGAGCTGCGCGGCCGACAGCGCCAGGTTGGTGAACGAGGCCATAACCGCGAAGTAGGTCGCCTTGAGGCCGGCGGGCGCCGAATTGGCGATCCACGCCAGCATCGGCACCATCGCGATCTGCCCGAGAGGGGACTCGAGTGCGGTATCGATCAGGGCGATGAAGCGCGCGTCGACGATGCCGCCGGTGTGCGCGGCGGTCCATTCGTGCAGGCCGTAGTACATTCCCGGCGTCGGCAGGCTGAGCAGCGTCCCGGCGAGGGTGAGGAAGGCGACGATGCGGGCGATCGAACGTTCGCCCATGAAGCGGCGGAAAAGAAAGAGCCCGAGCAGCGTCAGGACGCTGGCGAGCAGCGACAGCCTGGCGAGAAACGACTGGTCGAAGCCGAGAACGTCGATCATCCACCAGGTCGAGCCGGCGCCGGGACCGGGGATGGCGCGGAAGACGAAGATGATGATCGCCGTCCCGAGCAGCGTCCGCCGCGATTCCTCGTCGAGTTCGCGCAGCAGTCTTGCCATCAGGAAGCTGATGATGGCGAAGGAGCCGACGAAGATGATCTCCTGGCCGAACTCGAGCTGCGCCAGGCCGACGCTCAGGCTGAAGGCGACGAAGAGCGCACTGCCGCCGAGGATCCACCAGTTCGGTTTCAGCGGCAGCAGCGGCGGTTCGAGCAACTCCCGCAACTGCGCCTCGGCGAAGCCGCGCGCGCGCAGCCGTCGCTCCTCGCGCCGTCGCAGCAGCGCGGCGAGCAGCACGCCGGCCACCGAGACCAGCGGGATCAGCAGCGCCATGCCATAGACCTGGGCATAGACGGCGACCTTCGCCGCCTGCGGCAGCGCCTCGACACCGTGGAACATCAGGACGTTGACCATCGATACGAGGACGCCGCCACCGATGATCGCCACCCGGCCGAGGGTCTGCAGCGTCGTGTTCATCAGCCGCCGCGTCTCGGCGGGCAGCGCCTGCCCGTGCTCGTCGACGCGCGGCACCGCCTCGACGGTCATGGCATCGGCGACCACGTCCTGGATGACATAGCCGACCGGTGACAGCAGAGCCGAGAGGACGAACCATGCTTCGGGTGACATCACGCGGCCCATGCGCAGCGGCTCGGCGACCAGTCCGTACATGATCAGCAGGCTGGCGGCGATCAGCGCCGCACCGAGCCAGACCAGTGCCGCCTTGCGGCGCCAGATCAGGTCAACCAGGTGGCCGATCGGCATCTTCAGTGCCCATGGAATTCCCGCCCAGAAGCCGAGTGCGGCGAGGAACGCGGCCGACAGTCCGAGGTGTTCCTTGACGAAGAAGGTGCCGACGATGCCGGTCAGCCCGGACACGCCAGCCGCCACGTAGACCATCAGCGGCGGCAGGAAGGAAAGCCGCATCTCGCGGCCAAGTTCGAGGATGTTGCGATCGAGCCAATGGCGGATGGAAGTGAGCAAGGCAGAACTCCGGCAAGTCTTGCGCGTCGGGTGAGGCAGCAGGCGGCGCGCATGGCAGCCCGGCAGCGATGGCGCCACGCACCCCGGGCAGCGCCATTGTGCACCAAGCCGGTGCCGTGCGGGGTACGTCGCAGCGCGCTGTCGGCGGAGAGCGGCGGCGGTACCCGTGGCACCGAATGCCGGCGCCCGGCACCGGCTGCACGGCGGCGCTTCACCTGCCGTTGGATTGGCTCTAGACTAGGACGCGCGCGCAGTCCCGCAGTCCCGACCTCATCCTGATGCCTGATGCGGCTGGCCGGACGGCACGAGGCCGGCGCGCAACGGGTGCGGAGGCGCGGATGTGGTTTCTTGGGGCAGTCATCGGTGCATTGCTGGCCGGCGAGCTTTACTCCGGACTGTGGGTCGTGGGTGCGCTTCTCGGAGGCATCGTCGGCTGGTCAGCCGGCAGTCGCGCGCGGCAGCGGCAGGAAGAGCGCGACCGCCTGTTCGAGGAGCGCCTGCAGCGGCTCGAGAGCGCCCTCGACCGGCTGCAGCCGCAGCCGCCGCCGGCCGAGCCGCCGGCGCCGGCTGCGGTCGACGGGACGCGGCCCGCCGGCGCCATCGATGCGACCGCGGTCCAGCCACCAGCCGTTGCCGCAGCGGTGGTGCCGCCTGCTACGGCCGCGTCGTTGCCGGCAGCGGCGGCAGCACCGCTGGCCGTCGCGCGGCGCGCCGGAACCGAGTCGGCGGCGGCGCCGCCACCGGCGGGCCCGGCCGGGAAGGCATCGCCCGACGGCGTGCCGGCGCCGCCGCCGGGCTCGGCAGCGGCGGTCCTTGACTGGCTGCTGCGCGGCAACCTGATGGCCCGCGCCGGCGTCATCGTCCTCTTCCTCGGTGTCGCCTTCCTGCTCAAGTACAGCTACCAGCACCTGCAGGTGCCGCTCGTGATGCGACTGACGGGCGTCGCGCTGGCGGCGGTGGCCCTGCTGCTGCTCGGCTGGCGCCTGCGAACGACCCGCGAGGCCTACGCGCTGGCGCTGCAGGGGGGTGGCATCGGTCTCCTCTACCTGACCATTTTCGGTGCACTGCGGCTGTTCGGGCTGCTCGACGCGGCGCCCGCCTTTCTCATGCTGCTGGCGGTGGCGACGCTGGCGGCGATGCTGGCGGTGCTGCAGGATGCGCTGGTCCTGGCCGTGCTGGGCGCCGCCGGCGGCTTTCTGGCGCCGATCATCGCCGCGACGGATGGCGGTAGTCACGTGACGCTGTTCGGCTACTACAGCGTGCTCAACCTCGGCATCCTGGCGATCGCCTTCTTCAAGGCGTGGCGGGTGCTCAACCTGGTCGGCTTCGTCTTCACCTTTGCCATCGCCACCTTCTGGGGTGCGCTGCGCTACCGGCCGGAGCATTTCGCTTCGACCGAGCCTTTCCTGATCCTCTTCTTCCTGATCTACGCCGCGATGCCCGTGCTGTTCGCCCTGCGCGCTGCCGGACCGCGCGCCAGCCGCCTCGACACGACGCTCATCTTTGCCCTGCCGTTGATTGCCCTCGGACTGCAGGTCGGGCTGGTGCGCGACTTCGCCTATGGCGCGGCGTGGAGCGCCTTGACGCTCGGCGCCTTCTACCTGTTGCTGGCGCGGGCGCTGTGGTCGCGTCTCGGCGAGGGGCAGCGGTTGCTGGTGGAAGCCTTCCTCGCCCTCGGCGTCGGCTTCACGACGCTGGCCATCCCGCTCGCCTTCGACGGGCGCTGGACAGCCGCCGCCTGGGCGATCGAGGGGGCGGCACTGGTCTGGGTCGGCGTTCGCCAGCAGCGGCTGCTGGCACGGCTGTCCGGGATCCTGCTGCAGTTGCTCGCGGGCCTGTTCCAGCTCGGCGAACTGCCGGCCGGCACCGGCGGATGGCCGCTGCTCAACAGCGCCTTCCTCGGTGGCCTGCTGCTGACGCTGGCCGGGCTGTTCGGCGCCTGGCTGCTGCAGCGCGAGTGGCGGCAGGAGCCGCAGCGACTGCGGTCCGCCGAGCGCCTGCTGGCGCCGCTGCTTTTCGTCTGGGGCGTCGCCTGGTGGAGCGGCAGCGGCCTGTTGGAGATCGAGCGCCATCTGCCGCGGTCGCTGCACGTCAACGCTGCGATCGTCTTCTTCACCGCCTCCTGCCTGCTCTTCTCGTGGCTCGAGCGGCGCCTCGACTGGCCGGCGGCGCGTCACGCGGCGCTCGCCCTGCTGCCGCTGCTCTTCGTGTCCGGGTTGCTCAGCGTCGGGCGCGCGGCGCATCCCTTCGCCGACCTGGGTTACCTGGCCTGGCCAGCCGCCTTCGCCGCGCACTTCTTCCTCCTGCAGCGGCACGAGGTGGACCGGCCGTGGCATGGCGACTGGCTGCATGCCGCCGGGCTGTGGCTGCTGGCGGCGGTCGGCGCCTGCGAGCTGGCGTGGGGCATCGACCGCTGGGTTGCCGGTCGTGCCGCCTGGCCGCTGCTCGGCTGGGCACTGTGGCCGGGGGCACTGCTGGCGGCGCTGGCGCTGCGTGGCGAGCGCCTGCGCTGGCCGGTGGCGGCGCACCGTGAAGCCTACTTCGTGCTCGGCGCTACGCCGCTGGCAGTCTTCCTGGCCCTCTGGTTCGTCGCCGGCAATGTCCTCTCCGACGGCAACCCGTGGCCCTTGCCCTATCTGCCGCTGCTCAACCCGCTCGACCTGGCGCAGGCCGGCGTCCTGCTGCTGCTCGCCACCTGGTTCAGCGAAACGCGCCGCCTGCGTCTGCCGCCGTACGCGACGGCGCCGCTGGCGCTGGCCTGGGGAGTCCTCGCCGCCGCCGCATTCATCTGGGCCAATGCCGTCCTCCTGCGTGCCTTGCATCACTGGGCCGACGTGCCGCTGCACCTGGCGGCGATGCTGCACTCGGAACTCGTGCAGGCCGCGCTGTCGCTGTTCTGGACGCTGCTGGCGCTGGCGGCGATGGTCGTCGCCACGCGTCGCCGCTGGCGGTCGTTGTGGCTGGCCGGTGCCGGGCTCATGGCGGTCGTCGTCGGCAAGCTGCTGCTGGTCGATCTGTCGAATGCCGGCACCATCGAAAGGATCGTGTCGTTCCTCGGCGTCGGCCTGCTGATGCTGGTGATCGGCTACCTCGCGCCGGCGCCGCCGAAGGAGGAGACGCCATGAAGAAAGCCCTCGCCGGCTGGCTGTGGCTGCTGTGGTCGCTGCTGGCGCTGGCCGAGTCGCCCGGCGACTTCGCTTTCGGCATGCGGCTGCAGCCGGACGGGCCGCAGCCGCTCGTTCGTGTCGACCTGCCGGCGGCCGTCCATGCCGGCGTCAGCCGCGCGGACCTCGGCGACCTGCGGGTGTTCAACGCGGCCGGGGAAGCGGTGCCGCATGCCTGGCTGCCGCCGCCGCCGGCGTCGCGTGCCAGGCCGACGCCGCTGCCACTGCCGTCCTTCGCGCTGCGCGGTGCAGCCGCCGCCGGCGTTGACGGCGTCGAGGTCCGCATCGAGAGGCAGGGCGGCAGGGCGGTGCTGCGGATGAACGACCGGGCAGCGGCGCCGGCGCCGGCGCTGCTGCTCGGCTACCTCATCGACGCCAGTGCCATCGACCAGCCGTTGCAGGCGTTCGCCCTCGAATTGCCTGCGACGGCCGATGACGTCGTCGCGCGCGTGCGGGTCGAGGCAAGTGACGATCTCGCTCGCTGGACGACGCTCGTTGGCGAGGCGCCGGTGTTGCGGCTGGCGGCGGGCGGGCAGCGGCTCGAGCGCCTGCGCATCGAGTTCACCCCGCGGCGGGCGAAGTATTTCCGCCTGAGCTGGGCGGCTGGTACGCCGGCGTTGCCATTGGTGGCCGTTGGCGGCGAGCCGGCGGTGACGCTGATCGAGGTGCCGCGGCAGTGGCAGCAGGTTGCCGGCAGCGCCGACCGCGACGCGGCTGGCAGCTACCGCTTCGACCTCGGTGGCCAGTTCCCGGCCGACCGCCTGCGTCTCCTGCTGCGACAGCCCAACAGCGTCGCCGCCGTCGAACTGCTGTCGCGAGCAAACGACAGGGATGCCTGGCGGCGGGTGACGACGGCGACCGTCTACCGGCTCGGCGCTACCGGGCAGGAAGTCGTCAGTCCCGAGATCGCCATCGCGCCGAACAGCGACCGCTACTGGCTGCTGCGCGTCGATCAGCGCGGCGGTGGTCTCGGCGCCGGCGTTCCCGAACTGGCCGCCGGCTGGCTGACACGGAGCCTCGTGTTTGCGGCGCGCGGGCCGACACCATTCCAGCTCGCCTTCGGCAGCGGCAGCGCGCAGCCGACCGCCTATCCGATCACCACCCTGGTTCCGGGCCATCGCATCGGCGACGACGGGCAACCGGTCGCCAGCGCGTCTGCCGCCGCCAGCCTGGCGATCGGCCAGGCTTCGACCGCTGCAATGCACACGCTGGCGGGCGAGGGCGCCCGTCGCGCCGGCATCGACTGGCAGCGCTGGGGGCTCTGGGGGAGCCTGTTGCTCGGCGTCGCGTTGCTCGCCTGGATGGCCTGGCGGCTGGCGCGGCAACTGGCGCGCCCGCCGCCCGACGGGCCGGCCGGCTGAGAGCCCGTGCCGCCGCCCGATTGGAACGATCCGCGGGTGCCCCCGGTCCACATGGTGCGCAAGCCGACAACCCGCGATCGCCGTCGGGCGATCGCTCATGCGCATGGCGCTGACTGGAGGAAGCATGAAAAGGATCATTCTGCCGCTGCTGTGGATCGCGGCGCTGCTCGGCAGCGGCCGCGTGCTGGGCAATGCCGATGTCGACCGGGCGGTGCAGGCGCTCGGCGGCAGCGACGCGCTGGCTGCCGTCAGGAGCGTGCAGATCCGCGGCACGGTGCAGCACTGGGAGCCCGACCAGTCGCTGGTTCCGGGCGGCGAGAAGCGCTTCGCCGGCGAGTCGGCCTTCACCCTGACGCGCGACTTCGGCAGCGGCGCCGCACGCATCGACTGGCAGCGGCAACTGGCGTACCCGGCGGCGCGCGCGTATCGCTTCAGCGAAGTCATGGTCGGCGACGCCGGCCAGGTGTACGGCATTGACAGCACGACGCGCACGAGTCAGAGTCGGGCTGCCGACCCGCCCGGCCATGCGATGTCGGGCGTGCGGCTGCGGGCGGCGATGCGCGAACTGGAGCGCAGCTCGCCGCTGCTGGTGCTCGACATGCAGCGGCAGGCGGCACAGACCCGTCCGCTGCCGCCGGTCCGGGTCGGCGGGCGGAGCCTGCCGGCGGTGCGCTACGCCGCTGCCGGGCGCGACTTCATCGTCCTCTTCGACCCCGAGAGCGGTCTGCCGGCGCGTGTGCGCAGCCTCGACTACGATTTCGTCCGCGGTGACCTCGATTTCGACCTGGTCCTCTCCGACTGGCGTCCGGTCGGCGGCATCCAGGTCGCGCACCGGCAGGTCTACGAACTGGCGGGAGAGGTGGTCGCCGACACCGTCGTCGCCGCGGTGACGATCGACCCGCCACCGGTCGCCGGCCAGTTCGACCTGCCGGCCGACCGGCGCCCGGCAACGCTCGCCGGCGCGCCGGGCATGCCCGCCTACCAGTGGGTGCTGCGCCGGCAGTACATCGGCGTCTTCCTCGATTCGGACCTCCTTTCCTGGGACGCCGGCGCTTCGCGCGGCCTGGCGCTGCAGGAGATCGCTCCCGGAGTCCTGCTCGTCCAGGGCGGCTCGCACAACAGCATGGTCGTCGAGCTGGCGGACTCGCTCGTCGTCTTCGACGCGCCGGTCAACGACGCGCAGGCGCAATGGACGCTCGACACGCTGCGGCAGAAATTCCCGCACAAGCGCGTTCGGCATCTGGTGCTGACGCATCACCACATGGACCACATCGCCGGCGCGCGCAGTTTCATTGCCGCCGGCGCGACGCTGGTCGTCGGTGCCGGTGCGGGCGATCACTACCGGCGCATGGCGCTCGCCCCGCACCGCCGCAACCCGCTGCTGCCGGGTGCCGTCGGCGAGCCGCGCATCATCGAGGTGGGTGAGCGCCTGCTGATCAGCGACGGCGCACGCGAGGTCGTGGTCCTCGGCGCCGACAACCCGCACGCCAGCGCAATGCTCATCGGCTACGTCCCCGATGCCCGGCTGGGCTTCGTCACCGACCTCTGGAGTCCGGGACGCGACCCGCTCGGCAGCCGGCTCGGCGCCGGCCAGGCGGCGCTGGTGGCGGCGGTGGCGAGGCACGGCATCGACCCCGAGCGCTTCGCCGGCGGTCACGGCAGCGTCGCACCCTACGCCCCGCTGGCGCAACTGGCGGGCAACTGAACGATCGTTCAGCAGCCGTCCGGCTGCGCCGCCGACGGCGTGCCGCCGGACCCGGGCAGACGCAGCGCATTGCGCACCTCGCCGGCTGCCGGCGACTGCCGGGCAGCGCCGGAGCGCAGGCGGCGGATCTGCAGGTGGCCGTCGACATGGGCGGCGCTCAGGGCGAAGTCGAAACGGTCGGCCTGCGCGCAGAGATGCAGGTCGCGCGGCGGCAGGTTGGGGTTGTCGGCGGCGAGGAAACGGCGGCCGAAATCGGAGTCACGAACGCGCGCCGCGTAGTGTTCGGGATCCGGCTGCTCGCCGTGCAGCAGGGCATCGATGTAGTCGGCGCAGGCAATGTCCTCGTCGCCGTCCCGGTCGACCCACTCGCCGGTGATGACGAAACAGACCTCCGCTGGTTGCAGCTCGAGCAGTGCCGTCGCCGTCGCCCGTGCCAGCACCAGGCTGCCGGCGAAGAGCGCCCGCGCCTGGCGGAAGCGGGTCAGCCCGCGCACGCCGGCGGCCGTGGTCTGGATCAGCGGCCGGCCCGCCAGGTGGACATGCTGCAGCTCGGCGGGCGAGTTGCCAAAATCGAAACCCGGTATCGGGTCGCCGCCGCCGACGGCACCGGTCGTCACGGCATCCGGGAGCTGTCGCTGCAGGCGGAAGGCACCGGCGATCGTCTCCACCGGGTAGATCGTGCCGGCGCCGGCAACGAAGGCGTAGGCGGCAGTGGTGAACGAGCGCAGGACGTCGATCACCACCACCGCGTCTACCGGTTCGCGGATCGGATCGAGACGATTCAGGAAGACGCGGCGGGTACGCATGGCGGCGTGCGATTCCTCTGGTGATTGGGCATGGGCGCTGGCGCGCGGAGTATCACCGATGTCCGGCGAGCGGTCAAACGCCTCCACGCAGGGCAGGGCCACGAGAGCGACTCAGGGACTGCGCAGCTCGTTTTCCGACCACCAGCGGAGTTGCGACACCTTGCCGCTGTCCTGCAGGATCGACTCGACCGCCGTCGCCAGCCGCTCGACAGTCGGCGCGTTCGGCAGCTTGCGGAACCACTTGCGGACGTACGGCTTCGCCGGCTCGATGAAGCAGAGGAAGCCGTTTTCGTGCGCTTCGTAGTTGCCGCAACCGACCCACAACGGGTAGTCCGCGTTCTGCAGGCCGACGCGGACGCCCCATTGTTCGACCGTCACCGACTCCACGGGGAAACCGTGCGCCGGCAGTTCCTGCGCCAGCAACTCGGCGAGACGGACGCCGTAGCGCCCGGGGTTGAGCTCGTGATCCTCGCCGGGGTAGGGCGGAAAGTCGGCGGATACGAACTCCACCTGCGTGCGCATCGACAATCGATCGACTCCTTTGGAAACTGCCATGAAAAGCGGCGCTCTGCATGCCGCGCCGGCATACCGGCCGTGGCAGCGGCTCGCTGTGCCGGCAGGCAGCGAGCGGTCATGCGCCGAACCCGCCTTGCGGGCAAGCGACTGCGCCCTGCCGGCGGCGGCGCCGCGGACTGCCGCCGGGCGCCGGCGAAGATCCTTCCCCGCCCGTCGCCGCCTGCCTGGGCGCCAGCCGCAACCAGAGTTGCGCATCGTAAGGCAATGCGCGCCGGCTGTCAGCAGGCGCCGGCGCGCTGCCGCCAAGCGGGCCGAGCAGCACCTTTTCGACGGCGACGCGCTCCACACGGTAGGCGGCGCCGGCGAACGGCGCATCGAGTCGCTGCAGGAAGTCCGGCGCCGCGAGCAGGCGGGCGACGAAGCGGTTGTGCTCGGCGGCCGCGGCGCGGGCGAGTCGCGGCGTCCATTCGCTGCTCCGGGCGGCGGCCAGCAGCAGGTAGCGCGCGATCCAAGGGTGGTCGACGGCGCGGCCGAGAGCGAGCGACGAGAGCGCCGGGGCTGCGTCGTCGCGGCTCGCCAGCCACGCGCCGACGACGCGCCGGTAGTCTTCCTCGGCGAGCGTACAGCGCGCAAAGGCCGAGCGGTCGACGCGCAGCGCCGCATGCGCCGGATCACTCAACTGCTCGACATGCGCTTCGCAGGCCGGCGCCGGCTGTGTCGAGGCGAGCAGCAGGGCCAGCAGAAGGCCGCTGCGCCAAGGGTGCGGCCGCCGGCGCACCGGCTGCCGGCAGGCGGCAAGCGATTGCCCTTTGCCGGCGCGCTGCGGTGCCGGCGCCACCACCGGCACCGGCGAGCTGCACTTCCTGCCGACGAGCCGAAGCAGCGCCGCGTATCGCGGATTGCCGCCGGCGTGGGCGGACAGCGTCCCGTTGCCGTCGGTCACGAACTCTTGTCCAATGTTCACGCTGACTTTCCGTCTCGCGAGTCCGTCTCGCCGGATCCGGTGCTGCTTCCGGAGAGGAGGATTCGCACTTGCCCGACGCCTTTTCCCGAAAGTGCTGCCCTGCCGCTGGACCGTCGGCCGCCGGAGCGTCGGCCATGGGCCGGGATTATCGGCGGCGTCTCGCAGGCTGTCAAAGCGATCGCCACGCACGGCGAGAAGTCGCCGGGAGCCGCCGCAGCCGCCGCATCTGTCGACGTTGTCGTTGATGTCGAGCGGCAGCGGCGTACGTGCTAACATCGTCGCCATGACTCATCCTTCCGCGGGGGCAAACAATGCAGCGAACACACGTTCTTCATGCGGCGGGCCGCAACATGCGGGCGCTCGCCCTTGCCGGCTGCGCGCTCGTTGCGGGTTGCGCCAGTGACGGCAACCTGCTGGGCAGCGGTACCACCACCGTCGCCACCGACACGACGCGGCTGACGCGCAGCGGCTTTCTCTCGGACTATGCCCGCCTGCGACCCACCGCATGGGGGCAGGGGATCGAGTGCTGGCGTGATCCGGCACTCGACGCCTCGCGCTACGGCGCGATACTGGTGTCGCGGATCGACGTCTCGCTCAGGCCCCGTGACGGGGGGCAGCAGACCTTCGATCCGAAGGACCTGGCGACGCTCACGGACTACTTCCACCACGCTCTGGTGAAGGCGCTGCAGCCGCAGATGCAGATCGCCCAGCAGCCGGGCGCGGGGGTCGTTGTCCTGCGCGTGGCACTCACCGATCTCGTGCCGACGAAGGTCAGTGACAGCCTGGCCGGGACGCTGATTCCCTACGGCTTCGTCGCCGAGGCGGGCTCCGGCGTCGCCACCGGCCGGCCGGCCGGGTCAACCCCGTACATGGGCGAGACCGGGATGGAGATGCAGTTCCGCGACGGCGCCTCGGGAAGGGTCCTTGGCGAGTGCCGCGACACCGAGATCGGCCGCAAGTACGCGGTCGATGTCAATTCCTCGGCGGTCGGCGCGGCGCAGACCTGGGCCAATGGCTACCTCAGTTCGTTCGAGGCCTGGACCTACGCCCGCGATGCCTTCGACAAGTGGTCGCTGCTGGTGGCGCAACGCATTGCGCAACTGCGCGCCGGGCAACCTTAGCGCGCACCTTTTCCGCTGGGAGAACCGATCGCCGCGAGCTTGCCAGCAGAACGGACGCCAGGAGATGCCATGAAGCCGGGCAGTGCGCGAGCCGCAGTGAGTTTCGGCCTGCGGATCGCTCTGCTGACGACCGTCCTGATCGTCGCCGGGCTCCATTTCTTCCAGCGAGATCTGCTGTACCTGTTGACCGATTCCGCAAGCGTCGCGCAAACGCTCGCGGCAACGGACAGTAGACGGGCGCGGGCATGGCCCGATGCGCCCGGATTTCGCGGTGTTCTGTTTGAACCGGAGCAGCGCATTGCGACCGGTACCCTTCTCCTCTTTCACGGCAACGCGGGACATGCCGGCCATCGCGCTGACTATGCAGAGGAGGCCGGCCGGCATGGCTGGCGGGTGATCCTGCTCGAGTATCCGGGCTACGGGGCGCGGCCCGGAACGCCGGGAGAACAGGCCATCGTCGATGACGCGGTCGAATCGATCACGCTCGCTCGCCAACAGTTCGGCGGCCGACTGGTCCTCGCCGGCGAATCACTTGGGGCAGGAGTCGCAGCGGCGGCCATCGCGGCACTCCGGACACACGGGCAGACGGTTGACGGGCTGTTGCTGATCACACCCTGGGATCAACTCGCCAATGCCGTCGCACATCACTATCCGTGGCTCCCGGTGCGGCTCCTGCTCAAGGAAAGCTACAGCAGCGTCGACAATCTCCGCGGGTACGATGGGCCGACGGTGGTTGTGGTCGCAGGAAGCGATCGCGTGCTTCCGGCGCGTTTGGGACGTTCACTCTTCGAGAACTTGCAGGGGAAGAAGGAGTTGCTGGTGGTCGACGGTGCGGACCACAACGATTGGTACTACCACGTCGATGCCGCATGGTGGCAGCGGATCAGCGAGATGTTGGCAGGTGTCCGGTAGGCGCTGTCGAGGGACTGAGCAAGAGGAGGCGGCGACGAATTCGACCAACGGCTTGGTATCTTCGATGGGCTGGATCAGCACCTCAGCCCTCGCCGATCTCCGCCGCCGTCCAGGCGATTGACCGCTGCGCACGCCGGCGCTAGAGTGCGCTGCCGGCACGAAGGCCGGCGTTGCCACCGGCCGCCTGCACGCGGCAGGAGGAGTGGGGCATGGCTTCGACACAGGCACACGGGCGCAGCTTCATCCGCCATCCGGCGGACATACCGGTTGACATCGATATCGACGCCGCGCATCGCCGCGCCGAACGGCGGCTGAAGGACGTCAGCGAGGGTGGCCTGGCGTGTCGCAGTCGACGACCGCTGCCTGTGGGTTCACCGGTTCTGCTGTCGATTCCGCTCGTGCAGCCGCCGTTTCGCGCTGCCGGCGTGGTGGTCTGGTGCCGCCGGCAGGGTGCGGTCTACGAGGTCGGCATCCGTTTTGACGACGCCGACGACCTCTTCGCCGCGCGCATGGTCGAGCAGGTGTGCCAGATCGAGCGCTACCGGCAGCAGGTCCTGCGCGACGAGGGGTGAATAAATCTACTGCGCGACCGATCTGCGGCGTTGCTCAGTCGCTCCCGCCCACGGCCGGCTTTGCACAGCCGGCCGGCTACGGCGGCGCGCAGCATGCTGCGCTAAACCCCGCCTTCGCCCTCGCCTATCCACTTGATATGTCTCGTCGTTCGCTCCATCGCGCCTTGCAGCTCGGCCTGCTCGCGACGATTTCTTCACAGCCTCTCAGGCAGCGCCGGCATCGCGCGGCGCTTCCGCCTGCGGTGCGATGCGCACCGCCAGCGGCTGCGAGGTATCCAGGTGCAGGTCCCGCTGCGGGAACGGGATGGCGATGCCCGCGGTTCCCAGCCTCTTCTCGATCGCGTAACGCAGGTCGCTGTCCACCCGGCGCCCCGGCGCCCGTTGCGGTCCGAGTTCGACCCAGAAAACCAGCACCAGCAGCAGCGCGCTGTCGGCGAAGTCCTCGAAGAAGACCTCGGGCGGCGGATCCTTGAGCACCTCGCCATGATCCTGGGCGCAGCCGGCGATGATTTCGGCGGCGCGGCGGGTCGGTGAGCCATAGGCGATGCCGATGCGCAGCTCGCGCCGGATGCGCGGGTTGGAGTAGGTCCAGTTGACCACCTGGTTCTCGAGAAAACTCGAGTTCGGAATCAATGCCTCGACGCCGTCGAAGCCGCGCACCGTCGACGCGCGCAGGTCGACGGCGACGACATGGCCCGTTGTTCCGCCGAGCTGGATGATGTCGCCGACGCGGATCTTGCGCTCGAAGAGGACGATGATGCCGCTGATGACGTTCTTGATGATCGTCTGCGTGCCGAAACCGACGCCGATCGCCAGCGCACCGCCGAGAAAGGCGAAGACCGTCAGCGGAATGCGCGCCAGGTTGAGGATGAAGACCACCAGCAGCACGCCGAGTGCGATCATCGCCCAGCGGCGAATGACGCTGGCGAGCTGCTGGTCGACGCCGAAGCGCTGCACCATCACCCGTTGCAGCCGCCGCGACAGCGCTGCGAACAGCCAGTAGCCGAGCAGGAACAGGAGCAGTGCGCCGATGCTCTTGCCGACGGTGACGCCGTAACTGACGGTGACGCTCTTGCCGTCGATGATCGTCGATTCGTCGACGGCGAACATCTCGAAGTTCCAGATTCCCTTCAGCGTCTCGGTGACCTGTGCGGCGGCGAGCCTCCAGTCGCCGGAGTGCGCGCCGCTGCCGCTGAAGCCGAAATCCGCGAGCCAGCGTTCGAGCTGTCGCAACAGTGCGGTCCCCATCCGTTCGACCCGTTCGAAAGCCAGGCTCCGCTCGCGCAGGGCGGCCAGCAGCTCCGCCTGTTGCGCTGCCGTTGTGGCACCGGGAGTGCCTGCCGCGATGCGCGCTTCCTCTTCGCGGACTTCGGCCCGCGCCTCCTGCGCGAGCTGCTGCACGAGTTGGCGGCGGCTTTCGAGTTCGTCGCGGGTGCGGGTCAGCCAGGCGACGGCAGCCTGCCGGGTCGCCGCATCCTGCGACTGAAAGCCGACGTAACGCTGCGCCCAGGCGTCGATGCTCTCCTGCGCCACCGTCTGTACCCAGCTCAGTGCCAGCAGGCGGATGCGGTCGCTCTCCAGTCGTGCATCGAGCAGGTGCAGGCGCTGTGCCGACTGTGCGCTGCCGCGGCCGGCGGCGGCGACGAGGCGTTCGCGCTCTGCCGCGTGACGGCTGTTCTCGGCAAGCAGCCGTTCGGCTTCCGAGTTGATCTGCTTCAGCTCCTTGCGCAACAGCGCCTGCTGCTGCTCGAGGTCGTCCTTGCTCAGTTCCTGCCCTGGCAGAACCCGGACCAGAACCCGTTCCATCTCCGTGTCGCGCGCCTGCAGTGCTTTCGTTTCGGCGGCGATCTTGTCCTTCGCCAGGCCGATGTTGACGAGCTGCGTCTCCGCCAGCTTGCGGCGCAGCAGGTTCGTGTCACGCTGGTCGCGCTCGTGGTCGGTTGCCTCGTCACCGCGTGCGCGGCTCAACCGGTCCTCGGCCAGACGGACCGCCTCGCTCGCCTTGCGGTGTTCGTCGAGTTGCCCCGTCTGCAGCGTGTCGAGCGCGCGGTCGGCGGCCTTCAGCCGCTGCATGAGGTTGCGCACCGCCTGTTGCGCGTCGCGCAGCGTATCGACGCGCAACGCCGGGTACGGCCCCGGGCCGCTCAAGCTGGCGAGCAGATCCTGCTGCTGCAGGTCTGTCGGGCGCGGTCGCTCGAGGTTCTCGAGGTCGTCGAGCAGCTTGATCTGCTCGCCGTAGGAGACGACGAGGCGGTCGAGCAGCCGACGCCGGTCGCTGACCAGCGGATCCTCGGTTGGTCGCGCAACCCCCTGCTCGAGCCGGAATGCCTCCTGCTGCCGGCGCGCCTCGGCCAGGTTGCGCGCCGCCTTGTCGCGCGGCTTCTCCGTCGGCTCGGCGCTCGCTGCCGGTGGCGCGCTGTTCGCCTTCGACCACGGGAACTGCGCCTCCGCCGGCGTGCCGAGCAGCAGCAGGAGCAGGGCGAGCAACGGCTGCCAGGCGAGCGACTGGCGCCACCAGGCAGCAGGTTCGGCAGGCAGCGGGCGGCGGCCGGCGTGGCGCTGCCGCGCGGGCGAAGGCGCATGCCGACGAACGGCAGAAGGCGCTTCGTTGCCGGCGGCGCCGGTCAGGGGGGCGGGGGAGCCGTCTGCTGGTGTTCTCATCATGGTGCGGCCGATGGTAGCGCAAAGCGCTCGTTCCGTGCTGCAGGCTGCGCTTGCCGGAGAGTTTGGCGGCTCGTCGAGGGGGGCCATACACCATGGCCGACGCCTCTCGGCCTTTGCCTGCATGAAACACCGGCGTTGCTGCAGAGAGCCGCGGCGATCAGCGCCGATCATCCGCCCGGGCGTCTGGAGAAGGAATGGTGGGCTGGCTTGAATTACCAATGCTAGAATACTGCAATTCATCGGATGAGTTTGCAGGGAGCAGAGCATGAGAAGCACGATTACCGAACGTGGACAGACGGTCGTTCCGGCCGAGATTCGCCGGCAGTTTCACTTGAGCCCAGCCGATCGCCTGGAATGGGTGGTGGACGCACAGGGAATTCGCGTTGTGCCGGTACGAGCGAACCCCATCGCGGCGTTTCGCGGCCAGGGCAAGGGGGGGAGCACGCAGCGCCTGGTTCAGGGTCGCAGCGAGGAACTGGCCAGAGAATGACCGTCTATCTGCTCGACACCTCGGCGCTCCTGACCCTGCGCGATGACGAACCCGGTGCGCAACGTGTCAGCGAGTTGCTGGAGCAGGCCCAACTGGGAACGGCGCGCTGTTGTGGCTGCTTCATGTCGCTGATGGAGGTGCTGTATCGTGTCTGGCGCGACGAAGGCGAGGCCGCCGGCCGCCTGGCGCATGAGCAATGCCTGGCGCTTCCCATCGTCTGGCTGCATGAAACACCGGCGTTGCTGCAGAGAGCCGCGGCGATCAAGGCCGCTCATCCGCTATCGGTAGCCGATGCGTGGATTGCTGCGTCCGCGATCGAACAGGGAGCGATCCTGATCCACAAGGACCCGGAGTTCAAGGTGGTGCCGGTACTCCAGGAGATGCTGCCAGGGAACGGCCCGTAGTTCCGGGAGCTCCGTTCAGAGTCGCGAGGGCGCAGTGGCCGCTGCCAGCCACCAGCCGCCAGAGCCTTTCTGGCAGCACCCCTGCGGATTGCCCCTACTGCCCCGGATTCTGCAGCCGATCGCCGAACAGGCCGGCGATCGTTTCGTAGTGGCTGAGGACCGTTTTCTCGAAGAGTTCGGGGCGGACCCGGCATTCATACTCGCTGGTTGCCGAAAAACCTCCGGTGTAGCCGGTATTCAGCCCGCCGAAGCGCGCCGCCAGGCTGGCGACGTTGAGCGCGATGAGCGCGACGTTCTTCGCCGTGTCGGTTGCCTTGCTGCCGTCGCTGGTGGTATTGACGAGTTCGCCGATCTCGTCGGTGGCGACCGTCTCCTGCAGCGAGATGCGCGCCTTGTTGCCTTCCGGAGTGATGAAGGCGTAGCGCGTGACGGCGTCCACGAAGCTTGCCGCCGCCCGCGTGCTGACCTTGCCGCTGCTCCAGAAACTGCTGTCCGGAGTCAGTTGGCCGCCGAGAACGGTCAGACGGACCTTGAGCAGCGTCGCGCCGAGGCCGGTGGCGATCCGGTTCTCGATCTGCTGCGTCTGGGCGGCGGCAAAGCCACCCGAGAAACGCGTGCCGAAGGTGAGGAAGTCGTCCTGCTTCTTGCGGCCGAAGGAAAAGCTCGGCATGAACTGCGTCTCGTCGATCAGGTGCAGCGGCAGCCCCCGCGCCGTGAAGAACAGTCCCTTGCCGGCTTTCGCATCCTGCTCGCTGGGCAGCGGTTGCAGCCCGGAGGCGGCGAGTTCGGCAAACTCGGGCAGGGCAGCGAGTTCGGCGTGCTCGACCACCTCGATGCCGCGGGCGCGCAACTGGGCGACCGTCTGTTCGTAGAACGCTTCGGTGATCGCCTGCAACTGCTCGTTGCTGCTGCCGACGAGCCGGATCGACACGTCGGAGTCGGCGCCAATCATCGCCTCGAGGCCGCTGAGGGACTTGCTGTAGCGGAGTTCGCTGACGAAATCGGCCATGAAGCTGGTGATCACGACGCGCCGGACCGACGTCAGCACATCCGGATTCTCGACGCGGACGATTTTCGCCGCCTGCGCCTTGAGGTCGGCCGGCGCGTCGGGCGCAGCGGCATTGACGGGCGCCAGTGCGACGACGAGAGCGGTGGCGAAGAGCAGCTTCCTGAGCAGGATTTTCACGGCGGGACTCCCGGCTGGTGGTCAAGGGCCGGCATTCTAACGCCACCGCGGCCGCCGCGTCGATCGCCGCCACCGCTTCCGGGCGGGCGAGGCCGGCATTCCGGCTGCCGTCTCGCCGCTGCGCCGACCTTGGCAGCCTGTGGTCGTTCAGTCGGCTTCGATGCCCGCCCGCAGTGCCGCGGCCAGCACGGCGTCGCGCAAGGCCGCGTTGCGCGCCAGCGGACCGCCGATGCGCCGGCCGCTCAGCACGCCGTCCATGCGGTCGCCGAACAGCACCAGCGCATGGTCGCGGTCCCGCTGGCGCGAGCTCCACAGCAAGCCGCCCACGCCGGGATCGAAGCTCTCGGGAACGAACGCGGTGTCGTGGATGACATGGATCACCCGGCCCGCCGGCCAGCGGTCGAACCGGGGATCGAGGGGCGGGACCGGCGCGCGGCAACTCAAGCCGCGTTCCCCTCGGCGTCGTGCTGCGCCGCCCGCACGACCGCGCCCGGATCGCTGGTCAGCAGATCCACCGGGCGCGCGCTGCCAGGCAGAGCACCGTTGTTCGAGCTGAACCACAGCGCCAGCTTCCAGGGCGCCTTGCGCCCGCCGAAGGCCCCCAGCACCTCCTGCACCGCCTTGATCGGCTTGCCATTCTCGAACTGGAAGGCGGGATGGACATCGCGGTCACGCGCCGCCTTGTCCGGATGCGGCACGGCGAACACCTGGCGACGTTTCCGCCAGTTGTCGGCCAGGGCCGTGCGGTTGCTGGCCTGGGAGCCGTTGGCGTCGGCCAACTGCTCGGCGGAGAAGTAGCCAAACTCGTTGAGGATGCGCGCGTGCCGATGCGCGAGCCGCTGCGCCATCGCGAGATCGACGGCGCTCGGCGCGAGCATGCGGGCGGCCATGAAGTCGACCACTTCCTCCATCCGGTCCTCCCGCACGGCCGCGATCTTCTCGGCCAGCAGCCGGTCGAGCAGTGGCAGCGAAGCCAGCAGCGTGCTGCAGGCCGCCTCGTCGACCACCTCGAGGACGTAAGCGCGGCCGGCGCCTGGATCACGCCCCGGCTCGCCGCGATACGGCTGCACCGTGAGCACGTCTCCCTGCAGCGTGAGCGATGCTGTCTTCGCCATGGCATGAACCGTTTTTGACCTGATTGATGAAAGAATGAGTCAAAAGGTCAATCCGGGCAACTTGCGGCCAATCGGTCTGGCGCATGGGGTTGGCCGCACCGGGCGCTTGGGACGCAAGCTGCCTTCGCGCATTGACCGTCGGGTTTTCCTCGTAGACCGGCACCTGCACGTCGCGCGCGATGCTCGACAAGCCGGCAAGTTCCACCATCGACTCCGGCAATCCGCTCTTCCGGCGCGCCGGGAGTACGAATTCGATCAGCGCGTCGCCCGGTAGGTGTTGGGGAGCGTGCAGGCGGCACAAGCGCAAAGCTCGCAGCCAGACGAGCTACCGTTGCCCGTCGTGAGAGGACTCGTGCCTGCGGTCATCCGCCAGGGCGGTCCGCACCGGCGGATGACCGCAGGCACTGAGCGAGCCGAAGCCAGAGGACTTTTCAGGGGTTCCTGGAAGGAGCTTGAAGATTGACGCCGCTTCGCGGGCGCTCATATACTCACCGTGGTGCGGTTGGATTTCCTATCCTTCGTCACCGACAGCACGCGGAAAATCAAAGGGCAGGAAAGATGGCGGAACTGAGGAGACTGCACACGGCGCCTACTGGGCGTCCCGCCCTCATATTCGTTCACGGCTTGGGGGGCGACGCTGTTGACACTTGGCGGCATGAACGCTGCAAGCCGGATGACTGTTGGCCGCACTGGGTGGGGCGGGACTGCAATTGCGATGTATGGGCACTGGGCTATGACTCCGCACTGTCCGCCTGGCAGGGCCAGGCCATGCCCTTGCCCGATCAAGGCGACCAGGTGGCCGATTTGTTGGCCACTGAGCCAGGGTTGAGGGCCAAACCCCTGGCGCTGATTGGCCATAGCATGGGCGGCCTGGTGATCAAGACATTGCTTATCAATGGGCGCACCAAGGGCGATCCGCGTGTCGAGGAAGTTGTCAGGCGCATCGTCGCCATTGTCTTTGTCGCCACACCGCATAACGGTTCGAACCTGGCCAGCTTGGCCAGCGCCGTGCGGTGGGTGCTTCGCACCAACGAACAGGTAGGCAACATGCGCGCGCACGACGCCCATTTGCGGGGGTTGAACCAGCAGTTTCGCAGCGCAGTGCAGAAGCAGGGTATTGCAGTGCGGGCTTACGCAGAGAGGCAGGGGGTTCCCGTGGGCGTCACGTGGGCAGGGTTGCGCATTCCCACTGGGATGCGCAGGCAAGTCGTGGACGCCAGCAGCGCCGACCCCGGCTTGCCCCAGATGACCACGGTGCCCCTGGCCGGCGACCACTTCAGTATCTGCAAACCCGTCGATCGAAACCAGCAAATCCACAAGTCGCTGTGCGACTTCATTGCCAACTTGCCCGTGATTGTCGCCGAGTCGCAGTCGCCTGCCCTTGGCAACGTGCCCATGGCCGTTGCAGCGGTGTCGGTGCCGGCAACGCCGCAGCTTGAAGTGGTCATGCCACGGCTCGCACCGTCCGCAGAACCCGGCCGCCTGTCCGGCGCGGACGACAAGCGCCTGCAGCCCCGCGAAGCGCGCCTGTACGGCCGCCATGCCGAGGTGTCGCAGGTGCTTGAGTTTTTGCGCGGTGGCCGCGATGCTGCACTGGTCACTGCGCTGGTGGCTGGCGTGGGCGGTATCGGCAAGACCGAAGTTTGCAAGGCCGCGCTGAAACGCTGGTTGGAAAGCCACCCTGATGCAGTGGCCTACTACGTTGACCTGCCCGATAGCGCCAACGCCGTTGAACTGGTGGACCGCATGGCCCGCGCGGTGGGTTTGCAAAGCGCGGACACCCTTCAGCAGTTGCTGCCAGCGTTGCCGCCGGCGCTTTACTACCTGGACAACCTGGAAAGCGTGGCTGAGTCCCCCGAAGGTCAACAGGTGCTGCGTGCATTGAAGGACCAGCCGGGGGTGCGCCTGCTGGCTTCGTCGCGTGTCAGCCTACCTGGGGTGCTGGGCAAGCCCATCGTGGTGGATGTATTGCCTGCCGACGAGGCGCTGCAATTGTTTCGTGACCTCTGGGCGGGCAACGACGCTTTGCCCGCCGACCCCATGCTGCGGCCCTTCGTGGTGCAGCAACTCGGTGCCCACGCGTTGACCGTGACCCTGGCCGCGCGCCTGGGTGACTGCTACACCTTTGCCGAATTGCAGCGGCGCTGGCAAGCCGCAGGCGCTGAAATAGCGCAAGACCCGCAAGATGCCCAAAGCCGGTTGGGCAGCCTGCCCGTCAGCCTTCGGCTGACAACGGATGCTTTGGCGCGGCACGAAGGCAGCTTGGCCCTATGGACCGTAGCGGCGCTGTTTGCCACCGGTGTTTCTGACTCGGTGTTGCAGCAACTGGAAGCATTGGGCGGCTGGGCCCGGGCCCGGCCCTGGTTGGTTCGGCACCATGTGTTGACCCGGCGGGGTGAGCGCTGGCACATGCTGCCGCCCTTGGCCCGCTACGCTTTGGACGCCTCACTGGCCGGCACCGCTTGCTTTGATTGGGCCACATGCCGGGAGGCGCCCCAAACCCTGTTCGGTGAAGTTGCGAACGCGGCTTCCAGCATCGCATCGACCTCTCAGGCCCTTGGCGCGCGTGCATGGCTGATGGACGAGTTTGCGACCTTGGCGCGGCTGTTTCAGCACGACTTGGACCATGCTTCACCCCGCCTGGACTGGTTGCAGAAGACCCACGACGCCTTGATCAACCAGTACCAGTTTCGCGCAGCGCTATCGCGCGACGTGCTGGCGCGTCTGCACACGCACTTGGCCAGGCCTGCAAGCGCGCTTCAGGCGCTGGGCGATCTGGAAAGCCGGCTGGGGCGGCCGGACGAGGCGCGGGGGCTGTACGACAGGGCGCTGGTGCTTTATGAGAAGGAGCAAGCCGGCCTGGGGCAGGCGAACACGCTGAAGGCGCTGGGCGATCTGGAAAGCCGGCTGGGGCGGCCGGACGAGGCGCGGGGGCTGTACGACAGGGCGCTGGTGCTTTATGAGAAGGAGCAAGCCGGCCTGGGGCAGGCGAACACGCTTCAGGCGCTGGGCGATCTGGAAAGCCGGCTGGGGCGGCCGGACGAGGCGCGGGGGCTGTACGACAGGGCGCTGGTGCTTTATGAGAAGGAGCAAGCCGGCCTGGGGCAGGCGAACACGCTTCAGGCGCTGGGCGATTTGCAGCGTGCTGGCGCTAACCATGCCCAGGCTGTCAAGACCTATCAGCGCGCTTTGGCTTTGTACGCAAAGGAGCAAGAGCCCATAGGAACTGCGTACACCTTTGCGGAGTTGGCGCGCTGCCTGCATGCGCTGCGCAAAGAAGGCTTGCGGGACGAAGCGCTGCGGTCGGCACTGGATGCTGCAGAACGTGCGCATGTGGGCAGCGTGAGCGACTACGTTTTTGGCGCGCTGGTCGAAGTGACCGGTGGGCCTGCTCAAGCGTGCGCCTGGATGGCGCGCCTGGCGCCGGGTGCAACGTAGTTGTGTTGGAGGGTTGAAGGCTCAGAAAGCGAGAAGACCAGCCGGGGCGGGTCTTCGATCTTCTGAAAAAGGGATTGCGGGTTTACTGAGGTTGTCAGGCCGTGGCCTTTGCCGTCTCCGCATACTCCTCGGCCGGCGAGGCCTGGCCGGGCTGCCCCGCTGGCCGGCGTTTTCGGTTAGCATCGCCGCTGCACTGCATCGACCGCCCCAACCCCCCAAACTGCCCACCCCGCACCTGCCGGCACCCGAGCCATGGACGACTTCCTGCCGCGTGCAGCGCGACTGCTGCAACCCCATCTGAGCGAGGAGCGCCGCGGCGCTAGGCTCGCGCTCGCCTTCCACGGCAGCAACCGGGCGATCCTGGACGGCATATCGCAGAGCGGCAGCGCCAGTGACTTCAGCGTCTGTTGCGTCAGTCAGCTGCTTGACCGCGGCTGCGTCGGCTCGCGGCACGCGCTGTCGCTGCTGCTCGAAGCCGTTCGCGGCGAGGCCGGTGACGAGCTGCAGGAGAGTTTCCAGACGCTGATCGACGAACTCGACCGCCGCTGCATCGCGATCCCGACAGCCGGCGCGGCCAACGCCATCGGCAGCCCGTCGCCGCCGTCGGCCGGTGCGGCGGCGGCTGCAGCGGGCGGCGCTGCCCGGCGCGCGAAGCCCGCGCCAGCGCCGCCGGCCGACGCCGCAACGGCGCCGCGCGACTTCTTCGTCAGCTACAACGGCAACGACCGTGACTGGGCCGAATGGATCGCCTGGCAGCTCGAAGACGCCGGTTACAGCACGATCATTCAGGCCTGGGACTTCCACGCCGGCGGCAACTTCGTCCTCGAGATGGACCGTGCGGCGCGCACCAGCCGGCGGACGATCGCCGTCCTCTCGCCCGACTATCTGGCGGCGCACTTCACCGCCGCCGAGTGGGCCGAGGCCTTCGCCCGCGATCCGACCGGCAGCGGCGGCGTCCTGCTGCCGGTGCGGGTTCGCAACTGCGATCCCGCCGGGATGCTGCGCGCCATCGTCTACGTCGATCTGCTCGGACTCGACGAGCCGGCGGCACGAGAGACGCTGCTCGCCGGCATCGGCGGCGGTCGGCGCAAGCCGTCGCGTTCGCCGGGCTTTCCGGGTCGGGCTGCGGCACCGGCGTTTCCGCAGCAGAGCCAGGAGGGCGGACTGCCGACCGGACTGCAGGCGGTGCGGCAGGCGCTGCTCGCCGGCCAGCCGCTGCCGGAACTGCCGGCTGGCGCATTGCAGGAGATCGTCGGCCACTCGCCGCGAACGCTCGACGAATACCGCCTGGCGCGAATCGCCGAATGGGCGCAGCCGCGCCATGCGCTCGACAAGCGCTTCACGCGGCTGACGCTGCTGCTCGACCAGGGCCCGGACGCGCAGGGAACGCGCTGGCAGCCGCTGCAGCAGACTTTCGACGACCTGCGGGAAGTGCTGGTGCAGGCCGGCGAGCGGGCGCTGGTGCTGCTCGGTCCGCCGGGCTGCGGCAAGAGCACGCTGCTGCGCCGGCTCGAACTCGACCTCGCCGCGGACGCTCTGCGGGCAGCGGCTGGCGAGGCGTCGCCGCTGAGCTTCCTCGTTCCGCTCAACCGCTACCGACCGGCCCGCCCCGGCGAAGCGCCGCCGTTGCCGGGCGACTGGCTGGCGCAGGAATGGAGCCGGCGCTACCCGCAACTGCCGGCATTCGGCGAACTGCTCGCGAGCGGGCCGCTCGTCCTGCTGCTCGACGCGGTCAACGAGCTGCCGCACAGCGGCGAGGCCGACTACCGCGAGCGCATCGCGCTCTGGCGCGATTTCGTCGGCGAACTGCCGGCGGGCACGCGGGTCCTGTTCTCGTGCCGCAGCCTCGACTACAGCGCCAGCCTGTCGACGCCCGAAGGGCCGGTGCCGCACGTGCGCATCGAGCAGCTCAGCGATTCGCAGGTCGCAGAGTTCCTCGGCGCCTACGACGCCGAGCACGGCCCGGCGCTGTGGCAGCAACTGCGCGGAACGCCGCAGCTCGACCTCTTCCGCTCGCCGTTCTACCTCCGGCTGCTGCTCGCCCAGGCCGGCGCCGGCGGTCCGTTGCTCAACGGCCGGGCGGCGCTGTTCACCGCCTTCGTCCGCCAGGCGCTGCAGCGCGAGATCACGGCCGACAATCCGTTGTTCCGCCCCGGCGCGCTGCTCGACCGGCGCGACCACGAACGGCTGGCGCAGAGCGCCCGCGCCTGGCGCAACGCTACCGACCTGCCGCAGGGCGGCCTGCTGCTGCCGGCGCTCGGCCGCTTCGCCCACGACCTGCAGTCGCGCCGCGCGCCCGGCGAAGCGTCGCGCCTGCGCGTACCGTGGGACGACGCGCGCGAACTGCTCGGCGGTGAATGCGGGACGCAGCACGGCGACGATCTGCTGCACGCCGGCGTCGCGATGCAGGTGCTCGACGAACAGTGGGACGACGTCTTCTACGTACATCAGTTGCTGCAGGAGTATTTCGCCGCGCGTGCGCTCGCCGGCCAGCCACAGCCCGAACTCGCCGCCACCGCCTGGCGCGCCGACGCGATGCTGCCGCGCCTGCCGGAGGTGCTCGCCGGCCTGGCCGACGCCGATCCGCTGCCCGAAGCGCCGGCGACCGGTTGGGAGGAGTCTTTCGTCCTGGCCGCGGCGATCGCGCGCGATGCGGACGCATTCGTCGGCGCGCTTATCGACCGCAACCTGCCGCTCGCCGGCCGCTGCGCCGCGCCGCCCGACGTGCCGGTTTCCGCCGCGTTGCGCCGTCGTCTGCAACTGGCGCTGGTCGAGCGCAGCCGCGATCCGCAGGCCGACCTGCGCGCGCGCATCGCCGCCGCGCGCGCGCTCGGCGAACTCGGCGATCCGCGCTTCGCGCAAGGCCGCGGCCCCGATGGTGACGACTTCCTGCTGCCGCCGCTGCTGGTGGTCGACGCGGGCCGCTACCGCGTAGGGAGTGACGACCGGCTGTACGCGGGCGAATCACCGGCGCACAGGGTTAGGCTCGCGAGCTTCGCCATCGCTCGCTTCCCGGTGACCAATGCCGAGTGGCGGCTGTTCATCGCCGCGGGCGGCTATGAGGACGAGCGATGGTGGCAGGACGACGCGGCGCAGCGCTGGCGGCGCGGCGAGAGGACTGCCGAAGGCCCGAAACACGCATGGCGGGCAGGACGGCAGTGGGCGTGCGACAATTCGGAGCGAATCGACGAGCTGCTCCGGAACGGGCACATGACTTGGCAGCAGGCCGAAGGTTTTGAGGTGATGAGGCGGATGACTGATCGCGAGTTGGAGAGCACGTTGAACCAGCGGTACCCCGCGGGAAAGAAAACACAGCCAGACATCTGGAACGATCCACAGTACAACAGTGCTTTGCAGCCGGTGGTCGGCATCTGCTGGCACGAGGCCCGAGCATACTGCACTTGGTTGTCGGCGCAGAGCCGGCAGATCTGGCGGTTACCCAGCGAAGCTGAATGGGAGGCGGCGGCGCGTGGCCGCGAACGTCGGCGCTATGCCTGGGGCGACGAGTTCGAGGTCGGTCGTTGCAACAGCTTCGAGACTCATGTTCGCGCCACGACGCCAATCGGTGTGTTTCCGGCTGGCGATACACCCGAAGGGCTAGCCGACGTCAGCGGAAACGTCTTTGAATGGACGAGCAGCGCCTTTCATCCTTACCCCTACGCTCCAGACGATCGGCGCGAGGGTGCCAATGCGGACGTAAGGCGCGTGATCAGAGGTGGATCTTGTTCGACCCATAGTGCCCTCGCACGCTGCGCCTTTCGCAACGGTCTCGATCCGGGTCACCGCGACTACGCCCTCGGGTTGCGGCTGGTGTGCGCCTCCAGGATCCTGAGGCACTGATCACTGCATCGCTGAGGTTTGCCGTCCATGCCTCGCTGGCAGGCTCAAGCGCTGCGTTGCACCCCGCGCGCAGCCCCAGCCGCTCTCACTCGGCCCCGCTCGCCCTAGGCAGAGAAGGCGCCAAGCGCGATACTCGGCTGGCCGGTGCAAGCCGGTGAGGCAGTCTGATACGCCTTCGGGGATCGGCTTCTCCAACCAGGATCGCCATGTCGCCGGGCTGTGGGGTGGGCACGTGAGCACCGGTTGGCGGCGCGCGCGCGGCGCAGGGCAAGCGCGGCTGGGACGCGGCGGCGACCTTCGAGTACCAGCTGAGTACCAACTCGCCGATCGTCTGCTGGCGCTCTGGCGGGAACTCGGAGAAGGCAGCTATCGCCCCGGGCCGTACGTCCATTTCCATATAGCTGAACCGAAGCGGCGCAAGATCAGCGCCGCGCCATTCCGCGACCGGGTCGTTCATCACGCGCTGTGCCGCGTCATCGAGCCCCGCTTCGAGCGGTTGTTCATCGCCGACAGCTACGCCAATCGCGCCGGCAAGGGAACGCACCGGGCGGTGGACCGCCTGCAGCAGTTCGCGCAGCGCTACGCCTACGTGCTGCGCGCCGACATCGTCAGGCACTTTCCTTCGATCGACCATGCGATCCTGCGCCAGACGCTGGCCCGGACGATCCCCGAGGACGACGTGCTGGCGCTGGTCGACTGCATTCTGGCGAGCGGCGCCGGCGTCCTCGACGAAGAATACGCGATGGTCTACTTCGCGGGCGACGATCTCCTCGCCGCCTGCCGCCCGCGCGGCTTGCCGATCGGCAATCTGACTTCGCAGTTCTGGTCGAACTGCCATCTGCACCCGTTCGACCAGTTCGTCACCCGCGAGCTGTCATGCCCGGCGTACCTGCGCTACGTGGACGACTGTGCGCTGTTCAGCGACAGCAAGCGCGAACTGTGGGACTGGAAGCGCGCGCTCGTCGACCGGCTGGCGCAGCTGCGTTTGACCATCCATGCGCGCGAGGCGCAGGTGCTGCCGACGCACTGCGGCATTCCCTGGCTGGGCTTCGTCGTCCATCCGACGCACCGGCTGGTCAAGGCGCGCAAGATCCGCGCCACGGTCGCTCACCTCGGCGAACGCCTCGACGACTACCTCGGCGGACGGATCAGTTTCGGCGAGTTCGACGCCAGCGTCAGCGGCTGGGTGAACCACATCCGCTACGCCGATTCGTGGGGATTGCGCAAGCAAGTCTTCCGCGGCCTGCGATTCACGATGCGGCCGCCGTCGCCAAAGGCGCTGCCCGAGTGGGCGGCGACCGGCGATGGCGGGCGGCCGGGCAAGTGCAGCCAGCGCACGCCGACGGTGCCGGCGCGCGGTGCCTGACCGGTAGACCCGTAGGTTGGGCTGAGCCTGCGAAGCCCAACGCCCCAGGCCAGCAGCGCCGCCAGAGGCTGGAGCCCGTGCGCGTGGAGCGGCTGCCGGCTGTCAGTGATGGCTTGCCGATGTTGGGCTTCGTTCCTCAGCCCAACCGACGTGCCGGCAAACAGTTCCGACCGTTCGCTGCTCGCCAGCGGTGTCGGCTGCAATGCAAAGGCGTCAGGCGGCCAGGCCACCCGGATTGGGCCGGCCGCCCGGCAGCCACCCGCGGTCGTTTTCGGGCCAGTGAAGCAGAGATGATAGAGACCAGAGATCCAGTGGTCAGCGCTTCAGGATGGGGGAGACGCACACCAACCGCAAGCCCAAGTAGGAGTTGCGGAGGCTCGGATCGCTGCCGAAGCGGAAGCCGCAACGGGCGTTGCCGGGTTCGTGGATCCAGGAGCCGCCGCGCACCATGCGTCGGGTACTGCTGCTGAGTTGGGCTTGGCGGGGATGATCGTATTCGTTAAAGCACCACTGCCAGACGTTCCCGGCGAGGTCGAAGACCCCGTGGACCGAAGCACCCGCCGGATACATGCCGACGGTCGTCGTTCGGTTGAGCCGGCTTTCCCTAGTGTTCGCACATCCTTCCCTCCATCGCGACCCCCACGGATAAGCCTTTCCGGGCCGACCGCCGGTAGCCGCCTGCTGCCACTCGGCGTCGCTTGGCAGCCGCACTGCGTAACCGAGCCGCGCGCTCGCCCAGCGGCAATAGGCGACGGCGTCGTACCATGAAATGTTCTCGGCCGGGCAGTTGCCGATCGGCCGAAACTGCTCGCCCGGTGAGTCCTCGCGCTGCAGCCCCTGCCACCAGCGCCCGCGGTCGGCGTAGCCCAGCGGGTCGGCGACGAAAGCCCGGTATTGCCACCAGGTCAGCGGGTAGCGGGCGATATGGAAGCGCTCGACTTCGAACTCGCCGTGACCGTCCTCAAGTTCGACCTTTCCGGCCGGGATCTCGCACCAGTCGATGTCGGGCGCGCCGTCTGGCAGCACGCCGACGCCGTGTCGGGGATCGCCGATGCTCGCCAGCCGGTCGCCGATCCAGGCGCGACGGTCGTGCGTCGTCGCCGGGTCGGCGACTTCAGCGAGCAGGCGCTCGGCTTCCGGCCGCAGGAAAGAGCGTGCCGGATCGGCGAGGTCCGCCCGGTCCTTGCCCAGCCGCGCCAGCGCTTCGAACACGGGCTGCAGGCGCTCGTGCGGCCAGAGGTGGCTGGCCTGGCCACCGCTGCGCTGCCATTCGGCGGCCGCCGTCTCGGCCTGGCGCAGCGTGCGCAGGTCGTCGGCGCGTTCGCCGATCCAGTCGCGCAGCCGTGGCCATTCGCGGAACAGCGCCTCGTGCGCGACTTCGACGACGGCTCCGGCCGCACCCTGGCTGCTGACCAGCAGCCGCGCATCGACGAAGGCAGCGAGCAGCATCTCGACGGCTTCGCTGGCGGCGAGCGAGACGGCGAGGCGCGAACGCGGCAGCCGGCGGCGGGTGGCGACACCGCGTTCGTCGACCTCGACGAGTTCGCCGAAAACCGGCTGCAGCAGTGCCCGTGCGGCGTCGGGGAGCGCCTGCCAGGTCTTTTCGGCGCGCCGGCTGATCGCGCCGCGGACGCCGCCGAAGCCGTCGTAGGCGGCATGCGTCAGGCGGCCGGCGGGGTCCCTCGCCTCATGCAGCTCGTGCAGCGCGAAGGCGAGCAGCGCCAGTGCGCCGGCATCGCTGCCGGTCTCCTCGAGGATGCGCGCCGCCAGCCCCTCTTCGAGTTCGAGCCCGGCGCGCGCCGCCGGCGCAGTGATCATCTCGAACAGCGCAGCGAGGCCCGGGGCGCGAACCGAGAACGCCTCGCTGCAGAGCGCTTGCGGCAGCCGCGGCCAGTCGAGCCAGCGTGGCTGGAAATCGGCACGCATGGTGACCACCAGCCGCAACCGTGGTGTTGCTGCCGCCGCCGCGAGCAGTTCGACGAAAGGCGCGCGGCGGCTTTCGGCGACGACGGTGAGCAGTTCCTCGAACTGGTCGATGAAGATCAGGATCTCGGCCCACTCCGGTCGCGTCGCGAGGAGGCTCGCGGCCGCGGCCGCGAAACTGGCCGGTTCCTGCTTGAGCTGCCTGGCCAGCCTGCCGGGCGTGATCTCGTCCGGCAGCAGCGGCGCCAGCCGGGCGGCGAGCGCGAGAAACGGGTCGTCGCCGAGTTCGCCGGGGGTGAAGCGCAGCCCCGACCACTGCCAGCGGTCTGCCGCACCGGCCGGCACCACCTGCGGCAGCAGCCAGTCCTTGCTGCCCTCGATGGCGTTGCCGGCCAGCCGCGGCAGCAGTCCGGCGGCGGCCAGCGACGATTTGCCCGATCCCGAAGCGCCGACGACGGCGATGAAGCGGCCGCCTTCGGCGAGCCGGCGGACGAGCTGGTCGGTCTCGCGGCCGCGGCCGCAGAAGATCGGCGCGTCGGCCGGCGTGAAGGCGCGCAGGCCGGGGAAGGGCGATCCCGGCCAGAGCGGCGCTGCCGGGGTCGCTGCGGGCGGTGGGATGGGCGACGAGCGGGTCGTTGCGGCGGGACGCTCGTGCAGCAGCGCGCGGATCAGCGATCGCAGGTGCAGGGCGAGGTCGCGGCCGAAGTCGGCAGGAGCGGCATAGTCGTTCACGCCGCGGCGGATCGACCCGTCGGGGTTGCGGAACGTGGCGAAGAACGCCTTGACCTGGTCGTACTGGCGCTTCCTGTCGTCGAAGGCGTCGTCGTCTGGGTCGAGCAGGCATTTCCCGGTGCGGCGATAGACGAGAATCCTCGGCCGCCCGCAACGCTCGGCAGCCGCCAGCGCGTCGAGGTACTCCCATTCGGTGCCCGAGAGGTACGGGCTGCCGTCAGGCTTGCGGTACTCGTCGACCGGCAGAGGCGTTCCCATCCGTGCCCAGACGATGACGACGACGATGTCGCATCGCGCAGGCTGCGGCAGTCCGGCGGCGATCGCCGCCTGCGGCGTCATCGTCGCCAGCATCGGCGTTCCGCCGCCGGGCTGGTCCCAGGCGACGGTCTCGATCGTCACCTGGCCACGCAGCAGCGGGTCGTAAGCGATCTGTTCGAGCACCTGCAGCGCCAGTCGACGTTCCTCGCTGACGTCGCCCGGCGAAGCGAGAAAGACGCGCAGGTGCAGCGGCGTTGCGGCGATGGCGGCGTTCGAGGCCGTCGCGGCGACCATCGCCGTGAGCGCAGCGACCCGCGGCCGCTGGTCGTCGGTCACCCGCTCGCGCGCGAAATCGAGCAGTCCGGCGAACGCCGCTCGACCGGCCTCGTCGCTGCGCGCGAGCGCGTCGACCAGCCGCAGGACGAAGGCCTCTGGCGGGCCCCGCCACTCGTCCTCGCCGAACTGCCGCAGCGCCGGGCCGTCGGCGCCGAGCGCCAGCGCGAGCAAATCGCGGCGTCGATCCGCGCGCCCGAAGATCGGCGAGAGCAGCGTGATGAATTCGTGCCGGGTGGTGTCGTCGAGGATGCTCATCGGTGGTGCCGTCGGTGGTTGCGGTGCAGCGCCGCCAAGTGTGCCAGTATGCCCCTGTTGGCGGTGCAGCGACAATCAGTGGTTGCAGCAGCAGCCACCTGGATCGGTGGGCTGGCGGCGAAGCGTGCGGGCAGCGGAAGATCCGCGGCGCCGCGGTTGGGCTGAGCCTGCGCAGCCCAACACGCCCGGATGGCAGGGCACGGTCGCGGATCTGTTGGGCTTCGTTCCTCAGCCCAACCTACGCGCGCGACGCAACCGACCCGCGCTGGCGATGGCGGAGGCCATGCTCTTTCCACTGTCTGGTCCATTCCGCGACGGTTTCGGCAAGCATGGTGTCGATCTCCTGTAGTTCCTTGACTTCGGGTATTTCCTGTCCGGGCATCAGGCGCCGCGGGACCACCCGGTTGATCCAGACGACGAAAGCGCGCCGCAGGCTCGCGCATTCTGCGCCCTGCAGGTGCGCCGCGAGGCGCGCCACGGCGCGCTGCACGTCGGCCGGCACGCTGCTGGTTTCGAGACGGATGATGTCGGCGACCGTGTTCTGCGTGTCGGCCAAGCGGGCTGCATCGACCGCGCGCTGCTCGAGCAGGAAGGTGCGTTGCGCCGGATGATAACGCCTGCGGCTGGCCGGCAGCGCTGCGATGCGTCCGCCGACGTCACGTGCCGCCGTCCAGCTCTGGCGCCCGTTGTAGAGCACGACCGGGAAGACGGCCGTCACCCTGTTGGCAGACCGCACGCCTGGGTTCACAATGCGCGGCGGGCGACGAGAAGGCCGGCGACTTTGCGGCGCTGATCGGCGAACTCGACGCGAGCTGCGCGCGGGCGCCGACGGCCGATTGCCCGTACCGCGACCTGCGCGCCTTTCGCGAGGAAGACGAACCGTTCTTCTTCGGTCGCGATGCCTTCACCGACGAAATCGTCGCGGCGGTCGACCGGCAGCCGCTGGTCGCCGTCGTCGGTGCCTCGGGCAGCGGCAAGTCTTCGGTCGTGCAGGCCGGGCTGCTGCCGGTGCTGCGCCGGCGCGGCGGCTGGTCGGCGGCGATCGTGCGACCGGGTCCGGAGCCGTGGCGCAGCCTCGCCGGCTGCCTGCTCGAGCTGATCGAAGGCGATCCGGCCGCCGGCCAGCGCGTGCAGCGGCAGTTGGCGGTTGGCGAACTCGCCGCCGAACTGGCGCGCGGCGTCGCTGGCAGCGCCCGCATCGGCCTGCCGCACCTGGTCGCGGACGTGCTGGTCGTGCAGCCGGGCTGCCGCCAGTTGTTGCTGCTGGTCGATCAATGGGAGGAGCTGTACACCTACCGCTCGACCGACGCCACCACTGGCGCCACCGCCACCACTGCCGCCGCTTTCGCCGACTGCCTGCTGGCGGCGGCCGCCAGCGCGCCGCTGAAGGTCGTGCTGACGCTGCGCGCCGCCTTCTTCGGCCGTGCGCTCGACCACCGGCCGCTGCGCGACCACTTGCAGCGGGCGACGGTCCTGCTCGGCGGCATGACCCGCGACGAGCGCCGGCAGGCGATCTGCGGCCCGGCGGAGAAGGCGGATCTCCGCTTCGAGGCGGGTCTCGTCGCGCGCCTCCTCGACGATGTCGGCGACGAACCGGGCAACCTGCCGCTGCTCGAGTTCTGCCTGACGCAGCTCCACGCGCGGCGCCAGGATGGCGCCCCCTGCCAGGCGGGCTACGACGCGATCGGCGGCGTTCGCGGCGCCATCGTCGAGCGCGCCGACAGCGTCATCGACGAACTGTCGGCGCGCTCCCCCGGCAGCGAAGCGATCGCACGCGACGTCTTCCTGCAGCTCGTCCAGCTCGGCGAGGGCAGTGAAGACACCCGCCGGCCCGCGCCGCTCGGCGATTTCGCCGACGCTGCGCGGGCGCTGATCGGCGAGCTGGCGAGCGAGCGCCTGCTGGTCACCAGCCGCGACCCCGGCAGCGGGCAGGAGACGGTCGAGGTCGCGCACGAAGCACTGATCCGCAACTGGCCGCGGCTGCGCGACTGGCGGCAGCAGGACCGCGACGACCTGCATCAACGGCGCGAGATCGAGCGCGCGACCGTCGCCTCGGCAGCGCACGGCGACAGCCACCACTGGCCCGACGAGCGCGTCATGCTCGAGACGGCGCCGATGCTGCAGCGGCTCGGCGTGCGTTTTCCGCTGCGCGACAGCGAGCAGCGCTTTCTCGGCCCGCTGGCGGTCGACGAGATGCTGGCGCTGCTCGCCGATCCGGAGACGACGCACGCGCTGCGGGCGACGATCGGCGACCGGCTGGCGCTGCTTCCCGGCGGCGACCCGCGACCGGGCGTCGGCCTGCGTGCCGACGGGCTGCCGGACATCGTCTGGCACGAAGTGCCCGGCGGCGAGGTCGAACTCGACGCCGCGGCGAGCGGCCTGCTGCGTCGCTGGCGCGGTCGCCCGTGTTTTGCCGTTGAACCGTTCCACATCGCGCGCCATCCGGTGACGGTGGCGCAGTGGCGGGTGTTTCTCGCGGCGGCTGATGGCTATGAAGCGCTCGTCGGCAAACGCTACGGTGTTCCGGCGGCAGTACAGCGCGGGCGTGCCAACCAGCCGGCGGTGAGCCTGAGCTGGTGGGAAGCGATCGCGTACTGCCAGTGGCTCAGCGGCGCGCTGGGTCATGAGGTCCGGCTGCCGAGCGAGTGGGAGTGGCAGCAGGCGGCGACCGGCGGCGATTCGCAGCGCGAGTACCCATGGGGTGACTGGCGCGACGGTCGGGCGAACACGATCGAGAGCGAGCTGGGTCGGATGATCGCGGTCGGGGTCTACCCGCCCGGTGCCTCGGCGCAGGGGGCGCTGGACCTCGCCGGGAACGCCTGGGAGTGGTGCCTCAACGAGTTCGAAAAGCCGGGAGCGGTCACGACCAGCGGCGATGCCCGGCGCGGGGTGCGCGGCGGCTCCTGGCGCTACGACCGCGGCAGCGCGCGCTGCGCCGTCCGCCTCGGCGACGACCCGGGCGGCCGCTACGACCTCCTGGGGTTGCGGTTGGTGTGTGTCTCCCCCATCCTGAAGCGCTGACCACTGGATCTCTGGTCTCTGTCAACTCTGTCGCAGTGGCACTCTGAAACGCCGCCGCGCGGCGTTTTGCGGGGCGCGCAGCGCCCCGCGCAAAAAAAAATGCCTGGTCGCGAACCGCGTGGCATCGAGGAGCCCGCAGGTTCAGACAACCTGATCTCACGGATTTTGCGAAGGACCGAGTTGCAGGATCAAGCGGAGGTTGGTGCGTGGGAAGGCGGTCTCGGTCGCGTTCAACTCGTCACAGAGTGTGCGGACGGCGCGGTCCGAGACGCCATTGGCCAGATGGTGGAGGCGAACGGTCAGGGTGCCGGCCTGCGGGTCGGGCAGCAAGTCGGCTTCGGTCGTGTAGATCGCGCGTAGCAAGCTCCGGGCCTCGTCCGGGCGGGCAAGAAGCGGCGCCAGGACGTTGGCCATCGCCGTTTCGGCACGCTAGGCGATGATCTTGAGCGTGTCGGGCAATTGCTTGCTGTGGGTGCTCAGCCGGCGAAACCGGCTTTCTTCGGCGGACTCCGCCGGACGCCCGGCAAGTCCCCTCGACAGGAATCGAACCTGTATCCCACGCTTAGGAGGCGTGTGCACTGTCCATTGTGCTACGAGGAGGCGGGCGCGTATTGTAGCCGCTGGCTCAGGCTTCCGCCAAGCCGCGCCCTGTCGCGGGCTTGGTCGCCACTGTGGCAGCACGGGCGGTGGCGCTGGCCCGATGTCCCTGACGGCCGCACACCGCACTGCACGGCCAAGCGGCGTGCTGCTGTCCGGCACGCGGTAGAATGACGGGCTGCCGTCGGCTGACGGCGCAGCTGCGGGGCGCCGATGGCCGTCCCGCAGCCTTCCCTCGGTTTCTTCTCCGGCGCAACGACACCAGCCCATGCCGTACATCATCCTCTCCGACGCCTCGCTCGCCTTTGGCCACGTACCGTTGCTCGACCATGCCGCCTTTCAGCTCGATGCCGGCGAAAGGGTGGCGCTGATCGGTCGCAACGGCACCGGCAAGTCGTCCCTCCTTGCTGCTCTCGCCGGTTGTGGCGGGCTTGACGACGGGAAGGTCTGGCTGCAGCCGGGGCTGCGCATCGGCTACGTGCCTCAGGAACCACCGTTTGCCGCCGAGCAGACCGTATTCGAGGCCGTCGTCGCCGGTATGGGTGAAGTGTCGACGCTGCTTGCCGCGTACCACACTGTTTCACACGCCCTCGGCGAGGCAGGTGCCGACCAGGACGGCTTGCTCGAACGGATGCACGCGTTGCAGACGGAACTCGAGGCGCGCCAGGCATGGTCTTTCGAAGCACAGGCGGAGCGGGTCATCCAGCGCTTCTCGCTCGATGCCGACCGCCTTGTCGGCACGCTTTCCGGCGGCCAGAAGAAGCGCCTGGCGCTGGCGCAGGCCCTGGCCGTATCGCCCGACCTGCTGTTGCTCGACGAGCCGACCAATCACCTCGACGTCGCGACCATCGAATGGCTGGAGGAGATGCTGCTGCACTCGACGATGACGCTGGTGTTGATCACGCACGACCGTCGCTTCCTCGAGCGGGTCGCGACGCGCATCGTCGAGCTCGACCGCGGCAGCCTGCTTTCCTGTCCCGGCAGCTTCGCCGAATACCAGGCGCGCAAGGAGGCGATGCTGCACGACGAGGCGCTGGCCAATGCCCGTTTCGACAAGTTCCTGGCGCAGGAGGAGGTGTGGATCAGGCAGGGCATCAAGGCGCGGCGGACACGCAACGAGGGCCGGGTGTTGCGGCTCGAGCGCCTGCGACGCGAGCGGCTGGCGCGCCGCGAACGACAGGGGAAGGTGGAACTGGCGCTCGATGCCGGCGACCGCAGCGGCAAGCTGGTGGCAGCGCTCGAAGGGGTCAGCAAGAGCTTTGCCGACAAGGTCGTGGTGCGCAACTTCTCGTGCCGCGTCCAGCGTGGTGACAAGATCGGCATCATCGGCCCGAATGGCGCCGGCAAGACGACGCTGCTGCGGCTGATTCTCGGCGATCTGGCGCCGGATGCCGGCCGGGTGACCCTGGGAACGAAGGTGCAGGTGGCGTACTTCGACCAGTTCCGCAGTCAGCTTGACGAGCAGGCGACGCTGATCGAAGTCATCTCGCCGGGATCGGACTTCGTCGACATCGGCAACCAGAGGAAGCACGTGATCAGCTATCTCGGCGATTTTCTCTTTGCCCCGCAGCGGGCCCGCTCGCTGGTCAGCTCATTGTCGGGTGGCGAGCGCAACCGACTGCTGCTGGCGCGCCTCTTCGCCCGCCCGGCGAACGTCCTCGTTCTCGACGAGCCGACGAACGACCTCGACATCGAAACGCTCGAACTGCTCGAGGAGTTGCTGCAGGATTACAGCGGTACGCTGTTTCTCGTCAGCCACGATCGCGCCTTCCTCGACAACGTGGTGACGCAGACGATCGCCGCCGAAGGGGAGGGCGTCTGGCGCGAGTACGCCGGCGGCTACCAGGACTGGGCCGACCATCAGGCGGCGCGGCGTCGGGACGATGCGCCGGCGATCGCCGAGCAGCGATCCCGCGCCGCGAACGCGACGGGGGCTGCCGCTGGCGACAAGGGGAAGGCGGCGGCGAAGACCGCGGCGAGCGCCAAGCTGTCGTGGAAGGAAAGCCGCGAACTGGCTGCCCTGCCCGAGCGCATTGCGGTGCTCGAGGCGGAGCAGCAGGCGATCGGCGAGCGCCTCGCCGACCCCGCGTTGTACCAATCGTCGCCGCAGGAGGCACAACGGCTGGCCGTGCGGCTGGAGGAGATCGACGCGGAGTTGCTGGTCCTGCTCGAACGCTGGGAGGCTCTGGAAAGCTAGCCGCTGCGCCGGCCCTGATCGTCTGCCGGCGGACCCTCGCTGACGGCAGCCGCAGCGTCCTTGGCGGGGTGGCGCCGGCGCTGCCGCTGCGTCGGCGTCGCCCGCAGGACGTACAGCGCGGCCAGTCCGGCGAGAAGGCCCCAGAACGCCGAGCCGATGCTGGCGAGGGAGATTCCGGAGGCGGTGACGAGGAAGGTCAGCAGCGCCGGCTCGCGCTCGCTCTCCTGGGCGAGCGCGCTGGCGAGCCCGCTGCCGATCGTGCCGAGCAGCGCAAAGCCGGCGATGGCGAGAACGAGTTCCCGCGGCAAGGCGAGAAAGAGCGCGCCGACGGTGGCGCCGAAGATGCCGATGAGGACGTAGAAGGCGCCGGCGGCGATGGCGGCGACGTAACGCCGGTCCGGGTTCTCGTGTGCCTCGCGGCCCATGCAGATCGCCGCCGTGATGGCCGCGAGATTGAGGGCGAAGCCACCGAAGGGGGCGAGCAGCAGGTTGGCGGCGCCGGTCCAGCCGACCAGTGGTGAGACCGGTACGTGGTGGTAGCCGGAGGCGCGGATGACCGCCACGCCAGGAACGTTCTGCGATGCCATGGTGACGATGAAAAGCGGCAGGGCGACGCCGACCAGCGCCGTCCAGGAGAATTGCGGTGTGATGAACACCGGTGCTGCCAGTTCGAGCCGCAGTCCGTCTAGGCGCAGCTGATCCTGCGCTGCGGCAATGCTGATACCGAGCAACAGGGTGACGACGATCGCATAGCGCGGCAGCAGCCGGCGGCACAGGAGATAGGCGCAGAACATCGGAAAGACCAGCGTGAACTGGCTTGCCATCGCGCCGAAGGCGTCGAGCCCGAAACGCAGCAGGACACCGGCGAGCATGCCGGAAGCGATCGAGATCGGCAGGCGGCCCATCATTTTCTCGAAGTGGCCGGAGAAGCCGGCGACGGTGATCAGTCCTGCCGAGACGATGAAGGCGCCCGTCGCCTCGGGCAGCGAGACGCCCGCGGCGCCAGTGATCAGCATCGCCGCACCGGGGGTCGACCAGGCGGTCAGCACCGGCACGCGGAACCTCAGGGAGAGGGCGATGCTGGTCAGCCCCATCCCCAGACCGAGCGCCAGCATCCACGAGGCGATCTCCGCGGCACTCGCCTGCAGCGTCCGGGCCGCCTGAAAAACGATCACCGCCGAGCTGGTGAAGCCGACCAGGACGGCGACGAAGCCGGCGGTCACGGCCGCCAGCGAGCAGTCCTTCAGCAGCCGCATGAGGGGGCGGTCGGCGTTGGCCGGCGGCAGAGGTGGCAGGTCACTGGCGGCCAAGCCTGCGCAAGGCCTCGCGAATCTTCGGCAATGCCGCCTGCGCTGCCCTCTCGCCTTCGAGGATCGAGTCGTGACGGGCCTGGAAGTCGGTCGAGCCGATGTTGCCGACCTGCGGCTGGATCACCACGTCCGCCTCGCGCAGTTCGTAACGTGCCAGGCTCTGCCCCATGATCGTGAAGGTCTGCAGCAGGATGTCGAAGGTGCTGCGCACCGGCTGGCCCGCTGGGCGTGCCGAGATGTCGACGGCGATCACGATGTCGCTGCCCATCTCGCGTGCCGCACGCACCGGGATGAGGCTCGACAGGCCGCCGTCGACGTACTCGCGGCCGCTCACCTTCACCGGCTGGAAGACCCCCGGGACGGCGGCCGAGGCGCGCACCGCCATGCCGGTGTTGCCGCTGCGGAAAACGATGCTCTCGCCGCTGCGGAGATCGGTCGCGACCGCGCCGAACGGCCGTTTCAGCCCTTCCAGCGGACGCTGCCCGACTGCTTCGTTGACGAACTGTTGCAGCGATTCGCCCTTGAGAACGCCACGCGCCGGCAGCGACCAGTCGCTGATCCGGCTTTCATCGAGCCTGTGCGCGAGTTTCTGCAGTTCGAAGCCGTTGTGGCCGGCGGCATAGAGCGCGCCGACCACTGCGCCGGCACTGCTGCCGACGACGATGTCGGGAACGATTCCCTGGCTCTCGAGAACCTTGATCACGCCGACATGGGCGAAGCCGCGCGCTGCGCCGCCACCGAGCGCGAGGCCGAGTTTCGCCGGCCGGGCCGGCTGCGCCGCCGCTGTCGCTTGTGGCGGCGTGGCAGTGCCGGCACAGCCGACCAGGGCGAGCAGCGTGAGTGAGGCGAGCAGCAACGGGTGAGGCATCGAGGCGTCTTTCGTGAGATTGTCGCGCTGCCTGGCAGCCAGGCGATGGCGTGTCGGCGGGTGCGGCCCCGTTTGGTCGCTGGCGGGGGGGCTGCCTGCCGCACGGCCGGCGCCGCCGCAGACGCTGGCGAGCGGCTTGTCGGGCGGGAATCCGCCTCGTTGGCAGGGCGCTCTCGCCCTCCGGAAGTTGCGACGCAACAAACGGGCGCACGTGCACAGCCTCGAACAATACTATAGACTCGCCGCTGGCGTGAACCCCATCGCGGGTGTTTCACGATTTCTCACCAATGGCTGAAGAACGATGTTGCGGGGGTATCGACATGAACGACAAGACCAAAGCCGAAGGAGGGCAGGGTGCCGCGGTGGACCCGGGCTTCCTGACAGGGCCCGAGGACCGGCGGACCGGACTCGGTGTGGATGCGCTGAAACGGGCGCTGCTGGACAAGCTGGTGTATGTGCAGGCGCGCTTTCCGCAGGTGGCTACCCGCCGCGACTGTTTTCTCGCGCTGGCACAGGCGGTGCGCGACCGCCTGCTGCAGCGCTGGGTGCAGACGGCGCGGACCTACCGTGACCGCGGCAGCCGGACCGTGTGCTACATGTCGGCCGAATTCCTGATCGGCCCGCAGTTGGGCAACAACCTGATCAATCTGGGGATCTACGACAACGCGCGACAGGCAATGAAGGAGTTCGGACTGGATCTGGAGCTGCTGCTCGAGGAAGAGGGGGAGCCGGGGCTGGGCAACGGCGGCCTCGGCCGGCTGGCAGCGTGTTATCTCGATTCGCTGGCGACGCTCGAGATTCCCGCCATCGGCTATGGCATCCGCTACGAGTTCGGGATTTTCACGCAGGCGATTCGCGATGGCTGGCAGGTCGAGCTGACCGACAAGTGGTTGCGTTCGGGCAGCCCCTGGCTGATTCACCGACCGAACATCGCCTTCGAGATCAAGCTCGGCGGCCGTACCGAGCACCAGTACGAGGCCAGCGGCAACCGCCGCCTGCGCGTGCAATGGATCCCCGACAAGCTGGTGCGCGGCACTGCCTGGGACATGCCGGTTCTCGGCTATGGTGTGAACACGCCCAACCGGCTGCGGCTGTGGAGCGCCGAGGCACCGGAAGCCTTCGATTTCGCGGCCTTCAACGCCGGCGACTATGACCAGGCGGTCGATGCCCAGATTTCTTCGGAGACCATCACCAAGGTGCTTTATCCGAATGACGAGACGGAAGCTGGGCAGCAATTGCGCCTCGAGCAGCAGTATTTCTTCGTCTCCTGCTCGCTGCAGGACATGATCCGCCTGCAGTTGCAGCGCGAGCAGAACCTCGACCACTTCGACGAGAAGTTCGTCGTCCAGCTCAACGATACGCATCCGTCGATCGCCGTCGCCGAGCTGATGCGCCTGCTGGTCGATGAGTATGCGATGGAGTGGGACCAAGCCTGGTCGATCACCCGCCGCACCTTTGCCTACACCAATCATACCCTGCTGCCGGAGGCGCTCGAGAAGTGGCGGCTGGAACTCTTCAAACGCGTTCTGCCGCGGCACTTCGAGATCATCTGCGAGATCAACGAGCGTTTCCTTGACGAAGTCCGAATCCATTTTCCGTTCGACCACGACCGGCTGCGGCGGATGTCGCTGATCGACGAGGACGGTGCGCGCTACGTGCGCATGGCGCATCTGGCGGTGGTCGGCAGCTTTGCGGTGAACGGCGTCGCCGCGCTGCATTCGGAGCTGCTGAAATCCGACGTGCTGCGGGACTTCCACGAAATGTGGCCGGAGAAGTTCAGCAACAAGACCAATGGCGTCACCCCGCGCCGTTTCGTCGTCCTCGCCAACCCGGCGATGTCGGGCCTGATCGACGCGACCATCGGCAAGGGCTGGGTCACCGACATGACACGCCTGCGCGAGCTGGAGAGGCACGCCGATGATCCCGCGTTTCGCGCCGAGTGGCGGCGCATCAAGGCAGTGAACAAGGAGCGGCTGGCGCGCGAAATCGCGCGCTCGGCCGGTGTCGAGGTCGATCTCGAGACGATGTTCGACGTCCAGGTGAAGCGAATCCATGAATACAAGCGGCAGCATCTCAACCTGCTGCACGTCGTCTCGCTGTACAAGCGGCTGAAGGATGATCCGAACCTCGAGGTGGCGCCGCGGACGGTCATTTTCGGCGGCAAGGCGGCGCCGGGCTACTTCCTGGCGAAGCTGATGATCCGGCTGATCACCGCAGTCGCCGATCTGATCGGTCGCGACCCGGCGATGCGCGGCAAGTTGCAGGTTGTCTTCTACCCCAACTACAACGTCAAGAACGCGCATGCGATCTTTCCCGCGGCGGACCTGTCGGAGCAGATCTCGCTCGCCGGCAAGGAGGCTTCGGGCACCGGCAACATGAAATTCCAGATGAACGGCGCGCTGACCATCGGCACGCTCGACGGAGCCAATGTCGAGATCCGTGAGCAGGTCGGCGAGGAGAACTTCTTCCTCTTCGGAATGGACGTGCCGCAAGTCAAGGAACTGCGTCGCACCGGTTACCGGCCGCGCGCCTGGTACGAAGCCAATCCGCACCTGCAGGAAGTGATCGACCTGATTGCCGGTGGCTTCTTCACCCGCGGCGACCGCGACATCTTCAAACCGCTCGTCGAGCACCTGCTGAACCACGACGAGTACATGCTGCTGGCTGATTTCCAGTCGTACATCGACTGCCAGGAGCGTGTTTCGGCGAGCTATCTGGACGCTGAACGCTGGTCGCGGATGTCGATCCTCAACGTCGCGCGGTCGGGCTTCTTCTCCTCCGATCGTGCGATTCAGGAGTATTGCGACGAGATCTGGCGGGTGCGGCCGGTGCGTATCGAACTCAGCGATCTCTCCGGCGAAGACTTGCAGTTCAAGCGCGCGGCGGCCGGACCCGACTGACGCCAAGCGGCGGCGCCGCGGGACTGCCGTTGCGGCAGCTTCCTGGCGCGGCGACCGCCGGTCCGGCGCTGCCCACCATTGCAGTGGGCCGGCAGCCTCGCGGCTGCCGGCCAGCGCTGCCTACCAGCGGCGGATCTTGATGATGTGCGCCATCTTGGTCTCGGGAGACAGCTCGACGTAAGCGGTCGGGCCGCTCCAGCGGTAACGCTCGTCGGACAGCAGATCGTGCGCCTGGTACTGCTCGCCGGCGTCGATACCGAAGGTGGCCAGCGGTATGTGCAGTACGGATCCGTGCTTGTGGAAGGGGTCGAGGTTCACGACGCAGAGGATGATGTCCGAGCGGTCCTCGGTCATCTTGGCGTAAGCCAGGATCTGCGGGTTGTCCGCGCCCAGGAAGAGAACGTTGTTGTAGGTCTGCAGCGCAGGTGACTCGCGGCGGATCTGGTTGATGCGGGTGATGATGTCGACGATGTTGCCCGGCGCCTTCCAGTCGCGCACCCGGATCTCGTACTTCTCCGAGTCGAGGTACTCCTCCTTGCCGGGAATGGCTTCGTTTTCGCACAGCTCGTAGCCGCTGTAGATGCCGTAAACACTAGACAGCGTCGCCGCCAGGACGGCGCGCATGATGAACGCCGGCCGCCCGCCGAACTGCAGGATCGGCGGCAGGATGTCGGGCGTGTTGGCGAAGAAGTTGCCGGTGAAATACTCCTTCATCTCGCTGCAGGTCAGCTCACTGACGTATTCGGTCAGGTCATGCTTGTGGTTGCGCCAGGTGAAGTAGGTGTAGGACTGGGCGAAACCGACCTTGGCCAGCAGGCGCATCATCTTCGGCTTGGTGAAGGCTTCGGCGAGGAAGATGACCTCCGGATGCTTGCGGTGCACTTCGGCGATCACCCACTCCCAGAACGGTACCGGCTTGGTGTGCGGGTTGTCGACGCGGAACGTGGTGACGCCCTTGTCCACCCAGAAGAGGAAGATCTTCAGCATCTCCTGCCACAGGCCGGCGCGGTCGGTTGTTCCGAAGTTGAGCGGGTAGACGTCCTGGTACTTCTTCGGCGGGTTCTCGGCGTACTTGATCGAACCGTCGGGGCGATGGAAGAACCACTCGGGGTGCTCGGCGACGTACGGATGGTCGGGTGAGCAGTTCATGACGTAGTCGATGGCGATCTCGATCCCCAGTTCGCGGCAGGTGGCGACGAACCGGTCCCAGTCGGCCCAGGTGCCGAGCTGCGGCTCGAGCGCCATGTGCCCGCCGTGTTCGTTGCCGATCGCCCACGGGCTGCCGACGTCGCCCGGAACGGCGACGAGGCTGTTGTTCTTGCCCTTGCGGAAGCTGTGGCCGATCGGATGGATGGGCGGCAGATAGACGACATCGAAGCCCATCGCCTTGATCTCGCGCAGGCGGCGAATGCTGTCCTGCAGCGTGCCATGACGGTAGGGCATGCTGCCCTGCGAGCGGGGAAAGAACTCGTACCAGGCGGCGAAGCGGGTCACCGGACGATTGACCATGATCGTCAGCGGCGGGCTCAGCTCGTAGCCCTCGCTGCGGTCGGGACAGCTCGCCATCAGGCTGCGCATGACGGCGCCGATGCCGAGGTCGATCGCGCCCTGCTGCTCGCCGACGGCGAGCGCACTCTCCATTGCCGTGAGCAGGCCGTTGATGCGGGTTCGTGCAGCGGCCGGCGCGAGTGCGGCGGAGGTCCTGATGATCTGCAGCCCTTCGAGGAGTTCGCTGTTGAGGTTGGCGCCGGGGACGTTCTTCTTGCTGATCTCGTCGACCCACGACAGGTAGCGCTCGGCGTAGGCTTCGATCGTGTACTCCCAGCAGCCGATCGCGCCGACGGTGAAGTCGCCATACCAACGGTCGTTGTCGCCTTGCGCCATCGGGCTTTCATGCCACCTCTTGTCGCCGACCTTGCGTACCTTGAGCACCGCCGCCAGCTTGTCGTGGCCCTCCTTGTAGATATCCGCGCTGACGGCGACCTTCTCGCCGATGACACGTTTGATGGGAAAGTGGCCGCCCTGGATTTGCGGCTCGACCGCTTCGATGATCACGCGGGGGTAGTTCTCGGGAACCATCATGCTGCTCCTGAATCCTTTACCGGCCCTGCCGGCAGGAAAAGACTGAAAAACCGGACGGGCGTTGCCGGCCCGTCCGTCCATGCCGACGCGCGGGCGCGCCGGCCACCGGGTCCGCAGCGGCGCCGTGCAACGACCGGCTCGCGGTCTGTCGCGGTGGCGCGCCGGCCCGGCGTGAAGATCATTTCAGCAGCGAATCGTAAAGCCGTTTCGTCTGCTGTGCGATGCTCGTCCAGCTGAAGACATCGCGTGCGCGCTTCTGGCCCGCTGCAGCCATCGAATCCGCGAGTTCCGGGTCGTCGAGGATCCTGTTGATCGCGGCCGCGAGGTCACGCGAGAAGAGGTCCGGATTGACCGGCTCGAAGGGGGCGACGTGCAACTGCTCGAGCGGGACCAGGAAGCCGGTGACGCCGTCGATGACGACCTCCTTGATGCCGCCGACGGCACTCGCGACGACGGCCGTGCGGCAGGCCATGGCCTCGAGATTGATGATCCCGAACGGCTCGTAGATCGACGGACAGCAGAAGACGGTGGCGTGCGAGTAAAGCTCGATCGCCTCGGCCTTGCTGACCATTTCCTGGATCCAGATGACGTTGGTGAAGCCCTCCTGCCGGACCCGCTTGACCGCCATCTCCATCTCGTGCAGTACTTCCGGGGTGTCGGCGGCGCCGGCACAGAGGACGACCTGCGCATCGCGGTTGATGTAATGGATCGCGTTGACCAGATGGACGATGCCCTTCTGGCGGGTGATGCGGCCAACGAAGAGGACGATCGGTTTGCCGGGGTCGACGCCATACTTTTCCAGCGCCGTGGTCTCGTCGGTCGGGTGGTACTGGTCGACGTTGATGCCGTTGTAGATCACCGAAATCTTCGCCGGGTCGATGTCGAAATGCTCGAGGATGTCCTGCTTGGTTCCCTCGGAGACGGCGATGACCGCATCGGCCATGCTCAACGAGGTCTTTTCGATCCACGACGACATGTCATAGCCGCAGCCGAGCTGTTCGCGCTTCCACGGCCGCAGCGGTTCAAGCGAATGCACCGTGTGCACCAACGGGATACCGTAGAGGGTTTTCGCCAGGATGCCCCCGAGGTGGGCGTACCACGTGTGCACATGCACAATGTCGGCATCCACCTGTTCGCTGAGCGTCTCGAGATTCGCTTCGAAGGTGTCGAGAGCGCCGCTGAGCTTCTTGTCGACGTGGGCAAAGCTGCCGTTGCCGAACGGGAAGCCCTTGACCCGCACGCCGTCGACCACGGTGTCCTGGTCACCAAAGGAGCGAACTTCGACATGCATCAGTTTCGCCAGTTCTCCAGACAGATACTCGACGTGAACGCCGGCTCCGCCGTAAACGTAGGGAGGGTACTCTCGCGTCAATAGCAGTACTTTCATCGCGCTACTTTCCGTTGTTGATTGGTGGGTTTGGCGCGCCGCCGGCGCGTCGTTGGAAGGCCCTGACATTGTATCGGGAAAGGCAGTTGCCGGCCAGAATCGGCGCTGTTTTTGTTGCGGCGCAGCAGGTCCTGGCATGCACGTGGCTGTGGCGCAGCCAGCGCGCGGATGGGCGGCTGCAGGCGACGCGCGCGGTCAGGACGGGTAGAATACGGTCGATGAATCTGCTGGCCATCGAGACTTCCACCGAGTCGGGCTCCATCGCCCTCTGGTGCGACGGCGATCTGCTGCGTCGCAGTTGCCCGGCCGGCGTGGCGCATTCGCAAACCCTGCTGCCGCTGCTCGGCGAGGCCTTGCAGGAAGCCGGACTCGGTCATGGCGATCTGCACGGGATTGCCTTCGCCGCTGGTCCGGGTTCCTTCACCGGCCTGCGCATCGCCTGTGGTGTGGCGCAGGGACTGGCCGTCGCGCACGCCTTGCCGGTCATTGCGGTGGGCACGCTGGAGGCGATGGCGCTGGCCAGCGGCGGCGAGCGGGTGATCGTCCTCCTCGACGCGCGCATGGGTGAGGTCTATCACAGCCGTTTCGTCGCCGGCGTCGAGGCCCTGCCGGTGGGTGTCTGCCACCCCGACGAACTGCCGCTGCCCGATACGCCGGGCTGGCTCGCCTGTGGCAACGGGCTCGCCGCCCATCCCTTGCTGCGGCAGCGCCTGTCGGAGCGGGTATGCGACTGGTTGCCGGATCTGCGCCCCGACGCCGCTGCGGTCGCGCGCTTGGCGGCGCCGCGACTGGCGCGTGGTGAAGGGGTCGATGCGGCGGCGGTGGCGCCGCTCTACGTGCGCAACAAGGTGGCGCTGACGATTGCTGAACGCCTGGCGACGGGGGGAAAGGCTTGAGCGCCGTGCTGCTGCCGCGCGTCGAGATGTTGCCGCTCGGCGATGCCGACATCGACGAGATGGTCGCGATCGAGAACTGCATTTTTCCCTACCCGTGGACGCGCGGCAACTTCGTCGATTCGGTCGCCAGTGGTTACAGCGTCTGGGGTTGCCGTCTCGCTGGCGAGCTGGTCGGCTACTTCGTGCTGATGATCGCCGTCGATGAGGCGCACCTGCTCAACATCAGCGTCGCCGGGAAGCGACAGCGGATGGGCTTCGGTGCCCGTCTGCTGGAGTGCGCGATGAATGGCGCGCGGCAGGCAGGCGCGAGCAGCCTGTTGCTCGAGGTGCGACCGTCCAACCACAGCGCGCTGGCTCTGTATCGACACTTCGGCTTTCGCCAGATCGGCCTGCGACGCGGCTACTACCCGGCGACCGGCGGACGCGAGGACGCGCTCGTGCTGCGGCGCGAGCTGGACAGGATTCTGGCGTGAGTGGCGGCGACCGCCTTCGCACATCGCTGACGCGCCCGCAGATGCTGCGCGAGATGGGGCTGTCGCCGCTCTGGCGGCTGCGCCCGCACGCTTCGCGTCTACCGTCGCAGCCGCTGGAAGGGGTGGCAGCGGCGGTGTCAGACGCTGACCACCTGGCGTCCGGCGGGCCCGCTGTTGCAGTGCCGCCTGGGACTGTGCCGGCAGCCGCTGGCGACCGCGCCGGGGAGATCGCCGGCATGGGGTGGGACGAGTTGCGGCGGAGCGTCGCCGACTGTCGCGCCTGCAGTCTCTGCCAGGCGCGGCGGCAGGCAGTGCTTGGTGTCGGTGACCTCAACGCCGACTGGCTGTTCATCGGCGAAGGCCCCGGGGCCGAGGAAGATGCGCGCGGCGAGCCCTTCGTCGGGCCGGCCGGCAAGCTGCTCGATGCGATGCTGGCAGCGATCGATCTGCAGCGCGGCAACGATGTGTACATTGCCAATGCCGTCAAGTGCCGCCCGCCCGGCAACCGCACCCCCGAGGCGGCGGAGATCGCGGCCTGCGCGCCCTATCTGCGACGGCAGATTGCGCTCCTGCAGCCGCGCCTGATCGTGCTGCTGGGCCGTGCGGCGGCGCACGCCGTGCTCGGCGAGGTCGGCTCGCTCGCCAGCATGCGCGGACAGTCATTCCAGTACAGGTCGCCCGCGGGTGGCGAGAACATCCCGGTGATCGTCAGCTACCATCCTGCCTATCTGCTGCGGACGCTGACCGACAAGGCGCGGGCCTGGGAGGATCTGTGCCGTGCCCGCGCGCTGATGCGCGCCGCCCGGGCCACTTCTGCCGGGCCCGATCCCGGAGTTGGTCAGGGCGTGACGACGACGCCTTAGCTTTCCGCGTAGCGCACCCGCTGCCGTGGCTTGCTTGGCTGCGTCAGGTGGTCGAGCGGCAGGGCGTGCGTCTGCTTGACGGTCTGCAGCGCAATGCTCGTCCGGATGCGGCCGACTCCCGGCAGGCCCAGGAGGCGCTTCATCGTCAGCTCGGCGAAGGCGGCCAGATCGGGGACGACGATGCGCAGCATGTAGTCGGCATCACCGCTGACGGAGTAGCACTCGAGAACTTCGGGAATCGCCGCGACGGCGTCCTCGAACGCGTCGCAGGCCGATTCGCCGGTCGGCTCGAGGCACACCTGCGCGAAGGCCGTGATCGACAGCCCGAGTGCGGCAGGCGCGAGGAGGGCGACGTAACCGGCAATGACTCCGTCTTCCTCCAGGCGCTGGATGCGGCGGCTGATCTGCGAGGGTGACAGACGGATCTGTTCGCCGAGCGTCGCATTGGTGGCGTTTCCCTTTCGGTGCAATGCATCAAGCAGCGAGAGATCGTAACGATCGATGGTGATTTTGGACATGAAGGCGGTCCTGAGTGCAATAAACATGCACAGTATAGGGAAACCATGCGAGTTGGCAAGCGCCGGACTTCGCCTGCCGATGTCGTGCCTGCGCTGCCGGGAACTGCCCGCAGCCGGCAGCCAGTTGGGCGGGAAACGGCTGCTCAGTGTTTGCCGTCGTCGAGATGGATGACGTCGTCGCGCAGGCGCTGGTTCGCTTCATGTCGCCGCTTGACGAGCCACATCGCACCGCTGACGAAAAGGCCGAAGAGGGTGATCACCAGATAGATCGACCATTGCCCGCGGATCATCAGGAAGTAGAGGCCGGTCATCGCCAGGATCGACAGGTTCTCGTTGAAGTTCTGGACGGCGATCGAGTGGCCGGCACCCATCAGGATGTGGCCACGGTGCTGCAGCAGCGCATTCATCGGCACGACGAAGAAGCCCGAGAGGGCGCCGATCAGGATCAGCAGGGGCACCGCCAGCCAGGTATGCTGGACGAAGTTCATGATCAGGACGATGCCGCCCATCGCGATGCCGAGCGGGATGACGCGCACCGACTTGCGCAGGGTGATCATCCGCGCTGCGCCAATCGCGCCGAGCGCCACGCCGATCGCCACCACGCCCTGCAGCATGCTTGATTTCGAGAGATCGAGCTGCAGCGCAGTCTCGGCCCAACTGATGACGATGAACTGGAGGGTGGCGCCGGCACCCCAGAACAGCGTCGTCACCGCCAGAGAAACCTGGCCCAGCCGATCACGCCAGAGGAGCATCAGGCAATGGTTGAACTCGCGCAGCAGGTACCACGGGTTCTTGTGCAGCGCCCGGTGATCGACGCCGGTGTCGGGGACGCGGAGATTGAACAGGGCGGCCAGCAGATAGAAGGCGGCGACGAAGCACAGTGCCATTTCGCTGACGGTATCGACCCCGGTATCGATCAGCGGCAGATCCCAGCCGAGCAGCCGCTGCGCCACTTCCGGCTGGATCAGCATGCCACCGATGACGACGCCGAGAATGATTGCGCCGACCGTCAGCCCCTCGATCCAGCCGTTGGCAACCACCAGCAGGCGGTGCGGCAGATACTCGGTCAGGATGCCGTACTTGGCGGGCGAGTAGGCGGCGGCACCAAGCCCGACGACGGCATAGGCAAGCAGGGGATGCACGTCCCAATACATCATGGCGCAGCCGAGAATCTTGATGCCGTTGCTGATGAACATCACGCGCCATTTCGGCATCGAGTCGGCAAACGCGCCGACGAATGCGGCCAGGGCGACATAGGAGACGGTAAAGAAGGTCTTCAGCAGCGGTTCGTAGGCGGCAGGCGCCTGCATCTCGCGCAGCGCCGCGATGGCAACGATCAGCAGCGCGTTGTCGGCCAGCGCCGAAAAGAACTGCGCTGCCATGATGATGTAAAAACCGAAGGGCATCAGATATTATTAATGGAGCCGTTCCTTGAGTGTCCGCCTTATACCATGAACGGCCGCAGTTTGTTAGCCTGTGTGCCGTGGCGCTGCGCGTTTCGCCGTCGCCCGGCGAGCGCGCGCTCGCGGCGCTGGCCGGCAGGGCGGTTTTGTGTTTGAATCAGAGTTGGAGCAGAGAGGGGGATGACCGGTGGCTGATCGTCGATTGCAGGTGTTCCACGCCGTGGCGAAACACCTTTCCTTTACCAAGGCCGGCGAGGCCCTGCACATGACCCAGCCGGCCGTCACCTTCCAGATCAAGCAGCTGGAGGAGCGCTTCAACACCCGCCTGTTTGAACGAGGCGGCGCGCGCGTCTCGCTGACTGCGGCCGGCGAGGTGGTCCTCGATTACGCCGAGCGGATCCTCGGTCTGTCGAACGAACTCGACATCCGGATCGCCGAGATGACCGGCCAGATGAGCGGCAGCCTGCTGGTCGGTGCCAGCACGACGATCGCCGAGTTCATGCTGCCGCCGATCCTCGGCGAGTTCAACGTCCGCTACCCGCAGGTCCGCGCCCGCCTGACGGTGGCCAATTCGGACGCGATCAGCAACGCGGTCGCCGCGCATACGCTCGACATCGGGCTCATCGAATCGAAGGCCACCCATCCTGCCCTGCAATGTGAGGTTTGTGGCGACGATGAACTGCAGGTGGTGTGCACGCCGGGTCATCCACTGGCCAGTCGGACCGAGGTCGACGCGCGCAGTCTGCTGGCGCACGACTTCATCGCCCGCGAACCGGGTTCGGGGACGCGCGAGGTGACCGATGATTACCTGCGCGCCTGCGGCATCGATCCTGGGAAGCTGAAGACGCTGATGGAACTCACCAGCCCGGAAGCGCTGAAGGGAGTGGTCGCCACCGGCCTCGGCTGTTCGATCGTCTCGCGCGCCAGTTTCGAGAAGGAAAGGCAGCTCGGGAGCCTCATCGCGATTCCCTTGCGGCCGCCCTTGCGGCGGACCCTGTCGCTGGTCTACCCGAAGGAGCGCTTCCGTTCCCGGGTCGTGCTGACTTTCGTCGACTTTGCCAAGGCGAAGCTGCACGAGCTGACGGCCTGATGCCGCGCCCGATCGAAGCAGACGTCGATCTCGCGGCGCTGCGGTACAACTATCTCCTCGCCCGCCGCCATGCGGCGCGGGGTGGCAGCGCGGCGAAGGCCTGGGCGGTGGTGAAGGCGAATGCCTACGGCCATGGACTGCTGCGCGCCGCGGCGGCGCTTGGCGATGTGGCGGACGGTTTTGCCCTGCTCGACATCGACGAGGCGGTGCGCCTGCGTCAGGCCGGGGTTCGCCAGCCGATCCTCCTTCTCGAGGGCTTCTTCACTGCCACCGACCTGGCTGCCTGCAGCGAGCACGAGCTGAGCGTCGTCATTCACTGCCTCGATCAGTTGCAGATGCTGCGACAGGCGCGATTGCCACGCTGCCCGCCGATCCATCTCAAGCTGAACAGTGGCATGAACCGGCTCGGACTGGTGGCGCGGCAACTGCCGGCTGCGCGCGAACACCTGGCAGCGCTGCTTGGCGATGGCGACGGCGGGCTGACGCTGATGACGCACTTCGCCGAGGCTGACGCCGACGGTGGCGAGGCGTGCATCCGCTGGCAGCTCGAACGCTTTGCCCGCATGCTCGACGACTGGCCGCAGGCAGCCTCCTGGCCCGTCTCGCTCGCCAATTCGGCAGCCATCCTGCGTTACCCGGCCACCGCCCGCGACTGGGTACGCCCGGGAATCATGCTCTATGGCGGCAGCCCCTTTGCCAGCGAGGATGCGCAGAGCCTCGGCCTGCGGCCGGTGATGACCCTGCGCAGCAGCATTCTGGCGGTGCAGGAGATCGCTGCCGGCGAGCGCGTCGGCTATGGCGGTACCTTCGTCGCCGCGCGGCCGACACGCGTCGGCGTCGTTGCCTGCGGCTACGCCGACGGCTATCCGCGGCATGCGCCCGGGGGCACGCCGATCCTTGTCGGCGGGCAGCGGACGCAGACCATCGGGCGGGTGTCGATGGACATGCTGGCCTGCGATCTGACCGACCTGCCCGCTGCCGGGGTTGGCAGTCCGGTCGTTCTGTGGGGCGCGGGCATGCCGGCCGACGAGGTCGCGACGGCTGCCGGCACCATCAGCTACGAGCTGTTCTGTGCGCTTGCCCGGCGCGTGCCCGTGCGCACCGTCTGAGCATGGCACGCGCCGGCGGCAGTCAGCAGAAGAGTCATTTCTCCTGTAGCGAATGCGGCAGCAGCGTTGCCAAGTGGCAGGGGCAGTGCCCGGGCTGTGGTCTGTGGAACACGCTGGTCGAGACCGTCGCCAGCGCAGCTCCGCCTGCCGGGCAACGGCGCTTCGCCAGCCTGGCCGGCCGCAGCGAGGTGCAGACGCTGGCCGACATCGAAGCGCGCGAAGAGGAGCGGCTGCCCACCGGCATCGGCGAGTTCGACCGCGCGCTCGGCGGCGGACTGGTCAGCGGGGGCGTCATCCTGATCGGTGGCGACCCGGGAATCGGCAAGAGCACCCTGCTGCTGCAGGCACTCGCCGGTCTGGCGGCGAAGGAGAACGTTCTCTACGTCAGCGGTGAGGAATCCGGACAACAGATTGCCCTGCGTGCGCGGCGGCTGTCGCTGGCGACCGGCAAGCTGCGGCTGCTGGCCGAGATCAATCTCGAGCAGATCATGGCGACGCTGCAGGCGGCGCGGCCACGGGTGGCGGTGATCGATTCGATCCAGACGCTGTGGTCTGAGCAGCTCAGTTCGGTGCCGGGTTCGGTCGGGCAGGTGCGCGAATGCGCGGCGCAACTGACACGGCTGGCCAAGCAGACCGGGATCACGGTCATCCTCGTCGGGCACGTGACCAAGGAGGGCGCCATTGCCGGGCCGCGGGTGCTCGAGCACATCGTCGACAGCGTGCTCTACTTCGAGGGCGACACGCATTCGAGCTTTCGTCTGATCCGCGCGGTGAAGAACCGCTACGGAGCGGTCAACGAGATCGGCGTCTTCGCCATGACCGACCGCGGTCTGAAGGCGGTGAGCAACCCGTCGGCGATCTTTCTCTCGCAGCATGGGGCCGAGGTCGCCGGGTCTTGCGTGCTGGTCACCCAGGAGGGCACGCGGCCGCTGCTCGTCGAGGTGCAGGCATTGGTCGACCAGGCGCACGGCAACCCGCGGCGACTGACGGTCGGCCTCGACGCGCAACGGTTGTCGATGCTGCTGGCGGTCCTGCACCGCCATGCGGGCATCGTCTGCTTCGACCAGGACGTCTTCGTGAACGCCGTCGGCGGCGTCAGGATCAGCGAGCCGGCAGCCGATCTCGCGGTCCTTCTGGCGATCATTTCTTCCCTCAAGAACAAGGCGTTGCCGGAGAAACTCGTGGTGTTCGGCGAGGTTGGTCTGGCGGGCGAGATCCGGCCGGCGGCACGCGGTCAGGAACGCCTGCGTGAAGCCGCGAAGCTCGGCTTCACGCGCGCGCTGGTCCCCGAGGCGAACCGGCCGCGGCAGGCGATTGCCGGCATCGAGGTCATTCCCGTGCGGCGGGTCGAGGAAGCAGCGGGGCGCTTGCGCGAACTCGCATGAGCTGGCGCCCCGGCCGCCATGCGCTGCGGCCGACTGGCGGTGGCCGATGGATCAGCGGCGGCGGTAGAGCAGCCCGACGCCGACGAGGCCGAGCGCGACCAGTGCGAGTCCGTTCGGCTCCGGGATCGAGATCTCGAACGGGTTGTTCGAAGACAGCATGATGCTGCCGCAGGCGATGCATGGGGTCGCCGCGTCGCTCACCACCATGCGGAGCGTCCAGTTGCCGGCAGCGTTGAATAACGGCGCGAAGTCGAAGTCAAGGTCACGCGGTTGCCACTGCCCCGGCACGTTGTTGGGCAGATAGCGCGTACTGCCGAGCGTCGTTCCGTTGAGTTCGAAGCTGAACTCGAGCGGCTCCCTGAGGTTGTTCGAATACCACGGCGAGGGGGGCATCAGGTTGACCGTGAGCTGCAGCGAGTTGACCTCCGTCATCCACGGTACCGCGAAAGACTGGCGAGCCTCCTGGCCGATCGCGTAGTAGCTGCCGTTGAGCCCGCCCGAGCCCGGCGCGGTGAAAACGCCGCTATAGCTCAGCCCCGCCGATACCGGAGCCGCCAGCGCCAAGGCGGAAGCGAGAAGCGACATCCTGAGCACACTGCCGAACCGCTTGCTGACCATGACCAATCCTCCCGTCGACGTCCCGCAGGCCCGTGCATCTGCCGGACGATCCGTGTCTCTCTGGCTGACCGGCTCACTGCCGGCAGCGGTCTCTGCGACACGTTTCCCACTTCCAGCCCGGCGCCCGAGCAAGCGGCAGGAACCCCATCCTGCGCGACCCGACCGGCCAGACTCCCGTAATCATTGTAGCAGCCACGAGCGTCGCCGGTGCCGCAATCGCGCCGTCGCTGAACTGGAGTATCCTGCAACTGTCAGATTCCCGCGACCTGCGGTGCGGCGGGCATCGGCGGTGGCGCGGCCGCTGTCGACGGCGGCGGGCGGAAGCTGGCCCCCCAGCAAGCGCACCATCGTGCATGTGCCGGCCGCTCGCCGCACCATCGACCATCGGAACCACCGGAAGCCGGCAACGAAGTGCAACTGATCTCCTTTTCCTGGCGCATGCTGCGCCGAGATGCGCGCGGCGGCGAGTTGCGCCTGCTGGCAGCGGCGCTGGCGGTGGCGGTGGCCGCGCTGACCGCGGTCGGCTTCTTCGCCGACCGGGTACGGCAGGCGCTCGACCGCGAGTCGCACCAGTTGCTGGGTGCCGATCTCCTGCTGACCGCCGATCAGCCGTGGCCGGCGAGGGTCGTCGAGGAGGCGCGCGCGCGTGGCTTGCAGGTGGTCGGGACGGTGACCTTTCCGAGCATGGTGACGCACGGCGCGGGGGACGAACTGCGGGCACAACTGGCGGAGATCAAGGCAGTCGCCGCAGGTTATCCGCTGCGCGGCGCGCTGCGTGTCGCACCGGCGCTGAATTCGGTCGACGCGCCGGCCGCGGGAATCCCGCCGCGCGGCACGACCTGGATCGACGAGCGTCTGGCGACGGCGCTGGGCGCCCAGGTCGGCGACCGGATTGCCGTCGGGCAAAGCACGCTGCAGGTTGGCGCGGTGCTGACGCTGGAGCCCGATCGCGGCATCAACTTCTTCAGCGTCGCACCGCGGCTGCTGATGCATCTCGACGATCTGCCGGCGACGGCGCTGCTGCAGGTCGGCAGTCGTGTCGCATACCGCCTGCTGCTGGCCGGCGACCTGCCGCTGGTCAAGCGCTTCCAGCGCGAGATCGAAGGACGGCTGGCGCGCGGGCAGCGGATCGAGGACCCGCAGAACGGGCGGCCAGAGATTCGCAGCGCGCTCGAACGGGCGCAGAAGTTCCTCGGCCTCGCCGCCCTGCTGACGGTGGTTCTGGCAGCCGTTGCGGTGGCGCTTGCCTCCCGCCGTTACGTGCAGCGTCACCTCGACCCTTGCGCCGTGATGCGTTGTCTCGGGGCGACGCAGGCACTGCTGCTGCGTCTGCATCTGGGCCAGTTCGCTGCACTCGGCCTGCTCGCCGCCTTGGCCGGCTGTGTTCTCGGCTACGTCGCGCACTTCGCCCTGCACGCCTGGTTGGCGCAACTGCTGGCGACACCATTACCCCCCCCGGGGCCGCTGCCGGCGCTGCAGGGCATCGCTATTGGTCTGCTGCTGCTCTTCGGCTTCGCCGTGCCGCCCTTGCTGCAGCTCAACCGGGTGCCGACGCTGCGTGTCCTGCGACGCGAACTCGGCAGTCCGCAGGGCGGCACCGTCGCGGGCTATCTGGTCGGTTTTCTCGCGCTCGCCGGACTGATGTTCTGGGTGGCCGGCGAAGTCGAACTCGGCGCCTACGTTCTTGCCGGCTTCAGCCTGGCGATGCTGTTGTTCGCCGTCGCGGCGCGCAGCGCCATCCGGCTGGCGGCGGCGCTGCGCGGTGGCGGCCGTGCGGTTGGCGCGACAGGGATCGGCTGGCGTTACGGGCTGGCGAGCCTGGAGCGGCGCGCCCACGCCAGTGTCGTGCAGATCGTCGCGCTGGCGCTCGGTTTCATGGCGCTGCTGCTGCTGACGGCGGTTCGTGGCGACCTGCTCGATGCCTGGCGGCGGGCGGTGCCGGTGGATGCGCCGAACCGCTTCGTGGTGAACATCCAGCCCGAGCAGGTTGAGCCGGTGCGCGCGGCGTTGCTGGCGCAGGGGGTGTCGACCGAGCTGGCGCCGATGGTGCGCGGGCGCCTGACGCGCATCAACGGGGTCGAGGTCGGCGCCGGCAGCTACACCGACGACCGCGCGCAGCGACTGATCGAGCGCGAGTTCAACCTGTCGATGCGGCCCGACCTGCCTGCCGGCAACAGCCTCGGTGCCGGTCGCTGGTTCCTCCCGAGCGAACTCGCCGGGCAGGCGGACGATGGTGCCGCCTCGGTCGAAGAGGGGCTGGCGCGGACGCTTGGGCTGGTGGTCGGCGACCGCATCGAGTTCGTCGTCGCCGGCGAACGGATCGGCATGAAGATCGTCGGCCTGCGCAAGGTCAATTGGGACACCATGCGCGTCAACTTCTTCGTCCTCGCGCCGCCGGTGTTTCTCGAAGGCTTTCCGGCAAGCTGGATCACCAGTTTTCACCTGTCGCCGGACAGGGCCGACGTGATCAATCGACTGGTGCGTGATTTCCCGAACCTGACCGTGATCGACGTCGCCGCGATCCTGCGTCAACTACAGTCGATCATGGAGCAGGTGGCGCGCGCGGTACAGTTCGTCTTCCTGTTCACGCTCGCTGCAGGAGTCATCGTCCTCTACGCCGCGCTTGCTTCGGCAGCCGAGGAGCGGCGCTACGAGCTGGCGGTCATGCGCGCCCTGGGGGCGCGGCGAGACCAGTTGCGGCGTGCATTGCTCGCCGAGTTCGCCGCCATCGGCGCCTTTGCCGGGCTGATCGCCGCCCTCGGGGCGATCGCCGTCGGACAGTTCCTGGCGCAGCAGGTGTTCCGCTTCGAAGTGGCGATCAACCTCTGGCTGCTGCCGCTGGCGATCGGCGGCGGTGCCCTGCTGGTCACCGCCGCCGGCTGGTTCGCTGCCGCGCGCCTGCTGCAGAGCGCGCCGCTGGAGGCGCTGCGCGCCGGCAGCAGTTAGCGGCAGTGCGGCATCCGGGATGCTGTGGACGCGTCGCAGGGCTGCCGCTGACGAACGGGCATCCGGTATCATGTCGGTTGTGACGGTTGCGCGGGCAGACGATCGCTGCCGCGTTCCGCCTCGTTTGTCGAACCATTCCGAGGGGAGGGGAGTTGCGCCATGACCGAGAAGACACTGCTGGTATTGCGGCACGGAAAGTCTGACTGGAGCACCGGTCACGAGGATTTTCACCGACCGCTGGTCGATCGCGGCCGGCTGGGCAGTCAGAAGATGGGTGCCTGGATCAAGCACCACAAGCTGGTTCCGGATGTCGTCGTCAGCTCGATGGCCGAACGCGCCCGTGCGACGACGGTGGCTGCGTGCAAGGCGATGGGGCTGCCGCTGAAGACGGTGCGCTGGGACGAGCGGCTTTATGCCGCGCCGGTCGAGGATCTACTGGCGGCGCTCGCCGACTGTCCGAAGAGTGCGCGGCGGGTGATGGTCGTCGGACACAATCCGGGGCTCGAGGATCTGGTGGCGTATCTGAGCTGCGAGCAGCTCGCGATTCCGGACGACGGCAAGGTGCTGCCGACCTCGGCGCTGGCGCGGCTGGAGATGGTCGAGAGCTGGTCGGACCTGAGGCGCGGCTGTGGTCGCCTGATCTCGCTGACGCGACCGGGTCAGGTACCCGAACTGCCCGTGACCGAAGTCGCCGATGAAGCCGATCTGGGACCGGTGCCGGATTACTTCTTCACCCAGTCGGCGGTCCTGCCGTACCGGCGGCTCGATGGCCGGCTCGAGATCATGCTGATCGCCTCGCGCAAGGGTACCCGCTGGGTCGTTCCGAAGGGCGTCAAGGAGCAGGAACTGTCGCTGCGCGATTCCGCCGCCAAGGAGGCGCTCGAGGAAGGCGGCGTGCGGGGCAACATCGCTGCGGAGGCGATCGGCCACTACGAGTACAAGAAGTGGGGCGGCGTCTGCGAGGTCACCGTCTTCCCGATGGAAGTGACCGAGAGCATTCCCGAAGAGGAATGGGAAGAGAGTCACCGCGAACGGCGCTGGGTCGAGCCGAAGGAGGCAAGACGCCTGCTCGACGAACGCGCGCTGCAGAAGATGGTCGGCAAACTCGAAAAGGGCGTCGGCAAGGGCTGACGCGGCGCCCGTGCGACGGCTAGCGGCCGATGTCTTCCTCGGCCAGCCAGGCCTCGATTTCGAGATAGTCCCTGGCGTTCTGGCGGATGACGAGGAAGAAGACCAGTGCCAGCGCCAGCGCGAAGAGCAGCAGCGGGAGTTCCTGCCAGCCCGGGGCCACAAACAGTTGCTCAGTCATCGTCTCCTCCGGTCATCGTCGGGCTGCCCGCCGCCAGCGGCAGCCGGCACCCAGTCCTCGGACCGCCGCTCGTCGCCGGTGGTTCCCTTGCCGGGTGGGGGGTCCCGGGGGCACCGCCGACAGGCCACCTGCGGCGGCCTGTCGGCGGTGGCTCCCCGCTGGACTCAGATCACCCGCACGCGGATCACGTGCGCCACTGCGCGGATGGCGTCGATCACCGCGGTATCCGGCTCGCTTTCGACGTCCATGAGGTTGAACGCGAGTTCGCCACGGCTCTTGTTCACCATGTCGACCACATTCACCTTGTGGTTCGCCAGGATCGACAGCACATGGCCGAGGACGCCCGCGACGTTCTCGTTGGCGAAGGTTATGCGCACCGTTCCGGGGCTGCGCTCCATGGCGATTCTCGGGTAGTTCACCGAGTTGGTGATGTTGCCGTTCTCGAGATAGTCGACGATCTGGTCAGCGGCCATCACCGCGCAGTTTTCCTCGGATTCCTCGGTGCTGGCGCCGATGTGCGGCATGGCGATGATCTTCGGGTTGCCGAGCAACGCCGGCTCGGGGAAGTCGCAGACATACTTGCCAAGCCGGCCGGCGTCGAGGCCGCGCAGCACCGCTGCCGCATCGACGATCGCGTCGCGGGCGAAGTTGAGCAGGACCGCACCCGGCTTGATCACCGCCAGCGTATCGTCGTTGATCATGTGTCGCGTCGTGTCGACCGCCGGCACATGCAGCGAGACGTAGTCGGAGCGGGCGAGGAGCGACTGCAGGTTCTCCATCCGGCTGACTTCGTTCGACAGCCTCCACGCCGCGTCGATCGACAGCACCGGGTCGAAACCGACGACCGTCATGCCCATCGCCAGAGCCATGTCGGCGACCATCGAGCCGATGGCGCCGAGGCCGACGATGCCGAGCGTCTTGCCGCGCAGCTCACTGCCGGCGAAGCGCGACTTCGCCTTTTCCACCAGCGGCGACATCTCGGCCGCATCCTTGATCGCCGACAGCGACTGGACATAGTCCATGCCGTCGATGATGCCGCGCGCGCTGAGCAGCATGCCGGCCATCACCAGTTCCTTGACGGCGTTGGCGTTGGCGCCGGGGGTGTTGAAGACGACGATGCCCTGCCTGCCATACTCGGCGACCGGGACGTTGTTGACGCCGGCGCCGGCGCGGGCGACCGCGAGCAGGGTCGCGGGAACCTCGATTCCCTGCAGCTTCTGGCTGCGCAGGAGGAAGGCATCGGGATGGGCGATGTCGCTGCCGACTTCATACGACTTGCGAGGAAAACGCTCCAACCCCTTGATTGAAATTTGGTTATAGGTTCTGACCTTGAACATGGCGATGTGATCCGGAGGTGGTTGTGGGGTTGACACCTGGCGGCGTCAGACGTTGACCTGCGCGTAGGCCCACGCCAGCCAGGGCATCAGCGCCTGCAGATCCGCACTGTCGATCGTCGCGCCGCACCAGATGCGGATTCCCGCCGGTGCGTCCTTGTACGAACCGATGTCGTAAGCGACGCTCTCGGTTTCGAGCAGCTTGGCCATCTTCTTCACCTGCTCGGCCGCCAGCGTGACGCTCAGGCAGACGCTGGTATTGGAGCGCGTTGCCGGGTCGCGGGCGAGGAAGGAGATCCAGTCGTTGGCGGCGACGAAGTCGGCGATGACGCCGAGGTTGGCCTCGCTGCGGGCGATCGCAGCGCGGACCCCGCCGATGCTCTCGATCCACTGCAGCGCGTCGAGGTAATCGGCGACGCAGAGCATCGACGGCGTGTTGATCGTCTCGCCGCGGAAGATTCCCTCGCTCAGCTTGCCGCCCGAGGTCAGGCGGAAGACCTTCGGCAGCGGCCACGGCGGCGAGTAGCTCTCGAGCCGGGCGACCGCGCGCGGGCCGAGGATCAGCATGCCGTGCGCACCTTCGCCACCGAGGACCTTCTGCCACGAGAAGGTCACGACGTCCAGCTTCTCCCACGGCAGATCCATTGCGAAGACGGCCGATGTCGCGTCGCAGATCGTCAGCCCGGCACGATCGTCGGCGATCCAGTCGCCGTTTGGCACCTTCACACCCGAGGTGGTCCCATTCCAGGTGAAGACGACGTCGTTGTCGAAGTTGACCTGCGACAGATCGACGATGTCGCCGTAGTCGGCCTTGAGGACGCGCGCGTCGGCGAGTTTCAGCTGCTTGACGACATCGGTGGCCCAGCCCGCGCCGAAGGACTCCCAGGCGAGGACGTCGACGCCACGCTGACCGAGCAGCGACCACATCGCCATCTCCACCGCGCCGGTATCCGAACCCGGCACGACACCCACCCGATAGCCCTCCGGCAACCCGAGGATGCGGGCCGTCTCGCTGCAGGCGAGCGCCAGTGCCTTCTTGCCCAGTGCCGAGCGATGCGAGCGGCCCAGCGTGTCGAGCTGCAGCGCGCTGACGTCATGACCGGGGCGTTTGCTGCACGGTCCCGACGAGAAATTGGGATTGCGGGGTTTGACTGTGGGTTGCATGGTTGCCTCTGTCTCGGAAAAGGGAAAGCAGGGTTGGCGCTTCCGCGAGGGTCCACGGACCTCCGGGAAACAAGCATGGGATTGTAGCAGAGAGTGTTTTTCGCGGCAGCACGCAGCCGTCCGCAACGGGCATTCGTGGCCGCCAGTGGGCGCGCCGCTGCCGTGATGGCGGTCGCTTCGCCTGGCGCCGCCTGTCAGGCTGTGGCATCCTTGGTGGCTCAGCGCAGCTGGCGGCGGACGAGGATGAAGCGAAAGAGGGCAGTTGGCACAACCCGGGTGGATGGTCGCCGCGACGACTCAGTGGTCTGCCCGTGCGGCAGCCAGCGTCCGTATGGCGGATGCTGTGCTCCCCTGCACGACGGCGTCGCCACCGCTGCCGACGCGGTAGCGCTGATGCGCTCGCGCTACAGCGCCTACGTCCGCGGCCGCAAGGACTACCTGCTGGCGACTTGGCACCCGTCGACGCGGCCACCTGGGCTCGACGACGCTGCCGCGACGCGCTGGCTCGACCTGCAGATCCGGAATCACTCGCCGGCAGGGCCGGATGCCGCGACCGTCGAGTTCGTCGCCCGCTATCGCGTCGCCGGGCGCGGCGGGCGCTTGCACGAGATCAGTCGATTCGTCCGCAAGGAGGGTCGCTGGTATTACCTCGACGGCGAGTTTCCCCATGTCGGCGCTGACGGCAATGCGGCGCCGGCTGCTGCCGGTGGCCCGTAGTCGTGCCGGCGTCGGGCGACCGGGCGATGCTGCCGATCCTCTTCCGTGACGAACACCTGGTGGCGATCGACAAGCCGGCCGGGTTGCTGGTGCATCGCACCGCGCTCGACGCGCACGAGCGCCGCTTCGCCCTGCAGATGCTGCGCGACCAGCTCGGCTGCCACGTTTACGCCATCCACCGGCTCGACCGCGGCACCTCGGGCGTCCTCCTGTTCGCGCTGAGCAGCGAGGTGGCGCGGGTGATGAGCAGGATGTTCGAGCAGCGACGGGTCGACAAGCGCTATCTCGCGGTCGTGCGCGGGCATCCGCCGCTGCAGGGCGAGATCGACCATCCGTTGCGCCGCTGCTTCGGCGACGACGAGGCCGACGGCGAAGCGGCCACCCCGACCGCCCAGCAGGCCATCACCCGTTATCGTCAACTCGCCACGATCGAGCTTCCCTACGCCGTCGACCCCTATCCGCGCAGCCGCTACGCGCTGCTCGAGCTGACGCCGCTGAGTGGTCGCCGTCACCAGTTGCGTCGCCACTTGAAACACATCGCGCATCCGATCATCGGCGACACGACCTATGGCAAGTCGGCGCACAACCGCCTTTTTCGCTCGCGGCTGGGCTGCCAGAGAATGTTGCTGGCGTGCACCGAGCTGCGCTTCGCGCACCCGGTCAGCGGCCTGCCGCTGACCGTCGTGGCACCGCTGGCCGGCGAGTTCCTGCGCCTCGTCGAGCGGCTGCAGTGGGCAGCGACGCTGCCGCCGGAATGGCTGCCGGCCGGAGTGGCGACCGCCGATGGCTGACGTCGAAGAGTCGCTGCTGGCAGGGGTTCCACTGCTGCTCGTGCGGCCGTCCGGCAGCGTTCGCGCGTTGCCGACGGTGCTCTGGGTGCACGGCTACGGCGCCAGCAAGGAGACGCACCTTGCCGAACTGCACCGCCTTGCCGACCGCGGGCTGCTGGCCGTCGGCATCGATGCCGTCGCGCACGGCCGGCGGCGCCCTGCCGGTTTCGAACACCGGGTCACCGGCTCGCCAGGAGAGAACGCGGCAATCTTCCGGCAGATCGTCGGCGACACCGTTGCCGGCCTGCCGCGGCTCGTCGACCAACTGCTCGAACTCGGTCTGAGCGAGCCGGGCCGGCTCGCCATTGCCGGCGTCTCGATGGGCGGCTGCATCGTCTATGGCGCCGTCGCCGCCGATCGCCGTTACGCCGCGGCCGTGGCGCTGCTCGGTTCGCCCGCATGGACGCGGCCCGAAGACGACGGCGCCTGGCTCGACGCCTTCCACCCGACGGCGCTGCTGTCGATCACTGCCGCCCGCGACAGCGTCGTGCCGCCCGCCGCGGCGCGCGCGCTGCACGCGCGGCTCGCCGGCCGCTACCGTCTGCAGCCAGAACGGCTGCGCTACCGCGAGCTGGCGGGTGCGCCACACCTGATGCCGGCCGCGGACTGGGCGACGGCTACCGCCCACGCTGCGGATTGGCTGACGCGTTTTCTGCCGTGACCGCCGTCTGCGGTGGCGGTAGCCCGGCCAACCGCTGGCGCCGTCATCGGGCCCGACGATCCGGCGCGCCGCGTGCGCGGCGGGGCACCGCCCAAGTGCCGGTTGCGGACCGAGCCACCGGTCAACGGTTTACGATGCCGGCGGGCTGCCTGTCAGCCCCGGCTCGCAGCCCGCCGCCGGTGCCTCTCACTGTGGATTGCCCTCGACCCGGCTGACCGATACGCCGGCCGACGCCGGCCGGGCTTCCTCGGCTTCCAGCCCGGCGATCACCTCGCCGGCAATGCGGTAGGACTTGCCACGAAAAAGGGCGATGACCTTGCCGTTGTGGTTGCGGATCGTCGTGTCGTAAACGCCGGTGCGCCCCGCGCGCGAGCGCTCCTCGCACTCGGCCTCGAGAACCTCGCCCTCCGCCGCCGGCGCGAGGAAATCGATGTGGCACGCCGAGGCGACCGTGTTGCGGTTGTAGGCGTTGCAGGCGTAGGCGAACGCCGAGTCGGCAAGGGTGAACAGATAGCCGCCATGGCAGATGTGATGGCCGTTGACCATGTCCGGCCGGACGACCATCGACATTCGCGAGTAACCGGGGCGAACGCTGATGATCTGCAGGCCGATCAGCCGGCTGGCCGCGTCGCGGCTGTACATCGCCTCGGCGGTCAGCTCGGCGAGACGGGCGGCGGCCTGCGATTCATGGGCGCCTGTATTCTTGGGCATGACTTGTCCTTTGGGCAGAGACTCCCGCCCGGCCGAGGTTCCGCGCCAGCCCCCGGGGTGACCGTGCAGGATGCGCGCCTGCTGCCTGCGCACATCCGGTTTGGTGTTCCCCGGGCCTTCTGCTAGAATTCCCGGCCTTCCGGAGAGATGGATGAGTGGTTTAAGTCGCACGCCTGGAAAGCGTGTTTAGGATAATATCCTAACGCGGGTTCGAATCCCGCTCTCTCCGCCAGGATATAGTTACAATCTGCTGATTTATAAGAAAAGCAGAAATATTTCTGCCTCCTGGCCAACAATCGGACCCACAACTCCACATCCTTCAAGGAGTTCTCTCCGAAGCAACATGGTTGGACCGTCGATGGTGTCTGCAGCCTGCTCGGGAAAGTGACCGCGGTCGGAGGAGGCGCAGTTCGCTCAGTCAGGAGGTCATCCTTTGGTTCGATGGGTTGCGGCGCCTTCCGGCCAGCGAGTCTGACGTCGACCTGCGGCTGGCACGTGTCCGCGCGACTGCCGCGCGCGAGTCGTCTGCCCGTGCTCGAGGAGCGCCCCGAGGCTGAGATCCTCGGGCTTGGTGTGGACGGACTGCCGTGCTGACGATGGTCGTCGACTGCTTGGTATTGGTCGCCATCCTGTTGGGCGAGCCGGAGTGCGACGCGTTGGCTCTCGCGCTCGCCGGAGCGGCAGTGCCGGTGATCTGCGCACCGAACTGGCTGGAGGCGACGATGGTGATCTCAGCCCGGTGCGGCCGCTCGGGTGTGCAGGCGTTGGGCGATCTGCTCGGCGTCGCCGAGGTGCAGGTCGAAGCCGCTGACGCCGACTTGGTGCAAACAGCCTTCGACTCCTGACAACGCTTCGGCAAAGAGCGCCATCCCGCCGGCTTGAACTTCGGCGACTGTCTTGCCTACGCCTTGACCACTCGCCGGGGTGATGTGCCGCTTTTCACGGGCCACGGTCTTTCGCAAACCGACATCAGGCGGGCTCCTGATCAGCCGTGACCGTCAGCTGCCCGCATTGCGCGCTGCAGCAAACGCGGGGTGCAAAGGGTCTTCAGACTGGCGAAGGTGTCGCGGCACTGGCGGCCGAGGTCGCTGCGGGTACTGCCGCTGATTCTTGCGCGCCTTGACGTAGCCCCGGATGTCGGTCTCGCCAAGGGAGGCGGTCCTGCCGCAAGCGGCGACCGTCGGCTTCAGACGACGAGTCTCAGATCGAAGACCCGTTCGATCAGCCATAGGCTGGCGAGGAGAATCACCAGCAGCGAGCCGCCGGCCAGGATGCCCTGACGATAGATCCAATGGTTGCGCAGGATCCATGCAACGGGGAGGAAAGCGGCAACCACGGCGAGTTGTCCGAGTTCAACGCCGAGGTTGAACGCCACGAGGGCGAGCAGCAAGGCGTCGTGCGGCAATCCGAGGTCCGCCAGCACGCTGGCGAAGCCGAAGCCGTGGATCAGCCCGAAGGCGAAGGCAAGCAGCCAGCGACTGGCTCCGGCGATGACGACGAGGTTGTTGAGCGCCGCGACAATGACCGACGCGGCGATCGCCGACTCGATCCAGCGCGATGGCAGCTGCACGACGTCCAGTGCCGCCAGCGACAGGGTGATCGAGTGGGCGAGCGTGAAGGCGCTGACGACCTTGACGACGTCCCACAAAGCGTTCCGGAAGCATTCGGCACCGGTCCAGCTACGGTCGACGCGGATCAGCACTGCCGGCAGGAGCAGCGATATGAGAAACAGCAGGTGATCGAAGCCGACCCAGATGTGCCAGACACCGTGCGCCGCGTAGTCGATCAACTGGCCTATGGGGTTGGCTTCGGCGACTTCAATGCGTTGCACGGGCGCGTCGGCGCTGAAGATCGCCGTACGGGTCTCGTTGCCGTCCTCGAGACGCAGCAGGCCGCGGTGCTGCGGGTCGATATCGAAGAACAGTCGATAGCCGGCAGTCAGCACGCTGGCCGGGCCCGGGCACGTGGCCACGAAGCGGAGGACGGCGTACGAGCCGTCGCTGTGGTCGTCGACCAGATGCGCGACCACCCGCGTCGGACACGACTGGCCGTCGGCGGACAAGGCGAGCCTCGCCAGCGCGTAGCTGGCGATGTCGGCGTGATGACCGCGCAGCTCGCGCCAGGTGATCGCTCCGTCCTGGTCGTCGTCGAGGCCGATCGCGTAATCGAGGTCGCGCAGTGCGATGTCCCACTGACCGTCGATCGCGGTGTCGCCGACACGCAGGCTGAGGTAGCTGTCACTCGGCTTGTGTGCCAGTGCCGGCTGCGTGGCCAACAGCGTCAGCAGCAGCGTCAGCAGCCAGGCAAGTCTTCTTCGCAGCCGGCTCGCCGGCCTGTTGTCCTGGGCCATGGTCGTGTCCTATCGCAGCAGGCGGTTGATCACGACGTCTTCCGTTCGCGAGCGTGCGAGCCATTGGCGTACGCTCTCCACGGTCGCCACATCGTTGCTTGCCCGAGCCGTCTCGAGGAGGAGTCGCAGGTCGGGGACTTCCTTCTGCACGGCCCAGTTGTCGCGGGCCAATGCCAGCGCCGTCTGGTTGTCGCCCAGGAGTTCGCGCGTGAAGCGCGCCTCCTCGCGCAGATGCACACGGTCGCCGCGCAGGCGGCTGGCGGCGAAGCGTGCCCGCAACTGCTCGACTGCCGGTGCGAGATCGGGCGAGTTCAGCGCCTTCAACGCCAGGGCATGACGCAGCAGCAAGGCGTCGGTGCGCTGCTGGCGGGCGAGGAGTTTGACCACCTGCGCCGGCCGCTGCTGGTCAAGCAGCCAGTCGGCATAGGCGGTGAGCAGGTAATGATCGGATGGGTCGATCGCCAGCGCTTCGCGAAAGTGTTCCTCGGCGGCATCGTTCAGGCCGGCACGCGCCGTCATTTCGGCGAGTATCGAAAGCACCCAGGCCCTGACCTCGGGCTTCGCTTCGGGCTGCCGCGCGAGCAGGGCGGCGAGCGCATCATGACTCTCGCGCAAACGCCCCGTGACGCTGGCCAGTCCGTAGGTACACGCGGCCCAGATGACCTCCGGTGCCAGGCGGCGAAGCGCGGCGCACTCATTGGCGGCGGCGTCGAACGCGCCTTGCACCTGCAGAATCGTCGCGCGCGTGAGGCGTGCCTGTCCGTCGCGCGGGTCGCGGCGCAGCAGGATCGCCAGGTCCGCCAGGGCGGCGTCGAAATCGTGCGTGCGCTGACGCAAGGTCGCCCGCACCAACAACACCTCGGCCGGCGGTTCGGCCTGCTCCCACCACTTGGCCAACGCAGCCTGGGCGTAGCCGGCAAAACGCGGATCGCCCTTGACCCGCCCCAGTTCGGTGTAGCGACGCGCGAGCGCAACGGCGAGATCGAGCCGCTCCGGCTGGCGCGCGAGTTCCGAACGCAGCGCACGCAACTCGCGGGCGCCGGGATCGCTCGGTACGAGCGGCAGACGCTCGAGGACCTGTTCGTCGGCGGTGGGGACGTAGGGCACGGCCGCCACGTTCGCGGTCATGAGCCAGCAGCTTGCCGCCAGCGCCAGGCCGGGGAAGGGGGGTTTCCAACGCTTCATTCTGATCCTCGAGCCTGAGGAAGGGCCGGCAGCGACACCGGCTGCCGGCCCTTGCCCTGATGCCGTTTCTTTCGGCATCAGGGCGATCCTGCTGCTCCTAGTTGGTGGGGCACTCGTCCACCGGACGGAACGGCGAGGTCGGAGTGACACAACCGCTGCTGCCGGGGTTCTGGTGACGGCTGTTGCGTCCGCTGTTGGCGAAGGCCACGTAGGGGAAGGTTTCCTGGTAGGCGACATCGTTGCTGTTGGCGCCGTCGCCGATGCGGTTGTTGGGGAAGATGTTGAACGCCGGGTTGAGCACGCCAACCACGACTCGGGCGGCGATGTCGGTCACGTCGTCCGAGACGCGGCGGCCGTTGGGGAAGCCGCCGAAGTCACCGGCCAGCGCGCCCAGTCGCTTGCGGCTGCCTGCTGCGGTGGGTGGGATGCCGGTGTTGAGCCGCAGCAGGTCGGCGACCGGCCCCGCTTGTGCGGCACTGCAGCCGGGACAGATCGGCGCGGCGTAGGTCACCAGCGGCAACAGGTCGAGGCGCGGCGGCGTCGGGATGGTCACTCCGCCACCGTAGGCGGCATTGAGTACGCGCGCGAGGAGTGGATCGAGAAGCTGGCCCGCGAACTGGCTGTCGTTCTTCGGCTCGGACATGCTGAACTTGTCCTTGTCGCCGGTGCCGATCAGCAACTCGTTGATCAGCGGGTTGCCCATGCGCTGAATCTGGACGAAATTGGTCGACAGCGACGCTTTGCCGCCAGGAGTCGTCGGCTGCACCTTCATGCGTGGCCGCGACGTCGTCGCGTAGGTCCCGATCACCGCTTTCGCGTCGGTCGCCGGATGCCGTGCGCCATCGCTCGTCAGCAGGCTGATCGGCAGTTCGATGGCGATGCTGTTGACGTTGTAGCCGGCAACCGCATCGGATGCGAAGTTGGCGCTGTCCAATCCGTCCTGATCGTCGCTCAGGACCGCCGGGACGCCCGTGGCGAAGGCGCTGGGCCGGAAGTTCAGGGTATCGAAGGCCGCCCCCAGATCGATGTAGAAGGGGTCGTCGACGGTCCCGGCGAAGACCTTGACGCCGCTGCCGAGATCGTGGATTCCCTGCCGCGCGAGGTTCGCATAGTCGGGCATGGTGCGCGGGCCGACATTGGCCGGCACGGCGAAGAGCTTCCGGCTGCCGCTGGTCAGAATGGTCTGCCAGACGCCGCTGACCTTCTTCTGGATCGTCACGGTGTAGGTCTGGCGCAGACTCAACCCCGCAGCCCCCGGGCCGTCGAGCGCGCTGATCGCCGGTGGGACGATCGGCGTTCCCGGCGGCACCGGTGCCGGCGAGTTGGTCGGCGCACTGATGCCGCCGCCGGCGCCGACGAAGCCGGTAAACACCCCGGGCGCGCGGATTTCGGTCTGGAAGCGGAAGACCACCTTGAGGTCTTCGTCGCCGTCGAAATTGTTGTCCACCTTCATTTCGTAGGCGACCTCCGGGTCGAAGGGGTGGTAATTGGGGCCGTTGGCCGGTTCGAGCAGCGGGTCGGTGTTGAGGATCATCGTCACCTTGCTCGGATCGTCGTAACTGACAAAGGCGAACCAGTCGGTGATGTCGGCCTTGTGGTCGAGGGCGGTCAGCGGTGCCTCGCGGTGGTTGGCGGCGAGTGCATCGGCAACAGGCAGGACGGCACACGCCGTCGCCAACAGCAGGGCCAGCAGCGAACGGTGGTTGGCTGGAGCAGCGGACTTCAGGTTCATGTTCATTCTCCCGGTTTGGTCGGTGTCGATACGGCGCGGCTGGAAACTGCTGCCGTCCCGGCATCACTGGATACGCGCCCAATGCGGCGACGGATGCGCTGGACGCCGAGCAGCGCCAGTCCGAGCGAGAAGAGGGCGGTGGCGCCGGGTTCGGGGACGGCGACTGGCAAACCCGCAACCGGATCGGTGACGGTTGCGATCTGGATCACCGCGCCGGGGGCGTGATCGACGATCAACAGTGCGCTCTCCACCGGCACCGGACCGCCCGGGAAAGCGACGGGATCGGTCGTCAGCAACGGGAAGCTGGTACCCGGGTCGAGCAGTACCAGCGACAGTCGATCCGGCGTACCGCCGGCGAAGTTGCTGGTGAACGTCAAGTCGAACGACAGTCTGCTGCCCAGGATGACGTGCTGGAGAAACTGACCCAGACCGAGCGTCTCGTTGATCGTGTACGGGGGGCCGCCGGTGCAGCCGACGCTGCAATCGCTCGCTACCAGTGTTCCGTCCGTGGTGATCGGCCCTATGGTTGCAGAGTTGTTGCCCGTCAAGTCGCCGTCGAGCAGTGAAAACTCGAGCAGAGCCGCAACGCCATGCAGCGACGAAGTGTCAAGGGTGATCGGAACGGCAATGGCGTGGTTGTGAACGCCGCCAAGGCAGACGGCGCCCGCCAACGCGGCCGCAGCCAGGAAGCGCCTGGAGCGCGGTCGCGGTCGCGGCTGCGGCACGCAGTGGCTCGTGCCGGTGGCAGCGTGTTTGGGATTCGAATTGCGACAGGTCATGGATGGCCCTCCTCCTGCTGACAGTTGTTCCAATGGATGCATGGAAGCCTCCCGTGCGCGCCTGCTGCGTGCCCTCGTTTGGCTTGCATTCTGGTCTGCTTCGGCACGATGCCAGGCGACTGCGTTGTCGGATGACCCGTACAGCAAGCAGTACGCAGGAACTGCGCTGGCGGATGCATGGATCAGGATGCGCTGGCCGAGCGACAGCGCAGGTGGCGTCACGGACAGCGCGGCGCGCACGGTCACGGTGCATGGGTCGAACCAACTGCCGAACGTCAGCCTGAGCCGTCCGGTTGCCAACCAGGGCTTCGCCGCTCCGGCGAACATCTCGCTCGCCGCGATGGCGAGCGACGCGGCTGGCAATATCGCCAGGGTCAAATTGTTCCAGGGCAGCACCTTGGTTGGCAGCGCGACCGTTTCGCCTGACGATGTCGCCTGGAACGACGTTCCGACCGGTAGGAGCATCCTCACCGCGAAGGCCACCGCCGATCTCCGGGCGACGCGCAGCAGTGCCGCTGTCCCGATCACGGCGACCGGCGGCCGACGGACCATCCTCTACCTGCACGGCGATCATCTCGGCACCCGCCGCGTGGCGACCAACAAGGCCAACATCGTCGTCTATCTGGCCAGCGGCTTCCGCGCAAGCTTCCAGTGCGCCGCCAAAGTCAGTCTCGGGATCAACCTGGCGATCTTCCTCGCCATCGTCGCCTGGATCCTGGGGACCGGCTATCGCCTGAACCGCTGGCCGAGAAAAAACTGGACAAACGTACAGTATCGCGCTATCCTTCGCCCGGCTGTCGCAGCTTGCGATCGATTCATTCCGACGAAGGAGTGCGCGCGCATGAATGCCACCCACACGTGGTTCGAACAGGTTGCTGGCGTGACACGCGGCGAGCGCGCCCGCTGCGTCCTCGCGCAGCAGGTCCAAGCCGCGCGCGGGCTCGATGTCGCTGCCTTGCAGAAGCCCGAATGCTGGCGGCGGAAGGCGAGCGTCTTCAGCGCCCAGGGTCAGTGAGGAAACACTGACGTGTGCCCGTCCGCGCGCACCCATCTTGGCCGTGACGCGGTGCCGGGCGCCGATGGCGTGGCTCGTGTCGCCCGTTGATGAAACGCTCTTTCCGAAGGAGGGGGTGGCGATGAGCAAGACCATGCAGGTTGGTGAGCGTTCGCCGGCAGCGGACGTGCTCACTTCTCGGCACAGCTATCCTATACTGCGCTGGGAGGTGCAGACGGGACCGCAGCCCGGTGGCTGGACCGCAGCCCGGTATCGGCCGGGAAGTCTCGCGGCGCGTCGTGGTCGGTGCGACGAACGATCGTCGTCGGCGAGAGGGTAGACCGCGTGCAGTGCGTGATTGTTGGGGGAGGGACGGGAATGGAAGAACCTCGCGTTTCAGGATGGCTGCCGAAAGTCGTCGTCCTGCTGCTCTCGCTCGTCGTCGGTGCCGCATTTGTCCGGCCGAGCGAAGCGGCGACCTGTAGCTACACCAACTTCCCGATTGGTGTCGAGTTCAGTGCCCAGGATGGACCTGACGGCGATGGCAGGTATCGGTACGCGATGATGTCGCCACGCTGCGGCGCGAGCGGTCAGGTTGTAGACGGATCGGTGGCCGGCGGGGGAGCCACGGACGTCGGTTACCATCGGCCGGAAGAGCTTCTGTCAGCGCTTCGCCGCACGTTTGGCAGTTCGTTTGCCGAAAGCAGGGTGTTCGTCGATAGCTGTCGGCTGAACCTGATCTTCGTCAATCGCCGCTATCCGGCCTCCCACAGCATCGCTGGACAACCCATGGCGGCCTACCCGGACGGCACCGGTGCGACCGTCTATGAGCACGTCTTCCCAGCGCCAATCCTGCTGCCGCTCGGCGCAAGCGTCGTGCCTCCCGCGCACTGCGGCTGTACCGGCGGCCTCGCCCGCTCCGCCGGTGCGACCGTTTGCAGCGTACCGGTGGCGGTCAAGGCTCCCGACCTGTGCATCGGCAACCCCACCGTCCCGGGCCACGGCTGCAAGATCCAGCGCGAAACCGATTACCGCTTCGCCGGCGTCTCGCCGCTGAGCTTCCAGCGCTACTACTCGAGCCAAAGCCCGTACCATGCCCGCAGCGGTGCCCAGAGCAGTCTCGGCAGTCGCTGGCGGCACAATCACGACGTCCGGCTCAACCCGGCCGCAGCTCCGAACCGCGTCCTTCTGCTGCGTGGCGACGGCCAGATCCTCCATTTCCATCCCAAGCCCGGCAGCGGCAACGAGTGGGTCAGCGACGCGGACGTCGTCGGCCAACTCCAGCAGACCGCCGGCGGCTGGACTTGGCGCGACGCCGACGACGCCCTCGAGAGCTTCGACACGGCCGGCCGGCGCCTGCGCCGCATTGAGCGTGGCGGGCTCTCGCTCAGCTACAGCTATCTCCCCGGCAGTGACCGGCTGGCCGCCATCCAGGACAACTTCGGCCGCCGCCTTGCCCTCAACTACAACGCCCGCAACCTCCTGGCCGAGGTCATCACCCCGGCCGGTGACCGGATCGGCTACACCTACGACAGTGACGGCCACCTCGTCAGCGTCACCATGCCGGACGGCCACAGTCGCCACTACACCTACACCCAGGTCACCGTCGACGGTCACCTCGAGCCCGCCCTGCTCAGCGGGCTCACCGACGAAAACGCCAGCCTCTACGCCTCCTGGACCTACGACGGCCGCGCGCGTGTTGCCAGCAGCGAACACGCCGGCGGCGCCGACCACCATCGCTTCACCTACCAGACCGACGCGAGCGGCCAGATCACCGGCAGCAACGTCGGCAACCCGCTGAACGCCGTCACGCAGTACCAGTTCCAGAACATCCTCGGTGCCAACCGCGTCGCCAGCATCAGCCAGCCGCTCGTGCCCGGAGCCAGCCGGCGGTTCGGCTACGACGCCAACGGCAACCTGGCGAGCCAGACCGACTACAACGGCAGCCAGACGCTCCATGCCCACGACCTCGGCCGCAACCTCGAGACGCGCCGCGTCGAGGCCGTCGGCACACCCGCTGAACGGACCATCACCACCGAATGGCACCCCAACTACCGCCTGCCGCTGCGTCGCAGCGAGCCGCTCAAGCGCATCACCTTCGACTACGACACCAACGGCAACCTCCTCACTCGCAGCGAACAGGCCACCACCGACCCCGACGGCCGTCCCGGTTTCGCCGCCTCGCTGGCCGGCAGCCCGCGCACCTGGACCTTCACCCACAACGCACTTGGCCAGATCCTCAGCGTCGACGGTCCACGTACCGACATCCTCGACACCACCACCTACACCTATTACGACGCCAGCGACGCCGACCCGGGCAGACGCGGCCAACTGGCCAGCGTCACCAATGCCCTCGGGCACGTCACCGAGATCACCACCTACGATGCCGACGGCCGGCCGCTCAGTCTCATCGACCCGAATGGCCTCGTCACCACCTTCAGCTACGACGTGCGCGGGCGCCTCACCGGATACAGCGTCGGCGGCGAATCCACTGCCTTAACCACCGATGCCGCCGGTCTGCTGACGCGCGTCACGTTCCCCGACGGCAGCTTCCTTGCCTACACCTACGACGCCGCGCACCGCCTGCAGGAAATCACTGACGCCCTCGGCAACAGCCTGCGTTACACCCTCGACGCCGCCGGCAACCGCATCGCGGAAGAGCGCCGCGACCCGGGCGGCGCCCTCAGCCAGACCCGCGGCCGAGTTTACGACGCGCTCAGCCGGCTGACGCGCGAACTCGGTGCGCAGGCGGATCTCCTCGCCGAGTACCGCTACGATGCGCAGGGCAATCGCACGGTTACCAGCACCCCGCTCGGCACCGGCAGTCGCAGCACCACGTACGCCTACGACGCACTCGACCGAATCATCCGCGAAATCGACCCGCTCGGCAGCGAAATCCGCTACGCCCACGACGGGCAGGATCGTCTCATCGCGGTCAGCGATCCCCGTCAGCTCGTCACCACCATCACCGTCGACGGCCTGGGCAACGCCACCCGCGAGCAGTCGCCCGACAGCGGCGTGCGCACGCGCACCTACGATGCCGCCGGCAACCTCCTGAGCGAAACCGACGCCGACGGACGAACGCGGACGCGCCAGTACGATGCGCTCAACCGCCTCACCCGCGTCAGCGACGCCGATGGCAGCGAGATCCACCTCTGGGACCTCGGCGCCGACGGTCGCGGTCGTCTCGGACGGATCGAGCAACGCGACGCCAGCGGCGCGCTGCTCCTCGCCATCGACCGACAATATGATGGGCACGGACGACTGACGCAGGAAACCCGCCACCTTGCCGGCAGCGACACCCGCACCGAGTACCGCTACCGGGACGGACGCCGCAGCGGTCTCACCTTCCCGAGCGGCCGCCGGATCGACTACCGCTTCGACGCCCAGGGGCGAATCGGCGAAGTCCAGCTCACCGCCGACGGTCAGACGAGGACGATCGCCCGCGACATCGTCTACCATCCCTTTGGCGGCCTCAAGGCACTCACCAACGGCGCCGGACAGATCCTTGCCTGGGGACAGGATACCGACGGCCGTCCGGCGAACTACACCCTGGGTGGGCCCGTCTGGCGGATCAGCCACGACAACGCCGCCCGCATCGTCGGCCAGAGTACCGGCATCGCCGGCGAGAGCGCGAGCTACGACTACGACCCGCTCGACCGGCTGACGCGCGCCGTCCTGCCGAACGTCACCCACGGCTACACCTACGACGCCACCGGAAACCGCCTCAGCCAGACCAGTGGTGCGGCCAGCCGCCAATACAGCATCAGCCCGACCAGCAACCGCCTGACGCAGATCAGCGGCAGCGCGCCTCGGGTCTATACCACGGACGGCAGCGGCAACGTCACCGGCGACGGCCTCGGCCAGTACCGCTACAACGCGCGCGGCAGACTCGTCGGTGCGGTCACCGCCGGTGGCACGACGCATTACCACCTCGACCCCTTCGGTCAGCGCGTGCGCAAGACCGGCGCCGACGACACGCTCTACCACTACGACCCGGAAGGCCGTCTGATCAGCGAAACGGCACCCGACGGCACGGCGCGCAGGGACTACGTCTGGCTCGGCGAACAGCCGCTGGCCATCATCGAGTAAGGGGAGAACAGCATGCCCACGATCTCCCAAGACCTGCGTCACCGAAGCTCCCAATTCTCGCTCGGCTCGTTCGGCACGCCCGGCATGGAACGTCTTGCCCATCGGCTGGCAACAGCGGCGAGTACCCGGCCGAGCAGATGCTTCCTGCTGACCAGGGCGCTCGTCGGCCTGCTGCTGGGCACTGTCGTCCTGGTCGCTCGGGCGGGGGCCGCCTGTGACGTCGACGCGGATGGCGACATCGACCGCGACGACTTGGGGCTGATCCAGCGCGCCATCCTGACACGCGCCGCGGTCAGCGGCCGGGCCGACCCGCGTGATGCCGATGGCAATGGGGCCATCAACTCCATCGATGGTCGGCTCTGCGTCCTGCGCTGTACGCGCCCTGGCTGCGCGACGACCAACAGCCCGCCGAGCGTCAGCCTCACCGGTCCCGCTGCCGGAGCGAGCTATCTCGCGCCGGCAGCGATCACCCTGGTGGCCATTCCCGCCGACGCCGACGGCACGATCGCCAAAGTCGAGTTCTTCCACGGCACGACGTTGATCGGCACCGCCACAGCGGCGCCGTACACTGTCACCTGGAATGGCGTCCCAGCCGGCAGCTACAGCCTCACCGCCATCGCAACCGACAACCAGGGTGCCGCGACGAGGAGCGACCCGCGTGTCGTCACGGTCAACGCGACCAACGCCCCGCCAACGGTCAGTCTCACCGCACCCGCCGACGGCTCTGCGTATACGCTGCCGGTGACGGTGACACTGAGCGCGACGGCGAGCGGGATCGAACACAACACCCCGGTCACACGTGTCGACTTCTACCACGGAAGCACACTGATCGGCGGCAGCACGGCAGCCCCCCACGCGACGACCTGGACCCCGACGACGGCCGGCACCTATAGCCTCACGGCCATCGCGACCGACAGCGCAGGTGGCGTCACGAACAGCGCGGCGCGCACGGTCACCGTGCAAGGCGCGAACCAACTGCCGAACGTCAGCCTGACCAGTCCGGTTGCCAACCAGAGCTTCACCGCTCCGGCGAACATTGCGCTCGCCGCGATGGCGAGCGACGCGGATGGTAATATCGCCCGGGTCGAATTCTTCCAGGGAAGCGCGTTGATTGGCAGCGCGACCGCGGCGCCGTACGGCGCCGCCTGGAACAACGTCCCGGCCGGCAGCTACATCCTCACCGCCAAGGCCACCGACGATCTCGGGGCGACGCGCAGCAGTACCGCAATCCCGATCACGGTCACCGGTGGCGGACCGAGCATCCTCTACCTGCACGGCGATCATCTCGGCACCCCGCGCGTCGCGACCAACGAAGCCAATGTCGTCGTCTGGCGCAACCCGCCCACCACCGAGCCGTTCGGCATGGCACAGCCGGAAGAGGACCCGGACGCCGATGGACAGGCGACCGTGGTCAACCTCCGATTCCCGGGGCAGTACTTCGACCGGGAGACGTTGTTGCACTACAACTACTTCCGGGACTACGATCCGCAGACAGGGCGGTACATCCAGAGTGATCCGATTGGCCTCAATGGCGGGGTTAACCTCTACGGCTATGTCGCTGGGAATTCCGTGAGTTATGTCGATCCGATGGGCCTTGAGGCTGGCGTAACTATTTGGCAACCAGTTGGATGGGGTGCGTCCTCGTTTGGGCATGTTTCTGTGAACATCAACGGGACGACATTCTCTTATGGGCCTAACGGTATGACCACTCTGTCGACAACAACGTATCTTGAGCGAAACAGCTTTCGTGATGGAATGGAAGTCAAGCTCAATCTAGAGCCTCGGCAAGAAAAGGCGTTGCAGCTATGTCTATCCATGCCGCAGGATGATTATGACAGCATCAACAATAATTGCGGAAGTCCGATCCAGCGCTGCCTGAATGCGCTGAACATAGACACCGGGAGCCAGACTCTTCCCGTATCACTAGGGAAGAAGTTGCTCGAATTGGATGTTGCGAATGGAACAACATGGTATCCGGCATCTCGTCCAAGCGAAGGATGGAGCGCACCATGGGCAAGATGAGCCGACAGTTGACAGTTGTCGCTGGCTTGGTTTGTGGAGTGCTGGTCTTGTATATCGTAGTCCGTGCCATTAGTAGCCTGAATCAAGGCTATACTTGGGAAGAGATGGATTGGCATCAGCGAGGAAGGACAACCTTCGCGGATTTTCTCGCCGCAAGCGATATTGGAAGGCGCGAAGTAATCGGTGGCGGTAGGAGATGTATTGAGTACTTTGCCTATAAGGATGGCTCTCCTGTGAAAACCGTTTGTCTTGAGGACGACAAGTGGACTCCTTCTAATTGAACTTGGAGGGTCGTAGAAGACCCGTCGCTTGCGATACTAAGAAATAAAGTATTTTAGTGCATTTATACTTTGCCCGTCCGCGTTTTCATATTATACTATGCGGTATGAACTCTTCCCTAATGCCAAAGAGGCCGGTTTTCACTTCCCGCCGCATGGAACAG
>JAGFNJ010000029.1 GCA_017592775.1 Candidatus Accumulibacter conexus | reverse complement strand
CCGACGAAGAGCTTGCTTCGCTTGCCATCGAGCGCGACGCGTTTCATGGCGAATGGAACTACCGGCTGATACCCCGGAACAATGACAAATAGCTCGTATTGTTCAAGTTATTTTTGCTTGCGTCCTTACTTGCTCGCCGATGCCTATGCCGTCGGCCGCGGCGTGCCCATCGACCGCAAGCGAGCTCTTGTGCTGTTTCAAAGCGCTGCGGAGGCCGGTGAGCCGGACGCACAGACTGACTTGGGTTACTACCTAATGGGCAACAACGGATTCGCGCCGGATTTCGAACAAGGTTTCAAGTGGACAGAAGCAGCTGCAGTGGGCGGCCACGCCGTCGCTTTGAGGAATCTGGCATACTACCTTACAGCTGGATACAGTTCTTCGCTCGACAGTCGCCGGACAATCCAACTCTGGACACTATTGGCGCAGAGGGGGTCGGCTCTTGCCATGTGGAGCCTTTGGACGATCCTGTCGGGCGGCGAAGGCGTCCCGATTGACATGCCTCTGGCCGAATCATGGTTACGCAAGGCCGCTGCTGCTGGCCACGCGGACGCCGTCGCACTGCTCACGGAACGTAGCATCGCTGAAACCTTCAGATCAAAGTAGCGCTTGCGACGTCTCAAGCGCGACGTTTCAGAGCTAGCTTACTGCTCTGGGTAGAAGCGCGCGCAGGATTGTGCTATTGGATGCGGACCAGTGAGGGCAAACGGTAGGCCCAGTCTGCGTGACACCGCCAACGCGCGCTCCCCGGCGAAGAGCCTCGCTCCCCTCCCGCTGGTATCCTCTCCATTCCTCCCCAGCACTCTCACGCACCCATTGCGCCAAAAAAACTGATCGGTTTCGCTTTTTCGCTTGGGTGGCGATGCAATTTCGCAACTGGTGGTCAAAAAACCCAATAAAAACAACGACGCCATCCTTGGGCTACCCGAAGCATAAATGGAGAAAAGAGAGGAATCGGAGCCGGTTTCGGCGTGAAAACGGGCGTCTGTCCACTCGGGGAGCCAAAGCATCCCGGAAAAAATGTCGCGAAAACATGCGGTTATGGCGACAAAAAGCCCCGACCGAGAACGGACGGGGCTTCCTTGTCTGGTGGGCCCGCAGGGACTTGAACCCTGGACCAAAGGATTATGCTTGCCACTACGGCTTTCGCCGCCTCTTGCGAGTTCGTGGTCTGGACTATACCTTCCCTTTACGGGCTGGCCGTCTAGTCTCTACACCTTCCCCGTCGTGCCGGGGCTTGGCTCGGTATTGGCTTGTCCCGGGGGAGTTAGCTTTCACCGAATTTGACCAGTTCTACCCGTCACCAGGATTCTTCTGACGGCGGGCAACCCATCGCGAACAGCCGCCCCCTGCAACAAGTGCCGGCTGTTCTCGCCGAGTCCTCTGCTCTAACCAACTGAGCTACAGGCCCGGGCCGTATTCTACAGGCTTCCGGTGTCAGCGCGGGGAGCAAGGTGGCGCGTGCTCCACTCCGGGGTGGGTGGATGTGCCCCCGAGCGATACGCGCTCCATCTGCGGCTACCGCCCGCGACACGCACCCGAGGCGAACATGCGCCGCGCTCTCGCGGCGGGCCCTCACCGGGTGGGACGGTCGCCGGGGGAGATCTCCGCCTCGGCAAGACAGCTCAGGATGCGAGCCGTGGTCTGGGCGATGTCTGCGTCCAGACCGATGGAGAAACGGATCAGCCCGTCACTCAGGCCGGCTGCCTGCCGTTCGGCAAGCGGGATCTCGGACGAGGTGCTGTGCCCGGGTGTGGTAAACAGCGTCTTGAAGTAGCCGAGGCTGACCGCCAGGTAGCCGACCTTCTCGCGTTGCATCAGGGTCATCAGGCGATTTGCGGCGGCATGGTTGCCGGCGTCGAAGGTCATCATTCCGCCCCAGCCGTACCCCGGGTTCATCAGCCGTGCCAGCAACTCGTGTTGCGGGTGGGTGGCGAGTCCCGGGTAGTGCACCGTGTAACCGAGAGCGGCCAGACCGTTCGCCAGGTGCAAGGCATTGCTGCCATGCTGGCGCAGGCGGATGTGCAGGCTGTGCAGGTTCTTCAGAATGCTTGCTGCGCGCGTACTGTCGAGCACCGGACCGAGGAGCATGCTCGGTCCCGAGTTGATGTCGTTGAGCCGGCCGATGAACTCGCGCGTCGAGACGACGCAGCCCGCGACACAATCGCTGGTGCCGTTGATGAACTTCGTCAGGCTGTGCACGACGACGTTCGCGCCGAGGCGCAGCGGCGACAGAATCATCGGCGTGAAGGTGTTGTCGACCACCAGCCGGGCGCCACCGGCGTGTGCCATGGCAGCGAGCTGGGGTAGGTCGCTGACCTCGAGCAGCGGGTTGCTCAGCGATTCGCAATAGATGACCCGCGTGCGTGGCGTCATCGCCGCGCGCACCGCGTCCGCGTCGCACAGGTCGACGAAGCGGGTCTGCACGCCGAAGCGCGGCAGCAGGTTCTTCAGCAAGGCGTAGGTACCGCCGTAGATGCTGCGGCCGCAGACGATCTCGTCGCCGGCGGCACACAGGGTCATCAGCGTCGTGCTGATCGCGCCCATCCCGGAAGCCATCACCTGAGCCGCTTCGCCGTCTTCCATCCGTTCCAGGGCACTCGCCAGGTACTTGTTGGTCGGGTTGAAATGGCGCGAGTAGAGGAAGCAACCCTCGATCTCGTGTTCGAACAGTTCCTCCATTCGCTCCGGGCTGAGGAAGGTGTAGGTCGACGAGTCGGTGATCGACGGGTTGACGTCGCCGAACTCGCCGAAGACCAGATAGTCCTGTACGCGTGACGCTGGATCGAAACTCATCTCGACTCCCCAACTGCCTCTGCGGCGAAGAATCCCTGACGCTGCCAATCTTCATGCACCGGCCGCGGCAGCCTGGCGGCCACGGGTCATGGGCGCTCGCTATGCCGCCGACGGCCCTCCAGGGAGGGCACGGCCGCGGCGTCCCGCCAGCCGCCTGTTCAGTAGCGCCGGAGTGGCACTCGGGCAAACGTCGAACGGCGCCTCAAGCCGACCAGGAATGTCAGCGCCAACGCGATCAGGACGAGAGAACCGGGCTCGGGAACGGCGGTTGCCACGGCCAGTTGTCCAAGCAGGCGATGAACCGCTGCTGACGGATGAAGATCGTCAGCGAAGGCCGAAACGCTGCAGTTGATGTCGACCGAGCCGGGGAAGAAGTAGACACCCGGCGCGACCGGGCCGATGCAGGGTGCTGCCACGCTGGTGATTCCATAGACGCTGCCGCCGTTGCCGATGGCATCCTGGTTGATCGCGTTGCTGAGGCCGAAGAAGTCTAGGGTGCGGATGTCAAGGTCGATCCCCGCCTGGGCCAGGAAGAGGGCATCGAGTGCGGCCATGCCCCCCGCCAGCGCAGCGTTGAACTGCAGCGTCACGTCGGTCGACGCAGCCTCGTTGCCGAGTGTCGCTGCCTCCGGCGTCAGCCCGAGGTCGGGCAGGCTCGAAACCAGAAAATGGCGCGCACCCGCCTGCGCGAGCAGACCGATCGCGTTGCTGATGTTCTGCGCCGTAGCCTGTGCTGCCGCCTTGCGGGCGGCGTCGTCGCCCGGCGTCGCCCCCGGGTTGGCAGAGCGCGCGTCGCGCAGGTCGTTGGCGCCGGCGAGGACGACGTACAGGGCGCCTGGATTGGCGGCACGCGTCAGGCCCGTGGCTGGATTGAAGACACTGCCGTTCCAGGCGATCAATTGACCAGTGAGACCGGTGGTCGCCCCGGCGGACCCACCCAGTTCGGTGCGCGCACCGCCGAAGGAGAAGTTCTGCCCACCAGGGGCCCCGATCGGTATCACGCCGGCAGCAGGACCGGCGAAGAGTAGGTTGCTCGGAGCGGCGTTGCCGGCGAAGCCAAGCCCCTGTGCCAAGTGCTCGGTCCACACCGGACCGTTGGAAAAGCGCCCCGGAGCAGCCGGGAAACTCGGGAAGGGCGGCGGGGAGAACGCCGTGCTCAGCGAGAGCACGTTGCCGGTATCCGAAAGGCTGTCGCCAAAGAACACCAGGTCGCTGTACATGCTCGCCTGCGCGCTGCCAAGCAGTGCGCCAAAGGCGAACAGGGATGTGGCGAATCGTTGCCGTAGCGTGTGCAGCATCTTGTCTTCCTCCTCGGTGTGGCGTGCCGGTACCCGTGTAGCGCAGGTATGCACGCCATCGGCTCGGCCCGGAAAATCGTCTTGTCGTCGGACGGCACCGGAGCGAACGCCCGGTCCATCGCCATCGAGTCTAGGAAAGCCGACTGGCGCAGTCAACCGAAATAAACGCGGCTTCCGCAGCGGTGCTAGCGGACGCTGATCTCGACCCGGTCGTGCTGCCCGGCGTGGTCCATGACCGTGACCTGGAACGAGCCTTGCTCTGCGAAGCTCCATGTCAATGGCTGCCCCGCCGGCACGCGGCCGATCTGCCGGCCATTGAGCAGCCAGATCAGTTCCTGCTCGCCGCCGCGAGCCTCGAGTCGCAGCTTCACCGGCGGTCCGTCGCCGGCGCGGCGTATGGTTTCCCCGTTGCTCAGGCCGACGATCCGCAGGCCGCTGCCGCTGCCGCCGTCGCTCGCACTGCAGGCGGCGGTCCACGGTGGTGGCAGCGCCCGCACGCGCAGCGCCGGGTCGAGCCACGGTTCGAGCGCCGCCGGCCAGCGCGCCATCTCGACTGCACGCGTGCCGCCGCGGGCGCAGCCGGGCCGCACCCGCTGCCCGGTCGCCGGATCGCGGTAGTCGGTATGGCGGGCGGGACCCGTTCGCAGCCGGTCCGGGAAGGTCGGCGGAGCGGTATCGTTGAGGATCCAGGCGGTTCGCTGCTGATGGCAGAGCGGCACCGGCGTGCCCTCGCTGCGCGTACCCAGCGGCCAGCAGATGCGCGTACTGCTGACCTCTGCTGGTGGCATGCGGGTGGCCGGCGGCGAATCGTCGATCGCGGCAAAGATGTCGACCAGCAGGGGAGCCGCGATGTTGGCGCCAAAAAAGCCGGGGTTCGGCGTTCCGTCGGGTCTGCCGACCCAGACACCGGCGGTATGGCGATCACTCACGCCTACCGCCCAGGCATCGCGAAAGCCGAAGCTGGTGCCGGTCTTCCAGGCGATGCCGCGGCGGCTGCCGATGCCGCCATCGACCATTCGCGCCACCGGCCCGCCGGATTCGAGGACGTCGCGAATGATGAAGGCGGCTCCTGCGCTGAGCATGCGCGACTCGACCAGCGGCGATTCGGCAAGATAGCGCGGTTGGCCGCTGACGCCGGCGCGCGCCAGAGCGCTGTAGGCACCGACCAGGCCTTCCAGGTTGACCGCCGCGCCGCCAAGGATCACGCTCAGGTTGGCGGTCGCTCCCGGCGGCAGTTCCAGCCTGAGCCCGCCGCGCCGCAAGAGCGAGACGAAGCGCTGTGCTCCCAGTCTTTCGAGCACCTCGACGGCGGGCACGTTGAGCGATCGCTGCAGCGCTTCGCTGGCACCGACCGGGCCACTGAAGCTGGCCTGGAAGTTGCCCGGCTGGTAGCCGGCGAAGGACTGCGGCACGTCGGCCAGCAGGGATTCCGAGTGGATCAGTCCTTCATCGAGCGCCAACCCGTAGAGGAATGGTTTCAACGCCGAACCCGGCGAGCGCGCCGCCTGGACCATGTCGACGTGCGCGAAGCGCTCGCTGTCGCTGAAATCCGCCGAACCGGCATAGGCGCGAACCTCGAGCGTCTCGTTGTCGATCACCAGCGCCGCCATCGATACCCGCGGCGGCAGGATGCCCAGCCGGGTGGCGAGGATCTGCTCGACCATCTGCTGCATGGCGGCATCGAGCGTGCTCTCGATGCGTGCCGCGTGTGGCTGCAGGCGCCGCATGCGCTCGGCAAAGAGCGGCGCCAGCAGGGGTTCGCGCACGGGCTGCGCGATCACCGGTTCCTGCCGCGCGTCGGCGATCGTGCTGGCAGGCCAGCGGCCCGCCATCCGTTGCAGAACCTTGTCGCGCGCGGCGCGGGCGCGTTCGGGGTGGCGATCGGGCCGCAGCAGTGACGGCGCCTGCGGCAGCGCTGCGAGGAGCGCCGCCTCGGACTCGCTCAGCCGCTGTGCGGGTTTGCCGAGGTAGGCGCGGCTCGCCGCTTCGACGCCTTCGAGGACGCCGCCCATCGGCGCCAGGCGGAGATGGATCTCGAGGATTTCGCGCTTCGAGCAGCGCAGTTCGATCTGCAACGCACGCACGATCTGGCGCAACTTGCCGGCCGGCGTTCGCGGTGTCGGCTCGAGCAGACGCGCCACCTGCATGGTCAGCGTCGACCCGCCGGAGACGATGCGGCCGTTCTGCAGCCAGAGCACGCCGGCGCGCAGGAGGGCCCAGGGATTGACGCCCGGGTGCCACCAGAAGGCGCGGTCTTCGAAGCCGATCAGCGCTTCGATGTAGTGCGGCGACACTTCTTCCAGCCGGACCGGATGTCGCCAGATGTGCTCGCGGTCCGGAAACGCGCGCAGCGGCGTGCCGTCACGCGCCAGGACGACCTGCGCCTGTGGCGCCTTGTGGCCTTGCAGTGGCGGCGGGAAGAGCTGGTCGGCGAGCAGCAGCAAGGCCAGCAGCGCCGCCAGCCACAACCGCGCGCGGCGGCTCATTGCCTGCCGTTGCCGCCATCCGTTCCGCTGTCGCTGCTGATCAGCAGCACCTCGTCGCCACCGGCGAGGCCATGGATCTGCGGTTGGTACATGTCTTCGGCGTAGGTCGGCGGAACGACGAAACGACCCGGGGTGACGGCGCGCACGCGGTAGAAGAACTGCATCTTGCCGGCGAGCCGTGCGGCGACGACGAAGCGGTCATCACGAAACTCGACGTGCCTGATGTTGCCGTTCTGCATCGCCTGCCGCGGGTCGATACCATCGATGCTGATCGCCGACTGCTCACCCTGGACGAGGTTGGCATTCTCGATCTCGAGGCCGGCCGGAACGTGGTCGACGATCAGGCCGTTGGCGTAGCGCCCGCTGCTGCTGACCTGCAGGCGGACGATCGCGCTCTCGCCGACACGCAGGGTCCGCTTGCCGAGCGGCTGGCCGTCGGCGGTGAACCAGTCGCGCCGGAGGTCGAAGGCATCACGCCGTGCCGCCGGCAGTCGCGCCGGGTTGCCGGTCAGATTGAGTTCGACGAACAGCCGCTCCTTGTGCGTGTTCCTGATGCGCACCCCGCCAGCCACTTCGGCTGCCGACAGCGCCTGGAACTGCGTGCCGCGACCGCCGATCGCTTGCGCCTCGCCGGCCGAGAGCAGTTCCGCAGACCATTCGCTGGCGGTGGGGCCGGTGAACTCCCGACCGAGGAGGAAGAGCGCGAGCTGCTCCTGCGTGCTGAAGTGGCGCCGTTCGTCGACCGCAGCGGCGACCTGGCGCAGCAGGTCCTCGCGCCCGTCGGCCTTGACCTGGTGGCGGTCGAGCAGGACGTGGATCAGCGCCCAGTCGCGCAGGTTGCTGCCGTAGTCGCCCCACCAGGCGCCATCCGGTCCGCCACGCGGCTTGCGGATTCCGGCATCGATCGCGCTCGCGGCACGTGCTTCGTCACCCATCAGCCGCAACGCCAGCCCGAGCTGCACCAGCGCCAACCCCGAGTGCGCGGCTGCGCGCGATTCGTGCAGCTGGCGCAGCGTCGACAGCGGCGCCCTGCCGTGGCGGGCGAGCACATAGGCGCCGTAGGCGAGGACCGCGAAGCGTCCGGGGCCGGCGTAGCGATGGTCGTTCCAGATCGCGTTCTGGTTGTAGTTGACGGCTCCCACCGGGAGGCTCGCGACACCTTCCTGCAGCCCCTTGAGGAGAAAATCCAGCGCCCGCTTCTCGACTTCGGGCGGCACGCTGAAGCCCTGTTCGCGCGCGTCGAGCAGGAAGTTCGCGACGTAGGCGGTCAGCCAGTACTGGTACTCGGCGACGTTGCCCCACAGGCTGAAGCCGCCGTTCGGCGCCTGCATGCCGGCCAGGCGGGCGATCGCCTTGTCGAGCATCTCGGCGCGTTGGGCCGGCGTGTAGGCCTTGAGGCTGAACTGCCTCGCCGCCGCTTCGTCGACGAAGATGTGTGGGTAGGCGGTGCTCGTGGTCTGCTCGGCGCAGCCGTAGGGGTAGCTCAGCAGCCCACGCACGGCGCTGCGGACGTCGATCGGTGCCTTGTTGGAGATGGCCAGGGTGGCGTTCACGCTCGGCCGCAGCAGGCCACCCAGCTCCGCTTCGCGCAGTTCGACGCTGTCACCGGGGGCGATCGTCAGCCGCCTCACCACCGACTGGCGGGGTGTCGGCGCCTGCACTAGGAGCGGGAACGTGCGCTCGATCCGCCGCAGCGGACTGTCGACGCGCACCGTCACTTCGCTCGGACCGAGCGCGCTGCCGGCCTCGATCGGGATCTGCAGGATTCGCTTCTGCTGGTCCTTGAGTGCGAACCGCTGTTCGCCGTTCCTGATCAGCAGACCGTCACGACTGCTCAGCGCGAGCCTGATCTCCTGCTCCCTGCCGGCAAGGTTCTGGATTTCCAGCGCCAGCACGGCGCTGTCGCCAGTCGACAGAAAGCGCGGCGTCGCCAGCTCGACGACGAGTGGCGCGGCAACGGTGACCTCCGCCTCCTGCATGCCGAAGCGGTCGCCAGTGGCGACCACCGCCATCAGGCGCAGGCTGCCGTTGAAGTCGGGGACCGGCAGCGAGACCTCGGCCTCGCCCTTGTCGTCGAGCACCACCGGGCCGCTGAAGAGATCGACCAGCCGCAGCTTCTTCGGCAAGCTGCGGGTTGTTTTCGGTGCCGCGTCGCCACCGAACTTCAGCTTGCCCTTCTGGCCGTCCATCTTCTCGATCAGCCGCCCGTAGACGTCGTAAGCGTCGGCTCCGTAACGCAGCTTGGCAAAGAAGAAGGCGAAGGGGTCCGGGCTCGCATAGCGTGTGATGTTGAGGATGCCGACATCGACCGCCGAAAGGGTCAGCAGCGCCTGCTGGCCGGCCGCTTCGGGCGCCTTGACGCGGACCTTGAGGAGCTGCTCGGGTTCCATCTTCTGCGGCGCCTCGAGCGTCACCGCGAGCCTGCGGTTGCCGCGCTCGAGTGGCAGGTGGAGCAGTCCGAGGGCGCGCGCCGGAGTTGCCTTGTCGCCACTGCCGGGCCGCAGGACCATCACCGAAACGTACAGGTCATGCCGCCGCCACTCCTTGTCGATCGGGATGTCGATCGTCCGGCCGTCGGCACCGACCGACAGGCGCCGCACCCACAGTGCCCGGTCACCCTCGACCGTCACCAGCGCCTGCCCGGCATGCGGCGGAACGATCGTCAGTCGTGCCGTCTCGCCAAGCGAGTAGGCGGGTTTGTCGAGCTTCAGCGCAACCCGGTCCGGGCGCACCCCCTGCGCTTCGTCGTCCTTCGCCGCCCAGCCGGCATAGAAGCGGAAGCGCATCGTCTGCCGGGTTGCGGGATCGAGGATCTCGACGCGGTAGCGGCCGTACTTGACCGGCAGGCTGAGCTTGCCGCGGCCACCGGCAGGCAGCGTCACCTGGGTCGTCGCGATCAGCTCGTCGGTTTCGGTGAAGCCCGAGTTCCAGCCACGCTGATCGTCGAAGCGCCAGTAGTAGTTGCGGTTCTCGCGGAACAGGCGCACCGGCAGCGCCGTTCCGGCCTTCAGGTTGCCGTCGGCGTCCGCCCGGACGACCTCGAAATCGGCTGCGGAAGACTCGCGCGCGTAGGCGCCGACGAACAGCGGCCGCACCCCGACCAGCACCGGTGCTGGCCACCAGACCCGCTCGACACTTCGCACCACCGGCCGGCCGCCGCTTTCCAGCAGGCTGAGCGTCGCGCGCACGGCAAACGGCGAGCGTCGTTTGCCAATGGCCTCCAGGTCGACGCCGAGCGCCGCCCGGCCCTGCTCGTCGAGCCGCTGCTCCGGCAGTTCGCCGCGTGTCCTGACACTGTCTTCGTCGGCGTCACCGAAGACGAAGCCGGGAAGCTTCTGCGGCAACGGGTTGCGACTGCGTTCGCTGGTGACGACGCCGAGCAGCCGGTTACCGGCAGCCGGCGTACCGTAGAGATAGCGGCCGCTGGCTTCGACCCGCCACTCCTGATCGCCCGCCAGCCGCTCGCTGGCCGTCGACAGATCGAGCTGCATTCTCTCCGGCAGGAACTCCTCGACGGCGAACGGCAGGCTGGTTGCCGCCAGTCTGGCTGCCGGATCCGCACGCAGCTCGAGGAGCCACGAACCGGTGGCGGCGTCGCCCGGCAATTCGATCGTCCGCCGGTAGTAACCGGCGGCAGTGTTTTCCGCCTGCCAGTTCGCCGTCCACTGTGCCTTGCCATCGGGGCGGCGCAGGATCGCCTGGATCGGCTGTGCCGGCACCGGCTGACCATCGGCGTCGCGTGCGATCACCGAAACCTCGAAGCGCTCGCCGGGGCGGTAGAGGTTGCGACCGCCATAGGCGAAAAGGCGTACCGGCGAGTATGGCATGCCGGCGACGTCGAACTCGGCGAGATCGAGGGCCGGTTCCTTGAGGGCGATCAGCGACATCTGCTCGCCCTTGCGCGCCAACAGCACACGCGCAGCCGCCGGCTTTTCGGCGAAGGCGGCGCGACCGTCCCGGTCGCTCTGCGTGCTGGCCAGCGTCCTGCCCTGACGATCGATCCAGCTCACCTCGACACCGGCCAGCGCCTGGCCATCGCGTAGCGAGCTGACATAGGCATCGGCACCGCGACTGGGATACTGTCGCAGGTGCAGGCCGAGATCGCTGACGTAGAAGTAGGTCGTCTGGTAGTCGTCGCGGAAGCGGTTCGGTTGCGACATCACCGCGACGTAGATGCCCGGCTCGCGCAGCGCCGCAATGCCTTCGACCGGAATGAAGGTGACGCTGCGCCGGTTCGCCTTCTGTTCGGTGAGAAAACGCCCAACGAAGCTGCTGCTCGTCATGCGGTGGATCTGATCCAGGTCCCAGCTGCCGACGGCGCCCTTGAGGCGGCTGCCGCTGTAGCGATGACCGTCCTCGGCGTCGTCTTCCTGGTCGCCGTGCTCCTCGTCGGTGCCCGCCTCTGCGGCGCCGCGACGAGGGCCAGCCGGGGCGGCGATGACCTGTTCGAGGAACCTCGGCAGTTGATCCGTCTTGACCTTGAGGAACTGGATGTCCACCTCGGGTACGTTCACCGTCGTCACCGGCAGGCCACCAGCCTGTCCCGCCGGCAGGACCATGCCGCGGCTGGCAAAGTAGAAGGCCGGGGCAACGGCCGCCGTCAGAATCGAGAAACGAACCTCGCCGTCGAGCTGGCTGCCGTTGCGTGCCTTCAGGCCGGGCTGCACGCGGACCACGTAGCGGGTCTGCGGCTTGATGTGCGGGAAGAACAGCAGGCGTGGGTTGTCGCCGACGACCCACGCACCGGCAACCGGCTTGCCGCCGGCGAGCGCATCGTCATTGGCCAGGCGGCGGCTCTCGCCTGCCGCGGCGATCGTGGCCGTGCCAGCGTCGTCCTCGCCGTCCGCTTCGGCGTCCGGAGTTGCGGCTGCCTTCGTCTCGGCCGGCATTTCGAGCACCTGCAGATAGCGCTCGTGATCTCCCTTGGCCTCGAGCGGCAGGCTGAAAGAAACTGCCAGTGCCGGCGATCCGTCCAGCTCGCGGTGCGCTCCGTCGATCACCGCGAACGGCGTGTCGGCGGGATCGACCTCGTCACTGCCGCTGCCTGCCAGGTGTCCGATCGCCATCAAGCCACCGACCGCCACCACGATCCCCACCATCAGCGCCAGCATGGGCTGCAAGCGGCGTCGTGCGAGCTGCGTTGTTGTCTGCATGCGTCCTCTCCCCGGCAATTCGTCGGCGATTCTAGCAGGCATGCATGCGCGATGGCGGCGCCATGGTGAGTCGGCAACGGGTTCCGCGGGTCAAGGGAAGCAGACCTCGTCGGAGCAGCGGCGCTGGATCAGACCTGGCTTTCGCTGCTCGAACAATCCACCTGGAAGACGGCCCGGTCCTCCAGGCGAACGGCGCTCAGGTGGCGGCCCCAGAAACAGCCGGAATCGAGTGCCAGCAGCCTGTCCTCGATGCGCAGGCCGAGTGCCGACCAGTGGCCGATGATCAGGACCGCGTCGGCGCTGCGTCGTCCGGGGATGTCGAACCACGGCAGGTGGTCCGCCGGTGCGTCGGCTGCTTCTCCCTTGGCCTTCAGGTCCATCGTCCCGCTCAGCGAGCAGAAGCGCATGCGGGTCATGGCGTTGACGATCACCCGCAGGCGGGACCAGCCCTGCAGGTCATCGCTCCAGCAAAGCGGCTCGCTGCCCCACAGGTTGGCCAGGAATTCATCACAGGATGGTCCCTGCAGGACACCCTCGACCTCCGCCGCCAGCGCCCGCGCGGTTGCCGTTGTCCATTGCGGCAGCAGCCCGGCATGGACCAGACAGAAGTCGTCCTCGAGGTGGCAGAGTTGCTGGTGTCGCAGCCAGTCGAGCAGTTCGTCGCGGTCCGGCGCGGCAAGAATCTCGCCGAGCGTGTCACCCTTGCCGCGCCGGTCCACGCCTGCCGCCACCATCAGCAGGTAGAGGTCATGGTTGCCGAGCACGGTCGTCGCAGCCGGACCGAGATCGCGCACGAAACGCAGGGTCTCGAGGGAGCGCGGGCCGCGATTGACCAGGTCGCCGACCAGCCACAGCCGGTCCCTGTTGCGATCGAAGCCGCACTTGTCGAGCAGCAGCAGCAGCGAATCCAGGCAGCCCTGGATGTCGCCGACAGCGTATGTCGCCATTCCCCCGCTTCAGCCGGCAGCACTACATGTCTGCCAGCGCCAGGCATCGCTGCACATCTGCTCGATGCCGCGCTGCGCCTTCCACCCGAGCAGGCTGGCGGCGAGTGCGGGGTCAGCGTAGCACGACGCGATATCGCCGGGTCGGCGGGGGGCGAGGACGTAAGGCACCGGGCGACCGCTGGCCGACTCGAAGGCACGCACCATGTCGAGTACCGAGTAACCGCAGCCGGTACCGAGATTCACCGTCAACAGCCCCTTTCTCGCGCGCAGATAATCGAGTGCCGCGACGTGTCCATCGACCAGGTCCATCACATGGATGTAATCCCTGACCCCGGTCCCGTCCGCTGTTGGGTAATCACTGCCAAACACGTTCAGGTAAGGGCGGATTCCCTGTGCGACCTGCGCCACATAAGGCATCAGGTTATTGGGAACGCCGTTGGGCTCCTCGCCGATCAGGCCGCTCTCGTGCGCCCCAACCGGGTTGAAGTAGCGCAGGCGAGCAATCCGCCAGTCTTCCTCGGCAATGCAGAGGTCGGCGAGGATGTCTTCGATCATCAGCTTGCTGGCACCATAGGGATTGGTCGCCGAGCGCGGAAAACCCTCGCCGATCGGCACTGAAGCGGGATCGCCATAGACGGTGGCCGACGAGCTGAAGATCAAGGTTCTCACCGCTGCCTCGGTCATGGCGTGGCAAAGGGAAATCGCCCCGCCGACGTTGCAGTCATAATAACGCAGGGGTTGCGCGACGGACTCGCCGACCGCCTTGAGACCGGCGAAATGGAAAACCGCGGCCATCGGGGCACTGGCAAAAACCCGTCGCAAGAGGCACTGGTCGCGAACATCGCCCAGGAAGAAGGATGGCTTGCGACCGGCTATTGTCGCCACGCGGTCGAGAACCTCGACCCGGCTGTTCGACAGATCGTCAACCACGGTGACCTCGTGGCCGGCGAGAATCAGTGCAACACAGGCATGCGAGCCGATATAGCCGCAGCCCCCCGTCACCAGGATGTTCACTTTCTGGCTCCTTGTCGTCAAGCGGAAGTCCACTCCTGCCATTACCGACGGACGGTAACCGTTTCACGACCGGTGTCCGGATAATCGCCCTCAGGGCGGTCGGCTGGCCGCCCTGAGGGTGCCAGCCGCAAGCAACCGGGCGCAGAAGGCAGGCGGCGGGGCCCGCGGCTGGCGGCCAGTGGCGGCACCAGCCAACGAGGCCAGGAATCGCTGTCGGGAGTGTTAAACGAGAAACTCGCTGCGCTGGCGGCCGTCGCTTTCGAGACTGGTGAGCCAGTTCGGAGCCTTGCCGCGACCCGACCAGCTTTCTCCATTGGGGCCACGGTATTTCGCTGCCACTGCCACCTTCGCCTTGGCGGGTGCAGACAGGCCACCGACTTTGAAACCGAGGTCGGCGGCAGTCAGGCCATGCTCGACAATCAGTTTTCTTGCTTGCGCAATGGCGTCGGAAACTTCCGCCTGGCGCGCCTCTTCAATCTGTTTCTCCAGCAGCGCCCGTTGCGCAAGCAGTTCTTTGTAGCTAGCCATATATTCCTCCTTTAAAAAATTGCAGTTATACACCAATGGTGAATGATTGCCAAGATTCTCTGACAGAATGGATCGGGCGGGCGACGATGGCGGGCTGCACCGAGTCGTGTCCCGGCACGCGCCGCAACTGCCGGCGGAACATCTGTTGGCGGCGTGCATTCGTCGCCGGATGTCGCCGCCTGTGTTCGGCGGCCGGCACGGCATCGTGTTGGGCGCCCGATGGCGCAGGCGATCGCGCGGGAGAGACGATAATCGCCGGCTTTAACATGACTTCGCTGAGTCATTGTCCGCGCCATGACTACAGGTACTGCCTGGCTCAGCGTTCTGCCGACGGTTGCAGTGGTGCTCAGGAAGCGTCGCTCAGAACCCGGTAGCGTCCGCCGTGGAAAATCAGTGGCGCCGCCAGTTCGTTACGCGAAAAACGGCTGACACGGCCGACAAAGATGATGTGGTCACCGCCCGGATAATGCGCCTCGCTGCTGCACTCGAAGCACGCGGCGCATCCGTGGAGCAAGGGCACGCCGCCCATTCCGGCAATGGTGTGCACGCCCGAAAAACGATCGGCATCCCGGCTTGCAAAGCGATCCGAAATCCATTCCTGGTCCGCCGCAAGGACGTTTACCGCATAATGCCGGGAACGGCGAAAAGCCTCCAGGCGCGGCGAATCGCAGGCAAGGCTCCAGAGAATCAGTGGCGGCTGCAGGGAGACCGAGTTGAACGAGCTGATGGTCACCCCGACTGGCTGCCCATCGGGCGCCAGCGCGGTGAGGACGGTGACGCCGGTGGCAAAGCCGCCCAGCGCGTCGCGAAAGGCTCGGCTGGCCAGCTCGCGCGACGTCAGCGACGGATCTGCAGCCGACTCTGGACGCAGGAGTGCCGCGACGTGATTGCCGGGTTCGACGTTTTCCGGGGTATCAAGCGGCGGACGCATCACGCGGTCGGGAGGCGCAGCGGCAGCATGCTAAGATCAGGAACATCGGCAAGAAAATTGGCTTTCAAGATGCGACACGGCATCCGGACGGGCTGGGGACAGTGGTCATCAGCCTGCTTCCCGGTTCCGCTTCCTCGACCGAATGCGCCGCAGAAGCTGTGTTGACGAAGAGAGTGGGGGTCCATTATGGCTTTCTCGTTGGCCGCTGTCGACACGGAACTCATGCATGGTTCTGCTGCGGGGCCGTGCATCCTGAGCCGGGCTGCCGCGTGGCGGCGCCCGGGGCGGGTGCGGGCCACCGGGCCGCATCACCGGTGCTGCCACCGGTGAGCGCGGCGGCGGCGGCCGCCGCCGCCGGGTTTGCCGCACGGGTGGTGGCCTGGCAGAAGACAAACGGGCGCCACGCGCTGCCGTGGCAGCAGACCCGCGACCCGTACCATGTCTGGCTGTCCGAGATCATGTTGCAGCAGACGCAGGTGTGTGCGGTGATTCCCTATTACCAACGCTTCTGCGCTCGCTTTCCGACGATCGAGGCCCTCGCCGCGGCGCCGTTGACGCGTGTCCTCGAAGCGTGGGCGGGCCTTGGTTACTACGCCCGTGCCCGCAACCTGCACCTCTGCGCGCAGACGATCGTCGGGCTGCATGGCGGCCAGTTCGCCAGCGACCCGCAGATCATTGCGCGCCTGCCGGGAATCGGTCGCTCGACCGCGGCAGCGATCAGCGTCTTCGCCTTCGGTCGCCGGGCTGCCATCCTCGATGCCAACGTCCGACGGGTTCTGGCGCGATGCTTTGCCCTCGACGACAGCACTTCGCCCGCCGCCGGTCGGCGCCGGATGTGGGCTCTGGCCGAAGCACTGCTGCCGGCGACCGACATCGAAGCCTACTCGCAAGGCATGATGGACCTCGGAGCAACGGTGTGCGTCCATCGCCACCCCGCCTGCGACCGCTGTCCCCTGGCGTCGCTGTGCAGCGCGCGGCAGCAGGGGCGCCAGGCGGAACTGCCTGGCCGGGTGGCGAAGAAGCCGCTGCCGGAGCGCCGGGAGAGCGTCATCATGCTCACCGACGGGCGCCGCGTGCTGCTCGAGCGCCGTCCGGCGAGCGGTATCTGGGGTGGCCTGCTGAGTCTGCCGGAGATCGCAGCAGGGTCGGTAGAGGCGCTGGCGCAGCGACACGGCTGCCGCCTGCTGGCGACGATCGAGCTGCCAGCGATCAATCACCGCTTCACCCACTTCCGTTTGACCCTCTCCGTCCTGCGAGCTGACGTCCACCTCGTCGCCCACGCGGCATGCGAGGATCGTTGGCACTGGCTGCCGCTGGAGCAGACCGCCGAGGCGGCACTGCCGACGCCGATCAGGCGCCTGCTCCTGTCCTTGCGGCCGACCGGGGCTGGCACGGACAGCGGGCGGTAGTTCGTTCCGTCATCCTCTCCTCACCGCCTCCGGTGCCCCGGGCACCAGTCGCCAGCCACCATCCACACCGTCAGTCAGCAGCGTCGCGCAGCGACCGCCTGAACTCGGCAACCGGCACCGGACGGCCGAACATGAAGCCCTGGTAACCGTGGCAGCCATGGCGATCGAGAAACTCGCACTGCGCTGCCGTCTCCACCCCCTCGGCGATCACTGTCAGGCCAAGGCTGCGCCCCATGGTGACAATCGTCTGCGCAATCACGGCATCGCTCTGGTTGTCCGGCAACCGGCTGACGAAAGCGCGGTCGATCTTCAGTTGATCGAGTGGCAGTCGCGTCAGATAGGACAGCGAGGAGTAGCCGGTGCCAAAGTCGTCCATCGAGAAGGTGACCCCGAGCTGTTTGATGGCGTTCATTCTGGCTATCGTGTCGGCGACGTTGTCGAGCACCAGGCTCTCGGTCAGCTCCAGCTTGAGTCGCGTCGGGTCGGCCCCGCTGCGTTGCAGCAACCCGTGCAGCTGGTCGACGAAATCCGCCTGCCGGAACTGGCGTGCACTGACGTTCACCGCCACCTGCAGTTCGCCGGCGCGGCCGTCACCGCTCCAGGCGGCAAGCTGCGCGCAGGCGGTCGCCAGCACCCACTGGCCGATCGGGACGATCAGGCCGGTATCCTCGGCCAGCGGGATGAACTTCCCGGGCGGGACCAGACCATGCTGTGGATGCTGCCAGCGCAGCAGGACCTCGGCGCCGAAGACCCGGCGCCGAGAATCGACCTGCGGCTGGTAGTGGAGAACGAACTGATTCCTCTGCAGCGCCAGATGCAGATCCTCTTCGAGGTGCCGCCGGTCCCTGGCCGCCTGGTTCATGCTGGCGGTGAAGAACTGGACGTTGTTGCGTCCCGCCGACTTGGCGTGATACATCGCTGCGTCCGCATTGCGCATCAGCACCTCGACCGTGTCGCCATCACCGGGGAAGACGGCGATGCCGATGCTCGAGGTCGTGTGCATGCCCTGCCCATCGATCTGGTACGGCTGCGACAGTGCGTGCAGAATCTTCGTGGCAACGCGTTCGGCAGCAAGGGCGTCGGCCCGCGAGAGCACGACGACAAACTCGTCGCCGCCCAGTCGGGCGACGATGTCACTGGCCCGGACACTTCCGGTCAGGCGCTGCGATACTTCGAGCAGCAGCGCATCGCCGACGTGATGGCCGAGCGTATCGTTGATGTTCTTGAAGCGATCGAGGTCAAGGAACATGACTGCCAGCGGGCAACTCGCGCCTTCGCGTCGCGCTGCTGCCAGCGCCTGCTCGAGACGGCCCTGCAGATTGGAGCGGTTGGGCAACTGGGTCAGCGTATCGAAGTGCGCCAGATGCTGGATCCGTTCCTCGGCAGCCTTGCGCTCGGAGATATCGACGAAGCTGCCGATGTAGTTGTCGACGCTGCCGTCAATGCCCCGAATCGTCGAGATCGACAGCCATTTGGGATAGAAGGTGCCATCCTTGCGACGGTCCCAGATTTCGCCCTGCCAGTGACCGCTGCCGGCGATCGCCTGCCACATCGTGCGGTACTCGTCCGCCGAAGCTCGTCCTGACGACAGGAGGCGTGGGTCGCTGCCGCGCACCTCGTCGGCGCTGTAGCCGGTGAGGCGTGAGAACGCGGCGTTGACTTCGACGATGCGGTTGTCACGGTCGCTGACCATGATCGCCTCGGCGCTGTTCTCGAACACCGCCGCCAGCAGGCGCAGGCGCTTCTCGGTCAGGCGTCGCTCGCTGATGTCGCGCCAGAGGGTGTGCAGGATCACCTCGCCGCGCAGCGTGATCGGCGTCAGGGTGACTTCGACCGCTACCGTGCTGCCATCGCGGCGCTGGTGCGTCCACTCGAAGCGGTGATAGCCGAACTGTTGCGCAGCGGCCATCATCGTTCGAGCCTTGTCCTTCGATGGCTGGCCATCGGGCTGATACGGTGGCGAGATGTCATCCGGGCTGCGGCCGAGGAACTCGTCCTTCGACGGGTATCCGAGCAGTTCCAGGGTGGCCGTGTTGCAGTCGATGAAAGCGGCCTCCTTGAGCAGCAGCAGCGGATCCTTGGCGTCCTCGAAGAGCCGCCGGAACGCCTCCTCGCTTTCGCGCAGCTGCTTCTCGGCCAGCAGGCGCTCGGTCACGTCCTCCTTGACCGCAAGGTAGTGCGTCACCTCGCCGTGATCGCCGAAAACCGGCGCGATCGAAGCACTCTCCCAGAACAGCGTGCCGTTCCTGCGTCTGTTGTGCAGCAGCCCGGTCCACACCTTGCCTTCGCCCAGCGTCCGCCACAAGGTCTCATAGACCTCGGCTGGCACGTCGCCGGATTTCAGGATGCGCGGGTTCTGGCCAATCGCTTCGAGCCGGGAGTAGCCGGTCACGCGGGTGAAGCTCGGGTTGACGTACTCGATGTCGCCGTCACGATTGGTGATGACGATGGTGACCGGACTCTGCTCGACCGCCTGCAGGAGGTTGCGTGACTCCTCTTCCGCCTGCTGGCGTTCGGAGATGTCGGCGAAGACCCAGATGCTGCCATCGTGCGGCCGTCCGGGATCGATCGCGCGGCCGGTCAGCGCACCCCAGAAGAGGCTGCCGTCCTTGCGCCGGAGCGTCAGTTCGGTATTGAAGTCGCGCCCTTCGCCGACCACCGCGTAGGCGCGCTCGCCGATCCTGACGAAGACATCATGGCTGGGGTAAAAGCACTCGGACGATTCACCGATCAACTCACCCGGCCGATAGCCGAAGATCTCCTCGAGGCGCCGGTTGCATGACACGACTCGCCGCTGCCGCAGGTGGACGATGCCGACCAGCGCGTTGCTGAGCAGGGTTTCCATCTCGGCCAGCAACTGGCGATTGCGCTGCTCCATCCGCTGCCGTTCGCTGAGGTCGGCCAGCAGGTCGGCAACGATCGCCGTCCCGCCGTCGCCACCCTGGACGACGAACAGCGTATGCAGCGCCGGGATGCGACGACCCTGCAGCGACAGCAGTTCGAGTTCCCCGCTCCACTGGCCGTCAGTGACGGTTGCCGGCAGGACATGCTGCTGCAGCCGGTGGGCGTTCTCCGGGCTGCAGAAACGGGCCAGCGCGTAGTCGCCGCTGGCCGCCTCGGCGGGAATGTCCAGCAGCCGGCGCAGCGCCGGGTTGGCGTAGCTCAGTTCGCCGTCCGCGCACAGCATGGCTATTCCCTGGCTGGCGTTGTCGGCCAGCCGCTCGAATACCGCGAGCCGCTCACCCTTCGCGCGCTGCAGGCTCTCGCTGCGCAACAGGTCGGCAATGACCGTCGCCTCGCGCGTCTCGCTCTGCCAGAGGCGGAGCAGCAGGGTGGCGAACAGCGCGAGGAGCAGCAGAGCGGACATGCCGACGACCAGTGCCCGCGCTCGCCAGCCGCTCAGAAGCTCGTCACGGCTGGCACCGATGATGAAATAGAAAGGGTAATGCTCGAGTTGCTGATAGCTGTAGATGCGCTCGATGCCATCGGTCTGGGCAGCAAAGTGCAGGGTGCCGCTTCTTGCCCCGCGGCTCATCTGCTGGCGGACGGGATGCTCCGGAGAGAGCGTCCTGTTGACCTCGCCCGGGATGTGCGGCCAGCGAACCACCAGGCGCTGATCGTCGCTGCGCCGGAAGGATATCGACCCCTGCTGGCCGAGATCGACGGCGCGAAAGATCTCCTGATAGCGGGCGAGATCGAGCACGGCGCTGACCAGTCCGAGAAAGACCCCCTGATCGTCGCGCAAGGCGCGCGCGACGATCAGGCTTGGCCGGCCGGTTGCCCGCGAATCGATCACCTCGGAGAAGAACAGCCCCGCCTGCGGGTCGTCCCTGAGTGCGATGAAGTAGTCGCGGTCGCTCACCTCGATGCGCGGTGTCCTCGCCCGGTCGGAGCTGTAGAGCAGCTGTCCCTCGGCATCGAAGACCCGAAGACCGACGACTTCGCCGAAGTTCAGCAGATGCAGGTCGAGTTCATCGCCGATTGGCCGCGCGTTCCGCGCGGCCGCCTGCCGGCTCATGACCGTAGCGGGCAGTAGCCGGATCATTCCGTGGAGAACGGCATCGCTTCGGCGCAGGGTGGCGTCGAGGCGGGTCTCGAAGATCGCGGCGTAGTTGCGGGTCTTCGTCTCGGCCTCGCGAACCTGCTCGTGATAGCTCAACCACAGCTGATAGGCGAGCAACAGCAGCACCCCCAACAGCAGGCAGCCGAGCCAGATCAGCAGCATCCTCCGCTGACGGCGATCGATGGCATGCGCTGTCCCCTGACTCATGGGCCAATACTGCAGGACTTCGTCAGTGAAGGCAAGAAAGTGGGCGCCCGTCAGCGTCTGGTGGCTGCCGTCGGCTGCGTGCTCCTGCCGATGGCCCAGCGGCCAAAGCCGACACCGATCGCCAGGCTGACGAAACCGGCTGCCCAGCCGGCCGGATCGGTGCGGCCGAAGAGGTCGAGCGCGATGCCGAAGGCCAGGGGGCCGATGCATCCGCCGGCAAAGCCGACCGCCGAGTAGAGCGCGAGAGCCGTACCGCGGTGGTCGCTTGCCGTCTCGCTGACCAAGCCGGCGGTCAGCGCCGCCGAATCGAGGTTCATGCTCGCTGCGTAGAGCAGCAGCAGCGGCACCAGGACATGCCCCGGGCGGTCGCTTGCGCAAGCGACGACGAGCGCCAGCATGCACGACAGGGGCATGACGGTTCGCAGCCAGCGGCTGCGCCCCCAGCGGTGCGCGCCCTCGTTGCCGAGGACACTCGCCGGAACGGCGAGAAAGGTTGCCAGCGCGGCCACCACCCCCGGCATCGCCGTCCACGCGTCGGGCAGTCGGCCGTGGCTCCAGACGAGGCAGGCAACAAGCCAGGCGCGAAAACCGAAGAGTTCCCAGTTGTGACCGAAGTAGGCGCCGCAGAACGCGAGGATGCGCCGGTCGCCGAGCACCAGGCGCCAATGGGCGGCGCGATCGCGGGGCGGCGGTGGGCTGGCGACCGGTGCCACACCGAGCCAGACCAGCAGAACCGCCACGGTCGCGCCGGCGGCGGCCAGGGCAAACAGCAGCGGCCAGGACAGATGGCGCTGCGTCAGTTCGATCCAGAGGTACGACAGACCGGCGCCGACGCCGAAAGTGGCCGTGTAGAAGGCTGTTCCACGCGACTGCCGCGCTGCCGGCAGCCGGTCGGTCAGCGCTTTCAGGCCGGGCATGTAGGTCCCGGCCAGGGCCAGGCCGGCCAGCCACCACCAGCCCAGGGCAGCGACGAAGCCGTCGGCCAGAAGGGCAAAGCCCGCCAGCGCGAGCCCGTTCAGCGCGGCGCAGGCGAGATAGATGCGGCGCGCGTCGACGCGGTCGGTGAGGCTCACGAGCAGCGGCACGGCGAGGATGTAACCGAGAAAGAAGATGCCTCCCAGCCAGCCGGCAGCAGTCGCCGACAGGGACCAGTGCTGCGACAGCCGTGGCAGCAGCGACGGCACCAGCGCGAAGCCGGCCATCGAAAAGACCTCGGCGCAGCAGAAGACCAGCACCAGCAGCGTCGGCGAGCGGGCGCTGCGCATCAGACCCGCATCGCCCGCCACGGGCTCACCGGTCCGGCGCCGGATCGCCCCAGCGGGGCAGCAGCGCGTGCCGGACGCGCAGTTGATCGAGGATGCGGGCGACGACGAAGTCGACCAGGTCTGCGACCTGCTGCGGCTGGTGGTAGAAGCCGGGGTTGGGTGGCATGATGATGGCGCCGGCGCGTGCCAGCCGCAGCATGTTTTCCAGGTGAATGGTCGACAGCGGTGTCTCGCGCGGCACCAGGATCAGCTTGCGGCCTTCCTTGAGGACGACATCGGCGGCACGCTCGATCAGTTTGCTCGCCAGCCCTTGGGCGATCGCCGCCAGGGTTCCCATCGAACAAGGGCAGACGACCATCGCGTCCGGTGGGTTCGACCCGCTGGCCAGCGGCGCGAACCATTCCTCGCGGCCATAGACCTCGAGTTGTCCCGGCAAGCCGCGATGGCGTTCCCGCAGCAGAGTGCGCGCCTCGCTGGCGCGCGCCGGCAGTTCGATGCCCATTTCCTGGCGGGCGACGATCTGCGCCACCTGCGAGTAGACCAGTTGCACCCGGCAGCCCGCCGCCAGCAGGCATTCGAGCAGGCGGATCCCATAGGGCATGCCCGAGGCGCCGGTTAACGCGAGACAGATGGTTTCAGGCACTGGTGACTCCGTTCTGCGGGATTGCTGGTTCGCTGAGAAGGCGGGCCGCGATGACCCCGTTGATGATGCCGAAAGCCAGCGCCGCGCAAGCAAAGAGCGGCACCAGGTAGAACAGTCCGTCATGCGGGATCAGCCACAGCCGGGCCAGCAACAACTGGCCGCCGATGTGTGCAAAGCTCGCGACGATGCTCCAACTGACCGGGCCAAAGCTGCGACGCGGCAGTCGACACGCGAGCGCCAGGACGATCAGGCTGCACGCAGCCCCGCTGACGCTCATGAAGAAGCCCGGCGAAAGAAAGTGCCCGAGCAACAGACTGCCGGCAAGAACGCGCAGGCCGGTGACCCAGGCTGCGGCGGCCCAGCCGTGACGCGCCAGGACGATCAGGGTGACGATGTTGGCAAGACCGGGTTTGACCCCCGGCAGCGGCAGCGGGATCGCCGCGTCAACCAGCGACAGGCCGATCGCCGCCGCGGCGAGCTGCGCGATCCGCTGGTCCTCGGGCGTCGCCGTCAGCCTGATCGGTTGCGTGCGGCCGGACATGGTGCGGGCCCGTGCGGGTCAGGTCACGCCCGGGCAGGCTTCGCCGCTGGCGACAGTGATCATGGCTCGGAGATTGCCCGACCGCGGGAAATGAAGGCGACCGAATACCCTGCCTGGAAGCGTGAATGCAGGGCCTCGATCGTCGGCTGCGATACGGGTACGGTTGCGTCCCACTTGATCGCGTAGTTGGCACCCGAGCCGCCCAGATTCTCGCGCTGTTCGACGAACAGCTCGAGGGTGCCGAAGGGCGGAACGACCCGCGGAGCGGGCAGCGAGTTGCGCAGAAGCACGCCTTCGGTGTTGTAGTAATTGGCCGAGACGACGCGGATCGAGTTGAGCGGATCCGTGTTGCGCACACTCACCAGAACCGACAGCAGGGTAACGTCGGTCCTGCCGGTGGCGGCGACATTGCCGTGCCGAACCTCGGAGTAGATCGGCACATAGACCGTCTGCCCCTTCGTCGGTGTTTCGATCCCTTCGGCAAGGACTGGCGCGTTGCCCGCAACGATGGCCAGCGTCAGGGCCAGCGCGCAGTTGACGCGGGAGGAGCCGCGGCGCAGGGCGGCGAGGAGGATGCGAGGGAGGCTCATGAGCGTTCTCCGTGATGTGGGATCGGAATGGTCTCGGCGGTCTGGCCGATCCGTCGAGCGGGTCGCCGACGTGGCTCCGAGCGAGCAAGCCGTTGCCGACTGCCGGCGACACGCAAGTCATTCGTCAATCTCAGACCAGCCTCACCGTCAGCTCGCCGACGCCGGCAACCGTCGCCTCGAGCAGGTCGCCGCGGGTCACCGTAGACACACCAGCCGGGGTTCCGGTGAAGATGAGGTCGCCCGGCTGCAGGCGGACATAGGTCGACAGATTGGCGATGACCTCGGCCACTTTCCATGACATCTGCCCGAGGTCGCCATCCTGTCGCAGTTGACCGTTGACCCTGAGCTGGATGGTGCCCTGCGCCGGATGGCCGCTGACAGCCAGCGGAGAGATGGCGCCGATCGGCGCACTGTGGTCGAAGCCCTTGGCCATGTCCCAGGGGTGGCCCTTGTCCTTCGCCCGCTGTTGCAGATCACGCCGCGTCAGGTCGAGCCCGACGGCATAGCCGAAGACGCAGTCCAGGGCCCGTGAAACCGGAATCTGCTCACCACCGGCCGCGAGAGCGACCACCAGTTCCACTTCGTGCTGCAGGTTGCCGGTCAGCGGCGGATAGGGTACATCGCCGCCGCCGGCAACCAGCGCATCGGCCGGCTTGCTGAAGAAGAAAGGTGGTTCGCGGCTGTCGGCGCCCATCTCGATCGCGTGATCGGCGTAGTTGCGCCCGACGCAATAGACACGCCGTACCGGGAACAGGGCATCGCTGCCGGTCACCGGCAGGGCGACGCGTGGTGGTGGAGGGAAAGCATGGGTCATGGTGGTTCCTCATCGGATTCAGACAGGATTGTCGACGTCCACGAAGCGGCAGTCGAGCGCGAAACGTTCGCCGAGGTGTGCGGCCAGCGCCATGACGCCGTAGCGCTCGCTCGTATGGTGGCCGGCGGCGAGATAGGCTACCCCCGACTCGCGTGCGAGATGCGTCGTCGGCTCCGACGCTTCGCCACTCAGATAGAGATCGACGCCAAGCGCGATCGCCTGTTCGAACATCCCCTGCGCCGCGCCCGAGCACCAGGCGACGCGCCGCACCAGGCGCTCGCCGTCGCCGAGCAGCAGGGGCGGTCGCTGCAGCGCCAGCGCGACGCGCTCGCCCAGTTCCCGGGCAGGCAGGGGCACCGGCAGGTGGCCGAGCCAGCCGACTTCCTGTTCGCCGAAGCGGCCGTCGGCGATCCAGTCGAGGCGCTTCGCGAGCTGCGCGTTGTTGCCCAGTTCGTGATGGCTGTCGAGCGGCAGGTGGAAGGCGTAGAGGTTGATGTCATGCTGCAGCAGCGTCCGCAGACGGGTCTTGCGGACTCCCGTCACGCGCCCGTCCTCGCCCCGCCAGAACCAGCCATGGTGGACCAGGATGGTATCGGCGGCATGCTCGACCGCGGCGTCGAGCAGCGCCTGCGTGGCGCTGACGCCGGCAACCAGGCGCCTGATCTCGTGGCGTCCTTCCACTTGCAGGCCGTTTGGGCAATAATCCCGGAAGCGTCCCGGCTCCAGCAGATCCTCCAGGTAACGGGTCAATTCTTCGCGTTTCATCCAAAGGCTCCGGTTTTTCGCCCATGCGCAGGCTCTGGCTGATTTTTGCACAAACGGTGACGGTTGGTCTTGCCGTTCTCTTCGTCGTCAGTACGCTGAAGCCGGAGTGGATCGGCCGCGGCTCGCCGGTCGGGGCCAGCGTCGTTGCCCTGCGCGAATCGGCGGCACCTGCCGTGCCAGAGCGGCCCGCCTCGTTTCGCGAGGCAGCCGACAAGGCGTTGCCGTCGGTCGTGCACGTCTTCACTTCGCAGAAGGTCAGGGCTCGCCGCAATCCGCTGCTCGATGACCCGGTCTTCAGGCATTTCTTCGGCGAAGGCGGTGACGGCGAGAGTCCGAAGACCGCCGGTCTCGGTTCGGGAGTCATCGTCAGTTCGAGTGGCTATGTTCTCACGAATTTCCATGTCGTGGAGGGTGCCGATCAGATCGAGATCGCCCTCAGCGACGGGCGCAGCCTTGACGCCCGCCTGGTTGGCAGCGATCCGGAGTCCGACCTGGCGGTCCTGCAGATCAGCGCGCGGAACGGCCAGGCACTCGCCCTGCCGGCAATCACACTCGGCAGGATGGACGACATCGCCGTCGGCGACGTCACGCTGGCGATCGGCAATCCTTTTGGTGTCGGCCAGACGGTGACGATGGGAATCATCTCGGCCCTCGGGCGGTCGCATCTCGGCATCAACACCTTCGAGAACTTCATTCAGACCGATGCCGCGATCAACCCGGGCAATTCGGGTGGTGCTCTGGTCGACAGCCACGGCAACCTGATCGGCATCAACACCGCCATCTATTCGCGTTCCGGCGGCTCGCTCGGCATCGGTTTTGCGATCCCGATCTCGCTCGCACGCAACGTCATGGAACAGATCATTGCCACCGGCAGCGTGACACGCGGCTGGATCGGTGTCGAGGCGCAGGAGATCACCGTCGACCTGGCCGAGTCTTTCGGCTTGCCGGACACCAGTGGCGCGCTGATTGCCGGCGTGCTGCGCGGCAGCCCGGCCGACACCGGTGGCATCAAGCCCGGCGACATCCTGCTCGCCGTCGATGGTCGCCTGGTGAAGGATCCGCAGGGGATGCTCGACCTCATCGCCAGCCAGAAGCCCGGCGAGACGGTGGTTTTCAGGCTGCGCCGACAGAGCAGCTTCGTCGACACCAGCATCCGCATCGGCAAACGCACGCCGCAGCGCCGCGCCCGCGAGTAGAGGCCAGCGATGTGCCAGTTGCTGGCAATGAACTGCAATGTGCCGACGGACATCTGCTTCTCGTTCGCCGGCTTCCAGGCCCGTGGCGGGGCCACCGACGTGCACGCCGATGGTTGGGGCATCGCCTTCTTCGAGGGGCGTGGCACGCGCGTGTTCCTTGATCCGCAGCCTTCCTGTGTCTCACCGGTCGCCGAACTGGTGCGGAGCTACCCGATTCACTCGAAGAACGTCATCGCCCACATTCGCAAGGCAACACAGGGAATCGTCGCGCTCGAGAATACGCACCCCTTCATGCGCGAACTCTGGGGGCGGTACTGGATCTTTGCCCACAACGGCAACCTGCCCGACTTCGCACCAGCTCTTGACGGCAGCTTCACCCCCGTCGGCCAGACCGACAGTGAGCGCGCCTTCTGCTGGTTGCTGCAGCAACTGCGGCAGCGCTTCGGCAGACGCGCGCCCACCCAGCCTGAGTTGTTCGACGAACTGCACCACCTGACGCTCGATCTCGGCGCTCGCGGTGCCTGCAATTACGTCCTTTCGAATGGCGACTGTCTCTTCGCCCACTGTTCGACACAGCTGAGCTTCATCGTTCGCCAGGCACCGTTTGCCGTCGCCCACCTGCGCGACCAGGATCTGAGTATCGATTTCAGCGCCGTCACGACTCCCGACGATCGGGTCGCGGTGATTGCCACCGTACCGCTGACCGACAACGAATCCTGGACGACGATGCCGAACGGCAGCCTGTGGCTGTTCGCCGAAGGTGCACCGGTCGGCCAGCGCCAGACGATTGCCGGACCCGTGCCGGGACTGCCGACCTGAGGAGCGGGACCCCCGGCAGCGGCCGGCAGCCGACCGGGATCAGCCCTCCGGCTTGCGTCCCGGCGTCTCCTGGCGGTCGATGCTGCCGGCAACCGTATCCATTTCGGCACTGGATGCAGGCTTCCACACTCCGCTGTCGTCGCTTGCCGCCGTTGCCACCGAGTCGTCGTCGCTCGCCGCTGGCGCGGGCCGGCGGTGGAGAAAACGCGCGAGCAGCAGGCCAAGCTCGAACAGCAGGCAGAGTGGAATGGCCATCATCAACTGCGAGATGACGTCCGGCGGCGTGAAGATCGCTCCGACAACGAATGCACCGACGATGACGTATGGACGCCATTCCCGCAGCTTGTCGACGCTGACGATGCCCGCCTGAACCAGAACGAGCACCGCTACCGGCACCTCGAAAGTCACCCCGAAGGCGATGAAGGTGGTGAGGACGAAGGACAGGTACTTCTCGATGTCGGTCATCCACGCCACGCCCTCGGGCTGAACCGAGGCCATGAAGCCGAAGACCGCCGGAAAAACGAGAAAGTAGGCGAAAGCCATGCCGACGAAGAAGAGCACGACGCTGGCGCCGACCAACGGCAACGCCAAGCGCTTCTCGTGTGCATAAAGCCCGGGCGCGACGAAGGCCCAGATCTGATAGAGGACGTACGGCAGCGCGATCAGGAAGGCGACCATCAACGCCACCTTCATCGGCACGAGAAAGACACCGATGACATCGGTGGCGATCATCTGGCCTCCTTGCGGCAGCTTGGCCAGCAAGGGATTGGCAAGCAGGGCGTAGATGTCCTGCGCCCAGGGGACGAGGCAGAGGAAGACGATGCCGATCGCCAGCAGGGCCCGAATCAGGCGGTTGCGCAGTTCGACGAGATGCGAGAGGAATGAATCTTCGGGCAGGTTCATCTTCGCATCAGGCGCTCGTGCCGGGCTTGCCGCGATCGGCCTCAGTCCCGTTTGCGGCTGCCGGCACCGGCGAAGCGACGACTGCCGATGCCGGCGCATTCGCCAGTGGCGCCTTGAGATCGCCGCTGACCGCTTCCGCCGTCACGGCGAGCGCCTGTTTCGCCGCCTGCATCTCGCTGCTCAGGCTTTCCTCGACGCTGCGCGCCGACTCCTGCATCTCGCTCTGCAAGCGACGCAACTCGTCGAGTTGCATCTCGCGGCTGATGTCCGACTTGACCGTGCTGACGTAACGCTGCAGCCGGCCGAGCAGGTGCCCGGCCGTGCGCGCGACGCGCGGCAGCCGTTCGGGACCGATCACGACCAGCGCGACGACGGCGATCAGCATCAATTCGGAGAAGCCGATATCAAACATGTGCGTTCATCCGTCTGGGCGCAGGCGACACGAAGGGGCAGTGGCACGGCATGCGGACGACCGGCGCCCCCGTTGCTGCCGCCAGCCGCAGTCCGCTCGTCTAGCCGCGGGTCTTTTCCCGGATCTCGCCCTCGATCGTCTGCCCGGTCGTCACCTGCTGTGGCGGCGGCGGCGTCGGTGTCGCAGCGGCGGCTGGCTCAGCGGGCTTGTCCTCACCTGCTGCGTCCTTGATCCCGTCCTTGAATCCCTTCACTGCGCCACCGAGATCGGCGCCAAGATTTCGCAGCTTCTTGGTGCCGAAGATCAGGAGAACGATGACCAGGACGACCAACCAGTGCCAGATGCTGAAAGAACCCATGTCAGACCTCCAATGAGGTGAATATTGATGCACGGTCCGCGGCGTCACTCTGTGCCTGCGTGCCGTCGGGCGGCCGAACGCGTCGTCAGATGCGTTTGAGCATGGGCCCCACCGGTTCCGGACCGCCGACGATGTGGGCGTGCAGGTGTTGCACTTCCTGATGGCCGATGCGACCCGTGTTGATGATCACGCGAAAGCCGTCCGGGCTGCCCTGCTCGGTCGCCAGCCGATTGGCAACCGCCAGCATGCGCCCGAGAACCGCCGTGTCGGCGTCGCTGACCGTTGCCAGCGAAGTGATGTGGCGCTTCGGAATCACCAGGAGATGCACCGGCCGTGCCGGGTTGATGTCGTGGAAGGCAAGGATCTCGTCGTCCTCGAAGACCTTGCGCGCCGGAATCCGGCCAGCGACGATGCGGCAGAACAGGCAGTCGTCCATCGCTCAGCCCTTCCGCGACTTCTTCTCGTCGATTCCCGAGATGCCTTCGCGACGCCGCATCTCCTGCAGCACGTCCTCGATCGTCAGGCCGTGGAAGGCGAGCAGCACCATGATGTGGTACAGGACGTCGGCCGACTCCCACACCACATGCAGTCGGTTGCCCTCCTTGCCCGCCATGATCAGCTCGGCACATTCCTCGCCGATCTTCTTCAGGATCGAGTCCGGGCCCTTGGACATCAGCTGTGCAGTGTACGAGGTTTCCGGGTCTGCCCGGCGACGTTCGAGCAGCGTTTCCGAGATCCGGTGCAGCATATCCATGTTCATTTGCCGTATATGTCCCCGGGGCTCTTGAGCACCGGGTCGACAGCGACCCAGGCGTTCCCCTGAAGTTGATGGAAAAAGCAGCTCTCGCGGCCGGTATGGCAGGCAATTCCTCCCTGCTGCTCGATCGACAGCAGCAGGACGTCACCGTCACAATCGGCGCGAATCGCGCGCACCCGTTGCACATGTCCGGACTCTTCGCCCTTGCGCCACAGGCGCTGACGCGAACGCGACCAGTATACCGCGCTGCCGCTGTCAACCGTTGCCTGCAGCGACTCCCGGTTCATGAAGGCGAACATCAGCACACGGCCACTGACGGCATCCTGCGCGATCGCGGGGATCATCCCCTGCGCATCCCACTTGAGTGCGTCGAGCCAGTTCTCGCCCGGGTCCAGGTCGCTCACAGCCGCACCTCGATCCCGCGTGCGCGCAGGTAGTCCTTGGCCTGCCGCACCGTGTACTCGCCGAAATGGAAAATGCTCGCGGCCAGCACTGCGTCGGCGTGCCCTTGCGAGACCCCGGCGGCCAGATGCTCGAGAGTGCCGACGCCGCCGCTGGCGATCACGGGAATGTCGACGGCATCAGCGACCGCGCGCGTCAGCGGCAGATCGAAGCCGTTGCGCGTGCCGTCACGGTCCATGCTGGTGAGCAGGATCTCGCCGGCACCAAGTTCCTGCACCCGCCGCGCCCATTGCACGGCGTCGATGCCGGTGTTGCGGCGGCCACCATGCGTGAACACCTGCCAGGTCCCCAGCGCCGACTGCTTGGCATCGATCGCCACGACGATGCACTGGTTGCCCACCTTCGCCGATGCTTCGGCAATCAGGTCGGGATTCTCGACCGCCGCCGTATTCATGCTGACCTTGTCCGCGCCGGCATTCAGCAGGCGACGGACATCGGCCACCGATCGCACGCCACCACCGACCGTCAGGGGAATGAAGATCTGTGCCGCGCAGTCTTCGACGACATGCAGGATGATGTCGCGCTGATCCGAGGAAGCCGTGATGTCGAGGAAGGTCACCTCGTCGGCGCCCTGTTCGTCGTAGCGGCGGGCGATCTCCACCGGATCGCCGGCGTCGCGCAGATCAACGAAGTTGGTGCCCTTGACGACGCGGCCGGCGGTGACGTCGAGGCAGGGAATGATGCGTTTGGCCAGTCCCAAGGTCAGCTACCGGCCGCAGCAAACCGGGCGACGGCAGCGCTGCTCATGTTTTCGTACCGTGATCGGCGGTCGCCTGTGCCGTGGCAAAATCGAGCGAACCATCGTAGATCGCGCGGCCGGCAATCGCCGCGCTGATGCCTTCCTCCTCGACGGCGCAGAGTCGCCGGATGTCGTCGAGGCTCGACAGACCGCCGCTGGCGATCACTGGAATCAGCAGGGCCTGCGCCAGTTTCACCGTTGCTTCGATGTTGATCCCCGAGAGCATCCCGTCGCGCCCGATGTCGGTGTAGATGATCGCCTCGACGCCGTAGTCCTCATACTTCCGCGCCAGATCGATGACATCGTGCCCGGTCATTTTCGACCAGCCATCGACCGCCACCTTGCCATCCCGGGCGTCCAGGCCGACGATGATGTGGCCGGGAAAGGCGCCACAGGCGTCGTGCAGGAATCCCGGATTCTTGACCGCGGCGGTGCCGATGATGACGTAGCTGACGCCGTCATCGAGACAGCGCTCGATGGTGTCGAGGTCACGGATGCCGCCGCCAAGCTGCACCGGGATGTCGTCGCCGACCTCCTCGACGATCTCCTTGATCGCCCGTTCATTCTTCGGTTTGCCGGCGAACGCCCCATCGAGGTCGACCACGTGCAGGCGCCGAGCACCCTGTGACAGCCAGTGGCGTGCCTGGTCGCGGGGCGAATTGGGGAAAACGGTCACCTGGTCCATGAGACCCTGTTTGAGCCGGACGCATTGTCCATCCTTGAGGTCGATCGCGGGAATGATCAGCATGGCGGAAACAAGAAAAGGAGTTGATACAAATGAGACACGGGCGCTCGATCAGGGTTTCCAGGCAAGGAAGTTCGCCAGCAGGACGAGCCCGGCCGGCGAACTCTTTTCGGGGTGGCACTGCAGAGCGAAGATGTTATCCCGTGCGACGACGCTGGTAAAGTGGATGCCATAATCGGTCGTGGCGGCGACGCAGCCTGCATCGTCGGGTTCGACGAAGTAGCTGTGCACGAAATAGAAACGGGCACCGTCGGCGATTCCCCGCCACAGGGGATGGTCGCCCTGCTGCCAGACCTCGTTCCACCCCATGTGCGGCACCTTGAGCCGTATCCCGGCAGGGTCGACCATGGCGGCTGCCGGGAAGCGCCGGACACGTCCCGGCAGGATGCCGAGTCCCGGGACGTCGCCCTCCTCGCTGTGCTCGAAGAGCATCTGCTGACCGATGCAGATGCCGAGAAAGGGCTTGTTGCGGGCGGCATCCAGAATTGCCGCTCGCAGGCCGCGATCGTCAACCTCGCGCATGCAGTCCGGCATCGCCCCCTGGCCGGGAAAGACGACGCGCTCGGCAGCAAGAACCACTTCTGGATCGGCCGAAACGATCACCGCACGGCCATTGGCGACCCGTGCCAGTGCCTGCCAGACCGAGCGCAGATTGCCCATGCCGTAATCGACGACGACGATGGCACCAGGCTGCCGGGTGCCATTCTCCATCACAGCGAGCCTTTGGTCGACGGAACGCTGCCACTGGCACGCGGATCTTCTTCCACCGCCATTCGCAGCGCACGACCGAAAGCCTTGAACACCGTCTCCGCCTGGTGGTGCGCGTTGTCGCCGCACAGGTTGTCGATGTGCAGGGTCAGCGCCGCATGATTGACGAGACCCTGGAAGAACTCGCGGACCAGATCCACGTCGAAGCCGCCGATCATTGCCCGCGCAAACCCGACATGGAAGCAGAGGCCCGGCCTGCCCGAGAGATCGACGACGACGCGTGACAGGGCTTCGTCGAGTGGTACGTAGGCATGGCCGTAGCGACGCAAGCCCCGCTTGTCACCCAGCGCGCGCGCCAGGGCCTGGCCCAGCGTGATGCCGATGTCCTCAACCGTGTGGTGCGCATCGATGTGCAGGTCACCACTCGCAACGATGTCGAGGTCGATCAGTCCGTGCCGCGAGATCTGCTCGAGCATGTGGTCGAGGAAGGGCACGCCGGTGGCGAAATTCCCCCGCCCGCTGCCATCGAGATCCAGCCGGACATCGACCCGGGTTTCGAGCGTGTGCCTGGAGACTTCTGCTTGCCGCATCGGGATACCATTGCCTGAGGCATGTCGGGTGTGAACAAGGGCGCTCGGCCTGAGGCTGCCGGGCACCAGCGATCATCGGTAACCGCCCGCTGATCGACAGAGGCGCATGATACCATTTCGCGCTTCCTGTGAACCTACACCGAGCAGCCTTTCATGAGCCGCTACTGGAGCCCCGTCGTTCATCGCCTGACGCCCTATGTTCCCGGCGAGCAGCCGAAGCTGCCGCAGCTCGTCAAGCTGAACACCAACGAAAATCCCTATCCACCATCGCCGCGCGTGGTCGCTGCGATCGCCGGCGAAATGGCTGCCGACGGTGGCTCGCTGCGGCTCTATCCCGACCCGGGCGCCGACCGGTTGCGCGCGGCGATTGCCGCCCGCTACGGTGAGTTCGGCATCGGTACGGAGCAGGTCTTCGTTGGCAACGGTTCCGACGAGGTGCTCGCTCTCGCCTTCATGGCGTTGCTCAGGCACGAACTGCCGATCCTCTTCCCCGACATCACTTACAGCTTCTATCCGGTCTACTGCGCACTCTACGAAATCGCCTACGTGACGGTGCCGCTGCGCGAAGACTTCCGGATCGCCGTGGAAGACTATGCAGCCGCCAACGGCGGCATCATTTTCCCGAACCCGAATGCCCCCACAGGCCGCCTGCTGCCCTTGGCAGCGATCGAGCAGTTGCTGCGCACGCATCGCCAATCGGTGGTCGTCGTCGACGAAGCCTACATAGACTTCGGTGGCGAATCCGCGATCGCCCTCGTCAATCGCCACGCCAACCTGCTGGTGGTGCATACCCTCTCCAAGTCGCGTTCATTGGCCGGGCTGCGCGTCGGCTACGCCATTGGCCAGAGAGACTTGATCGAAGCGCTCGAGCGCGTCAAGAACAGCTTCAACTCCTATCCGCTTGATCGCCTGGCAATCGTCGGTGCAGTCGCTGCCATCGCCGACGAGGAGTACTTCGAGACCACCCGGCAGGCGGTCATCCGCAGTCGCGAAACGCTGCGCGAGGCCCTGTTGGCGCTTGCCTTCGACGTCCTGCCGTCAGCCGCCAACTTCATCTTCGTCCGTCACCCGCAGCACGACGCCGGCGAACTCGCGGCGCGACTGCGGCAACGCGGCATCATCGTTCGCCACTTCCGGCTGCCGCGGATCGAGCAGTACCTGCGCATCACCGTCGGCAGCGACGAGCAGTGCGCCCTGCTGCTGCAGGCCTTGCAGGAACTCCTGGTAGAGCGGTGACCATGCGGGGGAATGGCGGTGACCGGCCCCACTTCGCCGGCGAGACCAGAGCACGCGTGCTCGCGCGTTGCCTGCGTGAGAAACACGCCACACAGCCACCCGACATCGCTGCGCCAGCGACGCTCTGCTTGGAAGTTGGGGACGAGTGTGCTTATAATGGCCGACTGGGTTGTGGTCTTGGAATTTTTTGAACTTGGGAAGAGTCGATGCCAGCCATTCGCGTCAAGGAAAATGAGCCGTTCGAAGTTGCGATTCGTCGTTTCAAGCGTACCGTCGAGAAAACCGGTCTCCTGACCGAATTGAGGGCTCGCGAGTTCTACGAGAAGCCCACGGCAGAGCGCAAGCGGAAGCTTGCAGCAGCGGTCAAGCGTCACCACAAGCGGATGCGCAGCCAAACGCTGCCGCCCAAGCTTTACTGATCCCCGCTTTCCTGCACGGAACGCCGCCCTTCTTGCGACGGGCGGCTGTCTTCGCTTGTGGCGGGTTCGATGCGCGCGGCCCGTACCGGCGTCTTGCCTGCGCCTGCAAACCGGCCTCGAAGGATTCGCGGGAGGCGCGGCAACATGGATGTCATTGGGATTGCCAGCGCGAGTTGCCTGTCAGCGGGCCATGTCGCGTGGCCCGCTGCACCACGAATGCCCCCTGCCTTGCTTGACAGCCAACCGCGGCCAGCGTTGTCCCGTCGTGCTTGCACCGAGCCAGCGCTGTCGGGGCCGCGCGAACTGCGGGTCGCAACGCACCCATCAGGTTGGCGGGCCGGGCGGTCGTCCACACAGGTCGGCGGCTCCTGTGGGCGTCGGCGGCCCGGCGTCCCATCGCCGGCGATGGCCGGAGCGGGCGGGTTTTTCACCGGTTGCGCGGTGGCTGACGGAGCAGGGGGAAGACCGGTTGATTCCTGAGTCGTTCATTCAGGAACTGCTCTACCGGGTCGACCTGGTTGACCTGATCGACGAGCATGTGCCGCTCAAGAAGGCGGGTGCCAACTACGTCGCATGCTGCCCCTTTCACAACGAGAAGTCGCCGTCATTCACCGTCAGTCCGAGCAAGCAGTTCTACCACTGCTTCGGTTGCGGCGCTCACGGCAACGCGATTGGCTTCCTGATCGAGTACTCCGGCCTGGGCTTTGTGGATGCGGTCCGCGAGCTTGCGGGCCGCGCCGCCATGGAAGTTCCCGATGCGCGTGGAACAGCCAGCGGGCGCGGCCCGCAGTCGCAGGTGCTGGCCGAACTCATGGCGCGTGCCGCCAAGTTCTACTACGAGCAGCTCAAGGGCTCCGAGCGTGCGATCAGGTATCTCAAGGACCGGGGGGTCAGCGGTGAGATCGCACGCCGGTTCGGCATTGGCTATGCGGCGGAAGGGGGGCAGAATCTGGCCAGGGTTTTCGAAGACCATGCCAATGTCGAACTGCAACTGGCCGGACTGGTGATCAAGGATGAGCGCGGTCGTCTGTATGACCGCTTCCGTGATCGCGTGATGTTTCCGATCTGCAGCCAGAAGGGTGAGGTGATTGCGTTCGGTGGTCGGGTACTGGGTCAGGGAGAGCCGAAGTACCTGAATTCGCCAGAAACGCCGCTGTTCGAGAAGGGCCGTGAGGTCTTTGGTCTACCGCAGGCGCGCGTTGCCATTCGTCAGGCGGGGACGGTGATCGTCGTCGAAGGCTACCTCGATGTCGTGGCGCTGGCGCAGCACGGCGTCGAGAACTCGGTCGCGACCCTTGGCACAGCCACCACGGTGACGCAGGTGCAAAAGCTGTTGCGCCAGGCCGATCGTATCGTTTTCTGCTTCGATGGCGATGCGGCCGGGCGGAAGGCCGCTTGGCGCGCCCTCGAGGGCAGCCTGGAAGTCCTTGCCGAGCCGAAGAGCATCGCCTTTGTCTTCCTGCCGGAAGGAGAGGATCCAGACAGCCTGGTCCGACAGCGAGGCGCCGACGCGTTTCGCGCCCTGACGACGCAGGCCACCCCGCTGTCGGAGTTCTTCCTGCGCGAACTCGCTGGGCGCTGCGATCTTGCCAGCGCGGAAGGCCGGGTCAGGTTGATCGCCGAGGCCAAGCCGCTTCTCGGTCGCCTGCAATCCAGCATGCTGCGCCTGCAATTGGTCAAGCGCCTGGCAGAACTGAGTGGGTTCTCGCAGGCGGAGGTTGAGCATCTGTGTGACCTGCGGCCGGCGGTCCAGTCGGCTCCCGGCCGCGCACGGCGGCAAGCGCCATCGCTGCTGCGACCACTGCTGCGGCTGCTGCTGCAGAAGCCCAGACTGGCGTCCGAGCTGCCCGTGGAACTCTTGCCGGACAGCTCGGCCGAGGCCAACGCCGTGCGCATGCTGTGCGAAACCATCAGATCGACCCCTGGCGGAGATCTGCCATATTCGGCATTGCTCGAGCGGCTGCAGGGCGGCGAATGCGAGGAAGTCCTGCGCGCCGCTGCCGCTGAACTAATGCACCAGCCCTTTGCCGAAGACGAGGTTGACGCCGAGTTCGCCGGAGCAGTGAGCAAGCTTCGGGAGGGCAATCACCGGCGCACGTTCCAGTTGCTGCAGGAGAAGGTGCACCGGCTCGGGGTTGGCGGATTGTCGAGCGAGGAAAAGCAACGATACCTGCAAGCGATCGGCGTCCGCGGCAACGCTGACGGTGACGGCTAGCATGTGATAAACTGTAGAGTTTTTCCAGTCTACGCTATTCGGGAATTGGTCATGGTTAGGGAAAAGGCGGTAACGACGAAGGCGGCTAAAGCCAAAGCGACGGCAGATCTCCTGGCGCAGGCGGGAACGCAGCCGGCACCGGTGGATGATGAGACCAGGAAGACGCGTCTGAAGACGCTGATCAAGCTCGGCAAGGAGCGCGGTTTTCTGACCTACGCCGAGATCAACGACCATCTCCCCGATGACGTGGTCGATGCCGAGCAGATCGAGAGCATCATCAGCACGTTCAACGACATGGGCATCCAGGTCTATGACGAGGCGCCCGATGCCGAAACGCTGCTGATGTCCGACGCCACGCCGGCCGCAGCGGCCGACGATGCCGATGTCGAGGAGCAGGCCGAACAGGCTCTGTCAACGGTCGACTCCGAGTTTGGCCGGACGACGGACCCGGTGCGCATGTACATGCGCGAGATGGGATCGGTCGAACTGCTGACGCGCGAGGGCGAGATCGAGATCGCCAAGCGCATCGAGGATGGCCTGAAGCACATGATCCAGGCCATTTCCGCCTGCCCGACGACGATCGCCGAGATCATCAGTTGTGCCGACAGGATCGCGCGTGACGAAATGCGCATCGATGAGCTGATCGACGGCCTGATCAACCCGGAGTCGGATGGCTCGCTCGAGGAACTGGCGGAGGCGGCTGCCGTAGACGAGGAGGAGGACGAGGACAGCGCAGAAGCGATCGAGGGCGCTGCCGCCGCTGCTTCTCTGCTCAAGCTCAGGACCGATGGCCTGGAGCGGCTGGAGTTGATTCGCGGACACTACCTCAAGGCGCAGGTGATCCTGCCCCGGCGTGGGTCGCAGGACAGAACGTACCTCAGGTTGCAGCAGCAGATCTCGGAAGAGATGATGGGCATTCGCTTCACCTCGAAGACCATCGAGCGGTTGTGCGATTCGGTACGCGCGATGGTGGAGGAGGCACGCGCCTGCGAGCGCAAGATCCAGCGCATCTGTGTCGACACCGTTCGCATGCCGCGCCTGCACTTCATCAAGGTCTTCCCCGGCAACGAACTGAACATCGACTGGGTCGATGCCGAGATCGCTGCCGCCAGCAAGACCTACGCCGCGGTTCTCTCGCGCAATGCTCCGAACATCAAGGAGGAGCAGCGGAAACTCCTCGCACTGCAGGAGCGCATCGGCATTCCTCTGCGCGAGCTGAAGGACATCAACAAGCAGATGTCCACCGGCGAGGCCAAGGCTCGGCGTGCCAAGCGTGAAATGACCGAGGCCAACCTGCGGCTGGTGATCTCTATTGCCAAGAAATACACCAATCGCGGCTTGCAGTTCCTGGACCTCATCCAGGAGGGCAACATCGGCCTGATGAAGGCCGTCGACAAGTTCGAGTACCGGCGTGGCTACAAATTCTCGACCTACGCCACGTGGTGGATTCGGCAGGCGATCACCCGCTCGATTGCTGACCAGGCGCGGACCATCCGCATCCCGGTGCACATGATCGAGACGATCAACAAGATGAACCGCATTTCCCGGCAGATCCTGCAGGAAACGGGACTTGAAGCAGATCCCGCGACCCTGGCGAAGAAGATGGAGATGCCGGAGGAGAAGATCCGCAAGATCCTCAAGATCAGCAAGGAGCCCATCTCGATGGAGACGCCGATCGGTGACGACGACGACTCGCATCTTGGCGATTTCATCGAAGACCAGGCAACCCTTGCGCCGACGGAAGCCGCCCTCTATTCCAGCCTTCGCTTCATCACCAAGGATGTACTCGACACCTTGACGCCGCGTGAAGCCAAGGTGCTGCGCATGCGCTTCGGCATTGAAATGAACACCGACCACACCCTCGAGGAAGTGGGCAAGCAGTTCGACGTGACGCGCGAGCGCATCCGTCAGATCGAGGCCAAGGCTCTCAGGAAGCTCCGTCACCCGTCTCGTTCCGACAAGTTGCGCAGCTTTCTCGACAACGGCAACAGCTAGGGTCGCTGGCGGGCGTGCAACCCCTGCGGGCGCTGAACGACATCGACCCGCAGGTGGGTCGGCGCGTACGTGCAAGGTCGCGAACGATAGCCACCGGAGAGATTCCGGGAACTGATCCGCCAGCTCATACCACGGCCTGAATCGCCGCGAGCACGGCAGGTCAGCCAGCGCTGGAGGCTTTCGGTTACACTCTGCGCCAACGCGTGGCGAAGGGCTTTTCCCATGGACCGACAGCAAACAGCAGACTGGCGCCGGATCGATCCCGAGGGCCTGCGGGATTTCATCGACGAGCTGCGCGATTACGTGCCCGCCATTGAACGTGACGTCGCCCACCTGCGGGTTGCCAGCGCCGACCGCGAAGCGCTTGGCAGCCTGTTTCGCTCGCTGCACAACGTCAAGGGCGACGCTGCGCTTTGCGGGGTCCACCTGGCAGTTGCCATGGTCCACCCGATCGAGACCCTGCTCGCGCGGGTGCGCCGCAACGAGGCTCCGTTCACCAACCGGCTGGCAGAACTGGTGTTGCTGCTGGTCGATCGACTGGAACTCGCGATGACCCGCCTGGCCGCAGGGCGGGCGGTTGCCGATCTGCAGGTTGAGCCGATGGTGGAAGGGATCGAGGATCTGGCGCAACTGGCGCCGAGCGAACTCGACGAGGGGATGGCGGAGGTCATCGAAATGCTCACCGGCTGCCGTCCTCTCGCCAGCAGCGGCTTCACCGTCGCTGGCGAGTCGAACGCTCCGCCCGCAGCCGCGCCGCTGCGGCCGCGCGACGATCTGGCCTTCTTTCAGTCGCTTGCCTGCCAGCTGGACGGCCGCTCGCCGCGCTTCGCAGGGAGGACCGAGCGCCTCGTCCGACTGGCCCTGGAAACGAATCAGGAGGTCGGTGAGACCATCGACCCTGGCCAACTTGAAGCGGCCGTCTACATGCACGACATCGGCATGATGTTCCTTGCCGAGGCGGTGTGGCTCAAGTCCACCAAGATGACGGCGGAAGACAGAAGGGCGCTGCATCTCCATCCGGACTACGCCGCCGGCTTGCTGTCGAGGATGGCGGGCTGGTCAGAGGCTGCCGAAATGGTCGCCCAGCACCACGAGATGCCCGATGGCAAGGGCTATCCGCGGGGGCTGCCGGTCGCCGGCATCTGCCCCGGCGCGAGATTGCTCGGCATCGTCGACGCCTTCGAATCGGTGATGCTGAAGCACGACCATCGTGGCAGGAAGCGTGCGGTGTTGCTGGCAATCGCCGAAATCAACGCCTGCGACCGGCAGTTCGCGCCGGAGTGGATCGCCCCATTCAACCAGGTGGTACGCCGCCTCCTCGAGGTCCGGTGAGCCAGGAGATCGACGATCCAGGCCGCCGCTTCGGCGGTGTTGCCCGTGTTTACGGCGCCGACGCGCTGCGGTCCTTCGGTGACGCCCATGTCGCCGTCGTCGGCATTGGCGGTGTCGGATCCTGGGCAGTGGAAGCGCTTGCCCGCTCTGGCGTCGGCCGGATCACCCTGATCGATCTCGACATGATCGCCGAATCGAACGTCAACCGGCAGGTGCACGCCCTCGACGGCGAGTTTGGCAGTGCCAAGGTCAGCGCGATGGCCGGGCGCATCCGCGCCATCAACCCGCAATGTGCGGTGCATGAGATCGAGGACTTCGTCACCCCGGAGAACCTTGAAGCGACGCTCGGCGGCGGCGTCGAGCATGTCATCGACGCCACCGACCAGGTGCGCACCAAGGCGGCGATGATCGCCTGGGCGAAGCGTCGCGGGTTGCCGCTGATCACCGCCGGCGGCGCCGGCGGCCAGATCGACGCCAGCCGCATCCAGTTGGCCGACCTCGCCTGCACGATCCAGGATCCGCTGCTCGCCAGGGTGCGCTCGCTGCTGCGTCGGGACTACGGCTTTCCGCGCGAAACGCAGAAGAAGTTCGGCGTTCCCGCGGTGTTCTCCAGCGAGCCCCTGCGCCAGCCGCCGCGCGCCGCTGCCTGCGCCTCGCCGCCGACACTGAGCGGCCTCGGTTGTGCGGGCTTCGGCTCGGCCGTCTGCGTCACCGCTTCCTTCGGCTTCCTCGCCGCCGGCGAGGTTCTCAGGCAGCTCGCGAGCAGGCCGGTCGTCGCCGCGAGCCCGGGTTGAATCCGCCGCGCGACCGCGTCCCCACCAGCTCTCAGCCGACCAGGACGCGGTTCTTCCCCGCCTGCTTGGCGGCGTACATCGCCGCGTCTGCCCGTTTGGTGACCGATGCCTGGGTATCGCCGGGCCGGACATCGGTGACGCCAGCGCTGAACGTGATCAACTGACGATTGTTGTTGTGCAGGAAGATGCGACGGGTCAACTCGCGTTGCAGGCGAACGATGGCCGTCTGCGCGTCCTCGACCGGTGTCTCTGGCAGCACGATGATGAATTCTTCACCACCGAAACGGGCGACGGTGTCCTGCGGTCGCATCGTTTCGCGAATCACGGTTGCCAGGTGGATCAGCGCCGCGTCGCCGGCATCGTGACCAAGTGAATCGTTGAGTTTCTTGAAATTGTCGATGTCCAGCAGCGCGACGCAAAGCGTCGACTGACGCCGTCGCGCCCGCCCCACTTCCTTCTCGAAGGCCTCCTCGAGCCCGCGCCGGTTGAGCGTACCGGTAAGCTGGTCATGGCGCACCAGAGTGCTCGCTCGCTCCAGTTCCTGCTGCAGCTCGGCGATCCGTTGCTCGGTTTCGCCAACCCGCTCGCGGGCGGCGCGCAGGTCATCGCGTGAGCGCTGCGCGTTGAGCTGGATGATCTTCGTCTCGCGGATCACTTCCGTGAGCACCTCCTCGAGCTGCGTGATGTCCTCGGCCTGGTTGATCTTCGCCGCGCAGGCCTCGATCTTGTCGTGGTAGTCCGATGTCGAATCGGCAAACTCGGCCAGGTGGTCGACAAAACCGGCCAGCATCTGCTTCAGGTTCTCCCGCGCCTCATTCAAGCTGTGCTTGAGCTGGCTCTGCTTGAAAATCACTTCCTTCAGCCGGCTCTCGGCATCCTCGATCGAGCGGACGTTCAGCGGACCGGCGACGATGTCGCGAACGATGTCGATCTGTCCGCGCAGCCAGTGGTCCTCGACGACCAGTTCGCCAACGTTCTCGATCAGCAGTTGCAGCAGCTTCAGCAGACCGGCACGCAGTTCCGCCCGATCCTCGGCCAGCAGCTCGAGACGAAAGGCGAAGCGCTTGATGCCGGCGAGCAGATCGTCGAGGGCGCTGCGTGAAGTGGCGGTACGTACCTTGTGGATCAGGGCACGGGCATCGGCGGTGAGATCCGGTTCGCTGGCGAGCTGTGAGCCAATGAGCGCTTCCAGGAGGTGGGCGAAAAGGTCGCGCAGCTGTGCCGACGGCTCGCTGCCGTCCTCCGCAGTGGCTGCAGCGCCTTCACCGGCATGCTGGAGTCCGCTTGCCCCGGCTGCGACCGGTTCGGATTCCAGCAGCGGGATATCCTCGCCCGCCGGGCCGGCGGCTGACCACGATTTCACCAGGCCCTGCAGCCGTCCGAACAGCACTTCGCCGCCGCTCGAGCTGCCCGCCAGAACGCGTTCGAGCGCTTCGCGCTTGCGGGCGACGGTGAGTCCTGCCTGCTTGTTCTCCCACTCCCGCAGGAAGTCGCCAAACAGCTCGTTCCACGGCAGATCCTGCTCCTTGCCGATCTGTCGCACCAAGTCGGACAGGCCGGTGCCAAGTTGCTGCCAGTTGCTCGCGGCGAACGCCTGCTCCAGCCGCCGCGCCAGCCGCTGCTGCGCCAGCGTTTCCTGCGGCAGCGACGCCAGCAGCGCCTTGAACTCGCGCTGGGGCAACGCTTCGGCGGGCTGTGTTCCAGCAATCTCGTGGTACAGCGCGCGGTAGTTATCGGGCGACGGCGGCAGCCGGCGAACCGCCAGCAAACGCAGCGCCTCGCGTGCAATCTCCGACGGGTTGGAAGGGTTGGCCATGATTTCGCACCGAAAAGTGGTCGCGGCATTCTAGCAGCGGGGGTGGGATCGGGGGAAGCGCCGGGATTCGCCCGTGACAGCCGCTTTCCTGCACCTGCGGCCATGCCGGTATGGCCAGCGGGCGCGCACGGGGTCGACGGTTGCCGGCCCGACCCGCATGCTGTTGCCGGTCAGGCGGCTGCGGCCCGATCGCCGCAGCGTGTCGTCTTCTGCGCAGTGCCTGGAGGTGGCACAGCCAATGACGCAAAATGACCGCACCGCACAGAAGGCGTCGCGAAATGCTGCGGCCGCGCGCTGCTCGGGTATAATCCGCGGCGTAGCCCGGTTGAGCCCCCGTAGCATGAAGGTCGTGCAGTTGATTTGTAATCATCAGGTCTTGGTTCGATTCCGAGTGGGGGCACCATCAAGACAATCGACGCTCGGGCAGCGACCTGAGCTTGTGCCCGCTCCCATCGGGACGACACTGGAGCGTGCCGTTCCGCTGGCGATCTCGTCATGCCGGCCTTCCCAGTCTACCAACGCAGAGCGCTTCTCGGCGATCTGGCCGTGGCGGTCCTGGTGGGTCGCTTGCACTCCACCGATCCTCTCAGTCCCGTGACGGCTGCAGCGAACGCCGGTCATGGATCGTGCGCGGCCGCTGGTGGAGTCCTGGCTGTCTGAAGTCGTGTCCTTGGCGGACGAAGGAGCGGTTGAGCAGGCTCAGGGAGAGCAGGAGGACGAAGGCCTGGTTCTCGGCTTGGCTGAGCCTGTCTGGGGGCTTGCGGCGGATCATGTCCAGGAAGCGCAGGCTGGTCTCGAGGTCGAGCACCTCGATCGTTGCCAGTTCGGCGGGCAGGAGAGCCGCGTCGATTTCGTCGACCTGGCCCGCCTGCTCGAGGAAGGCCGGCGCATCCGGCGCGCGATAGGGTTGCTTCGGACGCGCCGCGATTTCCGGCGGCAGGCGGTCGGCAAAGGCACTCTTCAGGATCTGCTTCTCGCGCAGGCCGTTCTCCAGACGCAGCTCCACTGGCAGCGAGGCGGCGAACTCGAACAACCGGTAGTCGAGGAACGGACAGCGGTTTTCGACGCCGTGCGCCAGCGTTGCACGGTCGCCCTGGGTCGACAACAGGTAGCCGGGCAGCAGCGTGGTCAGCTCGATCAACTGTCCGCGCTGGACCGACGACCATGCCACGAATTCGGGGTGCTGTACCGCAAGGTGCCGTTGCAGACGCGCTTCACCACCACCACCGGCCTGCAGCAGTCGGCCAGCCAGCGCCGAATTGGCGAAACGGGTGGCGTGCGACAGCGACCAATGCGCCGCCTGCTGCGCCTGCCGCTCATAGAGCGGCACCAGAAAGCGGGCGTTGGCCTTGCTGAAGTGTTTCAGGTAGGGGTACATCGCGGCGACGAAATCGCTTCGCTGCTCGGCGGTCATCTCCGCCCAGTGCTGCAGCAGCCACGCCTCCTTGAAGATGTCGTAGCCGAGGAAGGCCTCGTCCGCGCCTTCCCCGGTCAGCACGACCTTGATGCCGTGCTCTCGCACCTTCGCCGAGAGCAGGTGGAGCGGCACGAAGGCGGTACGGAAGACGGGGATTTCGGCCTGCAGCAGCGCCGCTGGAAAACTCCGCGCGATATCCCCCGCTTCGATCGTCAGGACATGGTGCGAGGTTCCAAGGGCCTCGCTGAGCCGCGTCTGAAAAGCAGACTCATCGAACTCGGGGTCGGCAAAGGAAACCGAAAAGCTGTGAATCCGCCGCCCGGCCTGCTCCTGCGCCAGGCAGGTCGCCGCTGCCGAGTCGATGCCACCACTGAGATAGGTGGCAACCTCGACGTCGCTGCGCAGGCGCAGCCGGACGCTATCGGCCAGCAGGTCGCGGATGTTCTCCTCCGCCTCCTGCCGGCTGCCGGTGAATGGTGCCGCTGCCAAGTCGGGTCGCCAGTATCTCTGCTCCGTCACCAGACCATCGCAGAAGCGGACGCAGCAGCCCGGCAGCACCTGCCGGACGCCCTGGTAGCAGCCGTCGTCCGGGAGCGGTGTCCAGCAGGCGAAGACGCTGCGCAGCGCGTCAGCATCCCACGCGAAACGCCAGCCCGGAAAGACCGAAAAGGCTTTCATTTCAGAGGCGAACAGCCAGCCTGCGCGATGCCGCGCGTAAAACAGCGGGCGCTTGCCAAAGCGGTCGCGGACCAGCGTCACGCTGTGGTCGAGTGCATCGTAGATGCAGAAGGCGTAGCCGCCGTTGAGCCGGGCGAGGGCGGCGAATCCCCATTCGATCCAGGCCTGCAGGACCACTTCGGTGTCGCTGCCGGTACGGAAGGAACAGCCCAGGTCAGCCAGTTCACGACGCAGTTCGAGGTAGTTGTACACCTCGCCGTTGTAGGCAATCCAGTAGCGCTGGCTGGCGTCGCTCATCGGCTGCGACCCGGTCGACAGATCGATGATGCTCAAACGCACGCTGCCGAGAGTGGCATGGTCGTCGAGATAGTAGCCGATCTCATCCGGGCCGCGATGGACGATCGTCGACAGCATCTCGCCGATGACCTGCTCGTGCGTCGCCGGATCGGTCCCGCAAGCGAAGAAACCGGCGATGCCGCACATGGCCGTCAGCCGGTGCTGCCCTGATCGCAGAACGACCGATGCAGCACCTTGCGGTTGATGAAGAAGCCGAACGAAGAGAGCACCTTGCCGAACCCGGTTTCGATGAACTCGTCGCAGCCTGCGCGGAGGAGCGTCTGCATGCATTGCTCCCATTGCACGGGCGACGCCACCTGCCGGGCGAGTCGTCGCTTCATCTCGCGGCCGTCCTCGGGCAGGAAGCCGCCGCTGACATTGTCGCAGACGGGCAGCGAGGGCCTGCCGAGCGGCAGTTCTTCGAGAAAGGCGAGAAACCGGCGCTCGGCTTCGGCGAGCAGGGCGCAGTGCCAGGCACCGGCAACCGGCAGGCGCTGGATCTTCTTCGGCTGCATTGCGGCAAGCAGGGGAATCGCCCGTTCCACCGCCGCCAACTCGCCAGACAACGAGTACTGGCCGACGCAGTTGTGGTTGCTGACGGCGAGGAACCACCCATCCGCTTGCAACTCCTGGCACACCTGCTCCACCGCCGGCAGCGACAGGCCGATGACCGCGAGCATCGCCCCGCGGCGCTCCGCGAAGCACTCGTCCATGAACGAGGCTCGGGTGTGGACGATGTCGACCAGTTGCTCGAAAGAAACGACGCCGGCAGCGTACAGCGCCGTCCACTGCCCGACGCTGTATCCGGCCAGTGCTGTGGGGCGAGTTCCCTGCACGCGCAACAGATCGAGCGACAGGCTGCTGGCGAGCACGGTAAACAGGGAGCTGACCGGGTTCGTGTTGATCAGCTCGGCAGCATCGGGCCGGCGCAGCGGGTCGCCCTTGAGCCGCTCGACGATGCACGCATGACGCTCGCCGAAAGACGGACAAGCCATCAGTCCGTCGAGCATCGTCATCGCGTGCGCGCCCTGCCCGGGAAACAGCAGGGCGGTCCGGCGCGCTTCGCGCATGCCAGCCTCAGGATTGGGTCGGGCGCTCGCCGGCGGCGCCGGGCGCCGCTTCGGCGAGCTTCCTGCCGACCGAGGCGACGAGTCCGTCGAGGCTGTTGAGTTGCCCGAGCAGCAGTTCCTCCGCCGCGTACTCGACACCGAACTCGGTTTCGAGAAAGGAGATCAGCTCCATGAACCCGAAGGAGTCGATGAAACCGCCGGCGAACAGATCGGTTCCCCCGTCTACCTTGTCGTCGAAATCGACGAGAAACTGGTCGTGGAGAAAACGCGCCACGGTCTCTCTCAGGCTTTCACTGTCCATCGCCGGTGCCCTCCGCTGTTCGAGCCAAAGATGGTAGAACCAATCGCTGCCGGTGTGAAGCATCCCGAGTTTCCGGTAATACTGGATGGACACCGGATTGTCGCTGTAAATCCGGGTCACGATCCTGGTCAGCTGCGGGAAGCGTTGACGACAGAGATCGAGGTTGGCGCGCAACATCGCTGCCAGGGCAAAGCCGGTGCGTGAATCGGCCGACACCACCGACTCGTAGAGGTCGAACTGGTCTTCCTGTGGCATGCAGCCCTGAACGCTGACGACCTCGTCGCGCGATCCCAGCGCGACCAGAAAGAAGCCGGGGAAGTTCTGCCAGTAGGTACGCAGACACTTGAGCTTGTGCCGAAGCGCGCGGGCGGGGCCGATGGCCGGGTCGCGACTGAAGCGCGTCGGCGAGGCCTGGCGATAGAGTGCGGCGACCGTTGGCCAGTCGTCCTCGGCCAGGGCTCGGGTCCGGTACTTTTGCGGAAAGCGGTCGAGGACCGCCAAGGCTGATTCGCGGTCGCCCTCAAACTGCAGCAAGCGCCCCTGGAAGCACCGCGCCAGATCTTCGATCGGCCCTGCGGAGCGGACATAGACGACCGCATAGCCTTGTGCCGCCGCGTCCTCCTGCAGTTCCGCCAGCTGTCGTCGCGAGACCGCAGACGGTGCGCGCCAACTCCCCACCTTGCGTGCGATCAGGCCCTGGTCGAAGCGGCACTCGTCGATTGCCGGCAACGCAGTCAGATGCATGCGTCGCTCACGACGTTACCGAACAGCCGATCGCGGTCACTCTGCGTCCATGGCTCGACACAGGCGTGCATGCGCGCCACAGCCGACGTGCCGTGTTCGGCGCTGCCCGAGCGCTCGCCGGGCCGGACTTCCTGCAGCCTCGCTTGCCATTGGCTCATCGTGATGCTCCCCGTACTCGGGCGGCGACACCGACCGGGCGCGCCGATGGCCACGTTCCGGATCGATCCGGCCGACATTGTGCCACTCTACCGTCCGGTTGTGGGTGGAGGCGTATGCGCCCTGCTGCCCGGATCGGGCTCGGTAGTGGGTGTTCTTCTCCTTGTTCTCGCCGCGTTTGAATACGTACGCCCAATGAAGTAACATGTACGCAGTCGCCTTCAAGGAAGAGTGCCATGGCTCATCGCATGAGCGCCACCCGCTTGCGTGCGGAGCTGTTCAAGACCCTGGATCAGGTCGTCAGCAGTGGCGAGAGCGTCGAGATCGAACGTCCCGGAGGAACCGTGCGCATGGTACTCGCCGCGTCGGGCAGTCGCTTGGCCCGCCTCTCGCCTCACCCGGGCACGGTCAGCGGCAATCCGGAGGACTTGGCGAATCTCTCGTGGGAAGACGCCTGGCAGCCGGTGCCGTGAGCGCAGTGCCGACGGCGGGTCCCTTGCCGGTCTACCTCGACACCCACGTCCTCGTCTGGCTTTACCAGGATGGGGTCAGCCGCCTGACGCCAACCGGCAGTCATGCCATCGATGCCGCGGAACGGCTGCTGATCTCACCGATCGTCGAACTGGAGCTTGCGCACCTGCACGAGATCGGTCGCATCAACTGCGACGCCGCCACACTCCTTGACGTCCTGCGCCGCGAACTCGACCTCGAAACCTGCAAGCGACCGTTCGCTTCGGTGGTGGGCGCAGCGGTAGACCAGACATGGACCCGCGATCCCTTCGACCGGCTGATCGTCGCTCAGGCAGCTCATGGCAAGGCCCCGCTCCTCACGGCCGATCGCAACATTCTTGTCCATTACGCGCGAGCTTTCTGGTAACGCTGCCGACTTCGACTGCGTGCCGGGAACGACGCAGGGGATCAAGGGCTGGGTGATGGGCGGTGGCTGCTCCGTACTCGACGCCGATGCACTCGTGCAGAGGTCGTCCCGGACGAGAACAGCCAACGGGCGCAGCGGGGCTCGGCTGACGGCTCATCCCTGTCCACGATCCAGTCCGTGATTGACGCTGCTTCACGGGAACCCATACACTCCCGGCGGTGCCGTTGGATTTCCTATCCCTTGTCCTGGGTCGGAGCATGATGGGCGCTCGGAGTTTCCTGACCTCACCGGTTGCCAGACCACAGCGCACGCGCTCGCGTGCCGACTGCTGGCCTGCGCGACGACTGTCGATCGCCTGCGCGTTTGCCCTGCTGTCGTCGGGATGCATGATCGGTCCCGACTTCAAGCGGCCGTCGGCACAGGTCGCCGACGACTGGATGGAGGCCGGCAGCGAGACGATCGATTCCGGCCGCGCCCAGTATCGCGAGTGGTGGTCGTCGCTCGATGATCCGGTGCTGTCGAAGCTGATCGACCTCGCCCATGAGCAGAACCTCAGCCTCCTCACCGCCGGCGTCCGCGTTCTCGAGGCACGCGCGCAGCTTGGCGTCGCCATCGGCGAGTTCTACCCGCAGCAGCAACAGCTCAGCGCCACGGCGAGCTACGAGCGGATCCCCGTCTCGGCACCCTACGCGCCCGTCAGCAATACGTTCTGGCAGCTCGCGTTCGGCGCGCAGGTCGGCTGGGAGGTCGACCTGTGGGGCAAGGTGCGGCGCGGCATCGAGTCGGCCAGCAGCGCATTCCTCGCGTCGGTCGCGGCCTACGACGATGTGCTCGTCACCCTCGCTGGCGATGTCGCCAGCACCTACGTCAGGATCCGCACCATCGACGCGCAGCTCGACATCGCCCGCGAGAACGTCCTCCGCCAGCAGAAAGCGCTCGCCATCGCGCGCGCCCGGTTTGCCGGCGGCGTCGTGACCAGGCGCGACGTGTACCAGGCGGAGAACGTCCTTGGCGCGACCGAAGCGACGATCCCGCAGCTCACCATCGAGCGACGGAAAGCGACGAACGTGCTGAGCGTGCTGCTCGGCATGCCGCCGGCGCCGCTCGACGACCTGCTGGCGGGAACGTCCGGCATCCCGGTGGCGCCCGCGAGCCTGGCCGTCGGCATTCCCGCCGACCTGTTGCGGCGCCGCCCCGACGTTCGCCAGGCCGAACTCAAGGCAGCGGCGCAGTCGGCGCAGATCGGCCTCGCCAGGGGCGCGCTCTTCCCCTCGTTCTCGCTCATCGGCAGCATCGGCAGGCTGAGTTCCGACGTCGGCCAGTCGAGCCTCGGTGCCGGCAGTCTCGGCTACTCCGCCGGACCCGCGATCCAGTGGAACATCCTCAACTACGGCCAGATCACCAACAACGTGCGCGTGCAGGATGCCAGACTGCAGGCGCTGCTCGTCGACTACCGGAACGTGGTGCTCAAGGCGCAGCAGGAGGTGGAGAACGGCATCACCGAGTTCAGCCAGTCGCGCGCCGAGGCGGCCTTCCTGCAGACGAGCGTCGTCGCCGCGACGGGCGCGTTCCGGATCGCCCTCCTGCAGTACAAGGAGGGCACCGTCGACTTCAATGTCGTGCTGAATGCCGAGGAGAACCTCTACAAGGCGCAGAACAGCCTCGCGGTCGCGCAGGGCAACATCCCGCTCGGCCTGATCAGGGCGTACCGCGCGCTGGGGGGTGGATGGGAGTTGCGCGATGGTCGCGATTTCGTGCCGCTGGCGACGCGCGAAGAGATGGCAGCCCGCACCGATTGGGGGGCGCCGGAGCTGCTGCGCCCGCAGGCGCCCGGCCTGCCGGGGCCCGAGGACGTCGGGCCACTGCTCCGGCCACCCGAGTGGTGAGCCGGTGAGCCGGCCCGAGTGTACGGGAGACCGCAAATGATCCGTTCCAGCGCGCGCCGCAGCCGCGGTTTCCTGCACCTGTTCGCCGTCGCGGCGGCGGTGGCGTCGATGCACGGCTGCAGGGATGTGAAGGAAGCCGCGGCACCTCCGCCGCCAGCCGTCAGCGTGGCGAAACCGGTCACCGAGAGCGTCGCCAACTACCTCGACTTCACCGGCAACACCGCGGCCACGCAGAAGGTCACGGTGGTGGCGCGCGTCGAGGGCTATCTCGAGAAGATCCACTTCACCGACGGGCAGCAGGTGAAGAGGGGCGATCTCCTGTTCACCATCCAGCAGGCGCAGTACCAGGCGCAGCTCAAGAAGGCGCAGGCGCAGGTGGCGGTTGAGAAGGCGGCGCTGTGGCACGCGACCACCGAACTGCGGCGCTACACCGACCTGGTCCGGCAGGACGCCGCGACGCAGACGCAGGTCGACCACTGGCGGACGGAAAAGGAGCAGGCCAGAGCCAGGCTGCTCGCCGCGCAGGCCCAGGTCGAGATCGCGCAGCTCACCCTGAGCTACACGCTGGTCCGGGCACCGATCGCTGGGCGCATCGGCCGGCACCTGGTCGACACCGGCAACCTCGTCGGCGGCATCGGCCAGCCGACGTCGCTCGCCGAGATCGAACAGATCGATCCCATCCACGTCTATTTCACTGTCGACCAGCGCGAGCTCCTGCGGCTGATCGACCGGCAGAAGGCGCTGCCGCGCGACGCCGTCAGCCGCGGACTCGTCCCCGCGACCTTCGGCCTGCTCACCGAAGAAGGCCATCCGCACCAGGGGCACCTCGACTTCGCCGCCATCGGCATCGCACCGACGACCGGCACCCTGCAGGTGCGCGGCGTGTTCGCCAATCGTGACCTGCGGATACTGCCCGGCCTCTTCGCGCGCGTGCGGGTGTCAGCGCTGGAAGCGAAGGACGCACTGCTGGTTCCCGGCGATGCCGTCCGCTTCGACCAGCAGGGCGAATACGTCCTCGTCGTCAACGCCGGGAACATCGTCGAACGCCGCGGCGTCAAGCTGGGCCAGCAGGTCGGCGACCGCCTCGTCGTCAGCGAAGGCCTCGGTGCCGACGACCTGGTGATCGTCGAAGGACTGCTGCAGGCGGTTCCCGGTCGCGCGGTGAGCCCGCACCCGGCGGCGGGCAGCGAAGCCGCGGCGCCCGCCAGAGCGGGCAGCTGAATCGCGGGGAGGCCGCCGTGTCCCGATTCTTCATCGAACGGCCGATCCTCGCCAACGTCATCGCGATCATCGTCGTCGTGCTCGGGCTGGCCAGCCTGTTCACCCTGCCCGTCGCCCAGTATCCGCAGATCGTCCCGCCGACGATCCAGGTCACGACCACCTACCCGGGCGCCAGCGCCGAGGTCGTCGCGACCACCGTCGGCATTCCGCTCGAGCAGGCGGTCAACGGCGTCGAGAACTCGATCGCAATGCAATCGACGAGCGGCAGCGACGGCAGCTACACGCTCACCCTCACCTTCGACGTCGGCACCAACCTCAACACCTCGATCGCGCTGGTGCAGAACGCGGTCAACAGCGCCCTCGCACAGGTGCCGCAGGAAGTCCAGGCGCAGGGCGTCAGCGTGCAGAAGGTCAGTACCAACGTCCTGCTGATCGGCAGCCTCTACGCCAGGGACGACCGCTTCGACGAGACCTTCCTCAGCAACTATGCGCTCATCAACCTGCAGAGCCCGCTCGCGCGCCTGCCCGGCGTCGGCCAGGTGCAGATCCTCGGCGCCGGGCCCTACAGCATGCGCATCTGGCTCGACCCGACGAAGCTCCAGTCCTATGGACTGACCGTTCTCGATGTCCAGAACGCGATCCAGAACCAGAACGTCCAGGTCGCCAGCGGGCAGCTCGGTGCGGCGCCGGTCCCCTCCGACCAGATCTTCCAGTTCACCGTCCTGACGCTGGGGCGGCTGTCCGACGTCGCGCAGTTCGAGAACATCGTCGTCCGGAGCAAGCCACCCGCCAGCCAGGGCGCGCAGGTCGTGCAGCCGACGCCAGCGGGCGAGACGGCAGCGATCGTTCGCCTCAAGGATCTGGCCCGGATCGAGCTGAGCCAGCAGACGTTCAACACCTTCTCCGGTCTCAGCGGCCGGAAAGCGGCGCAGATCAACGTGTACACCCTGCCCGGGGCGAACGCCCTCAAGGTGGCGGAGGAAGTGCGCAGATCAATGGCGCAGATGCGCGAGAAGTTTCCTCCGGGCCTCGAGTACACCGCGCTGCTCGACACCTCGGCGTTCATCAGCGATTCGATCGACGGCGTCTACCTGGCACTGATCGAGGCCGGGGTGCTGGTGCTGGTCGTCATCATGCTCTTCCTGCAGAACGCGCGCGCCATGCTGGTGCCGCTCGTCACGGTGCCGGTGACGGTCGTCGGCGCCTTCGCGGCAATGGCCGCGCTCGGCTTCACCGTCAACCTGATGACCCTGTTCGCGCTCATCCTCGCCATCGGCATCGTCGTCGACGACGCGATCGTGATCGTCGAGAACAGCTCGCGCCACATCGAGCAGGGGCTCACGCCCAGGGACGCGGTCATCAAGGCCATGGGCGAGCTGACGGGGCCGATCCTGGGCATCACCCTCGTCCTCACCGCGGTGTTCCTGCCGGCGTCGTTCCTGCCCGGGATCACCGGCCAGATGTTCCGCCAGTTCGCCCTCGTCATTGCCGCCACCGCCATCATCAGCGCGCTGATCGCGCTGACGCTGAACCCGGCGCAATGCGCGCTCTACCTCAAGGCGGACACCGGTGAGCGCCGGGTGAACGCCTTCTTCCGCGGCTTCAACCGGATCTACGAAGCCGTCGAGAGGCGCTACATCGGCGTCGTGCGCTGGCTGACCGTTCATCCGCGCAGCATGGGCTGCCTGTTCCTGGCCATCGTCGCCGTCGCCGGCACGAGCTTCGCCCGCCATCCCACCGCCTTCCTGCCGGTCGAGGACCAGGGTTACTGCATCATCGTCGCCCGCCTTCCGCCCGGCGCCGCGCAGCCGCGCGTCCGCGAGCTGGCCGCCGACATCGACGCCGTGCTCGGCGCGATGCCAGGGATCAAGGGCTGGGTGACGAGCGGCGGCTACTCCGCGCTCGACTCGGCCACGCTCGCCAACGTCGTCACCGAATACGTGATGTACGACGACTGGGCGCAGCGGCCAGCGGGTTTCTCGCAGGCGAAGCTCATCGCTGATCTGCGCGAGCGGCTCGCCACCATCCGCAAGGCCGAGTTCGCCGTCCTCATTCCGCCGCCGATCCCCGGGCTCGGGCAGGCGGGCGGCTTCGAGATGGTGCTCGAGGACCGCGGCGGCATGGGCCCGCGTCCGTTCCAGGAGGTCGTCCGGCAGACCCTGTCGAGCGCGCGCGAGCAGCCCGAGCTGCGCGGCGTGACGACGACGTTCAGCGTCGACAGCCCGCAGCTCCATCTCGACATCAACCGGACGATGGCCGAGTCGCTGGGCGTCACCATCGACGACGTCTTCCAGACGCTGCAGACCTATCTCGGCTCGACCTACGTGAACCAGTTCAACAAGTTCAACCAGAGCCTGCAGGTGCGCGTGCAGGGCGAGGCCGCGCACCGCCGGCAACTGCAGGACATCGCCGACCTGCACGTCGCCAACCGGAGCGGGCAGATGGTGCCGCTCGGCGCCATCGTCAGCGTTCGCCGCACGCTCGGCCCGGAACTGGTCACGCGCTACAACCTCTATCCGTCCGCATCGCTCGTCGGCGGCGCGGCACCCGGCTTCAGTTCCGGGCAGGCGCTCGATACCATGCAGCGCGTCGCCGTCGCCAACCTGCCGCCGGGCGTCGGCCACGACTGGACCGGGCTCGCCTATCAGGAGCGGCGGGTCGGCAATCAGGCCTACTTCATCTTCGCGCTGTCGCTGACCCTCGTCTTCCTCACCCTCGCCGGCCAGTATGAAAGCTGGACCGATCCTGCGGTGGTGATCCTGTCGGTGCCGATCGCCCTCGTCGGGATCGTCGCCGCGCTCGCCATCCGCGGTTTTCCGGCCGACCTGTACACACAGATCGGCCTCGTCCTGATGATCGCGCTGGCGGCGAAGAACGCGATCCTCATCGTCGAGTTCGCCAAGCAGTTGCGCGCCGACGGCATGTCGGCGGCGGAAGCGGCGGTCGAGGCCGCGCGCCGCCGCTTCCGGCCCATCGTCATGACGTCGATCGCCTTCATCCTCGGCGTGGTGCCGCTGCTGACGGCGAGCGGCGCCGGCGCCGCCAGCCAGCAGGCACTCGGCACGGTCGTCTTCGGCGGCATGCTCGCCTCGACCCTGATCGCCATTCCCTTCGTGCCCGGCTTCTACGTCGTGATGGAAAACCTCGCCGAGCGCCGGCGCAAGCGCGCCGCCGCCCGGCGGCCGCCGACGCAGGCGTCGGCCGCGCCGTAGGCGCGCGCGGCGGCGGCGCTCCCGACCCATGTCGACCTTCTTCATCGACCGGCCCATCCTCGCCAACGTCATCGCGCTGGTCACGCTCCTGCTCGGCGCCGTCTGCCTGTACGGCCTGCCCGTCGCGCAGTACCCGCAGATCGTCCCGCCGACGATCCAGGTGGCGACGAACTTCGCCGGCGCCAATGCCGAGACGGTGGCCAACACCATCGGCATTCCGCTCGAGCGAGCCGTCAACGGGGTCGAGGACTCGATCTACCTGCAGTCGACGAGCGGCAGCGACGGCAGCTACACGCTCACCGTCACCTTCGCCATCGGCACCGACCTCGATACCTCGCTGGCGCTGGTGCAGAACGCCGTGAACAGCGCCGTGCCGCAGTTGCCGCAGCCGGTGCGGGCGCAGGGGGTGAGCGTGCGCAAGGTCAGCACCAACATGCTGCTGATCGCCAGCCTCTTCTCACAGGACGACCGCTTCGACGAGACCTTCCTCAGCAACTACGCGATCATCAACCTGCTGAGCCCGCTGGCGCGCCTGCCCGGCGTCGGCCAGGTGCAGGTCTTCGGCGGCGCGCCGTACAGCATGCGCGTCTGGCTCGACCCGGGCAAGCTGAAGGCCTACGGCCTGACCGCCATGCAGGTGCAGCGGGCGATCGAGCGGCAGAACGCGCAGGTCGTCGCGGGGCAGGTCGGTGGCCCGCCGGCGGCGGCGGACCAGCTCTTCCAGCTCACCGTGAACGCGCTCGGCCGACTGTCCACCGTCGCCCAGTTCGAGGACATCGTCGTCCGCAGTGAACCGCCGTCCATCCACAGTGCGGCAGCCACGGGCGGCGCGCAACCGCTGCAGACCGCCTCGCTGGTGCGCCTGAAGGACGTCGCCCGGGTCGAACTGAGCCAGCAGGCGTTCACTGTCTTTTCCAGCCTGAGTGGCAGGAAGACCGCGCATGTGGCCGTCTTCGCGCTGCCGGGAGCCAACGCGCTGCAGGTGGCCGGCGAGGTGCGCGCGCTGATGGCCGCCATGAGCGAGGTCTTTCCGCCGGGCCTCGAGTACACCTCGCTCTACGACACGACCGTCTTCATCCAGCAGTCGATCGGCGCCGTCTACGAGACGCTGGTCGAGGCCGGCGTGCTGGTGCTGGTCGTCATCCTGCTCTTCCTGCAGAACGCGCGCGCCATGCTGGTGCCGGCGACAACGGTACCGGTGACGATCGTCGGTGCCTTCGCGGCGATGGCGGCGCTCGGCTTCACCGTCAACCTGATGACGCTCTTCGCACTCATCCTGGCCATCGGCATCGTCGTCGACGACGCCATCGTGATCGTCGAGAACAGCTCGCGCTACATCGAGCAGGGCCTCGCGCCCAGGGAGGCGACGATCAAGGCGATGGACGAGCTGACCGGTCCGATCCTTGGCGTCACGCTGGTGCTCACCGCCGTCTTCCTGCCGGCGTCGTTCCTGCCCGGCATCAGCGGCCAGATGTTTCGCCAGTTCGCGCTCGTCATTGCCGCCACCGCGGTCATCAGCGCGCTCAATGCGCTGACGCTCAAGCCGGCACAGTGTGCGCTCCACCTCAAGCCGCGCCCGCCGCAGCACCGCCCGAACGCGTTCTACCGCGGCTTCAACCGCGCCTACGGTGCACTCGAGCAGCGCTACCTCGGCCTCGTCGGCTGGATGGCCAGGCGTCCGCGCAGCATGGCCTGCGTCTTCCTGGCGCTGGTCGGGCTCGCCGCCGGCGTCTTCGCCGTCTACCCGACGGCGCTGATGCCGCTCGAGGACCAGGGTTACTGCGTCGTCACCGCCGAGCTGCCGCCCGGCGCGGCGCAGCCGCGCGTGCGCGAGGTCGCCGCCCGCGTCGATGCGCTGCTCGGCAGGACCGCCGGGGTCCGGGGCTGGGTGACGATCGGCGGCTATTCCGCGCTCGACTCGGCCAGACTTGCCAACGCGGTGACGACCTTCGTCATCTACGACGACTGGGACAGGCGCCCGCCCGGATTCTCCCAGTTGCAGCTGATCGGCGACCTGCAGCAGAAGTTCAAGTCGATCCCGCAGGCAAGGTTCGCCGTCCTGCCACCGTCGCCGATTCCCGGCCTCGGCGTCGCCTTCGGTTTCCAGATGATGGTCGAGGATCGCGGCGGCCTCGGCGCGCGCGGCCTGCAGGCGGCGACGAACGAACTGCTGCGCCGGGCGAGCGACGAGCCCGGCTTCCTCCGCCTCGGTTTCACCACCTTCAGCGCCGACAGCCCGCAGCTCCTTCTCGATCTCGACCGCGACATGGCCAGGGCCCTCGGCGTCCCCATCGACGAGGTGTTCCGGACGCTGCAGACCCATCTCGGCTCGAGCTACGTGAACCTCTTCAACCAGTTCAACCAGAGCTTCCAGGTGCGCGTGCAGGCCGAAGGCGAGTTCCGCCGTAGCCCGCAGGACATCCGCAATCTCTCGGTCGCCAACCGCAGCGGACAGATGGTGCCGATCGGCGTGCTCGCCGACCTGCGCCCGCTGCTCGGGTCGGAGCTGATCTACCGCTTCAATCTCTACCCGGCCGCCGCGCTCATCGGCATCCCGACGCCGAAGTACAGCTCGGGCGAGGCGCTCGGCCGGATGCACGATCTCGCCGCGGCGACGCTGCCGCCCGGCATGGCCTACGAGTGGACGGGGCTCGCGTACCAGGAGAAGCTGATCGGCAACCAGTCGTATCTCCTCTTCGCGCTGTCGATCGTCCTCGTCTTCCTCGTCCTCGCGGCACAGTACGAGAGCTGGACCGATCCACTCGCCGTCGTCCTGACCGTGCCGATGGCGCTCGTCGGCATCGTCGTCGCTCTGCTGCTGCGGCGCTTCCCGATCGACATCTACACGCAGATCGGCCTTGTCCTGATGACCGCGCTGGCGGCCAAGAACGCGATCCTCATCGTCGAGTTCGCGCGCCTGCTGACGGCCGCCGGGATGGCGCCGACCGAAGCGGCGATCGAAGCGACGCGGCGCCGCTTCCGGCCGATCGTCATGACCTCGCTGGCCTTCATCCTCGGCGTCGTGCCGCTGCTCACCGCCACCGGGGCCGGCGCCGCCAGCCAGCAGGCGCTCGGCACCGTCGTCTTCGGCGGCATGGTGGCATCCACCTTTCTCGCCATTCCCTTCGTCGCCGTCTTCTACGTGCTTCTGCACCGCCTCACCAAGAGCGAGTCAGAGCCTTGATCCAGCGCGAAGCGTTGTCCTGCAGCGATGGCTGCTCATGGTTGGTGGCAGAGTCCGGGTAATGGTCGCCACGCTTGAGCCGTCAGCGGACAGCCCGCGCGCTGGTGCTGCGGGCGCTTGCGCTCGTGCTTCATGCTTCCGCCAATTCCTGCGACAACTCGGGGTGCTTGACGATCAGCCGAAGCAGGCACAGGACGCCCCCCGGGGGCGCGAACCGGCCTTGTTCCCAATCGCGCAACGTTGCCACGGGGGTTTGAATGCGCTCAGCGAAGGCCGCCTGGGTCAGGCCGGACTTCTCCCGCGCCTGGCGCACCAGGATCTGCTCTGGCGTCGTTACCCGCCCGAGACCCGCCTGCGCCTCCAGCAGCGCCTGACGCAGATCAGGCAGGGATTCGCCGGCATCGGACTCAATGGCCGCCGCCACCTTCGCAATGTCAACGTTCATTTTCTTCATGGCCATGCCCCACTGCCTTTCTGATTTCCCCGGGTCGGGGTTTCGATCACGGTGCGCACGAAGTGAAGTCTAAGGAATTCCCGTAGCGCATCAAGGGCGCCGGACGGGGTAGTTCGTGGGCATTCGCGAAAGGACAAGAAAACGAGCGGCACGGACGAGAGTCAATGAGCCTGCATCAAGCAGCGTCAATGTCGAATTTGGGCCCGGAAGCCCCTGAAAAGTCATGCGAATCCCGCCCCGCTCAGTGCCTGTGCTCATCCGCCTGGCCGGACCGGCCGGGCGGATGAGCACAGGCACGAGTCCTCCCACGACGGGCGATGACAACTCGTCATGCTGCAGTCTGGACCCTTGCGCATTGGCACCTGGCAGGCAATGCGCTGGTCGAATTCGTACTCCGGCACTGGTTGGGCCTGCGCTTCGTCCTCGCCCATGTTGGCGTCCTGCCTCTCCCGGAGCGGGGGCGCACGGGCTTTCATCAGACGTGGCGGCGAGGTCGCTTTGCCCAAGTGGCTCAGGATCTCGCGGACGGCACCGGCGTCGGTGATGACGGCGATGATTCGCATCTCGCCGCCGCAGCGTGCACAGACGAGCGGAAAGACCTCATGGCAGCAATGCCGGAAGATTCCTCGCGGCAAACGCGATTGGGCAAACGATTCGTCGTCACCGACGGATTTCGACACCGGCATTCCGCCCTGACTTTGACGAAAGTCCTTGCGGCGCCTTGCTCCCGGAAATATCATTATTGTTGAAATATTCCACAACCGGAGCAAGCCATGGCTACCATGAACTTCAGCGTTCCTGACGACGTCAAGGAAAGCTTCAACCAGACCTTTGCCAACGAAAACAAGAGCGCCATCGTGACCCGCCTGTTGCAGGAAGCCGTCGCGCAGGCGCGGCGCAAGGCGCAAAGCGACGCCGCGTTCATGCGTATCCTCGTGCGCCGGCAACAGGCGCCGCATGTTTCCAGCGAGGAGATCCTCCAGATGCGCGACGATATCCGGGCCGAATCCGACAGCGCCCACGGCATCCCGGGGCGATGACCCGCTATGTGATCGACGCCAGCGTCGCGATCAAATGGTTCCTGCCCGATGCGGCGGACGAAGCCGATACGCTGCAAGCGCTGGAGCTGTTTCTGCGACTGCGGGCGGCGGAAGTCTCGCTGGTGCAGCCGGCGCACTGGAAAGCCGAGGTAGCCAGCGTGCTGGCGCGCCGCGCGCCGACCACTGCCGCCGCCGACCTTGACGACCTGAACCTGCTCGAAGGCATCCAGATCATCGACACGCCGATGATCTATCGTCGCGCCGTGGAGCTTGCCGTCGGCTTGTCACACCACCTGTTCGACACGCTGTACCACGCCACCGCGATCGAAAGCGAAGCGCTGATGATTACTGCCGACCGCCGCTACCATGACAAGGCGGCCCATCTCGGACGCATCGTGCTGCTCGAACAGCTTGCCGCATGAACGACATCGAGTTCCGGGGACAGCCGGAGTTCCAGTCTGTGTGCCCGCCCGACACGCGTATTCCCACTCGGCTTCGCTTGGCAATTCGGCTGCCGCTCTCGCCGTGAAGGCTTGCAGGCGAACGAGGAAGCCATCCGGCGGCGGAACGATGTAGTTCCAGCTCACCTGCTTGACCGGATGCAGCGGCCCGACGCGGTTCTTCGCATTGAAGTGGCGTGGGTTGCTGCCCATTACCGCCTGCCACAGCGCCTGCGTGCACGCGCTGTGGCCAGCCAGAAACCGGTGGGAATCGTCGTCGGCAACTGCTGCGGCCGGCGCTCGTCACCCATCAGAAGGACGCCCGCTTCGATCCAGCGCAGGCGTTGCACTTCGCCCGCGACCTGCAGATCTGCCCACGGACCGAAGTGATCGTCGCCCCAGGCGCTTGCCCACTGCGGCGGAAACGCATCGGGACCGCGACGCTGCCATTCGGCAAGATCGAAGACGGCACTCATCGTACCGCAGCGTCGGGCAACGCACCCGGGCCATTGGCGACTCCGACGCAGACCACCCTGTGCGAATCGAGGCCGGCGGCGAGCCACTGCTTCTCGATCGTCAGCACCCGGTGCTGGGCGAGAAAGCCGTTCAGTTCTTCCTGTGCCGCACGGCCGTCGAGGGCGTGGATGGCGAAAAAGTGTAGCTCGCTGCTCATGTTCCTCCTCCTTCAAAGCCGCCTGAAAACCTGGTTGCAGCCCCCGTCCCGGGTGCCGGCTCTCTGGTGGGGGCGCAGATGCGCCATCTGATTGGCTCGGCGCATGGTTGGCTGGGCGGCTTGGGGTTTTCTGCCGCGGCCCTGCAACTGGCCGACCGGGACCGCTGGATCGGATGGGACGTGGCGACGCGCCGGGGACACCTGTAGCGCGTGGTGGGCATGAGTCGCTTTTTGATTCGGCCGTCGGTGAATTGTCACAAGCTCGCCTCGCGGGTGCTGGGATCACGCTGCTGATCCGCATCATGTTCACCTTGCTGCGCTACCGCATCAACCCGCAGGGCGCCTACGGCAAGACCGTCAGCGTCGGTTACCGGTTCAACGACCCCTACGAGGACTTCGCGCTGATCCTGCGCGACGGCATCCTCGAAGCGATCCCGCGGCGCACAAAGCCGGTCGAAGCCCGGGTGGAGATGACCCGCAAGCAGTTCGACGCCATCTTCGCGGGGTCGCTCAGCCACGAACGGGCGGCCTCGCTGGGTGCCTGCATCACCGGCGCCGGGCGCGCGATCGCAACCCTGTTCGCCGTCTTCGACCGGCCCGACGAGCAGCCGGTGCCGAACACCGCCCTGCGCTGATTTCCGCGCTGGCAAGCCGCCGCGGCCGACGCACCAGCTGGGCCCCGGGGCTGGTGTGGAAAGGGGGTGAACGGAGACCCTGCGTCATGCGGGCGGACAACCCGCCAATGCCGGCCGGCCGGCCATGCGGTCCTCCGTCCAACGGACCAGCTCGGCAACGAACGGAGCGTCCGGCGCGAGCAGGGAGAGATGATCGCGTTCGTCGTAAGTCCGGTACTCCAGGGCTTGCCCGGCGTTGCAGAGTCCTTGCACGAACCCGGCCTGGATCGCCGGCAGCACCAGGTCGTCCGCGAGTCCCTGCGCGATCAGCAAGGGTTGCCGCAACGGCCGGGCCGGCGTGTTCTGCGCCAGACGCTGGCCGAACGGCCCGCTCGCCGGCGGCACCCGGAAGAGGCTGCCCCCCGCAGCCAGCGCTTCGGCGACCGAGAAGAGTGCCTCGCGGCCCGCCAGGCAACGTCCGGACATGTCCCGCGCCAGCAATCGCGTCGGTGCAGAGACGTAGGCGTCGATCTTCACGTCGGGATGCGCTTCGCTGTAGCTCCGCAGGACGAACGACGACATGATGCGGCCGACCGTCGTCCCCTGCACCGCCTCCAGCAGCGGCCACAGATCGCTGGCCAGCGCCATGGCGGCGATCTACGTCTATCCTCTGGAACCGGCCTGGCGCGACCGGCTGGGGCTTCCCGAGCCACTTCGGCGCCCGGCGCCGGCAATCGGCGAGGGCCTGGAGGGCGACGCATGGGCGGCGCATGAGTTTGGCGGTGCCCTCTTGGGTGATCGGCGCCTGAGCCAGCGTCTGGTCGACAGCGTCCTCATCCAGTCCCCGATGCCGTCAGCAGCAGCCTGCCACAGCTCCCGGCGCGTCTCGATGAATATCGGCGCGATCTCCGGCACAACCGAGGTGTCACGAGCGGGACCGTCAGTTCGCGCAAATTGCTGGAGTGACCGCGGTTAGAAAGTCAGGCAGGCGCTGGAAGAACCAACCAGCCTCAACGTGCTGCCCATCCTCCCCGAGATCATCAAGATTGGCGTCCGCGCGATCAAGGTCGAGGGCCGCCAGCGCAGCCCGACCTACGTTGCCCAGGTCACGCGCACCCTGCGTGCCGCGCTCGACTCGCTCCGCGAGGGAAGCGAACGCTTCCACGTCAAGCCGGTGTGGCAGGCCGAGCTGCCCAAGGTCTCCGAAGGCAGCCAGGCGACACTCGGCACCTACAACCGGCCATCGCGCTGCAGGGGTACCGCGTATGAAACTCGCCCTCGGCCCCCTGCTCTGGTTCTGGCCCAAGGCCGAAGTCATGGAGTTCTACGCCGAAATGGCGCATAACCCGGCCCTCGACATCATCTACGTCGGCGAAGTCGTCTGCTCGCGCAGCCAGCAACTGCGCACCACCGACTGGATCGGCCTCGCCCGTGACCTGACCGATGCCGGCAATGAAGTCGTCGTTTCGGCGCAAGCCCTGATCGAATCGGAAAGCGACCTCACGGCGCTGCCCCGACTGATCGACGACTCGGGCTGCAGCCTCGAAGCCAACGACCTCGGTGCGGTCAACCTCGTTCACGGGCAGGATTTCGTCGCCGGCCCGCACCTGAACATCTACAACGAAGCGACGCTGGCCTCTTTCGCCCGCTTCGGCCTCAAGCGCTGGGTGCCGCCGCTCGAAGGCACGCGCGCCATGATCGAAACTCTGCACGCCAGCCGCCCGACTGGCGTCGAGACCGAAGTCTTCGTCTACGGCAAGCTGCCGTTCGCCTTCTCGGCGCGCTGCTTCACCGCTCGCCACTTCGACCTCAACAAGGATGACTGCCCGTTCAAGTGCCTCGACCACGCCGAGGGGCTGACGCCGAAAACCCGCGAGGAGCAGGATTTCCTCACCATCAACGGCATCCAGACGATGTCGGCGCGAAGCTACAACCTGCTGCACGAAATCCCCGACATGTGCGTCCAGGTAATCGACAGCGGCGGCATCACCCACTTCACTTGTCACGGCGGTCTCTTCCGCCCGGTCTCCCACGCCGGGCGCGAACCCGATCTCGCCTTCGCCTCCAACCTCGCGGCCTACCTGCAACTCCTCGCCCGCCAGGAAGACCCGGACACACTCTTTTTCAACCGCGAACTGGAAATCACCGGCGACACCGAATTGGGCCTGCCGGTCAAGAACATGCTCGATGCGGTGGAGTGGCCCACGCTGCCCCGCCTGCCGCTACCACCGCGCTGACTTCGCGCACGACCGGGCGAATGTCGCTGCCCACATCGGGCGCAAGCAACAATTTCTGCTTCCCCTCCAACGGCCGTTAAGCTACGCTACACAGATGATCAACAGCTTCCGGCATCGGGGAATCGAAGCATTCTTTGCGACCGGCTCGAAAGCGGGGATTCAGCCTCATCATGCCGCGCGGCTGGCGCGGCAGCTTGAACAATTGAACCGCGCCAGACGAGCGGAGGACATGAACGTGCCGGGTTGGAGACTGCACGCTCTTTCGCATGACCTTGCGGGGCACTGGTCGGTGTGGGTCAATGGCAACTGGCGACTGACCTTTAGCTTTGAAGGCGAGGATGCGGTCTTGGTCGATTATCGGGATTACCCTTGAGCCTCTTGCAAAACTCCCCCGGGCGAATTGCTGCGCCGCACCATTCGCTCTCGGGGAGCGATTTTTTTTGCGAAGGAGGTCTCCTTGGCTGAGCGGCTAACCGTATGGCATGGTTTGCCTCATGCGGGGCGAGCCCCCTCCTGCATTCCTCGAATGCACAGCGGCCGGAGAGGGGACGCTGGCGGTCATCGTCGTAATCGCATCAAGTGGTCAGCGGACAGCGCCAGGATGCCAAACATCAGGTGGGCCATCACCTTGGTGTCGCCTTTGACCCGGATGGTCTGACCGCCAAATTCATCCTTCAGCCGGGCGTTGCTCCGCTCGGCGGCGGACCGCTCGTTGTAGCGGATCGCTTCGGCCGGGGAGAATTCAATCTTCTCTCCGCCCCGCGGATTGTGATCGATCAGGGGGACGTGGCCCAGGTTCTTGCTGTGCTCGCGCAAGTCGGCGCTGCAATAGGCCGCATCCATGAGGTCGTACAGGTTGGTGACGCGACCGGCGCTGATCAGCGACAGGGGAATGGCGGCCAGGCTGTCGTGCATCGACGCGCTGGAGAGCAGCGCCGCAATGGGGACGCCACAGTCGGCGGTGTCGAGATGCAGCTTGTAGCCGGTCCAACTGTTCTTGTAGCCTTGGGCATTGCACTTCGTGCCGCGATCACACGCGGTGGGAATCTCTTCGAGCATTTGAGCCAACGTTTGCCCGCGTTGGCGCTTGATCGGGGACGCCTTCGCGGCCGGACGCGCTTCGCCGCGCCGCGGGCGGCCCCTCCTCTTTGCCGATGCGGGCGCTTCAGGCACGCTCGTCTGGGCAGGGTTCTCTGCCGTCGGCAACAAGGAGGCCTGTTGTGCCGTGGCGGCCACTTCCGCTGCGGGCGCTCCCTTCCGGGACGGACGTTCGCGGGCTTCGATGGCCGTGCCGTCGCGATTGAGATGCCCGATCAGTTGATCTCCCAGATGTTCCTTGATCAGGGCTTCATGCACGCGTTGGCCCAGGCCCCCTTCGGCAAACTCGTCGAAGGCGCGCGAGAAGGTCGCCTCGGAAGGCAGCGTCTTGTGTAGCGGGAAACCACAGATGCGGCGCAGCGCACGGTCGATCAGCAGGCGTTCAATCAGCCCCACGGTCGTCGTCAGGCCCAACACGGCCTTGGCCACAAAGGCGTTCGCCAGCCACGCCCGTTCAAAGGGCGGACGCCCTACGCCACACCACGAAACCGCCGTGAATTCCTCGAGACGCACCCACTCCAGCGTATGGATGACCTTCTCAAGCTTCGGCGTCAGCGGACCCACTTGCGCCTGCAACTCGGGCAGTAACTCGTGCTGAACCAAGTGCCACCGTTGCATGATCAGCTGGGGTTGGGTAGTATTCATTTGGCGGGCGTTATGATGTTGGTCTCAATAATCTCATCATGCCAGAAGTGGCCGCCCGCGTCCTCCGCTTTCGCCTCCGGCCGCGAGAAAATCAGCCCTGCAGGACGAGTTTTGCAAGAGGCTCCCTTAGGAAGAATTCATGGGACGCATGTTCAATCCGCCGCACCCCGGCGAGACCCTCAAGGAAGACATCCTTCCTGCCCTTGGCCTGACCGTGACCGAAGCCGCCCAGCAACTCGGCGTCACCCGC
>JAGFNJ010000028.1 GCA_017592775.1 Candidatus Accumulibacter conexus | reverse complement strand
CTCCTGGGGGTGGGTCATGAGGATCAGTGTAGGGCTCTGCGGGCTCACAGAGCGCGCCCGAAAAAAAGAAAAGTCGTCGCCAGCGCCGCGCCCGGCAGAGGCCTGGGGTGGTTGCTCCATAATGCCGGAAGTCTCCGAAGACGAGCGCCAGTACCAGGACGGAAACGAGCCGAGAGTGCTCGACATCATCGATGTCCCCCTGATCCGGAATCAACCGCACGCCTGCCAGACGGAGAACTGGTTGCTCGATCCTGAATACTACTGGACGAAGGTTCGCCAAGCCGGCTGGCCAGAGCTTCAGCGCTACGTCGAGAACCCCGCAACCCTTTGGACGAACACCCGCAGCACGGTCAACGGCGCGAATGACGAGATTCTCCAAGCCGATGCCGATGCATTGCCGAACTCCCTCGTCCTGATCCGCGTTTCAGCTCTTGAACTGAAAGTGCTCGCGCCGGGTGCGGCTTTTGGGAATCCGAAGCGCCGAGTGCAGGCTGCCTTTCAGCACCGTGGCGTCCGGTATGCGCTTTGGGTCACCGATCCGCTCTTCGAACGTGACTTCAAGGAGCGGGCTGACGGAATGTATACACTGGGCGAGTGCTGCCTTTGTGTGAGCCTCGGGGAGCCCATGCAAAAGCAGAACGGAGAGTCGTGCCGCTACAAGCTCGTGGCGGCAGTGATCCAACGTGAAGGCATGCGGCCATGACCAGTCCAATCACCATATACACCGTCGGACATTCGACCCACACCATCGAGAAATTTCTCGATCTACTCGAACTGAACCGCGTGACCGCCATTGCGGACGTTCGCTCCAGCCCCTTCAGCCGCCACAATCCGCAGTTCAACAAGGACACGCTGTCCGGCGAGTTAAAGAAGCACGGCATCGCCTATGTCTTCGTCGGCAAGGAGCTGGGCGCCCGTTCAGAGGATCCCGCCTGCTACGCGGGCGGCAAAGTCCGGTATGACCGTCTGGCTCAGACATCGATCTTCAAATCGGGCATCGACAGAGTGCTGAACGGAGCGCAGAAGTACCGCATCGCGCTGATGTGCGCCGAGAAAGAGCCGCTGGATTGCCACCGTACCCTTCTGGTCAGCCGTGCCCTGGAACTACTCGGGGTGTCCATCGTTCACATCCTTTTGGACGGGAGTACCGAGGCCCATCCGCAGACGATGGCCCGGCTGCTTGATCTGGTCGGACTGCCGCAGGTGGACATGTTCCACAGCCACGACGAGCTGGTGGCGACGGCCTGTGAGCTGCGGGAACAGAAGATTGCGTACGTGGATGAAGCCCTCATTGAGCAGGAACGAGCGTGAAACTGTTCACCATCGGATTCACCAAGAAGTCGGCGGAAGCCTTCTTCGGCAAGCTGACGCGTTCTGGTGCGAAACGTGTGGTGGATGTGCGTCTCAACAACGTCTCGCAACTGGCCGGATTTGCCAAGCGCAATGACCTGCAGTTCTTCCTGCGCGAGATTTGCCACATGGACTACGTCCATGTGCCGGAGCTGACCCCGACGCAGGACATCCTCGACGAGTACAAGAAGAATAAGGGCGACTGGGGCGTGTACGAGCAGAAGTTTCTGGAGTTGATGCGCAAGCGCGAGATCGAGAAGAAGATTGACCCGGCCGTGATCGCGGACGGCTGCCTGCTCTGCAGCGAGGACAAGCCGCATTACTGTCACCGGCGGCTGGTCGCCGAGTACCTCAAGTCGCATTGGGGCGACGTTGAGGTTTCGCACATCGTGTGACTGAGGCCCAAAAAGGGTTACAGCCGACGTTGCTACGCTACGCTACGCTCCGCAACGCGGCTGAACTCGAGCGTTGGGGGCTTTGGGAGATCACAATGCAGAGGTCCTGTCTTTGCTGCGAGAAAGAGCTCAAGACTGAGCCACCGCGCGTCTGCCCACAGTGCGGTCATGTCTTCCAGGGCAACGGGTGGAACGGTATCGACGCACATTGGCGAGCGAGACATGAACAGGTCATGCCATATCAGGAGCTCTGGGCGGGATTGTGTTCGGCGCACGGAGGGCGAAAAGCGCGCTCGATCGGCCCATCAACCGCAAGTTCCTGGGCTTCACGGTCAGCCGCAACGGTGCCAAGCTCAAGCTGGCCGACAAGGCCCTCGACAACCTCAAGGGCCGCGTGCGGGAGCGAGCCCGTCGGACGCGAGGCAGCACCTTCGCCGCCGTCGTCGCAGAGCCTGGAGAAACCGGGCTTGGCTGGAAAGCGTACTTCGGAATCGCCGAGGTGCTGAGCCCTCTGCGCGACCTCGACAAGTGGGTCCTTTGCCCGTTACGCTGCCATCTCTGGAAACAATGGGGTCGAGCGGGCTATCGGGAACTGCCCAAACGCGGCGTGTCTGTGCGTGCAGCGTGGCATCCCAGCAAGTCCGCACACGGTCCATGGCGGGTGTCGCAGACCCTGGCTCTGTCGATCGTGCTACCCTTGCGCTTCTTCGAAAGAATGGGACTCCCGAGCCTTGCGCCGCGGCAGGAATTCAATTCATCGAACCGCCGGAGGCGTGACCCGTTCGTCCGGTGATGTGGCAGGGGGAGGCAGCCAGGCTTTCTCCTATCCCGATTGGGCACCCCTATACCGGAATGAGCGAGAATTGCGCTTTCCCCACCGGAGTCAAACCATGGAACTGATCGCGGTACTTACTCCCGCCGAAGAAGGCGGTTACGTTGCCCTGAATCCTGAGACCGGTACCACTACGCAAGGTGAAACCGTTGAGGAGGCTATCGCCAACCTGCGAGAGGCTACGGAACTGTATCTGTCGGAATTTCCCATCCCTGCGCCAGGGCATCCGCTGGTAACAACGTTCAGCGTTCCCGCGCATGCCTAAGCTGCCTCGTGTTTCGGGCGCTAACGTCGTACGGGCGTTGGAGCGGCTGGGTTTCGAGAAGCTGCGCCAATCTGGAAGTCACGTCATCATGCGCCGTGGTTCCAAAGGTTGCGTCGTACCCATGCACAGCGAGGTCAAAGTCGGCACATTGGCAGGCGTCTTGCGCCAAGCCGATGTGTCACCCGACGAATTCATCGCGGCCTTGTAATCGTGGTGCCCAACCCGGCGTTCGAAGCGACCTGCGCAAAAAGCCGCGCAGGCGCCTCAACTCCACCTGTGCGCCGGGCATGGCGCGTTACTTCATAGGTGCGAGTCCTATGGCCAGGTTTTGCCGCACCTGCGGTGCGTCTTACCCCGCTACGCAGAGCCGAAGGCAAGGAGAAGGGCAAGTGCGTCGCCGCGAGGCGAGGTGCGGAGGGTGGAAGCGGGGTTTCCAAGAGCAACTCCAGTAGCAGTGTTCGTCTTGTTACCTTGCTTCCTGTCTCGCGCACCTGGAAACGCGAGCATCATCGAGTCGATCGATTTGGTAGAAGCAGTCGAACGCCTGGCTTTCGTATTGGGCTGGGGCTTGGGACTGCCGACACCACTCGCTCTCCTCGCCGCGGCATGCGTGGTGCTGATCATTCCCGTTGCAGCGTTCTTGTTGGTGCGCCGCTTCATGCGGCGCCTTGATGGCCGGGGACCGGCATAGTTCGGCATCTCAGTGGTCCGGTGGCGGCCTTACAATTCGTCCATTGGCCGGCTGGTGTTCAACGCATGCGGCCCACGACTCTCGAGTTCTACGACCCATCGCCAGTAGGAACGCAAACATGAAAACATCGTCAGACACGCAAGCACGTCCCGCCACGTCCGCTGCGCCGCCCCCACCACTCTGGCGCATCCGCCTGCAGGCGATCGCCTGGTTTGTGATGGTTGTCGCGTTCGTGCTCGGACTACCCATCCTGCTGGGCTGGGGTTATGGTCTGCTCGCCCTGCTGGCGCTGCTCGCAGCGGTGCTCGCCGTCGCCAGCGCCTGGGTTTTTCGACGACTCTCCGCTGCCGACACGGCGCGACCGTTCGCCGGGGCCTGGCTGCGCAACCTGCTGGGGTGGACACTGATTCTCGGGGTCCTGGTTGCGGCGCCTTTCTATTACCTGATGGTCGTCACCGATACCCGTCCGGCCACGGTTCCGCAGGTGGCACTGACGAACGGCTCGAAGCGCGTGGTTTTCCAGGGCATGCAGCACATCGGCTCCGAGCACTTCTACAAGGCCGTCATTTACGACATCGAGAAAGCCTTGTCGGAGGGTTACGTCATCTACTACGAGGGCGTCCAGACACCCACGCCGGAATCGAAAGCCTTCTTCGAGAAACTGTCACACGAGCTCGTGGGCGGAAGCGACCTGAGCGGAACCTACAAGTCGATCGGCGGGGTCTGCGGGATGAAGTTCCAGCTCGATTACTTCGGCCTGCTGGATGCCGACAAGGCCGAGCACCCGAAGCGCCACGTCATTGCCGACGTCGATGCCATCGAGCTCAAGGCGGAGTACGAGCGCCTGATGCGGGAGGATCCGGCCTTCGCGAAGGCGCATGCGAACGACTTCCAGCCGAAACCCGCGACGAACGACAACGCATTCATGTTGCAGGTGGTCGACTGGCTGAAGAACGGGAGTGAGGCACAGAAGACGCTCGGCGGCGTTGCGTGCCGGGGGCTGTTCACCCTGAGCCAACCTGCGCAAGACAGCACTCCTGGTCGGATGGAGCCGGTGATCCTGGATTTCCGCAACCGTGCCCTCGCGAAGCAGATCATGCTTTCGGCAGACGACAAGATCTTCATCACCTACGGGTCGGCGCACCTGCCGGGCCTTGTCGCGGAGCTTCGCAAGCTGGATTCGAAATGGACGGTGGGTTCGGTGAAATGGATGCGCACGATCGAGCACCCCGAACACATCGAGGGAAAGCTGCAGGGCCTCGGAAAATGACCCCTGGAATTGATGCCAATCGGAGAACGTGAAGATGACAACACCAACACCGCCCACTCTTGCACGCCGCATTCTCGCTTCGCCCCCCGCTCGCATCCTGTTGCTCGGGTTCGTCCTTCTGGTGATGATGGGCCTCAGCGACGACGTGATGAAAGGCTTCGCCGCTGACCCCGTCAAGGCGGCCGCTCACGTCATCGCGCTGGCCATCGCAGGCTTTGCCATCTACATCGCACATGCGCACTTCGTCGAGCAGCGTGCCGCGCCGGAAGTCGGGACGCAAGGCATGGGCAGCCAACTCGGCATCGGGCTGCTGGTGGGTGCCGGCCTTTACGCAACCTGCGAGGTGATCCTCATGGCCATGGGCATCTACCGCATCGACGGCCTGAACCCATGGAGCTATCTGATTCCGGCGGTCGCGATGGCGGTCAGCTCGGGCGTATTCGAGGAACTGTTGTTCCGCGGCGTCCTGTTCTTCTCGGTGGAGAAGTGGTTCGGCGGTTGGGTGGCGCTGGTGGTGTCGTCGCTCGTGTTTGGCCTGAGCCACATGGCCAACCCGCAGGCAACGCTCGAGGGCGCGCTGTTCATTGCCGTCGAGGCGGGCATCCTGCTGGGCGCAGCGGTCATGCTGACGCGCAAGCTGTGGCTGGGCATCGGCTTTCATGTGGCGTGGAACTACACTCAGCAGGCCATCTTTTCGAGCATCGTCTCCGGCAACGATGCTGCACCGGGTTGGATCCGTTCCACGATCAAGGGTCCCGACTACCTGACCGGGGGCAACTTCGGCGTCGAGTCGTCGGTGTTGGCGCTGCTCCTGTGCACATCGACCGGGATCGTGATGCTGGTCATGGCGCACCGGCGCGGGCTGGTCGTACCGCCAATCTGGAAGCGATCCGGCTGATCTGGCGCTACTCGCTTGCGGCCTGACGGGTGGTTGCAGCCGACATTCACCAGCGGCCTTCGTCCGCTGGCTCCTGCGGCTGAACCACAACGTTGGTGGCTTTGGGAGGCGTGCGGGAGCGGACCCGTCGGACGAGAGGCACCACCTTCGCCGCCGTCGTCGCAGAGCCTGGAGAAACCGGGCTTGGCTGGAAAACGTACTCCGGAATCGCCGAGGTGCTGAGCCCTCTGCGCGACCTCGACGAGTGCGTACGACGCAAGTTGCGCTGCCATCTGTGGAGACAATGGGGTCGAGCGGGCTATCGGGAACTGCGCAAACGCGGCGTGTCTGTGCGTGCAGCGTGGCATACCGGCAAGTCCGCAGACGGTCCATGGCGGGTGTCGCAGACGCCGGCCCTGTCGATCGTGCTACCCTTGCGCTTCTTCGAAAAAATGGGGCTCCCGAGCCTTGCGCCGCGGCAGGAATTCAATTCATCGAACCGCCGGATACGTGACCCGTTCGTCCGGTGGTGTGGGGGATGCCGCGAGGCTTTCTCCCATCTCGATTAGTGCATCTTGAAACGCTTGGCCACATGAAAGTCATCTGTGAATTCAGCGAGAAACACATTGAACAGCTACACGTTCTGTATCAAGGTGAATGGTGGACTCGTGGACGCTCTCTTGAAGACACAAAAAAGTGCGTTTTGGGTTCTCAACTTTGCATTGGCATCGCCTCAGAAAACGATGACTTGATTGGCTTCGTGCGCGTACTGACTGATTTCACATTCAAAGCACTCATTTTCGACGTGATAGTTGCGCAATCCGAAAGGGGCAAAGGGCTTGGCAATAAAATGCTCTCACTCGTCAAGAATCACGAGCACTTAAAATCGGTTAGGCACTTTGAGCTTTATTGTTTTCCCGAAATGTTATCGTTCTACGAAAAGCACGGCTTCTCCGCCAATGTTGGCGAAATCAAGCTTATGAGGCTTGCAAATGCATAACATGGCGGTCGAGCGGGACAGCCAAGAAGCTGCGCTTTTTGGTTCCCTCCGCGCTTCGCGCTTCGGTTGCCCCTCACCTCTATGTCAGGCCTCGCACGGAACCAGGCTGTTGCTTCTGCTGTTCGGGGGCGACAAGTCAAGCCAGTCGAAGGACATCCGGTTGGCCATCAAGCTGGCCAGGAATTTCAAGGAGTAGTACGCCATGCCCCGTGCCGCAAGCAAGTCCACCAAGACACGCGCGACGCCCTACGATGTCGCTGAACATCTGCGCACACCCGAAGAGATGGCAGCGTACCTCGACGCCTGGCTCGAGGAGGCGCCGGATGATGCAGCAGGTATCGCCAAGGCACTCGGAGACATTGCCCGGGCCAAGGGCATGAGCCAGGTCGCCAAGGATGCAGGCCTTGTTGGTGGCGGTGAAGAACCGCGGAATTCTGGCGGCGAACAGCGCGGGTCAGCATGGCTGTAAGCGCGAAAGTGCCGCGCTCGCAGCCTTGCCGCAGCGTACCCGTCATTCCGCCGCGTCAAGGGTTTGGTGTGCCGGCCTGGCGCCCGCCCTTGACCCGGCTCCAGGCCGGCAGTTTTCGTGCCCGATTTCTTGGCGCGCCAGATCTCCGCGGCTCTTGGCCGCTGTTGACACCGGCGGCGACCGCCGGCAGGCCGCTGGCGCTCGCCAGTGCCAGCAGGTCGGCCAGCCGCTGCGCGTCATCGGCGCCGCAATGCAGCCCGACGGCGAGCCAGGCGCGCGCCGGAAAGCACTGCGCCAGCCAGCGACCATCGTCGGCGCTGTCGCCCGGCTCGGCGACCCAGAGCGCCAGGCAGTCCGGTACGGCGCCGCTGCCGCCAGAGACGGCCAGAGACGGCCAGAGAAGGCCAGCGAGGCCGGAGAAGGCGTGGCGCGAGCGCTCCCGTGCATCATGCTACGATGCCGACTTCGGTCGCCGCATCCGGGTGACCGTCTCTCCTTGGAGGAACAGATGATGAATGGACGAGGCGACAACCGTCGATGCGCGGTCGCGGTGGTGGCAGTCACCGTCGGCTCGCTGCTCGTGACAGCGTGTTACGTGGTACCCGCCACGGCGCCTGACGGAACGACCTACTATGGCTACTACCCGGTGGCGCCACCGCCCGGTTCGGTCCCAGCTACCGCGGCGGGCAAGCCCGGTGCCCCGGCAACCCTGTCGGTACGTCTCTATCCGGCCAATGACATGGCCACCAGGACGGGCGTCGTCAGTGGCAGCGTGACGAACATGATGACCGGCAAGGGCCGCTTCGTGGTGGACTACGAAGGCGAAGTCCTGAATGGCGAGGCGACGCGTGTCTCGGACGACGACCGCCGCGGTGTTGCCAGCGCCTACTCGCCGCGCGGCATGTACATGTCGTGCGAGTACCAGATGAGCACACCGTACAAGGGTGCCGGTACCTGTTCCTTCGCCAACGGGGCGAAGTACCAGATGCACATCGGCAACTGACGCCGGATGTTGGCCTGGTGGCGTGCGCCGTTCATCAGGAGGCCGGCGTCGTTCCGGTCTGGGGGTCACGCTGTTGTTCGCCCACCGCGGTGCCGCAGTCTTCATCCGCAGGATGACCCGCGGTATCATGGCGCGCCCATTCATTCCCTACGTGGCGCCAGACCCGGCGGGCGCAGCGAACCAACCCGGAGACCCTCATGAGAGAATCGCAAAGCTTCGTGCGCCGGACGATTGCCGTCGGCGTCGCGTTCACGCTGGCCTGCGGCCCGGTGATGGCCGGACCGGCGCCCGGCGACCTGGCCGACCTGAACTACCAGAGTGCCGAGTGGGCCAGGGAGCAGATGGGTTTGCGCGGCTACACGCTGATCCAGAGCGACTGGCACAACAACCGGAGCTGGTCGTACTGGTGGCAACAGTCGTCGAAGACCTGCATCCGGATGCAGGACGACGACCGCAAGGTGCTGGCGGTGGCAACGACCGTGGCGATGGACTGCAACCAGAAGGAGCCCGCTGACAAGGACTCCGGCATGAGCACGGGCGCTGCGGTCGCCATCGGTGCGGCGGCGCTCATCGGCATCGCATTGCTCGCCAGCAAGTCGCACCAGCGCGACGAGAAGCACGGCCAGGACGAAAGGAGCACGGCGGAATTCGAGCGTGGCTATCGCGACGGCCTGCACCACGAGCGCTACCACAACTACCAGAACAGCAGCGCCTACTCCGACGGCTACAACACCGGGCAGAGAAAGCGTGACGAGGAGACGAGGTATCGCTCGAACAGCGGCTACCACAGCGGCTACCAGTCGTACGTGTCGCTCGACGACCTGATCGGCGTCAATGCGGCCAGCGCCGATTCGCAACTGCGCGCGCGCGGTTTCACCGACACCGGCGGCTACAAGAGGGACGACAAGTCCTTCGTCACCTGGTGGAACGTGAACACCCGCCAGTGCGTGCAATCGGTGACCAAGGAGGGCCGCATCAAGCGCATCGAGAACCTCACCGCAGGCAACTGCACCTGAACCACAATCGACCGGGAGAACATCCATGACTTCGATGATCCGCCAACTGCTCGCCATCGCCGCCGCCGCGGTGGCTACCTCGGCCCATGCGGCGATGCCGGTGTTCGTCGCCACCTGCCCGACCGACATCAACGTCGATGCCGGTCGCAGCGGCGTGGTTTACATCAACGGCCAGAAAGCCCGGGTCAAGAAGTACGACGACAATGCCTACGACTTCAAGGCCGGCTACATCACCATCTCGGTGACCAACAACCCCGGTCGGGCGCCCGATGTCCTTTATACGGGCAAGGGCAGGGCCAACGGCGTGTGCACGGTGACCGGTTTCGAGAACGCCAGCGGCGCTGGCGCCGCTGGCGGGCAGCCAGCCCATGCCGGCGGCACCGCTACCGGCAGCATTCCTTGTGCCCAGGCCAAGGGGCAGCCGATGGGGCAGTGCCCGTTCTCGGTCGAGCGCGCGGGGCAGGGAACGGCGACCCTCACGGTCAGCCTGCCCGATGGACGCAAGCGCAGCATCTTCTTCGAGAAAGGCAAGGCCATCGGTGCCGACCTGAGCCAGGCCGACGGCGACATGACTTTCAAGGCGAGCAAGGAAGCCGACCTGTTCAGGATCCGCGCCGGCCACGAGCGCTACGAGATTCCCGAAGCGGCGATCTTCGGCGGATGAGCGGCCGGCATTCGTTGATCGGCGGGCTGCTGCTGGCCGCCTTGCCGGCGGTCGCCATCGCGGGCGGCTACGAACTGGCGGGAACGTCGTGGCAGTTGCTCGCCATCCAGTCGATGGATGACGCACAGGGCACCACCCGCGTGCACGAGCCGGGCCGATTCAGGCTCGAGTTCGGGCGCGACGGGCGTGCCGCACTGCGCCTCGACTGCAACCGCGGCAACGGTACTTACCAGGTGCAAGCGGCCGGCGACGGGTCGTCCGGCGCGCTGACATTTGGCCCGATCGCCGCGACGCGCGCGATGTGCCCGCCGCCGCATCTCGACGAGCGCATCGCGCGCGACCTGGTGCATGTCCGTTCGTACCTGCTCAAGGATGGCAAGCTCTACCTCTCGCTGCTGGCCGACGGCGGCATCTACGAGTGGGCGCCGCTGCGACCGATGACCGGCGCCGCCGCCGCCGGGGACAGCGAGCGCATCGTCAGGCGCGTGCAGTTTGGCAAGGGCAGCAGTTCGGCCGTGCTTCGCGAGCGCATCGTCGGCCGCCAGTACATTGACCACGAACTGCTCGCCGGTGCCGGCCAGCGCATGACGGTGAGCCTCAAGGCCAGCAACGGCGCGACCTACTTCAACCTGCTGCCGCCCGCGTCGCGCGATGCAGCGATGGCGATCGGCGAGCAGATCGGCAACCGCTTCGACGGACTGTTGCCGGATGACGGCGTCTACACGATTCGCGTGTTCCTGTACCGCGCAGCCGCGCGCCGCAACGAGGCGAGCGACTTCACGCTGTCGATCGGCGTCACCGGAACACCGCTCAAGCCGGTGCCGGCGGCGACCGATGCCGTGCTGCCCGGTACCCGCCATCACGCCAGTACGACGACGCCATGCGAACCGCTGTACTCGCAGGCGCGCACCTGCGAGGCTCTGGTCGTGCGGCGCGGCTTCGACGGCACGGCGACGGTCGAGCTGCGCTGGGATGGCGACCGCCAGCGGCGCATCCTCTTCGTCAAGGGCGAGCCGAAGGCGGCGGACGCACCGCAGGCGATGAGCTTCACACGCAACGAACGCGGCTGGCGGGTGAGCTTCAACGGCGAGGAGCACTTCGAGATTCCCGAGCCGCTGGTGTATGGCGGCTGATGGGGCGGCGCGGTCGGCAAGCGGGCCGCTGCGGCTGACCCTGCTGGTGCTCCTGGCGGGCGTCGGCGTCTCGCTTTTCTTCGTCGTCAAGCTGCAGCCGACCAGCGCCGGCGCGTTTGCGTTCCTGGTGCTCTGGCTGACGGTGCCGCATGCGGCGCTGGCGGGGCTGCTGCTCGCCCTGCAGCGCCGCGGACAACCCGTGCTGCCGTGGTGTGTTGCCGTCGCGCTGGTGGTCGTCGGCGGCCTCTACGTGCTGGTGGATGCGATCTACTGGCACCCGGACGCGCAGAGCGCCATCGGCGTCGTCCTGACACCCGTCCTGCAGGGAGTGGCCTTTCTCCTCGCCGCGCCGCTGGCATGGTGGGCCGCGCGCCGGCGGCGTGCTGCAGGAGCTTGAGCGGAATCACTGGCGGCGGCAGGGGTGTCCAGGCAGGAGGATGGGCCGGCGCGGCAGGATCTCCGGCCAGGTCCAGCGATCCGTGTTGGCAACTGCCAACGGGACATGTGGTCAGCGGGGTGGCAAACGCCCGCGCTCGAGGTACAGCATCAGAAGCGCGATTCGCGCGATGCCCGCACCAACTCGGTCGCCGTACTGCCGCCTGTCGGGAGCGACTCGCGGAAGGCGCGGATTGCCGTCCAGTCGGGGCCGCGCGGCGCAGGGCGGATCGGCGACAGGCTTGCCACCGGCTTGCCGCGGCGCGTGATGACGAGTTCCTCACCCTTCTCCACGCGGTCAAGCAACTCGGAAAGATGGGCCTTGGCCTGGGCAACGGTACACGTGGTCATGTGTGCTCCTGGTCATCTGTGTGACCAGAAGCGTAGCAGGGCCCGATATCGCGTGCAAGCATTGGTCTCCACGTCGCGCACGAACGCGCTTCATTCCACGGCGCCCTTGCTGATCAGGTATTCGGCCAGTTCCGCGTAGCGGTCGCCACTCACCCATCGGTTCTTCCGGTGCTGCTGATGCGCCAGCGAGACCGGTGTCGCGCCGGCGGGCACGCCGCTCTCCATGCCCTGCACGTCCCAGCCGACGAAGGACGGCTTGTACGAGTACCCGGCGACCGTCCGCGCGTTGACGTCGGCGCCCAGGGCGACGAGTTCTTCGGCGACCTGCGTCTTGCCCGCCAGTACGGCGAAATGCAGGGGAGTGAGGCCGGACGCGTTGCGGGCGTTCACCGGCACGCCGGCCTGGACGAGCAGCCGGCACATTCCCCGGCTGTCTTCGGCGGCGACATGCAGGGCGGTGTTGCCCTGGCGGTCGGTGAGGCGTGCGTCCGCCTGGTGGCGCAGGAGAATCACCGCCGATGTCTGGTTGGCGAGATGCAGCGGCGTTCGCCCATCGCCATCACGCGCGTCCGGGTTCACGCCCTGCGCCAGCATCCATTCGAGGAGGGGCGTGGCCACACCCTTGGCGGCCGCGTGCAGCGGCGTGCGCTGGAAGGGGCCGGCGGCGTTGAGGTCGGCGCCGCGCGTCACCGCCGCACGCGCCGCGTCCACGTCGCCCGCGGCGATCGCCTTGAGGAGGGCTTGCTGCACGCTCGGTTCAGCCGCCAGTGCCGCCACCGCCGCCATCCACATCGCCACCGCCGCCATCCACATCGCCACCGCCGCCATTCCGCGGCGCCACCGGTCGCTGGCCCGCATGCCCCGCGAATGCCGCTGCCCTGCTGCCCTCATCGCCTCGCCCTCCATCCGTCGCCCGCTCGCCCGCTTGCATGATCGCCTACGGAAGCAGCCCTGCCGGCAGTTGCCAGCGCGCCCGCAAGTCGCCGATCCGGCGCTCGAACTGCCGCAGCGGCAGGCGTTCGTTGCCGGGCAGGCTCCACAGTGCGCGCACCCGCCAGCGCCCGTCCTCCTCGCGCAGCAGGGCCTTCACCGTCAGATCGGTCTCCTGCCACTCGCGACCCGCGACGTGGACGATCTCGTTGCCTTCGAAGTAGGCCCAGGCGCCGGCGGTCTTCAGGTGGAAGACCTTGAACCGGCTACCGCCGTCGCTGGCCAGTCGCAGTTCGCTCCGCACCGCGTCGAGGATCGCGGTGCGCGCGGGGCTGCCCACGGCCGGCACCGAAACGCCGGCCGCTGCCGGCTGGGCGAAGGCCGAAAAGGCCGAGAAGACGAGGCTGGCGAGCAACGCGATCGCGGCGGTCACCACCCACAGCACGCTCAGGATCAGCGGCGTGCCGCCGGGCCTGGCGAGCACCAGGCGGTTGTTGCCGTCGATCCGTTCCGGGTCGAAGCCCGAGGCCTGCAGCCGATGCCGGCCCGGCGCGGGGATCGCGAAGCGGCGCACGGCGAGGGTGGTTTCGCCGTCCAGGCCCGAGCGCAGCGAACGGGCCACGATCATGCGTGACGGCACCGCCTTGCCGGCGGCGTCGTGCAAGGCGAACGATGCCCCGGCGAAGGCCGTGCTGCCGATCTTGCCACGCAGCGAAAGAACCACTTCTCCCGCTTCCCGGATGTCCACCGTCCCGCCGCTGGCGAGCGGCAGTTTCGCCAGCTCGTCGACCCGTGATGCCGCGATCAGCCGAGCGATGCCCTTCACCAGCGCCAGCCCCGAAACGAGCAGGAGGGGGAGGGTCACGAACAACAGGTTCTTGTCCAGCATGGCGTCTCCCGCTACCCGAGCAGACTGCCCGGAATGCAGTCGAATGTGGATCATCGGGCCGGCCGCTTGTCCGTGCCGCAACATCCCCGTGCGGTGATGCGGCGCCGCGGGAGGGGGGCTGGCCCGGCAGTGCGCCGGCTTTACGGCGCCGGAAGCCGGAACCGTCCGGGTTATTATCCGCTGCTCGATGGGGATGGCGAAAGGAGTCCGACGATGAGGAATGGCGGAGGCGGTGCACTGCCGCGTGCGTTGCCGCGGCGCTGGCGTGGCGTCCGGTGCACGGTCGTGGCGTCATTCCTGTTCCTGGCGTCGCACGGCGTCGGGGCTTTCGAGGCCTGGCCGCCGCAGGCGGAGTGGCACATCGAGCGCGGCGTGGTCGCGCCCTGGGCGCCGGCGAAGACCAGCCTGCCGCCGGATCGCGGGTTGGCGGGCAAGTCGCTGCGCTTCACCGCGAAGCGGGTCGAAGGGCCTGAGCCGCTCGCCTGTGCGGTGGCGCGCTACGAATTCGTCCTGACGCCGGCGCCGGGTCTGTTCCAGGGCAGCCTGCCGCCGCCCGCCGAGCAGGCCGCGCGCGCGCTCGGGATCGCGCATCTGCCGCTGCTGAGCCTGCGGGTGAGCTGCGACGGTGGAATCTTCGACTACCACCTGATCGCATCCGGCAGGGCGCTGCTCGGTCTCGACAACGTGGTGTGGACGCTGACCCGCGCCGCGGCAGCGGACTCGCCCGAGGCGACGACGGTGGACCTGCTGCGTCGCCACATGACCGGCGACATGGCTTTCAATCCCGCCTCGGTCGCGCGCAAGCGCGCCTACCTGACGGCTGGCCTGCGCGGCGCCATCGCCGATTGGTTCAAGCGGCCGCGGCCGCAGGACGAGGCGCCGCCGATCAACGGCGACCCCTTCACCGATTCGCAGGAATACCCCGAACGCTTCGTAGCGGGACGTGCGCGCATCGATGGCACGCGCGCCAGCGTTCCCATCCGGTTCGGCGACGGCTCGCGGGATTGGGAGGTGGAGGTGCTGCTGTTGCGCGAGGGTTCCAACTGGCGGGTTGACGACCTGCGTTATCCGGGCGGAGCCACGCTGCGCGGGTTGCTGCCGCCGGGGTCGAGCTGAAACGGAAACTTGACCAGAAGCAGGCCGGCGCAACCTCTTGGCCTGCCGGGTCGTGGAGGCACATGTTGGTCAGAGTGCCTCAGCCATGTGGCGGGAGTATCCTGTTATCTGCGTCCCCGAACCGTATCCTCCAGCACATCCGACACAACAATGTCCAAGACGAAGAATACAAGTGAGCCTTCGGGCAAGAGCCTGCAGATGGTTCTCCAGCGCCTGCGCCCCACTGGATGGGACGGCTTTGAGGGGCTGGTTGTAACACTGCTGCGACAAGCCACGGGGTTACGACTTGCGCTTGCAGCCTCAGGGTTGCAGGGGGGCCTTGATGCGGCTACGTTGAGACGCGATGACATTCAAGTTGCTGTCGAATGCAAGCGTTATGGCGATTCGACGCCACTGAGCGAGCAGTCCTTGAGAACCGCGATTGAGGTGGCGTGCTCGCGCAACGCCGAACTGGACTGCTGGGTCCTGGTCACCAGTCGCGAGATCACGACGCAGGCGGATGACACCCTTTCGCAAGCCTGCAACGAGCGCGGCATTGCATACCTGAGTCTCGCGACCATGCAATCTCCGAGCTTCGGATACCTTGACGTGCTTTGTGCTGCCTACGAGGACAGCGCGGTAGCCTACCTCGAAAAGGCAGGCAACGGTGTGCTCGTTGCCGACTTTCGACAGGCGGTGTCTGAGGTCAGGGCTCGTGGACAGTACGGGCAAACCCTGGATGCGCTCAAGAGCGAGTTGTGCAGCGCCGACATCGGCTTTCGGCCCTTTGTCGACCGGCTCAACGAATGCTTCGTCGAGGATTCCAGCGATCCGGCAGCGTGCAAGCGGCGGTTTCGCTGCGCGTTGACACCTGCTGCGCTGCATGCACCAACCATCCCGCAGCGACGTGGTGAGAGCCTTCGTCAACTGCAGGCGTTGTGGCACGCCTCTGACGCCGACGGCGCGGTTGGCGCAGTCTTGGTTCTCGGCGACGAAGGGACTGGCAAGTCCTGGGTCGTATCCGACTGGATACGTGGGCTTGTCAAGACCGGCAACGCTCCTGCCGTGTTCTTCATCCCGGCAGGGGAGCCAGATTCGAAAGAAGTCATGCACGTGCTAACCAAGCACGCGCGGCAGTTCGTCTTGGCACGGTCAACAGACCTGTCGGTGCAGAGGAAGCTTCAGCGCTGGTTGCATGTCGGTGTCCCTGCAAGTAGCAAGCGGGCGGTGGTCGTGCTTGATGGTATCAACGAAAGGCCCGAAGCTGCTCTGTGGGCAGATCTCATCGAAGAGCTGAATTCAAGTCGTCTGGCGACCGTCTTCCTGATCGTCACATGTCGGTCGAAGACTTGGAAAGACCGCTTCAGCAGGCAACTCCACTTCAAGTTCTCCCCCATTGAGGTGGGTGACTTCAGCGAAGCGGAATTCGAGCAGGCGATAAGTGAGTTGCCCCGAGCGCATCAGCAGGCCATTCGATCGGCTGGATCTCTGGTACGCAGACCACGCTTCTTTCACCTGGCGCTGCAGCAAGTAGCCAGCCTCCCGCCTGGCGAAGAGCTGACCGCCGAAACGCTCTACTACTTCGACTGGCAGCATCGGGAGTCCCTGAAGCGTGGCATGGCGATCGATGGCACCGGGTTCGCCGACGCCATTCGGAGTCTTGCGAGGGACCAGCGCGTCAGCCACCACATTCTCCTGCCGCATATGGAAGCCGCACTTGGCGTCGAGAAGTTCGCGCAGCGGCAGGAGGAGTTGGCCTCTACCGGCATTATCGAACGTGTGGCCGATGGCTGGCGTCTCAAGCGCGAGTATTTCGCACTCGGGCTGGGTATGTACCTGGCTGATCGAGTTGAGCAGGAGGAAGGAACTGTTGAAACTCGCTGCGCAGCAGCCGAAGGTGTCCTCGCGGACACGGTGGCGGTGGACCTCACAACAAGTGTCTTCCAGCATGCCTTGCTCCATTCATTGTTTTCGGACCCGCCGTACAGCCAGGATGCCCAGGTTGCATTGTTGAGCGTGTGGGCAAACACGCTCAACTCGGCAAACGAGCTGGGTGAGTCGCTGCCACGACTGCAGATCACGGCCGAACTGCTGCTGGGATTTGCCGATTACCACTGGCGCCACGGCGGGAGCGCCCACGTCATGGAGCAAGCCGTCCTGTCGGCTCTTGTCCGGATCATGCGCGCGGAGGCTGATCTGCCGGTGTGCTTGGATCGTCTCGTCCAGTGGGCCGGCTTGGTGCACGAAAACGGCGAGTCCGAGCATCACGCTGGCGACAGGCCTTGCGCGGTTGTTCCGGATGTCAACCGATTGTGTGGCTCCTCAAAGTGCGACTTCCCGGTCTCGAAGGTCACTCTGGCGCGCGAGGAGCGGCAGCCCGCGTTGCGCTTGGGCAGGCTGGCCATTGCGGCCGTGTCCGCGTGCAGCCTTCGAGCGTACTGGCACGTCGTCGTGACGGCGTTCGTGGCAGACCAGGCGTTGGAAGGGCCCAGAACCGAACTGCTGGCCTGGCTCATTCGCGGGGCCCACGAGCCCATCGATGACTTGGTGGATCGAACCACCTCTGCACTGCTTGCCGATACGGACCCAGTTTGCTGTCGCGCGGCCCAGCGCATGATCTCCATCCTTGGCAGTCAAGCGCTGCTACCCAGGCTCGACGCGATCGCCAAGGAGCACTTCCCGGTCAACCGGCTGGCGAGCATCGAGGAAGAGATGGACTCCTGCAGGGCCTTCTTTCGCGCTCCAAGCGTCCGCGAGCTTCCCGGCTGCCTCGCGCGCGAGGATGTACCGCAATACCTGAAAGTCAGCCGTGGCAGAGTATTCGCAGCCGATCGCACTTTCCCCTTTCCGGACGTGTTTGCAGCCCAGATAGCGACAGCCCTCGACGCTATCGACGCTTCGCGTCTGTGGCGGGACATGGGCAAAGGTGACGCCGACTGCGAGCTCGAGCAATTGCTGCCACTCGGTTTTCGCTTGGCACCCGACGCAGTCGCTCGCCTCGTTCGCCGTATCGCGCTCGACTGCCGCAATCGCTCTGGGCTGCCTCTCCGACAAGCGTCCTTCGGCATTCAGGCGTTCTCTACGCTGCTTGATGCCAACGCACTTTCGGCAGTCCGTGAGACGTGGTGCCGAATCTGCCAGAGCCTCGTGGCCGACCTGCCGGACGCGTGTTTCGTCGAATCGCAGTTCGCTCAGGCTCTGCTAGAGCACCTGTCCGGGCCCGAGCAACTGGAATTCCTGCGCTGGCGAGGGGCAAAGGCTGCCCAGCCCCGTGCGATGTCGCTGCACTTCAAGCAACTGGCGCCGGTGCAGCAAGAGGCGCTGAAATGCTGGAGGGGTGACGCTGGAACGTTGCAGCTCGCACTCTGGTTCCTGAGCGCTCAGCGAGAGCTGGAGCCGAGCACCGCCTTCTTTCTGGCAGAGGCGGCCATGGCGAGCAGTGACTCGGCTACTCGTGGGCTGGCACTGAAGGTCGCACTTCGGCTGGAAAAGAGCGAAGGCATGCGACTCGTAGGCATGCACCAGATCGATTGGCAGTGTCAGGAGACACAGTTGGAGCGATACTGGCGGACACTCGCCACCATCCGCGACGAATCGCCGACCGCACAGGCGCAGACTTTCGTGTCGCCCGCGTTCATGGGGCAGGCCTTGGTTGCGGTTCCGCGCGCCATGGCTCGCCGGTGGGTTCCCTTTTTCGCTGAGCTTCTCCATGGAGCGGCGACGGGGGCACTTGCCCAAAATCAATCGCCATCAGCTGCAATGGACGTTCTGAGAGACAGGTTCGATGCCCCCTGGATCCGCGTCTCGGCCCCCAGGCGAGAGAGGCGACGCTATTCCATGGTCAGTCCGCTATCCATCTGGGGAGGTCTCCCCATCGGAGACCTCCGGGCACTGTTCTCCGACGATGACTACGCAAGCGCGACGGAGCGCGACACACTTGATGCAGCTCTCGCCGAGGCACACGCATCAGGGGTGTGGCTCTATGGCGCGTACATCCCCGGCGAGGCGATCGGATTGCTCATAGAGGCAGTGCCGTCTGCTCTGTCAGACCTTGCTTGCCTGTTCAGCCGGGCGGCAAGGTGCGGGAAGCTGCCCGCGATCTCGGCGCTTGTCGAAGCCGCCCTCGAATGGGGGCTTTCGGCAGGCTGCGCGCCAGCGTTGCAGTGGTTCGATCAGCTGGAAGAAGCGGCCCCTGTGGTACGGTACTGGGACAGCAGCACGAGGCTTCTTCGCAGACACGCCGCGCTTGCCAAGGCCCGACCCGGCTCCGAGATACAGCGCCGGTGGCGTCGATTGATCGGGGCGCAGCAGAGTGACCTCGATCTGTACCGAGTGCTGAACGCGATTGCAGTGGTCAACAGCGATTGGTTGCTGGAGGAAGCGAAGAAAGAGTTTGCATCGAACTCGCCGAGGGGACGAGCCATTGCCCTGCTCATGACGTCTGCACTCGACGACAACGGTGTCGGGCTCGCCGAGATGGAGAGTCGCGTGTGCGGCCACCGCCAATCGTGGTACCACCAGCTGGCTGAAATGTCGTGGCAGTACCTCAATCGCGGACGGGATCAGAGACACTGGCTAGCGGATGCGGTCCGCTCTGAGAACCCCGTCGCCAGAGCACGTGGCGCATTTCTGTTCGAGTACTTGAGTCACCCGAGAGGGTTTCAGGATCTGGAACGAATGATCGACAGCCAGGACCATGAGGGCATCGAGCTTGCAAGAGTCGGGAGATTGCCTCCCTGCCACGGCCATTCGAGGCAGCTTTCAGAGTGGACCAGAGACATGTCGCAGCGCTTATTCGGTGGCAGAGTTCTTGAGTACGCCATCGCGCCTTGGCTTCCTGGTACGCTGAAGTAGCAAATGGTCCGCCGCAATCCGTCACCAACTCACCAGAACGGGGGCGGGCGATCGGCGAAGTGGACGGGATGATCGCCGGCCGGTCCGCCGGCGCGGTCCTCGTCACCAACAGGAGTCGCCGGCATTGCGCGCAGCTCGCCGCGCCCCTGATCCAGGAGACCTGGACTTGGCGCCGGCGACTACCCGGCCAGTCCGCCCGCAGGGGTTCCCGGATGGACCTCACGGGACTGCAATTTCTGCAGGCAGCAGCGTTCGCAACATCGGCGCCGTCGACCGTGCCCGCCTGTTCAACCGCGAGCAGGCGGTGGCGGACGAGCTGGCCGCAGGCACTGCTGACAGCGCGGTTGGCGACCCGGCGGGTTGCGACAGGTTGCGCAGCCTGCTCGGCAATGGCTAGGGCTGGTCGGCAGCGACTGCCTCGCGGCGTGGCGCTTTGCCCTGCTCACGGCATCCCGCGACGCCGGCGTGGTGGTGCTGCCCGCGCCTTCCTGTCAGCCCTTGCGCCGGCGACAGGCTGTGACGCCGGCGAGCGCGATGCCCAGCAGCGTGAAGCTGCCTGGTTCGGGCACGACCTGCCCGCGCAGCGCGATGCCGTCGTTGATGCATTCCTCAAAGAAGTGGGCCGCGAACTGCCCGCGTGGCAGTGCCGACAGGTCGACCGAGAAACCGATGAGCGGCGCGGTGCCGACTGCTCCCGACCCGAAATGGGCGAAGTCGAGCCCGAGGTTGCCCAGGTCGGCGGCGCTCAGCGACGTGATGCCGGCGACGAGCGTGCCGCTCGCCATGTTGGCGTACATGTCGCCGTTGCCGAGGTAGCTGATGACGTCGGTCGTCGTGTCACGGTCGCCCATGCTCCGGGTCGGGCGGCCGAAGCCGGCGTTGTAGTAGGCCTGCAGCGTGTTGTAGCCGCCATTCTGCGGCGCGGCCAGGTCCACCACGGTGATGTTGCGGAACAGGCCGAGGGTGGTATTGCTGCCGTTGATGTTGCCGAACGAATCGTTCCTGTCGCTGAAGCGGATGCCGAAGACCGCGGGGTCGGTGAACTTGCCCTGTGCGTCGAGCTTGTTGGACGAGAAGTTGATGAACAGGTCGCCCAGCGCGACGCTGCCGTTGCGGGCGGAGGCGTATGGCGTGCCCGTCAACGGTATGTCACCGCTGATGGCGAAGTGGCCTGTCTGGCCGATCTGGCGGAAGGCGAGGCCGCGCTCCTCGAAACCGCTGCCGCCAGAGCCATCGTTGAAGGAGTCGATGGCGTAGTTCCAGCCGTTGTGCAGCACGCCGGCGTTGGCGTTTCCGGCACCGGTTGCGACGGCGGCGATGCCGGCCAGGCCGACCAGCATGGCCGGCAGGAAGCGCCGGACGACACCGGTGCCGGCGCGACGGCGTGTCATGGCTCGATCCTTGCGAGGGGCCTGTTCGGTGATGTCATCCATTCGGTGGTCAGTTCCATGGTTGGTGGTGAAGTGCAGCAAGCCAGGCGACGGCGGTCAGGGCAGTGACGAGGTCAGTGCCAGGCCCGGCGTGCAGGCTGTCCCAACCCGCGTGCGAGGCGGGGAAGGCGGCTGGCTGAGTCTTCTGCGGCAATGACGACCGTGTTTGAGCGACTCGACTTGCAGGTGGAGTATCTGCCTGCAAGTCGAGTGGCTGTTATGAACTACCGCACGGCAGGACGTGCTTTCCGGCACTTGGTCCGTTGCGCTGGCGGCAGCGGATCGCAAGCTGCAAGGCGCGCAGCAACGGTCGCGGCGAGGCGGTGGACTTCCGTGGGGTCGCGCTAGCGGTGCTGGCAGCGGGCGGTCGCTGGGGCGGGCCGTGGCTGGGCGGTTCAGGACGGCCGCGGGCTGACCAGGAGCGCCGCCGCCTGGCACGCGCCGCGAGTCGGGGCTGCCGATCGATGCCGGTCCTGGCGGTGGGCGGCAGCGGACGGCGAGAGCGATCCTCGCCGCGCGCCGCGAAGCTCGCGATCGCCGCGGCGGCGGACGCACGGGGTCATCCGCGTGCGCGACTCCCTCTCAGTCGGCCCCGCGTTGCGCCGCCGGGCGCCAGCGCAGCGCCTGCACGCTCTTGTGACCGAGATGGCGCAGCAGCAGTCCGGGCGGCATGCGCAGCCACTGGTAGCGGGCCAGGCCGAGGCGGACGGCGATTCGGCGGGCGATCGTCGGCGACCGGTCGGGCAGTCGGGGCAGCGTGCAGCGCGGATAGAGCCAGTCCATCAGACGCACCATGGCGACCGGCGGCGGGCGCAGCGGCAGTCCGTCGGGCACCGGCGTCGCCAGCCAGAGGCGGCAGTAGTGCAGGGCGTACCACAATGGACGCTCGACGCCGTGTCGGCTGGCGCGCCTGGTCAGTGCCAGCCAGTCCTCGTTCGACTGCAGGTGGGTCCGCAGGAGACTGTCGATGTCGACGAGGTCGCGCAGGTTGTCGACCAGCTCGGAGTCCTGGAAGAGATGGATGACGGCGTGCAGGATCTGGTCGAGTGGATGCAACACCAGGAAGCGCTGCCCGGCAACTTCCTGCAGGTCGGCGAAGAGCAGAGCCCGGTCCGGCCGCAGGCGACCGGTGACCGGGCTGATCGTGTGATGCAGGTCGACTTCCATCGGGTGCCCGGGAAAGCGCAGCGGCGGCAGTTCATGACTCCATTCGCGGTAATAGCGGTCGGCATAGTCGTCCACCGCTTCTGACTCCCATCCCGCGGCAAGCAGGGCCGCTTCGCAGCGCCGCAGGTCGTCGCGGCTGACCAGCAGGTCGACGTCGTTCGGCAGCCGACCGCGTGCCGTCACGAGGTCCTGGAGGATGTAGGCACCGCCCTTGAGGACGGCGACGCGCACGTCGGCGGGCAGCACGCGGGCCAGCGCAGCCAACTCCATGCGCAGCAGGTGGACGCGATGCGCCGAATAGATGGTCGCCGAATCGAGGTGGCCACGAACGCAGTCGGTAACGGCAGCCAGGTGCTCGGCTTGCGACTGGATGCGATGGGCGAGCACGCCCAGCAGCCTCGCCCGGCGTGCCAGGCGGATCAGCGCATCCCAGTCGTGCAACTGCAGGTCACGCACCCGTCCGGGGTCACGCAGGAGTTGCAACAGGGAGAACGGGTCGGCAGCGGGTTGCTGGTTGCTCATGCGGCGTTCCCCGTCGCCGTCGCGTCGGCAAGCAGCATGCGGACCGCTTCGATCGCCTCATCGAGGCGGCTGTACTCGAGCGCGAAGGCAGGGCAGTTGTCGATGACATCGGCCACGGCGTTGAAGGATGTGGCGCCGAGCAACTCGTAGTTGAAGCTGTTGAAGGCGAGGTGGGCGAAGGCCTGTTCGGGCGGCAGGCGGCGGGCGGCCAATGCTGCACCCGGGCGAAAGGTGGGGAAGATGACCAGCTGCGGGCGCGCCGGCTGCCGACGCGCGTCGACGCTTTCCTCACCGGGAGCGAGGTGTGCCACGTCGCCCTTGCGGGTGCCCTTGTAGACGGGGCCGAGGATGACGTCGTCGGCATAGTCGCGGATGATGTCGATCGAGCGGTTCTTCAGCGCCAGCGGCTTCAGCATTGGCCACAACTGGCCGCTGCGCGGGCAGAGGACGCCGAATTCGTCGGACAGCAGGCGGAAGCCGCGCAGCATCATCGCCGCCGTCAGCGTGCTCTTGCCGGAACCGGGCGGCGCCGCCATGATGATGCCGCGGTCGGCGAGCGCCAAGGCACCGGCGTGCAGCAGGACGTGCTGGTTGAAGCGCTGCGCAAAGCACCAGTTGACGCCCCACTCGAAGTGCGCCAGCGCCTGCTCCTGGGGAAAGGGGTCGAAGGGCTGCACGCCGTCAATCAGGAAACGGGACTGCGGACGCAGGTAGGCGCGTACTCCCTTGCCGCGGCGGACCTGGGTATGGAAGTCGGCGAAGTCGGCGTCGACCAGCGAAAAGGCGCCATAGACGCGCTGCAGATCGGTCACGAAGCCGCCGAGGTCGGAGCCGACGCGCACCACCGCTGCGCCGTAGTCGAGCGCGACCGAAGCACTGGCAAGACGCTGGCGGAGGATGACGGGAGATAAGTTGCGCAGTCGGAGCGGCTCGGCAGTCATCCGCCAAGCATGCCCATCTCCTGCAGAGAACGCAACACCTGGCGGATTTCCGGGGTGTCGGTGTCGACTTCGAGTTCGTCGCGCAGGAAGCGCAGCGCCCGGTTCAGGGGCAGTGGCTGTTCGCCGTCGCCGATCTCGCCCAGTGCCTCGAAGATGACCGCGGCAGCCGGGGTGAGAATGTGCGTCTGCCAGTTCCTCTGATCAAAAGCGACTGCACCTTCGCCGAGCCGGCGAAAAAGGGGTTGCATCAGGCTGCGGGCGTACGCGGTCCGGGGCTTGCCGCGCGTGGCCGATTACGGGATCAGGTTGGTATTCGGATCCGCCTGTGGTCCGGTCGGATTGATCGAGTTCCAGCACGACGCGTGCGCCACCGGCCTTGGTACGGTGCCGGTGGTGTAGTCGTACTGCAGGACGTTGCCTGAGACCGTGGTGTCCGCTCCCTGGTCAATGCCTGTCTGGTACTGCCGCACCCACTGGTCCGTCTGGTCCTTGGGCAGGATCGGCGGAATCGGGTTGTTGTTGTTCGCTATCAGGCCCTTCTCCACGCAGGCGTGCAGACTGCTGCTCGCCACGGCCCTGCCGGTGGATGGCAGAACGAAGATCGCCGGCACGGCCGCGGCCTTCTTGAGCAGCTTGCGCCGCTGCTCGGTTCTCTCGTTTGAGGTCTCTGACATGTGCTTTCCTTGGTGTCGATTTCGGCGTGAGCAAACTCATTTTAGACGTTCCGGCTCACAGATGTTTGCCCACTACATCACGCTTCGCCGGGAAAGCCCGCAATGACGGCCACTCGGGCGTCGCCGCCGGTGACCCTCTGCCTTTCTTCTCCGATTCAAGCAAGTTATGTGCCACGGCTTTTGGGACGAGACAATCTTGCAGTAAATCATTGTCGTAGCATATCCTGAATCGGCCGTGGCCCGTTCTGGTGGCAGGAAGTGTAAAAAAAACCGACACCTGCAGCCGTGCTTCCTTCGCTGCCCGGCACTGCGGGCAGGCGGTTGCCGCTTCGCGCGGCGCCTGCACGCGCGCTCGCCGAGCTGGTGAACAGACTAGCGTGAGCAGGCGAGGATGGGCGCCACGAGCGACAGAAAATCCCGGACAGGCGGGTCGGCGAACGGCAGGCAGAGGTCGCAAAGGGGCCGCGCCCTGGACTCACTGACAGCGCACCGACCAGCGACGCGCCCTGCCTCAGAGCTTCAGACGTTCGATCAGCTCGGTTTCCAGCCTGATGCGGCTGGCCGTCTCGCGGAGGTCGCCGCCGCTGATCAGGAAAGTGTCCTCGACGCGCTCGCCGAGGGTGGAAATCTTCGCCGTGTGCAGGTTGGCACCATGCGCCGCCAGGGTCAGGGCGATCGTGTACAGCAGCCCGGGACGATCGGTCGCGCTGACCGAAAGGACGTAATGCGCGCCTTTCTCGTCTTCCTCGATGGTCACCAGCGGCTGCACCGGGAAGTGCCTCACCTGGCGCGACAGCCGCCCGTTGCCCGGGCCTTCCGGCGGCCCTTGCCGGCGCAGGCGGTCGCCGAGTTCGTGCTCGACATAGCTGATCATGTCGCGATCGCTGCCGCGGTCGCCGAGGTCGAGCAGCATGAAGGTGTCCAGCGCGTAGCCATGCCGCGTGGTGTGGATCTTGGCGTCGACGATGGTGTAGCCGGAGCGACTGAAGAAGCCGACCAGGCGCGCAAACAGATCGCGCTGGTCGCGGGTGTAGACCAGTACCTCGAGACCCTCGCCCTGCGGATTCAGGCGTGCCTTGACCAGCGGCTCCTCGCGACCGATCCGGTAGTACAGGGCGCGTGTGTGCCAGGCGATCTCTTCCGCCGAATGGCGCATGAAGTACACTGCGTCGAGCTGCTTCCACAGCCGCTGGTGAACCGAGTCGGGCAGCGCGAAGTAGCGCAGCAGCCGCACGGCGTGTTGCTGTCGCTCTTCGATCAGGCCTTGCCGGACCGGTGCCTGGCCACCGCCGAGCAGTGCCCGGCAGGTACTCCGGAACAGCTGCTCGAGCAGTTGGCCCTTCCAGGTGTTCCACACTTTCGGACTGGTGCCGCGAATGTCGGCGACGGTGAACAGATAGAGGGCAACCAGTTTTCTCTCGTCGCCGACCGTCGCGGCGAAGGTGCCGACCACTTCCGGGTCGGCGATATCCTGTTTCTGGGCGACGCTCGACATCAGCAGGTGATGCCGGACCAGCCAGACGACCAGTTCGCCGTCTTCGGCGGCGACGCCGTGCGCGGCGCAGAACTGGGCGGCATCGACCGCACCGAGTTCGGAGTGGTCGCCACCGCGCCCCTTGGCGATGTCGTGGAACAGGGCGGCGACATAGAGCACCCACTGTCGCGGGAAATCACTCATCAGCTCGCTGCACAGCGGATACTCGTGGGTGAACTCGTCGGAGAGGAATCGGCGCAGGTTGCGCAGCACGTGCAGGGTGTGCTGGTCAACCGTGTAGACGTGGAACAGGTCGTGCTGCATCTGGCCGACGATCTTGCCGAAGTTCGGCAGGTAGCGACCGAGCAGGCCGAACTGGTTCATCCGCCGCAGTTCGTGCAGCACGCCGCGCGGTTGCTGCAGGATGGCCAGGAAGCAGTGGCGGTTGTCGGGGTCGTGGCGGAATTCGTCATCGATCAGCGTCCGCGCATGCCACAGGGCGCGCAGCGTGCGTGCCGTCATTCCCTGCAGATCGGCATGCTGCTGCATCAGCAGGAACGCTTCGAGCAGCGCCGCCGGCCTGTTCTGGAAAACATTGTCGGCGACGACATCGAGCAACTCGTGCGTTTTCCGGAAGCGTTCATTGATCGGCGACGGTTCGTGGTCCGCCGCTGGCGAGATGGCGGCGCCGATGTTCTGCAGCAGGATGGTGTTGAGCTGCGTCACCATCTTCGCCGTGCGGTAGTACTGCTGCATCAGCCGCTCGCTGGCCAGACGGGTTGCGGTCGGCACGAAACCCATGCGGCCGGCGAGCGCGGTCTGATGGTCGAAGAGCAGGCGGTCCTCGCGCCTGCCGACATGCAGGTGCAGGTGGCAGCGCAGACGCTGCAGGAAGCCAAGGCTGCGCAGGAGCTGCTCTTCTTCATCGCGGGTGAGGAAGCCGTGCCGTGCGAGATCCTCCCAGGAGTCGCCGAAGCCGGCAGCGCGGGTGATCCAGAGGATGGTCTGCAGATCGCGCAGGCCGCCGGGAGCTTCCTTGCAGTTGGGTTCCAGATTGTAGGGCGAGTCCTGGTAGCGGCGGTGGCGCTCCTCCTGTTCCATCCGCTTGGCGTCGAAGAAGCTCTGCGCATCGAGCCCAGCGCGAAGCTGCCGGCAGACTTCCGTGAACAGCCCGCCGTCGCCGCTCAGCAGGCGGGCTTCGAGCAGGGCGGTGCAGATCGTCAGGTCGCCGGCGGCGGCCTGTGCGCACTCGGCGACCGTGCGCACGCTGGGGGCGATCTCGAGGCCGATGTCGTAGAACAGCGCGACGGCAGACTCGACCTGGCTCGTCAGCTCCGGGTCCGGGGTCGCCGGCAGCAGGAGCAGGATATCGACGTCGGACGCGGGATAGAGTTCTCCGCGGCCATAACCGCCGACGGCCAGCAGTGTCAGCGTCGGCGGCAGGGCAAGCGCCTGCCAGAGTTCGCCGAGCACGTCGTCGACCAGGGCACAGCGCGCCCGCAACAGGTGCGGCGCATCTTCCTTGACCAGAAAGCTCTGCCGCAGCTCGGCCTGGCCTTCACGCAGCCGTGAACGGCAATGCTCGACCAGAGACTGGCGGCTGGTCTCGGCAGCGATCATCCCGGCTGACCGATCCAGTCCGGCTGCGGTGGCGTGGCCGAAGAAACGGTGAGGACCTCGTAACCGCTGTCGGTGACGAGAACGGTATGCTCCCACTGCGCGGAGAGGCTGTGATCCTTGGTGACGATCGTCCAGCCATCGGCCATGGTTTTCACGGCCGCCTTGCCGGCATTGATCATCGGCTCGATGGTGAAGATCATTCCGGCTTCCAGGGTGATGCCGGTGTGCGGCCGGCCGTAGTGCAGGACCTGCGGCTCTTCGTGAAACCTGGCGCCGATGCCGTGGCCACAGAACTCGCGCACCACCGAGTAACCGCTCTGCTCCGCATGCTTCTGGATCGCATGGCCGATGTCACCGAGATGTGCGCCGGCGCGTACCTGGACGATGCCGAGCCACAGGCACTCGAAGCTCACCGCGCACAGTCGTCGGGCCTGCAGCGAGGTTTCACCGATCTGGAACATGCGGCTGCTGTCGCCGTGATAGCCGTCGCTGATCACCGTGATGTCGAGGTTGACGATGTCGCCGTTGCGCAGCGGTCGCTCGCCCGGCACTCCGTGGCAGACCTGATGGTTGATCGAGGCACAGATCGAATTGGGATAGGGCCGGTAGCCAGGTGGTGCGTAATTGAGCGGAGCGGGAATGCAACCCTGCACGCCGACGATGTAGTCGTGGCAGAGGCGGTCCAGTTCGGCGGTGGTGATGCCCGCCCGCACGTGCGGCGTGATGTAGTCGAGCACTTCGGCCGTGAGCCGGCCGGCGACGCGCATCTTGGCTATTTCCTGCGGGGTCTTGCGGCTGACGCTCATTCTTGTCGCTCGGCGGCGGGATCGGGAGGAGCGAAGGATAAAGGAAGCGGCCTGCTTAGGCAATTTGCCCGATCAACGGGCAATCGTCGCCGGCAATGCAGAAAAAGCCGCTGCCGCTGCGCTGACCGAATTGAAATCATCCTCGTCTTGGTGGTACCATCCACGGCCTTTGCTGGCCCGTGCCGGCAAGGAAGGAAGTGCGTGCCGTTCGCGGTACGCCGGGGTGGCCGAGGTGGCCCGCCCCAATACGCACATCCGCCTGTTCAAGGGTGTCTGCCGCGAAGTCGATCAGGGCAGGCTGTAGCTGGGCGGATGGTGGTCCAACCCTGATAGAGAAAGCCTGGAACCATGTCTACAACGATGCGCCAGATGCTGGAGGCCGGTGTTCACTTCGGTCATCAGACACGCTTCTGGAACCCCAAGATGGCGCCGTACATTTTCGGCGCCCGCAACAAGATCCACATCGTCAACCTCGAGCAGACGCTGGCGAAGTACAACGAAGCGATGAGCTTCGTGCGCAAGCTGTCGGCCAACAAGGGAACGATCCTCTTCGTCGGCACCAAGCGCCAGGCGCGCGAGATCATGGCCGAAGAGGCGGCCCGCTGCGCGTCCCCGTATGTCGACCAGCGCTGGCTGGGCGGCATGCTGACCAATTTCAAGACCATCAAGCAATCGCTCAAGCGCCTGAAGGAACTGGAGTTGATGTGCGAGGACGGCTCGCTCGACCGGCTCGGCAAGAAAGAGGCGCTGATGCTGACGCGCGAGCTGGACAAGATGCACAAGTCGATCGGCGGCATCAAGGACATGGCCTCGCTGCCCGATGCGCTGTTCGTGATTGACGTCGGTTACCACAAGATCGCCATCACCGAGGCCGTCAAGCTGGGTATCCCGGTGGTCGCGGTTGTGGATACCAACCACTCGCCCGATGGCGTGGACTACGTCATCCCTGGCAACGACGACTCTTCGCGCGCGATCCGTCTCTATGCCCGCGGTGTTGCCGATGCCGTCCTCGAAGGCCGCAGTCAGTTCGTCGAGGAGCTGATCGATGTCGTCGCCGGCGACGAGTTCTTCGAGGAAGAGGCGGGCGACTGATCCTGCCCGAAGGCCCTGCCTGCGGCAGTTCTTGCCGACTGGCAGGTGCGCCCCCGGCGGCACCGCCGCGGGCGCTGCAACTGTACTGGATGACGGGTGCTGCGGCCAGCCGGCCGGCGCCTGCAAGTGGAGAATGAAATGGCGGAAATTACCGCAAGCATGGTGAAAGAGTTGCGCGAGAGAACCGACGCGCCGATGATGGAGTGCAAGAGGGCGTTGACCGAAGCCGGCGGCGACATCGGCAAGGCGGAAGAGATCCTGCGCGTCAAGCTCGGGTCGAAGGCGAGCAAGGCAGCCAGCCGCATCACTGCCGAGGGCGTCGTGGCGATCGAGCGGACGCCGGATGGCAAGCTCGGTGCCATCATCGAGATCAACTGCGAGACCGACTTCGTTGCCAAGAACGACGAGTTCCTGCGCCTGGCGAGCGACTGTGCCGGCCTCGTCCTGCGCGAGAACCCGGCTGACGTCGCCACCCTCTCGTCGCTGCCGATGGGCGACGGCACCGTCGAATCGACGCGTACGGCGCTGGTCGGCAAGATCGGCGAGAACATGTCGGTCCGTCGTTTCGTCCGCGTCGCCGCCAGCGGCAGGCTTGGTGCCTACGTCCATGGCGGGGCGAAGATCGGCGTCCTCGTCGATTACAGCGGCGGCGACGATCAACTGGGCAAGGATCTGGCGATGCACATCGCGGCTGCGAAGCCGAAGGCACTTGATGCCTCGGGCATCGACGCCGAACTGATCGACAGCGAACGCCGGATTGCGGCGGAGAAGGCGCGCGAAGCGAACAAGCCCGAGGCGATGATCGAAAAGATCGTCGACGGCTCGGTACAGAAGTTCCTGAACGAGGTGACCCTGCTCGGGCAGGTCTTCGTCAAGGCCGAGGATGGCAAGCAGACGATCGCCCAGTTGCTGAAGAGCAAGGGGGCGTCGATCGCCGGCTTCACGCTTTTTGTCGTTGGCGAGGGTCTCGCCAAGCGTTCGAACGACTTTGCCGCCGAAGTGGCGGCGCAGGCCGCCGCTGCTGCCCAGAGGTAGCAGCCTGACCGCAGGAGCCAGAAGCCGATGTCAGCCCAGTCACCGAGGTACCGTCGCATTCTCCTCAAACTCTCCGGCGAAGCGCTCATGGGTGGCGACGCCTATGGCATCAATCGGCAGACCATCACCGGCATCGTGTCGGAGATCAAGGCGATCGTCGACCTCGGCGTGCAGGTTGGTGTGGTCATCGGTGGCGGCAACATCTTCCGCGGCGTTGCGCCGGCGGCGCGCGGCATGGACCGCGCGCAGGCCGACTACATGGGCATGCTGGCGACCGTGATGAACGGTCTCGCACTGCACGATGCGATGCGTTCGGCGGGGATGGTGTCGCGCGTGCAGTCGGCGTTGAACATCGAGCAGGTGGTCGAGCCGTATATTCGGGCGAAGGCCATCCGCTATCTGGAGCAGGGGCGGACGGTGATCTTTTCCGGTGGAACGGGCAATCCCTTCTTCACCACCGACACCGCGGCGGCTCTGCGCGGGGCGGAGATCGGCGCCGAAATCGTTCTCAAGGCGACCAAGGTGGACGGCATCTACTCGGCCGACCCGAAGAAGGATCCGCATGCCGTCCGTTATGACCGGATCAGTTTCGATGACGCGATCGCGCGCAATCTGGCGGTGATGGATGCGACGGCATTCGCTCTCTGTCGTGACCAGAAGCTGCCGATCAACGTCTTCTCGATATTCAATCCGGGGGCGCTGCAGCGGGTCACGATGGGCGACAACGAAGGCACCCTGGTCTATTGCTGAGGGGAGTGGCAAATGGCGATAGCAGAAGTCAAGAAAACGGCTGAGCACAAGATGCAGAGAACGGTCGAGACACTCAAGGTGGACCTGGCAAAGGTGCGTACCGGGCGTGCCCATGTCGGCCTGCTGGACCATGTGCATGTCGAGTATTACGGCTCCTCGGTGCCGATCAACACGGTGGCCAACGTCACCCTGATCGACTCCCGGACGCTCGGCGTCCAGCCGTGGGAGAAGAACATGCTGGCCAAGCTAGAGAAGGCGGTGCGGGACTGCGACCTTGGTCTCAATCCTTCGGCACAGGGGGATCTGATCCGCGTGCCGATGCCGCCGTTGACCGAGGAACGCCGTCGTGACCTGATCAAGGTGGTCAAGGGCGAGGGCGAGGCAGCCAAGGTGGCGGTGCGCAACCTCCGCCGTGACGCGATCGCGACGCTGAAGGAAATGCTCAAGAACAAGGAGTGTTCCGAGGACGACGAGCACCGCGCCCAGGACGAGATCCAGAAGCTCACCGACCGCTACGTGGCGGAGATCGACAAGCAGCTCAGCCACAAGGAAACCGAGCTGATGGCGATCTGACCGCTGCCGACGAGGTGATCAGAATGCAGCGTTTTGCCAGCTCGACGCGCGATGTTCCGCCAGCACTGGCCGTTCCCAGGCATGTGGCGATCATCATGGATGGCAATGGGCGTTGGGCGAAGAAGCACCTGTTGCCGCGCTTCGCCGGTCATCGCCGCGGTGTCCAGACGGTGCGGACGATGGTCCGCTGCTGCCTCGAACGTGGCATCGAGTACCTGACCCTGTTCGCCTTCAGTTCGGAGAACTGGCGCCGACCGCAGGACGAGGTCTCGCTGCTGATGCAGCTCTTCGTCCGTGTCCTCAAGGAAGAGGTCAGGAAGCTTGATCGCAATGGCGTGCGCCTGCGGGTGATTGGTGATCTGGCGCGTTTCGAGCCCGACCTGCAGGCGCTGATCGACGCCTCCGAGCAACGAACGGCAGCCAACAGTCGCCTCGTCCTGACGATCGCCGCCAACTATGGCGGCCGCTGGGACATCCTGCAGGCGACCAGGCGCATGCTGCTGGCGAACCCGGAACGCAGGGGCGATTGGGACGAGGCCGACCTGACGCCGCACCTGGCGATGAGCTATGCGCCGGAACCCGATCTCTTCATCCGTACCGGCGGTGAGCAGCGGATCAGCAACTTCCTGCTCTGGCAACTGGCCTATTCCGAACTCTACTTCACCGAGGTGCTGTGGCCGGAGTTCGACGCGCTCGCTTTCGACGCCGCGCTGGCGTGGTATCGGCAGCGCGAGCGCCGTTTCGGGCGCACCAGTGAGCAGTTGCTGAGTGCCCCGCCGGCATCGGCGCCGGCGACGGGTCCGCGAGTCGATGCTTAGGACGCGGGTGCTCACTGCGGTCGTCCTGCTTGCGGCTTTCCTGCTGGCGCTGTTTTATCTGCCCCCACTCGGCTGGCTGCTTTTCGTCACCGCCGTCGCCGCGTTGGCGGCCTGGGAGTGGGGGGCATTGATGCAGCTCGCGGGCGCGCCCAGGATCGCGCTCGGCATCGCTCTGGCGACGGTCTGCCTCTTGGTGGCGATGGCCGAACCGGCGGCGGTCGGCCTGGCGGAGGGATTCGCCGAGTCGGCGTGGCGGCTCGGCGTCTCCTTCTACCTGCCGGCGGCGGTCTTCTGGTTGCTGCTGGCACCGGTCTGGCTGCAGCGGCGCTGGCCTCTTGCCCGGACGATCCCGGCGCTGGCGACCGGAGCCGTCCTGCTGCTGCCGCTCTGGCTGGCGCTGGTCCAGTTGCGGCAGGCTGGTCCGCTGGCGGTCCTGGCGATCATGGCCGTGGTCTGGCTGGCGGACATCGGCGCCTACTTCAGCGGCCGCCGCTTCGGCAGGCACAAGCTGGCGCCGGCAATCAGTCCCGGGAAGACCTGGGAAGGAGCGGTCGGCGGTGGCGTGCTGGTGCTCGCCTATGGTCTGCTGTTGTCGTCGCGCCTGCCGGTCGCTTTGGCCGGGAACCTGCTGCTGCTGGTGCCCGTTCTGCTGCTGTTGACGGCGATCAGCGTCGTCGGCGACCTGTTCGAGTCCCTGCTCAAGCGACAGGCAGGCCTCAAGGACAGCAGCAACCTGTTGCCCGGGCACGGCGGCGTGCTCGACCGGATCGACAGCCTCACCTCGACCATGCCGCTGGTCGCGCTGGTCTGGCTGGTGACCAAGGGTTGAGCGGCGGCGGCACCTTCATGCAGCGGCTGACGATCCTTGGCTCGACCGGTTCGATCGGCGTCAACACGCTGGATGTGGTGCGGCGCCATCCCGATCTGTACCGGGTGGTGGCGCTCTGTGCGCATCGGCAGAGCGACCGCCTCTACGAGCAATGCCTGGAGTTTCGGCCGCAGCACGCGGTGGTCGGCGACGCAGCGCTGGCGGCCGAACTGGCCGAGCGCCTCAGGGCTGCCGGCTGCGCCACCGCCGTCAGCCATGGGCCGGCGGCACTGGTGCGGATGGCAGAGCTACCCGAGGTCGATGCCGTCATGGCGGCGATCGTCGGCGCTGCGGGGCTGCCGCCGACGCTGGCGGCGGCAGTCGCCGGCAAGAAGATCCTGCTGGCGAACAAGGAGGCGCTGGTGATGGCCGGCGCCGTCTTCATGCGTGCCGTGCGCGACAACCGCGCCACCCTGCTGCCGATCGACAGCGAGCACAATGCGATCTTCCAGTCGCTGCCGGGTGATTATGCGGGTGATCCGCAGGCGAGCGGCGTGCTCGGTTTGTGCCTGACGGCATCGGGCGGGCCGTTTCGTGGCCGTCCGCTGGCCGATCTCGACTCCGTCGGCCCGGACGAAGCCTGTTCGCACCCGAACTGGGTCATGGGCCGGAAGATTTCCGTCGATTCGGCGACGATGATGAACAAGGGGCTCGAAGTGATCGAGGCCCGCTGGCTGTTCAATCTGCCGGCCGAGCGGATCCAGGTCATCATCCATCCGCAGAGCATCGTCCATTCGCTGGTCCAGTATGCCGACGGCTCGGTGATCGCCGAACTCGGCAATCCGGACATGCGGACGCCGATCGCGCACGCGCTGGCGTATCCGCGGCGCATTGCCGCCGGCGTCGCGCCGCTCGATCTCTGCGCCATCGCCGGCCTGCACTTCGAGCGCCCGGATTTCGCGCGCTGTCCTTGCCTGGCGCTGGCGTATCGCGCACTGCGGGCAGGCGGTACGGCGTCGGCCACCCTCAACGCGGCGAACGAGGTGGCGGTAGATGCCTTCCTCGCGGGCCGTATCGGTTTCACCGCGATCCCGCGGCTGATCGAGGAAGTCATGGACCACCTGCCGGCCGGACGTGAGCCCGCTTCGCTGGCCGAGGTGCTGGCAGCCGACCGGGCGGCGCGCCGGGCCGCCGAGCAGTGCCTGGTCGCAGGCGTCTGCGCATGAGCGGCTTTCTCTACTATCTCGTCGCGTTCGCCGTCGTGCTCGGCATCCTGGTCGTCGTGCATGAGTTCGGGCACTATCTCGCGGCGCGCTGGGCGGGGGTCCGGGTACTGCGTTTTTCGGTCGGCTTCGGGCGACCACTGTTCGTGCGACGCTGGGGTCGCGACCGCACCGAATGGGCGATCGCCGCCTTTCCGCTCGGTGGCTATGTCAAGATGCTCGACGAGCGTGAAGGCGAAGTGGCGCCCGCCGAACTGCACCGCAGCTTCAACCGGCAGCCGGTCGCCCGCCGGATGGTGATCGTCGCCGCCGGACCGGCGGCCAACTTCCTCCTTGCCGTGCTGCTCTACTGGGGCCTGTTCTGGTACGGCAGCGAGGAGTTCCGGCCGATTCTCGGTTCGCCCGTATTGTCGAGTCCGGCCGCAGCCGCCGGACTCGACGACGGCGAACTGGTGCTCCGGGTTGGTGGCGACAAGGTGCAGACCTGGCAGGAGATGCGCTGGTTGCTGCTGCAAAGGGCGGTCGATGACGATCAGGTTGATCTCGAGTTGCTCAACCAGCGGCAGGAGATCATCGTTCGTCGCCTCGATCTGGCGGCCGTGCGGCAGTCGGGTTGGCAGGGGGATGCGCTCGAGAGGCTGGGCCTGCGCCTCCACCGGCCGCGCCTGCCGCCGATCATCGGCAGCGTCGGCGCCCGGAGCGCGGCCGAGGCCGCCGGGCTGCAAGCCGGTGACGAGATCGTGGACATCGATGGTGAGCCGATCCACAGTTGGGCCGATCTCGTCCGCGTCGTTCGCCAGTCACCGGGAAAGACGCTGCAGGTCGAGATTCTCCGCCACGGATTGCCGCAGCGGCTGACGGTGCAGCCGTCTGCGGTCGACGAACAGGGGCGGGAGATCGGGCGCATCGGTGCCGCGGTGCGCGACGGTGGGCAGACCCGCGAGCAACTGATGGTCACCGTTCGCTACGGACCGGTGTCGGCGCTGGGGAAGGCGTTCGCCGAGACTTGGGACAAGTCGGCATTCACCCTGGTGATGATCGGTCGCATGATCACCGGCGAGGTTTCGTGGCGCAACCTCAGTGGGCCGGTGACCATCGCCGACTATGCCGGCCAGTCGGCGAAGCTCGGGGTTGACTACTATCTCAAGTTCCTGGCACTGGTGAGCATCAGCCTCGGCGTCCTCAACCTGCTGCCGATCCCGATTCTGGATGGCGGGCATTTGCTGTATTATCTGGTGGAAATAATCAAGCGCGGGCCCCTTTCCGAGCGCACGATGGAGATCGGCCAACAGATCGGGCTGACCTTGCTGCTCATGCTCATGGCGTTCGCCTTCTACAACGATATCAACCGCTTGTTCTCCGGCTGAGCTTATGAAGAAAAACCTGCTCGCAGGTCTGTTGGCCTCTCTCCTTGCCTCCGCAGCGGCGGCGGTCGAGCCGTTCACGGTGCGCGACATCCGCCTCGAGGGAATTCAGCGCGTCGAGGCCGGCACGGTCTTCAGCTATCTGCCGGTCAAGGTCGGCGAGACGATGACCGACGAGAAGGCGGCGCAGGCGATCAAGGCGCTGTTCGCCACCGGCTTCTTCAAGGATGTCCGCATCGAGATGGACGGCGGGGTGGTGATCGTCGTCGTCGAAGAGCGTCCGGCGATCGCACAGATCGATTTCGTCGGCCTGAAGGAGTTCGACAAGGACCAACTGATCAAGGGCCTGAAGGAAGTGGGCGTCGCCGTCGCGCGGACCTTCGACCGGGCAACGCTCGAGAAGGCCGAGCAGGAGCTGAAGCGACAGTACCTGACGCGCGGCCGGTATGCGGTGACGATCACGACGACCGTCACACCGCTGGAGCGCAACCGGGTGGCGATCAACTTCACCGTCGATGAGGGTGAGCCGGCGAGCATCCGGCAGATCAACATCGTCGGCGCCAATGCCATTCGCGAGAAGGACCTGCTGGCCGTCATGCAGCAGAAGACGGGTGGCTGGATCAGCTGGTACACCAAGGACAACCAGTACTCGCGGCAGAAGTTGTCGGCGGACCTCGAGACGCTGCGCTCGTACTACCTGGATCGCGGCTACCTGGAGTTCAGCGTCGAGTCGACCCAGGTGTCGATCACGCCCGACAAGAAAGAGATCTACATCACGATCAGCATCAACGAAGGCGAGCGCTATCTCGTCTCCTCGGTCAAGCTGGCCGGCGACCTGACGTTGCCGGAAGAGGAGTTCAGGAAGTTGGTGAAGATCCGGGCGGGCGAGGTGTTCTCGCGCGAGCGACTGAACGAGAGCACCAAGGCGATCACCGACAAGCTCGGCCATCAGGGCTACGCCTTCGCCAACGTCAATGCGGCGCCAGAACTCGACAAGGAGAAGCGGCAGGTGGCTTTCACCATCTTCGTCGATCCCGGCAAGCGTACCTACGTCCGCCGCGTCAATATCACCGGCAACAGCAAGACGCGCGACGAAGTGATCCGGCAGGAGATGCGGCAGATGGAGGGTGCCTGGTACGATGCCGACCGGGTCGCCAAGTCGCGCGAGCGGATCGATCGCACCGGCTACTTCAACGAAGTCAACGTCGAAACGCCGCCGGTGCCGGGAACCATCGACCAGGTCGACGTCAATGTCAACGTGGCCGAGAAGTCGACCGGCAACATCTCGATCGGCGCCGGCTATTCGACGGCCGAGAAAGTGATTCTCTCGGGATCGATCTCGCAGACCAACATCTTCGGCAGCGGCAAGCACCTCGGTCTGCAGATCAATACCGGCAAGCTGAACCGCACGCTGGGAATCAACTACACCAACCCCTATTTCACCGTCGATGGCATCAGCCAGGGTTTCGACCTCTACTACCGCACGCTCAACCCGACCTCGCTCGGCTACGCCTTCCAGTCGACCTCGTACGGCGGCGGCATCCGCTTCGGTTTCCCGCTCGACGAGAAGGACATGCTCAACGTCGGGCTGGCGATCGACCAGACGACGATCGACATCACACCGATTACCCTCGCGACGCCGATCCAGTACATCCAGTTCCAGAGGGAGCACGGCGACTCGAACATCACCCTGCCGGCGACCGTGTCGTGGACCCGGGACACGCGCAACAGCGCGATCTACACCACCGGTGGTGGCGTCCAGAAGGCGGCTGTCGAGGTCGCGATACCGGGTGTCGATCTTTCGTTCTATCGCCTGACCTATTCCAATCAGCAGTTCTTCTCGTTGACCAAGGATCTGATCCTGATGCTCTATGGCGAGCTCGGTTACGCGGAGGGGCTCGAGGGGCAGACGCTGCCGTTCTACAAGAACTTCTACGCCGGCGGTGTCGGCTCGGTGCGTGGCTTCGAGACGGCAAGTCTGGGGCCGGTGGACCCGTTCTATCCCGATACGCGCCTCGGCGGTACGCGCAAGGTCGTCCTCAACGCGGAACTGCTGATGCCTTTCCCGGGTTTCGAGAAGGCACTGCGCCTCGGGCCCTTCGTCGATGCCGGCAACGTCTTCAACGAAACCGGTTACACCATCTCGGAAGGTGGCCTGCGCTGGTCGGTCGGACTGACCGCAGCCTGGATTTCGCCGCTTGGACCGTTGAAATTCAGTTACGGGCAGCCTATGGGCATCGAGAAGAATGATAAAATCCAGAAGTTTCAGTTTCAGATGGGTACGACCTTTTGATGCGGGAGAACTAGCTTGAAGAGAACGATTGCCACGCTGCTCGGAGTCCTGCTTGCCGCGCTGCCCTTTGCCGGTATCTCGGCGGCCGAGCTGAAGGTGGGCTACGTGAACACGCAGCGGCTGTTCCGCGATGCGCCGGCAGCGGTCAAGGCGGCGAAGAAGATCGAACAGGAGTTCTCCAAGCGTGACCAGGATCTGCAGCGGTTGGCGAAGCAGGTTCAGGGTCTGCAGGAGTCGCTCGAGAAGGGCGGTCCGACCATGGCCGAGTCGGAGAGACGCGCCAAGGAGAAGGATCTCGCCGAGTTGTCGCGCGAGTTCCAACGCAAGCAGCGCGAGTTCCGCGAGGATCTCAACCTGCGCCAGAACGAGGAAAACGCAGCGATCATCGAGAAGGCCAACAAGGCGATCAAGCAGCTTGCCGACAGCGAGCGGTACGACCTGATCGTGCAGGACGTCGTCTGGGTCAGTCCGCGGCTCGACATCACCGACAAGGTCATCAAGGCGTTGTCGGAATCCAGGGACGCGGCGAAGTAACACCCACACCAGCGCCACCGATGGCGGCCGGTTTGCGACTGGACGAGATCGTCGCTCGTCTCGGCGGTGTGCTGGAAGGCGACGGGTCGCTCGTCGTGTCGCAGGTCGGCACCTTGCAGTCGGCGCGGGTGGGCGAGATCGCCTTCCTCGCCAATCCGAAGTACCGCGCGCAGTTGCAGACGACGCTGGCATCGGCCGTCATCGTGCCGCCGCAGTTTGCCGCCGAGACCGAGCTGCCGCGGATCGTGCACCAGAATTCGTACGCCTACTACGCGCGCGTCGTTGCCCTGCTGAATCCGCCGGCAGCCCGCCGGCCGGGTGTCCATCGCGGTGCCGTGGTGCACTCGCCGGTGCCGGCATCGGCCTGCATCGGCGAGAATGTCGTCGTCGGCAGGGGGGTGCAACTCGGCGACAACGTGACGCTGCAGCCCGGTTGCGTGATTGGCGACGGGGTGGCGATCGGCGACGATTCGCTGCTGCATCCGAACGTCGTCGTCTACGATCGCTGCGTGATCGGCAGGCGGGCGATCATTCACTCCGGGGCGGTGATCGGTTCCGACGGCTTCGGTTTTGCCAAGGAGGGCGAGCGCTGGGTCAAGATCCCGCAGATCGGCCGCGTGGTGATCGGCGATGATGTCGAGATCGGCGCCAACACCTCGATCGACCGTGGCGCGCTCGACGACACGCTGATTGCCGACGGCGTCAAGCTCGACAACCAGATCCAGGTCGGTCACAACTGCAGCATCGGCGAGAACGCCGCCATGGCCGGCTGCGTCGGCATCGCCGGCAGCACGCGCATCGGTCGGCGCTGCACCATCGGCGGCGCCGGCATGATCAGCGGCCACCTGGAACTCGGCGACGACGTGCACATCTCCGGCGGCACGCTGGTAGCCCGCAGTCTGAGCCGACCGGGGCAGTACACAGGGGTCTTCCCGCTCGATGAACATGCCGAGTGGTTGCACAATGCGGCACAGCTCAGACGCCTGGCCAGGCTCGTCGAGCGTGTTGCCGAACTTGAGAAGAAGATCAAACTGATGGAGATAAAGTCTTGAACGCAATGGATATCAAGGAAATTCTCGAGCACCTGCCGCATCGCTATCCCTTCCTGCTGGTGGATCGTGTGCTCGATTGCCAGCCGGGCAAGTCGATCCATGCGTACAAGAACGTGACGATCAACGAACCGTTCTTTCCGGGGCACTTCCCGCATCACCCGGTGATGCCGGGTGTGCTGATCACCGAGGCGCTGGCGCAGGCCGCCGGCATCCTGTCGTTCCGCAGTCTCGGCGAGAAGCCCGACCTGCACTCGCTGTTCTTCTTCGTCGGCATCGACAAGGCGCGCTTCAAGAAGACGGTGACGGCGGGCGACCAGCTCCATCTGCACGTCAGCATCCAGCGTCAGTTTCGCAACATCTGGAAGTTCGAGGCGCGGGCGGTGGTCGATGGCGAGACGGTCGCCGAGGCCGAGCTGATGTGCGCCAAGAGCAACATCGTCTGAGATGCCGGAAGCAGCCGCCATGATCCACCAGACAGCCATCATCCATGCCGGCGCGCGACTCGGGGCGAACGTTGCGGTCGGTGCCTATTCAATCATCGGTGAGGACGTGGAGATCGGCGACAACACGACCATCGGGCCGCACGTCGTTGTCACCGGGCGGACGCGAATCGGTTGCGACAACCGGATCTACCAGTTCGCGTCACTCGGTGAGGTGCCGCAGGACAAGAAGTACGGCGGCGAGCCGACCTGTCTCGAGATCGGTGACCGCAACACGATCCGCGAGTTCTGCACCTTCAACATCGGCACGGCGCAGGATGTCGGCATCACCCGCGTCGGCGACGACAACTGGATCATGGCCTACGTCCATATCGCGCATGACTGCCAGGTCGGCAACCGGACGATCCTTGCCAACAACGCGCAGCTCGCGGGTCACGTGCATGTCGGTGACTGGGCGATTCTCGGCGGTTTTACCGGCGTGCACCAGTTCTGTCGCATTGGCGCACACAGCATGATCGCCGGCGGATCGATCGTCATCCAGGACGTTCCGCCCTACGTCATGGCTGCCGGCAACAGCGCCAGCCCCTACGGCATCAACGCCGAGGGCCTGAAGCGGCGAGGCTTCTCGCCGGAGGCACTGCTGATACTGAAGCGTGCCTACCGCACCATCTACAAGTCGGGCCTGATGCTCGAAGAAGCGCGCGCCAGGCTGCAGGATGAGGTGAAGGCTCATCCCGAGATACAGCCCTTGCTCGACTTCCTCGCTGTTTCGAGGCGCGGCATCATCCGATGACCGCTGGCGTGGTCCGGATCGCGCTGGTGGCCGGTGAGGCATCGGGCGACCTCCTGGCCAGCCAGTTGATCGAGGCCATCCGCGGCCGACTGCCGCAGGCGGTGTTCTTCGGCATCGGCGGTCCGCGGATGCTGGGCAAGGGTTTCGACGCCTGGTATCCGCTCGAGAAGCTGGCGGTGCGCGGCTACGCCGAGGTCCTGCGCCACTTTCGCGAGATCGTTGCCATCCGCCGCGGTCTGCGGCGGCGCCTGCTCGCCGACCCGCCGGACGTTTTCATCGGCGTCGATGCGCCCGATTTCAACCTCGGCCTGGAGCGGGCACTGAAGCGGCGCGGAGTGACCACCGTCCATTACGTCAGTCCGTCGATCTGGGCTTGGCGTGGCGAGCGCATCCACAAGATCGGCGCAGCGGTTTCCCGTGTCCTCGCGCTGTTCCCGTTCGAACCGGCGATCTACGAGCGGCAGGGAATTCCGGTGAGCTATGTCGGCCATCCGCTGGCCGACATGCTGCCGCTCGCCGATGCGCGTGACGCGACGCGTGAACTCCTCGGCTTTCCCGAACACCAGGCCATCTTCGCCCTGCTGCCGGGCAGCCGGCAGTCGGAGTTGCAGTACATGGCCGACACCTTCATCGAGACCGCGCGCCGGATTCACGATGCGATCCCCGACGCGGCCTTCCTCGTACCGCTGGCGACGCGCGAGACGCGCAGCATGTTCGAGGCTGCGCGGCAGCGATGCGCCGCCGAGGACCTGCCGCTGCGCCTGCTCTTCGGTCACGCGCACCAGGCGATGATGGCTGCCGACGTCGTCCTTGTCGCCAGCGGCACGGCCACTCTCGAAGCGGCGCTGCTCAAGCGGCCGATGGTCATCGTGTACAAGATGGCGCCGTTCTCCGCCTGGCTGATGCGCCGCATCGGTGGCTACCTGCCCTACGTTGGCCTGCCGAACGTCCTTGCCGGCAGGTTCGTCGTTCCCGAGTTCATCCAGGACGACGCGACGCCGGCGAACCTCGCCCAGGCCGTTGTCAACCTGTACGCGGACCGGGGCGTCCGCGCCGCTCTGCAGACGCTCTTTCATTCATTGCACCTGCAACTGCGGCAGAATGCCGCCGACAAGGCCGCCCAGGCCGTCATCGGCTGCCTGCCGGTTGCGGTTCGCGAGCATGCCGGCCCTGCTGCAGGCTGAGGGACTTGCCTGCGGCGTCGATGAGGCAGGGCGCGGCCCGCTGGCCGGGCCGGTCGTGGCCGCAGCGGTGATCCTCGATCCGCAGCGGCCGATCGCCGGCCTCGACGATTCGAAGAAGCTCAGCCCCGAACGGCGGCTGCGGCTTGCCGGCGAGATCCGTCGCCAGGCACTTGCCTGGGCCGTCGCCGAGGCATCGGTCGACGAGATCGACCGCCTCAACATCCTGCAGGCGAGCCTGCTCGCCATGCAAAGGGCCGTCAGCGGCCTGATCGCGCAGTACCACCTGCTGCCCGGGCAAATCCTCGTCGATGGCACGCACTGTCCGGTCTTCGCCGCTCCGGCGCAGGCGGTCATCGGCGGCGACGGCCGCATCTGCCAGATCGCTGCCGCATCGATCCTGGCGAAGACCGTGCGCGACGCCGGCATGCAGGAACTCCACGCCACCTATCCACAGTACGGCTTCGACCGCCACAAGGGCTACCCGACGGCAGCGCATCTGCGGGCGCTGCAGGAGAACGGCCCGTGCCCGCATCATCGGCGCAGCTTTGCGCCGGTCGCCCGCCTGCTGCGGGCATGAAGCGGATCAGCTCGCGCGACAATGCGCATTACCGCGAGCTGCTGCGACTGCACGCGAGCGCCCGTGAGCGGCGCCGCAGCGGACGCCTGTTGCTCGACGGCATGCACCTGATCAGTGCCTACGAGCAGCATTGCGGCAGCCCGGCCGAGATCGTCCTCAGCGACAGCGGCGCCGCGCGCGCGGAGATCGTCGACTATCTGGCGCGCTGCCCGCCAGCCATGCCGATGATCCAGTTGCCCGATTCCCTGTGGGCCGAACTCGCGCTGGTCGATACGCCGAGCGGCATCATGGCGGTCGCCGCCTGGCCGCAGCCGGCAACGGCGATCGACCTGGCGGCCGATACGGTGGCGCTCGATGGCGTTCAGGACCCCGGCAACGTCGGCTCGATCCTGCGCAGCGCGGCGGCGGCCGGCTTTCGCCAGGTCCTCCTGTCGGCAGACTGCGCCCAGGCGTGGTCGCCGAAGACGCTGCGTGCCGGCATGGGGGCCCATTTCCAGCTCGACATCCACGAAGGCGGCGACCTGCCCGCGTTTCTCGCCGCCTACCACGGGCAGAGCATCGCCACCGCCGTCGGCGCGACCGCCGACCTCTACTCGGCCGGACTGGCGCCAGCGGTCGCCTGGGTCTTTGGCAGCGAAGGGCAGGGCTTGAGCGCCGCGGTGCTGGCAGCGACGCGTCTGCAGGTGCGCATCCCGATGCCCGGCGCCTGCGAATCGCTGAACGTCGCCGCCGCCGCTGCCGTTTGCCTGTTCGAGACGGTCAGGCGACGGCATCCGGCGGCAGACGGCGGCCGCTGACTGCGACGCCGTCTGCGGGCCGCCACCATCGGTCCGGTGCGATATCCGCGGTCGCCGAGTGGACCTCGCCGGCGTCGGTGGGCGTGCCATCGTTCGACGGGGTCATGCGTAGTCCGGCTGGAAGGCTTCTTCGGGGTGGGCCAGCGGTGCGTCACCGCTCCAGTACGGAGAGAGCTGCCGCAACTTCGCGATCACTGGCGAGACGGCGGCGATGACCCGGTCCACTTCCTCTGCCGTGTTGTAGCGTGAGAGCGAAAAACGTATCGTCCCGTGGGCGGCTGTATAGGGGATTGCCATCGCCCGCAGGACATGCGACGGCTCGAGGGATCCCGAGGTGCAGGCCGATCCCGACGAGGCTGCGATGCCCTGCTGGTTCAGGAGCAGCAGGATGCCTTCGCCTTCGACATACTCAAAGGCGATGCTCGCCGTGTTCGGCAGACGGTAGAGCGTGTCGCCATTGACGAAGGCGTTCCTGACGCTGCCGAGAATGCCCCGTTCGAGGCGGTCACGCAGGCGCTTGACGGTCGTGTTCTCTTCCGTCATGTACTGCTGGGCGAGTTCACAAGCAACCCCCAGGCCGACGATCGAAGCCGAGTTCTCGGTACCAGCGCGTCGCCCCCGCTCCTGGTGACCGCCGCGCAGGAGTGGGCGGAAACGGGTATTGCGGCGCACATACAACACCCCGATACCCTTCGGTGCGTGCAGCTTGTGCCCGGAGAGCGAGAGCATGTCGATTTTCGTTTTCTTGAGGTCGATGGCAACCTTGCCGACTGCCTGTACGGCGTCGGTGTGAAAGAGAATGCCCTGCGCGTGCGCCATCTCCGCCATCTCCTCGACCGGAAAGAGCGTACCTGTTTCATTGTTCGCCCACATCGCCGAAACGATTGCCACGCGATCGTTGAGCAGGGAAGCATACTCGTCGAGATCGAGCCGCCCCTGGCGGTCGACGCGCAGGCGATGCACGACGCAGTCCTCCTTCTCGAGCCACTGGCACAGGCTGAGGATCGCCGGGTGCTCGACCGCCGTCGTGATCACCGTCCGCCGTTTCGGATTGGCTTTCAACGCCGAGAGGATGGCGGTCGCGTCGGACTCGGTGCCACAGGAGTTGAACACGATTTCGCTGTCGTGCGCCGCGCCGAGCAACGACTGGACCTGCACGCGGGCCTCCTTGATCGCCTTGCCGACGCGCGATCCAAAGCTGTGGATCGACGAAGCATTGCCGAACTGCTCGGTAAAGAAGGGCAGCATCGCTGCCACGACGGCTGGATCACAGGCGGTCGTGGCGTTGTTGTCCATGTAGATCGGTTGCATGGCTTCTCCCGTGGATAGATGCCGCTACGCGCGGACCAGGGCGGCGACCGGCAGCACCTGCACCAGTTCGCCCAGCGTTTCGCTGAGTTTCTGTTGTACGCCGCCGAGGGTGGCCGCCTGCATCGCGCATCCCTGGCAGGCACCGGTGAGTTCGACGTAGATGTTCCTGCCATCGACCTCGACCAGGGTGACATCGCCGTGGTCACGTTGCAGCAGGGGGCGGATCGCCTCCAGGGTCTCCTCGATCTTGCGGATTCGCTGGTAGTTGGTCAGTTTGGGCTTGCCGGGCGCACCGTTGGTCGCCGCAGGCGCCTGGGTCGGTTTCACCTCCTTGGCGTAAAGCCGACCATTGACGGCAATCAGGATGTCCTCGATCTTCTCGTGACACGCCGAGCAGCCACCCCCGGCCTTGGTGTAGTTGGCCACCTCCTCGATCGTCCGCAAGCTGTTGGCGCGCACCGTGTCCTCGATCATCACGGTATCGATGGCGAAGCACTTGCAGACCAGTTCGCCCTCCTCGTGATCATCCTTCCAGCTCTCACCACGATAGTTGGCAACAGCGGCCTGCAGCGCCTCACGCCCCATCACCGAGCAGTGCATCTTTTCCGGCGGCAGTCCATCGAGATAATTGGCGATGTCCTGGTTGCTGACCTGCAGCGCTTCATCCAGCGTCTTTCCCTTGATGATCTCGGTCAGCGCCGACGACGAGGCGATCGCCGAGCCGCAGCCGAAAGTCTGGAAGCGCGCATCGTCGATCACTTCGGTTTCCGGATTGACCCTGAGCATCAGGCGGAGCGCGTCACCGCACTTGATCGAACCGAAATCACCGATGCTGTTGGCGTCGTCGAGCGGCCCGGAGTTTCTCGGATTGAAGAAATGCTCGCGCACCTTGTCGGAGTAGTCCCACATGACGGTCTCCTCAGGCGGTGAACGACTGCCCGCAGGCGCAGGCGCCGGCAACATTCGGATTGTTGAACTGGAAGCCGGTGCGGGTGAGGCTATCGACGAAATCGACGCTCAGGCCATCGAGCAGCGAGTGGCTCAGCGGATCAACCAGCAGGGGGGCAGCGGCACCAACGTCGAGTGCCAGGTCGTCATCGGCCTTGTCCTGCTCGAGGCGAAGACCGTATTGCAGGCCGGCGCAACCGCCGCCGGAGACAAAAATGCGCAGGCCGGCAACCGGAGTCTCGGTGGCCTTGACGAAGCGGCCGATTGCCTTCAGCGCGGCAGGGGTCAGGTGGATCATGAGGTGCTCTCCTTGAGAAAGGGCGGGTTCCCTGAGGCGATTACCGCAAGCTTCGTACCAGCCCGGTAGAGGACGCGCAACACCATGAATTTGAACGACTCATTCGATCTCAACCGGGGTCTGGAGGATGTCGCAAACCCGACACGCCGGACTGCGACACGATCGCCGGCGACCACCCCGGCAGCCGCGCCGAACTCAGCCGCCTGCAGCTTCGTAGGTGTAGCAGTCCTTCGGGCAGACGCGGCCGCAGGCACCGCAGCCGATGCAGTCGCCGGCGTTGACGATGGTCATCACCATCATTTCGTCATCGTCATCGGCATCATCGTCCGCCTCGGCCAGCAACTGCTCGCTGCGCTCGACCAGATCGAGAACATTGCGTGGACAGACCTTGTAGCAGCGGCCGCAGCCAATGCACTTCTTCGGATCGAGACAACTGACGAACTGCGGGATCCATTCGTCCCCGCCGCGGGTGCGTCCGGTGATGATGCCCATGCGCCTATCCTTTCACTGCCGCCTGCAGGCGGGCATTCGCTTCCGCCCAAGCCTGGCATGCCGAGATCGTTGCCTGTGAGGCTTCCGGAAGCTCCTGCCAGGCAGCAGGCAATCCGTCCTCGACCAGATCGTGGAGCCTCGCCGCCTGCTCTGCGGCGAGGCGCTTCAGCTTCTTCACCTGCCGATCGAGTTCCCTGATTTCGTCTTCGCTCATCGTCCTGCCCTCACATCGCGGCCACTTCGGGGAATCGGCCGATGATGCCGAGCGCCACGGCGAGATGCTTGTCGGCTTCGCTCTTCATCTTCGCCAGCGACTCGAAGCCGAAGCGATGTACGTCGCGCAGCGTCCGATCCATGACCACCAGCTTGCCGACGGTGATCAGCGCGCGGCCGAAACCTTCGTGGGTGATCTGTACGAAGGGCACCGCCATCTGTCCACATTCCTTTTCGATCAACACGGCGAGCGCGTTGTGGAAGGCCCTGACGCGGGCCAGCGTCAGCTCGTCGGGGTCGCCGACGGTCGGCAGCGCGCGCTTCTGCGCCTTGCTCAGGACGTAGCCGGCGAGGATCGACGCCGCCGGCTTGCCGTCCCACTGGCCATAGCTGTCGAGCGCCCGTGTTTGGCGCAGCATTTCCCGGATGAAGTCGGTGGCATGGATTGGCGCATCCGCGGGTTCGATGGCGGATACGAGGGCAAGACCGGCGGTCATGGGCGTTCTCCGGAAACAGGCTGGCTTGGACAGGTGACGGAAGCGGTTGGCTGCAGGCGTTCGGCAAGCAGCCGGCGGTGCAGCAGTCGGACCAGCAACAGGCCGGTGGCCAGGCCGATGGCGGCACCGAGCGCGGCGGCTGCGTCGCCGGCGAAGGACGAGACGGCCGCGCCGAGCAGCAGCATCAGGGCCGGGAGGAGATAGCCGATCGCCACCCCGAGCGCGAAGTTCGCTTGATCCAGTTCGAGCAGCACCGGGTCGTCGACTGAGGCGTTCGGCGGTGCGACGATGCGGATGAGTTGCCCGCCACCGTCAGTGCAGACGGCGCGTGCCCTGCAGCCCTGGCAGCTCGAAGCAACGGCCATGCGTACGTCGGCCACGTCGCCATGCAGCGCGACCACCCGGCCGCGGGCTTCCAGAGGGTCCGCCATCATTCCTCCCAGCCTTCGTCGAGCATGCGATCGAAGCGGGTGTCGTCACCGGCGCGGCGGCGACTCGCCTTGTCGACCCAGCCGATGCCGCCGGCGCGGATCGCCCGGCTGATCTGCCACAAGAGGACGTCGATTCCCGTCTCGTCGTCGAGCCGGATCGGTTGCACGCCGGCAGCCAGCAGCTGCTTCACCGCCGAAGCGCCGGCGGCCAGGCAGTAGACGGCGCCGCAACCTGCCAGGGCAGCAACCCGTGCCGGCAGTCTGGCTTCGTTGGCATCCAGGGCAGTCGGCGGAAACTCGACAATCTCAACCAGTCGCGCCCGCTCACCGTCCAACGCATAGACGGCAAAGCCCTCGGCGGCGCCGAAGTGCTGGTTCACCGTGCTGCGGTCGCTGCTGGCGAAGGCTACCCTGAGCATGCCCGGCGCCTCGCTATTGGCGGACCAGGCCAGCGCCAGACGGCGCCCGCGCCAGCGTGTCGACGTCGCCGACACGGTAGATCGATCGGTAGACCGGAAGGTCATGGTGGTTCCCGAGGACGAGGTTGGCGATATCGAACAAGGCCTGCCGCGCGCCGCGATAGCCGACCCACGCCCGTGCATAGCCACCGACCCAGTCATACTGGGGGAAGCCGGCGCGCAACAGAGGCACCTGCAGGCGTTGCGCGCTGGGCGCGGCGTGCGAGTTGGCGACGATGAGCTGGGCGCGCTGCGCGCGTGCGGCATGTTCCAGGTCCTCGAGATCGCCGATGCGCACGCAGGCTGCCGGCAGATCGGCGAGCACCTCGGCACGCGTCGACGCCACCGCGGCGACGATTTCGCCGCCGACGCCGGCGAGAAACTGCCCCAGCGCCAGCAGCAGATCGGGGTCAGCGGCGATGCCGATGCGCAGAAAGCCGGTCATGAAATGGGTGTCGACCATCGCGTCCTGCAGTTGCGCCCGTTGGCGCTCGATCGCCGGAGGTACCGGCTGGCCCGAGACTTCAGACAGTGCAAGGGTGAAGGCATCACAGGCGTCGAGGCCGAGCAGATGATCGAAACGGCAATCCGGTACGCCGCTGCGCGCGCGCAGCAGGTCGGCCGCCTTGTGCAGCGAACGACCAATGACGACCGTGGCGGCGGCTCCACTGAGCGCGGCGATGGCGGCCTTCGGCGTCCCCCCCAGCGTCAGCGGCGTACTGTCCTGATCGATCAGATGACCGTCGAGTGAATCGCCGAGGTCGGGCAGGACCACCGGCTGCAGACCGAAAGCCTCGATCCATTCCTTGATCGCTTCGATGTCTCCCGGTGTCAGCATCGACGACGCGAGGACGTTGACCTGCCTGCTGCGGCTCGCGGCCGGCGCCGGCCCGGGGCCGGCAGGGAGCAGCGTGTCGATGATCGCCTCGACGGCGAGGGCAAAGCCGGACTCGAGGCAACCACTGTAGTCCGGCGTGTTAACCGGCACCACGGCGGTGCTCGCAAACTCCGGATGCCGGTGGCGGAACTCGCGCACCAGGCGTGGCACGTCGCAGCCTTCGGTCTCCGAGAGCCCGGTGGTCGGCAGGCCGATGATCTCCGGCCGACTCTTCTCGCAGAGCACACGCAGCCCCTCGATGACGTTTTCGTCGGCACTCATGATGCTCGACACCTGATCCATCGCCGTCGTCTGCAGCGGGATCGGCTCGCGGAAATGGCGTACCAGGAACACTTTGCCGAAAGCCGTACAGCCCTGCGAGCCGTGCAGCATCGGAATCGTCCGCCGCAGCCCGAGGAAGGCCAGGGCGGCGCCAATTGGCTGACTGGCCTTGAGCGGATTCACCGCCAGTGGCTTGGCGCGCTTGAGGATTTCAGGCATCGGGCGCTCCGGCAACCGCCAGCGCGTCGCCCGCGGCCGCCGCGGCGTGCCACGGCGCTGGTGCCCGCACCTTTCGCCACACCGGCGATTCCAGCGTGAGCGCGAGCTGGCGCACCAGTTCCAGCATGCCGCCATAGCCGGCGTAGCCGAATTCCCTTTCCTGGTTGATGTCGAGGAAGGGGATGCGGGCCTTCAGGGCGGTGTACAGGTTGCGCCCACCGGCAATCAGGATGTCCGCCTGATGGTCCTTGTAGGCCTGCAGCAGTGCCTTCGGGCTGCCGTCGGTGATCATCTTCGTCGCCTCGCCCATGATCTCGCGGATGCGCGCCTTGTCCTCCTCGGTCGATTTGTTGGTGCCGGTGGCAACCACGGTCATGCCGAGGTCCTGCAGCGCCGACACCACCGACCAGCTCTTGACGCCGCCGGTGTAGAGCAGCACCCGCTTGCCGGCCAGCCGCGCTTGCCAGGGTTCGAGGGCGGCGCGAACGGAGCGCTCCTCGCGGGCGATCATCGCCTCGGTACGCGCCGCGAGATCGTCGTCGCCGAGCAGGCGGGCGAAATCGCGGAAGGCCTGCGAGGTATCGCTGATGCCGTAGAAGCTGCCCTCGAAGAAGGGCACGCCGAAGTCGCTTTCGAGTTTGCGCGCGACATTGAGCAGTGCCTTGGCGCAGACCACCATCGACGCCTGCGCGCGATGCATGGTCTGCACCTCATGGAAGCGTGCGTCGCCCGAGAGCGTGCAAAGAATGCGCAAACCCAGTTCGTCGAACAGCGGCGCCACATGCCAGAACTCCCCGGCGATGTTGTATTCGCCGATGAGGTTCACGTCGTGCACCCGAATGCCCGGCCGGTGTGCCGACGCCGCGACCGGCGCCGGCTCGCGCGTGCCGATGACGTACTTGAACATGGCTTCACCGGCGATGCGATTGCCGAGATTCTTGGTGCCGTAGAAGCCGGCGCAGTCGACCGGCACCACCGGCACACCCCAGCGGGCGCTCGCCGCCCTGGCCACTGCCTCGAGATCGTCACCGATCAGCGCCGGGACACAGGTGGAGTAGACGAAGACGGCCTGCGGCGCGTAGTCGTCGATCGCCTGCTTGATGGCCAGGAACAGGCGTTTCTCGCCCCGGCCCATGATCACGTCCTGCTCGGTGAGGTCGGTGGTCATGCCGATACGGTAGAGTGTCGGGCCCGACGAGCGCGCGCCGCGGTTGTCCCAGGAAGCTCCAGCGCAGCCGATCGGCCCGTGCACGATGTGGGCGACGTCGGCAATCGGCAGCAGCGCAATCTGCGCGCCGTCGAACGAGCAGCCGCCTGCGGTCGCGCCCGGTTTGGTGCGCGCGCAGCCGGATTTTTCGTTCCTGTTGTGAGCACAGGCGGGCTCGTTCAGCAGTTGGGCGATTTCGGCTGTCTTCATGGCGTCATTCCTCTGTACCCGCTCATGACGCAAGTGCTGTGCCACCGCTAAAAGCCTGATTCCGCATGCTTGTCCCTGAGCGCGGCTTTGTCGTGTTCGCAACATTGTCGCGTCGAACGAAGCGGCGGAGCGCCACCGGCCGGTCAAGGCACGGGCGCGGCAGGCCAGCGCCCGTGGATCAGCCGGGATGCGGTGCGACTGCCCGGCAGCTTGGCGTGGATCCTGCTTTAACTCCATCGTCCGCCACCTGGGAGTCCTGCATGCCCAACCCGACCGACAAGCTGCCAAGCGTGCGTCGCGGCGATGAACTGCGCGCACTCGCCTTGCGTGGCGTCGTCGGTCAATCGCTGAAGGCGGGCCGCCAGCCGTTGATCCGGGGCCTCCCGCAAGAGCGTCTGCAAGCGGTCCTGGCGGACCTTTTCCCCGGCGAGACGCTCGCGGCGGCCCCCGGGGTGAGGACTCCCGACGATGGCGGCGACGAGTTTGCCGATCTCCTCGACCTGTTGCTCGAACACCTGGCGCTGCCCGACGAAGCGGGCACCTGCCTGTGCCATGCCATCGCGACGGCGGCAATGGGCGCGAATCACCTCTGGCAGGACATGGGGCTGCCCGACCGCCGGGCCCTCTCGGAGTTGCTGCGCGACAACTTCCCCGTGCTGGCGGCGAGGAACATCGGCGACATGAAGTGGAAGAAGTTCTATTACCGGCAGCTCTGCGAGCGCGCTGGTGTGCCGATCTGCAGGGCACCGCACTGTGGCGAGTGCTGCGACCGCGTGCTCTGCTTCGGGCCGGAGGAAGGCTCAGCGTGATGCTGGCCTTCTTCTTGCGTGCATTCTGTACTGGGCACAGCATCCTCGCCGCTTCGGCCTTGACACAAGGACTTCCCATGCTCCGTCAGCTTTCTCTCGCCGTTGTCCTATTGACAGCGGCATCGGTCCATTCGGACGAGATCAACATCGCCGTCGCGGCAAACTTCGCCGCGCCGATGCGGAAGATCGCTGCCGAATTCGAAAAGGACAGCGGTCACACGATCGTTGCGTCGTTCGGTTCCACAGGCAAGTTCTACGCCCAGATCAGGGCCGGCGCACCGTTCGAAGTGCTGCTGGCGGCTGACGAGGAAACCCCGGTGCGTCTCGAGAAGGAAGGCGATGGCGTTGCCGGCAGCCGCTTCACCTACGCTGTCGGCAGACTCGTGCTCTGGAGCCGGAAAGAGGGCTTCGTTGACGCCAAGGGTGCAGTGCTGGGAAGGAACGACTTCCAGCACCTCGCGCTGCCCAACCCCAGGCTCGCGCCCTACGGCGCAGCCGGTATCCAGACACTGCAGGCGCTTGGCCTGCTCGACAGGCTACGGTCGAAATTCGTCACTGCCGAGAACATCAACCAAACCTATCAGTTCGTCGCCTCCGGCAACGCCGAACTCGGTTTCGTCGCGCTCTCGCAGGTCTATCGGGAGGGTCGCATCGCTGAAGGGTCGGGCTGGATCGTGCCGCCGAAGCTGCATGAGCCGATCCGCCAGGATGCGTTACTACTCACTAGAGGCAAGAGCAGCTCGGGTTCGGCAGCGCTGCTGAACTACCTGCGCGGCGACAAGGCCCGGTCAATCATCAAGTCCTACGGTTACGAACTGTGAGCATCACCGGAGCCGCGGCCGAAGCCCATCTCGTGGTCACCACCGCGCCACTTTCCCTGCCGCAGCGCGACATCGCGGTGGTTCGAGAGTCATGCTGAACCCGGTCGACCTCGCGGCGGTCTGGCTGACGCTCAAGCTGGCCGGGACGGCCACCGCTGTGCTGCTCCTGCTCGGCACGCCGCTGGCCTGGTGGCTGGCGCGCACGCGGCACTGGGCGAAAGGAGTGATCGGCGCCTTGGTCACGCTGCCGCTGGTGCTGCCGCCAACGGTTCTCGGCTTCTACTTGCTGGTGCTGATGGGGCCGGATGGAATCTTCGGCCGCCTGCTGGCGGCGGGTGGGCTGCAACCACTGCCCTTCACCTTCGCTGGCCTCGTCGTCGCTTCGGTGATCTACTCGATGCCTTTCGTCGTGCAGCCGCTGCAACAGGCCTTCGAAGCCATCGGCGAGCAGCCGCTGGAGGCGGCAGCGACGCTGCGTGCCAATCCTTGGGATACCTTCTTCGCAGTGGTGCTGCCGCTCGCCCGACCGGGTTTCATGACCGCGGGAATCCTCGGCTTTGCGCACACGGTGGGTGAGTTCGGCGTGGTCCTGATGATCGGCGGCAACATCCCGGACAAGACACAGGTGCTGTCGATGGCCATCTACAACCATGTCGAAGCGCTCGAGTACGAGGCCGCGCATCGGCTGGCTGCCGGCATGCTGGCTTTCTCGTTCACCGTCCTGCTGCTGCTCAACGCGCTGAAACCGGAGCGGCTCCGTTGAGCATCCGGGCGCGCTTCCGTCTGCCGTACCCAACCTTCACGCTGGACGTCGATCTCGATCTGCCGGGACAGGGCATCACCGCCCTGTTCGGACGCTCCGGATCGGGCAAGACGACACTGCTGCGCTGCATCGCTGGGCTCGAAAAAGCCGCCGGCGGCTTCGTTGCGGTCAATGGCGAAATCTGGCAGGACGGCGCACGCCGGCTACCCGTGCATCGCCGCCCGCTCGGCTACGTCTTCCAAGAGGCGCGACTGTTCCCGCATCTCGACGTCGCCGCCAATCTCGACTTCGGGCGCCGCCGCATCGCCGAGCATCAGCGCCGCGTGTCACTCGAACGGGCCGTCGAGCTGCTCGGCATTGGCCACCTGCTCGACAGGCGGTGTGATCGCCTGTCGGGTGGCGAGCGTCAGCGCGTGGCCATTGCACGCGCGCTCGCCACCAGCCCACGCCTGCTGCTGATGGACGAACCACTGGCGGCGCTCGACCATGCGCGCAAGCAGGAGATTCTCCCGTACCTGGAGCAATTGCGCGACGAGATGGAGATCCCTGTCCTCTACGTGAGTCACGCCCCCGACGAGGTGGCGCGACTCGCCGACCATATTGTGGTCGTCGACCATGGCCGCGCCGTCACGCAGGGCCCACTGGCCGAGATCCTGGCGCGGGTCGACCGACCGTTGCGCCTCGGCGACGACGCCGGTGTCGTTTTCTCCGGCATGGTGGTCGAACGGGACGCCGAGTGGCATCTCGCCCGGATTGTCTTTGCTGGCGGCGAAGTCTGGGTGCGCGACGGCGGTGCCGCCGTCGGGCGACGCGTGCGCCTGCGCATCCTGGCGCGCGACGTGAGCATCGCGCGCAGCCGTCATGACGACGCCAGCATCATGAACCTGCTGCCGGCGACGGTGGTCAGCCATGTTACTGAAGACCATCCAGCGGTCGCGCTGCTGCAGTTGCGCGTCGGCGACACGCCCATGCTGGCACGCCTGACCCGGCACTCAGCTGCGCGCCTCGAACTCGCACCGGGGCAGCAGGTATGGGCTCAGATCAAGGCGGTGGCGCTGGTCGGCTGAGCGCGCGCGAGCCGCCGCGCGCACCGCCGTGGCGCAGGCCGACAATTGCGTCGCAAACCCGACAATTCTCCGATCCGAATCTGCAACACACTGATTTGCAATGGCTTGATTGCTGGCACTGGAATTGCACGTTGATGAGTGCCATGAACCACAACCCTGCGATCGATATCGTCATCAACGACACCACCCTGCGTGACGGCGAGCAGTCGGCAGGTGTCGCCTTCAGTCCCGACGAAAAAATTGACATCGCGCGTCGCCTGGACGCTGTCGGCGTTCCCGAGCTGGAAATCGGCATTCCGGCGATGGGCGAGGCCGAACGCGAGAGCATCCGGGCGGTCGCCGCACTGCGACTGAAGGCGCGCCTGATGGTGTGGTCGCGGATGGATCGCGCCGACATCGTGCTGGCGGCGAATCTCGGTGCGCAGTTGGTCGACATTTCCGTGCCCGCCTCGGATCAGCACCTGCAGGCGAAACTGCGACGTCATCGCCAGTGGCTGCTGACGCAGATCGGCGAGCACGTAAAACGGGCGCGTGACCTCGGCCTCGGCGTCGGCATCGGCGCCGAGGATGCATCGCGCGGCGACCCGGACCTGCTGGCGGCGATTGCCGAAGCTGCGCAGGCCGCCGGCGCGCAGCGAATCCGCTTTGCCGATACGCTGGGCGTGCTCGATCCATTCGCCACCTTCGAGCGCATTCGTCACCTGCGTTCGCGATGCGACCTCGAGATCGAGATGCACGCCCACGACGACCTCGGGATGGCGACGGCCAACACGCTGGCGGCCGCCCGCGCCGGCGCGACGCATCTCAACACGACCGTCAACGGGCTTGGTGAGCGTTGTGGCAACGCGCCGCTCGAGGAAGTGGTACTGGGCCTGTATCTGTGCCAGGGAATCGCAACGGGCATCGATCTCGCCGGCTTGCCCGCGATCTCGCAGCGCGTGGCCGTCGCTTCCGGGCGCCCTCTGTGCTGGCAGAAGAGCGTTGTCGGCGAAGGCGCCTTCACCCACGAAGCAGGGATTCATGTCGACGGCCTGCTCAAGGATCCGGCCAACTATCAGGGCTTCGATCCGCGTCTGGTCGGCCGGCGCCATCGCGTGGTTCTCGGCAAACATTCCGGAGCGCGCGCCGTGCAGCAGGTGATGGCGGGCCTCGGTCATGAACTGTCGGACACCTCTGCACGCGCTTTCCTGCAGCGGCTGCGAAGCTTCGTCGTCGAGAGGAAGCAAGCGCCGTCGGCGGCCGATCTCCTGGCCCTGCTGCGCTCCTGAGCCAATGGTCAAGGACGATGACGATGGCTGACCGACTCGAACTGCTGGAACTTGGCGACGATGTGCTCTATTTCGACGAGCCGTGCCCGCCGCGCGTCGCGGCCCAGATCGACGCCGCGGCGCACGACTACGGCCAGCCGGCGGCCGAGCAACGGCTGCTCTTTGCCTATTTCCTGGCGCCCGAGCAGTTATCGGTCCTGGTTGCGCTGTACCGCTACTACTTCTATCAGCATCGCCTCGACGATGCGCTGCTCGTCGCCGAACGGGCGCTGGAAGTCAGTGCGCGCCGCCTGCAACTGGCCGGAGGCTGGCGCAACCTCGGACCACGCACGCTCGGCGAGGCGGCAATGCGCTCGATGGGCATGCTGCGCTTTCATCTGCTGGCGCTCAAGGGATCGGCGGTGATCCTGCTGCGCCTCGGCCAAATCGGCGAGGCTTGCACGCGCCTGCGGACGATTGCCGGCGTCGACCAGCGCGATGCCCTCGGCGCTCGGCCGCTGCTCGAGGTCGTCGATCGCCAGTACGCACCGCTCACGGAAACTTTGGACTGACAGAGGAGAAAGCCATGGCTTGCGCCAACGACACCTTTGAGGACGACCTCGCCGAGCTGGGTTCGGCGGAAGAATTCCTCGACTACTTCGGCATCGACTTTTCCGTGCCGGTGGTGCAGGTCAATCGCCTGCACATCCTGCAACGCTTTCACGATTATCTGGCCAGGCAGGAAGCCGGCAAGGCGCCGGACTATCTCGCCTACCGTCACTGGTTGGCGCGCGCCTACACCGACTTCGTCGGCTCCAGCGCGCAGGGCGAAAAGGTCTTTGCCGTCTTCCAGAGGGCCGAGGGGTCGTCCTTCGTTCCCCTCTCCTCGCTGACGGACTGAACCCGTGCTGCCGCGCTGGAACTACGGCGATGCGGTACGGCTGAAGCGCAACGTGCGCAACGACGGCACCTTCCCGGGCGTGCCCACCGGCAGGTTGCTGGTGCGACGCGGGCGCATCGGGCACGTGCGCGATGTCGGCACCTTTCTCCAGGACCAGATCATCTACTCCGTGCATTTCCTCGACGAGGGACGCTTGGTTGGCTGTCGCGAGGACGAGCTGGTCGGCGTCAACGAGGCATGGATCGAGAGTCGTTTCGAGGTTCGCCAGCGGGTGCGCGCGCTGCGCCCTCTGGCCGTTGACGGGAAGGTCCGCGTACCGGCCGGCAGTCGCGGCGAGATCCTGCATCTCGAAAAATCGGAGATCCATGGCGTCGTCTATCGGACGCACTTCGACTGCCTCGCGGGCGTCCCCGTGTGGGTACCCGAGGCGGCGCTCGGCGAGTGGCGGCGGTCAGGCGATGCCTGAGGCGGGTGGCATCTACCGCTCGATCAAGCTCGCCGCGCAGTTGTTTGGCAGGCCGCTGGAATCTCTCGCAGCGGCGGAGCGGCGCCGGGTGACCCTTGTCGCTGCCCGGCAGCAGGAGATCGAGACGCTGATCCTGGAGACACCTGAAGCGGCCAGCGTGATGCTCCCGGCGGCGTTGATCGACGCCAGCCTGATGGAGATCCGCCGACGCTACGCCGACGATGACGCGTATCACGCCGAACTCGAACGACTCGGCCTGGCTGCGTCGTCGTTGCGCGAGGCGGTGACGCGCGACCTGGTGGTGGAGGCGGCTCTGGAAAGGGCTGCGGCAAGATCAGCGCCGGTCAGCGATACCGACGTCGAGATCTTCTGGCAGGTCAACCGGCATCGCTTTCGCCAGGGCGAAACGCGCCTCCTGCGGCACCTGCTGGTAACCATCAACGAGGACCTCGCGGGCAGCGAACGGCAGGCCGCGCACGCCCGCATCGACGCCATTCGTGCCCGACTGCTGAGGGAGCCGCAGCGCTTCGCCGAACAGGCGCTGAAGCACTCCGAATGCCCAACGGCGGTCCACGGCGGCCTGCTCGGTCGCGTGCCGCGCGGCCAGCTCTATCCGCAACTCGATGCGGTGGCCTTTGCCCTCGCCGAGGGGATGGTCTCGGCGGTGATCGAGAGCGAACTCGGCTACCACCTGCTCCGCTGCGAAGCCATCCAGCACGAACGACTGCTGCGTTTCGCGGAAGCCCGCCAGACGATCCGTGAGCATCTCCAAGGGCAACGCCAGGCTCTCTGCCAGAAGGCGTGGATCAAGGCCCTGCGCCGGCGGGCGGCCGGGCGGTCGCCCGACGCGAATCGTTGGTGAGCAACGCCGCGGATGGCGGAGGTTTCGACTGCCAACCAACGGCACGTGTCCGCGCCGGTTGCCGGCTGCTCTTCCCGGCGTTCCCGCAAGCTGATCGAAGCAGCTTGACCGCCATGCATCGGCGCCGATATACTCCCCTGCCGTCGTTGGATTTTCTACCCTTGGTCAAACCAAACTATCAGTTCGAAAAGCGCCAGCGAGAGCTGGAGAAGAAGAGAAAGCAGGAGGAGAAGCGCCTGCGCGACCTCGCTGTCAAGAGTCTGCCGGATGCCACTTCCGGGCAGGACGCGAACGCTCTGCCCGCAGCGACCGCAGACGACGACGCGGGCAAGCCGGGCTGAGGGGCGCAACCGGGGCAAACGGCACAAGCTGAGGGTGGCGCAGTTCCTTGCCGGCCTCGAAGCCGAGGGGCTGCGCTTGCAGCGCGAGTTGCTCGAGGGGCGCTGGCAGCCGGACGGCTACACCGAGTGGATGGTTCGCGAGAGCAAGCCGCGCCTGATCTCCGCCGCGCCGTTTCGCGACCGTATGGTGCACCACGCGCTGTGTGCCGTCATCGCGCTGCTGTTCGAGCGCGCTTTCATCGCCCGCTCGTATGCCAGCCTGCCGGGCCGGGGCACCCATCGCGCCGTCGCCGCCTATGAGACGCTGCGCGACCGCCATCGGCATGTGCTGCGGGCCGACGTCTTCCGCCACTTTCCGGCCATCGACCACGCCGTTCTGAAGCAGGACATCCGCCGCCGCATCGCCTGCGTGCCGACGCCCTGGCTGTGCGATGCGATCATCGACGGTTCAAACCCGCAGGAGCCGGTCAACCGTTACTTTCCCGGTGACGAGCTGTTTACGCCGTGGGAACGGCGGCGCGGATTGCCGATCGGCAATCTCACCAGCCAGTGGTTCGGCAACATCTACCTCGACCCCCTCGATCATTACGTCAGCGAGGTGTTGCGCGCACCGTACCTGCGCTACCTCGATGATTTCGCCCTGTTTGCCGACGATCCCGCGCGTCTGGCGCGCTGGCGCGAGCAGATCGCCCGTTTTCTGGAGCGGCGGCGGCTCCTGTTGCATCCGCTCAAGACGCAGATCAGCGAAACCCGCTTGCCGGCGCAGTTCCTGGGCCATGTTCTTGGGCCAGGTTCACGGCGCCGCTTGCCGGAGGAGAACCTGATCCGCGTGCGCGGGCGGTTGCGCAGTCTGCGTGACCGCTGGCGGGCAGGGACGGTGTCGCCCGACGAAGTGCGACAGCGCCTCGGGGCGTGGATCGCCCACGCCCGGCACGCCGACACCGTCGGCTTGCGGCACGGCCTCTTCCGGGGTGGCTGGTTTGATCCGCGCTGGGGCAACGAGAGTCCGATTGCAGGAGGCTCTCGCAGCGGCAGAGTTGCACCGGGTCACCGGTGCCGCAGCCCGGGCCCATGTGCCTCCGGGCCTGCGGTGGATCTTTCATCCTTCGTCGGCGGCACGCGACCGTAGGGGAGGGGTGGAGTGCAGTGCGTCGGCTCGCCGCAGACCCGTCACGCCGATTCGAGTCGGTGCGAACGAAGACGATGTCTGCCGATGTCGATTCCGAAGCGATATCGGGATCGCCGGCGGCGGCGAGGTGCGTATCGTCGCCTTCGGCAGGACGCCGGTGCCGTGCGCGCCAACCCGGGATTGACGCTGCTTCACTGGGGTTCATATGCTCACCGACGGTGCCTGTGGACTCCTTGTCCTGCTCTCCATCACCACGAGTAAACTACGATCCTTCCAGCCCCAGAGGCGCAGCCATGAACATCACGACCCTGGGCGAAGCCCGCTTTGCCTCGCCCCAGCAACGCACGGTCAGCGACCAGGCCCGCGTGTCTTCCTGTCTGATTCTCGATCCGGACGCACCGCCGGCGGATGAATCGCTGTTCGAACTGGCCGGTCCGCGCGGTCGCTTGTTCTTTGATCCGCAGCGGACTCGCGCCGGCATGGTCACCTGCGGCGGATTGTGCCCCGGCTTGAACAATGTGATCCGCTCGCTGTTTCTCGAACTCCACCACGGCTACGGCGTCAAGGAGGTGCTCGGCTTTCGCGGCGGCTACCAGGGTCTCGACCCGGCGAGCGGTTGGGAACCCTTCGTGCTGACGCCCGAATTCGTCCACCACATCCATGACATCGGCGGGACGGTGTTGGGCACCTCCCGCGGTCCGGTGGATGTCGGAATTGCTGTCGACAACCTGATTCGGCGCGAGGTGAACATCCTGTTCACCATCGGCGGCGACGGTACTCAGCGCGGCGGCAATGCACTGTTCGAGGAAGCCCGCAGGCGCGGCCACGCACTGGCGGTGGTCGGCATCCCGAAGACCATCGACAACGACGTACCCTTCGTTGCGCGCAGCTTCGGCTACCTGACGGCGGTCGAGCGGGCGGCGCACGTCCTGCAGTGTGCCCACACCGAGGCGCACAGCGTCCACAACGGCATCGCACTGGTCAAGCTCATGGGCCGTCACTCCGGCTTCATCGCAGCTGCAGCGGCGGTGGCCAGCCAGGACGTGAACTTCGTCCTGGTGCCGGAAGTTCCGCTCCGGCTTGACGGCGAGAACGGACTGTTGGCAGCGCTGAAGCAGCGCATCCTGCGGCGGCCGCACGCGCTGATTGCGGTGGCCGAAGGCGCCGGCCAGGAACTGCTGGCGGCCAGCGGCGCGGCCCGAGACGCCTCCGGCAACGTCAGGCTCCAGGACATCGGCCTTTTTCTGCGCGAACGGATCGAGCGTTACTTCGCGTCAGAGGGGATCCCGGTCACGCTGCGCTATTTCGACCCGAGCTACCTGATTCGAAGCGTCCCGGCCGACGCCGAGGACGCCATTCTCTGCGATTTCTTCGCCCGCAACGCCGTGCACGCCGCCATGGCCGGCAAGACCGGTCTGGTCATCGGCCTCTTGCACGATGTCTTCATCCACGTGCCGATCGAGCTGCTGGTCAGCCAAACGAAGCGCCTCGACCTGAACGGTGCCGGGTGGCGTGCGGTGCTTGCCGCGACGGGCCAGACCTTCGGTGAGAATCCTGATCCCGTCTGACAAGACCTTGCCCCGCTTTGCCGGCTGCAGCATGCCGATCCCATCGCTCGCCGATCCGGCGGCGTACTCTCCGCCCCCGGCAGCGCAATCACGCTTCGAGCTGGTCGACTGCCGGTGCGGGCCGGCAGCCGGCTGCTCCAGCACGGCGTCTATGCCGGCCGCGGCGAAGCCAGCCTGAAGCAGATGAAACCCCGACTGGACGTCGAGCGGATCGATGCGGTGCTCATGGCCAGTGCGCACCGCGATCCGCCGGGATACCCACCGCACGAGGGTGGCGCGCCTGCCGAGCGTCGGTGTCCCCATGAACATCCTGAGCGAAGTGGCGCAATTGCTGGGCCGCTTCCAGCAGCGTCGGTTGCTGCAGGTCCCGCCATGACCGGCGCCGGACTGGCGGGACTGTTGATCTTGTCAGCCCTGCGCAGTGGGTCAGTTCTGGTGAGCAGAAAGGGCCAATTCCGGTGAGCGCCAAGGCCGATCGCCACTCAAGGTTGCCGGTCGGCTGCCGTTGTCTACCATGGACCGTCCGCTTTCCGACCAAACGTGCAAGGGTGCCCGAATGTATCGCCACTTCCGCAGTCTTTCGATCGCCCTCAAGCTCAATCTCGTCCAGGGCACCGTCCTGCTGGCGATCATCGTCGCCGCGGCGCTGGCCACCGCCTGGCATCTGCGCCAGCAACTGGAGGAAACGGCCGTCCATGACCTCGGGCAGACCAACCGCCTCGTCGTCTCGATGCTCGAGGCTTACGATCGCAGCCTGCGCAGCGACATCGAACGTAGCGGCCGCCTTTTTGCCAGCATGTTCGACCAGCCGCTGGAACTGCACACGGCTGGCGAGCTGCCGCGCCTGCTGCAGAAGGGGACGTCGCTCAACGACCGCTTTGATGTGGTCGACGCCTTCACCGCGAAATCCGGAACCGTGGCGACGATTCTCGTTCGCCAGGGCGACGATTTTCTGCGTACGGCGACTTCGCTGAAAAAGGAGGACGGCAACCGCTCGAGCGGAACCCCGCTCGGTGCCGATCACCCGGCGCGCCCGGCGCTGCTCGCCGGCAATACCTACACCGGCAAGGCGACGATGTTCGGTCGCGACTTCATCACCCATTACATCCCGGTGCGCGATGCCGCAGGCCAAGTGGTCGCGGTCTTCTTCGTCGGACTCGAGCTGACCGAAGGGCTGAAGGCATTGAAACAGGGGATTCTGGCCATCAAGGTCGGCGAAACGGGCTACGTCGCAGCGCTCGACGCCGGCCCCCAGAAAGGCGTCGCGACCATCCATCCGGCAAAGGAAGGCGCCAACCTGCTGGCTGCCAAGGACAGCCGGGGCGTCGAGTTCGTTCGCGAGATGCTCGACAGGAAGTCCGGCGTCATCCGTTACGACTGGGCCAATCCCGGCGAGAGCAGCCCTCGCCGCAAGGTGGCGGTGTTCGACCACTATCCGGCCTGGAACTGGGTGGTCGTGTCCACAAGCTATGTCGAAGAGATCAGCCGCGGCGCCGATGCGGCCGTCCGCGACATTGCCATCATGGCGGTGGCGATCATCCTCGCGGCCCTGGCCAGTGGTTTCCTCGCCACTCGCGCCTGGGTGAGCCGGCCACTGCACGAGATCGTCCTGGGGGCCGAAAGGATCGCCGGCGGCGACCTGAGCAACCGGCTGGTTGCCGATGGCGCAGACGAGATCGGTTCCCTGAAGCGTGCCATCGGCACGATGGCCGAGACCCTGAAGACGACGATCGGCGATGTCCGCCACGCCGCGGCGACCATGCTCGAGCAGTCGACAGCGCTGGTCAGTTCGGCGCAACAGGTCAGCCACAGTTCCGAAGTCCAGCGTGACGCAGCGACCGGCATGGCGGCCTCGGTCGAGGAGATGAGCGTCAGCATCGAACAGGTGGCGCAACACGCCCGCGATGCGCAGCGGCTCTCGAGCGGTTCCGGGCAGGCGGCGAACAACGGTGCCGAAGTCATCCAGCAGGCGGGCGGTGCGATGGGCCAGATCACTGGTTTCGTCCGCCAGGCGTCGACGACGGTCGGCGAACTCGGACGCCGTTCGCAGGATATTTCGGAAGTCGTGCAGGTGATTCGCGAAATCGCCGAGCAGACCAATCTGCTGGCGCTCAACGCTGCCATCGAGGCGGCGCGCGCGGGCGAGCAGGGACGGGGCTTCGCGGTCGTTGCCGACGAAGTGCGCAAACTCGCGGAGCGGACGGCGAAGTCGACGCGCTCGATCGGCGAGATGATCACGGGTATCCAGGACGGTGCCGGGGCAGCCGTCGAACAGATGGAGCATGGCGTTGCCCAGGTCGCCGAGGGTGCCATCCTGGCTGATCGCGCGGGCCAGGCCATCGGCCGGATCGACGCCAGCACGCGCGAAGTCATCGCCGCCGTCGGCAGCATCTCGGAGGCGATCAGCGAGCAGAGCGTCGCCAGCCAGACGATTGCCCGCGGCGTCGAACAGATTGCCCAGATGGCCGAGGCCAACCATTCGGCCTCACGCGACACCGAGCACGCGGCACAGGCGTTGCGCGACCTCGCGACGCGGCTCGACCAGGTGCTTGGCCGCTTCCGCGTCGGCTGACGCGGGCTTCCCGGCCGCTGGCGTGCGGTGTCGGCCGGCGCGCCGGCAGGCGAGGATTGGATTACCATACCGGCCATGAGAATCCTCATCGTCGACGACGAGCCCGCGATCTCCGATACCCTGGCGTATGCCCTGCAGGCCGACGGCTTTGCCAGCGACTGCTGCACGCTCGGAGCCGAGGCGCTGGCACGGATCGATGCCGGCGGGCACGACCTGGTCGTGCTCGATGTCGGTCTGCCGGACATCAGCGGGTTCGACGTCTGCCGGCTGCTGCGCCGCAGTTCGGACGTACCGGTGATCTTTCTCACCGCCCGTTCCGACGAGGTGGACCGCATCGTCGGTCTCGAACTGGGCGCCGACGATTACGTCGCCAAACCCTTCAGTCCGCGCGAAGTTGTCTCGCGCGTCCGCGCCATCCTGCGCCGCAGCCGATCCGAGTTGCGCGGCGGCGCCGGCACGAGCGCGCCGCCGCGCTTCACGGTCGATGGTGACGGCCTGCGCGTCGCCTACCACGGCGTCTGGCTCAATCTCACGCGTTACGAATACCTCCTGCTGGCGCTGTTGCTGGCACGCCCGGGACGCATCCTCAGTCGCGGCCAGATCATGGAAAGCGTCTGGCAGGACAGCGGCGAGAGTCTGGAACGTACCGTCGACACGCACGTCAAGACGCTGCGCGGCAAACTGCGGGCGGTGTGCGCCGACGAGGAGCCGATCGCGACCCATCGCGGTCTGGGTTACAGCATCGCGCTGCGGTAAGCGGCCGATGAACGTTTCGGTCCGCCTCTTCATCGGCTATTTCCTGATGCTCGGCCTGGCGGCGTGGTTTGTGCTCAACATCTTCATGCGCGAGGCCGAGCCGGGAATTCGCCAGGCCACCGAGGAGACGCTGGTCGACACGGCGCACGTCCTGGCCGAACTGGCAGCGCCGGAACTGATTGCCGGGCAGATTGCCGACGGTGGCTTTGCCAGGGCGCTGGCGGCGGCTCGCGAGCGCTCGCCGCAGGCGAGCATCTGGGGTGTCCAGAAGGAGCGCATCGATTTTCGCGTCTATATCACCGACCGGCAGGGGCGGGTGATCTTCGATTCCGAGGCGCAGGCCCTGGGCGCCGACTATTCGCAATGGCGCGACGTGGCGCGCGTCCTCAAGGGCGAGTACGGGGCGCGCAGCACGCGCGAGCAGGCCGGCGATGCCACTTCGTCGGTGATGTACGTCGCCGCGCCGATCCTGCGCGAGGGCCAGTTGATCGGTGTCCTGTCGCTGGCCAAGCCGCTGTCCAGCGTCCTGCCGTACATCGGTCGCGCGGAGGAGCGCGTGAAGCGCGCCGGCTACTTCCTGCTGGTGGCCTCGGCGCTGATCGGGGTAGCTTTCTCGGCCTGGCTCAGCTGGTCGATCAACCGGCTGCGGAACTACGCCCGCGACGTCTCGGAAGGCCGCCCGGCCGACCCACCGACTTCCGGCGGCCGCCAGTTTTCCGAATTGGCGCGCGCCCTGGCGCTGATGCGCGAAAGACTGGAAGGCAAGCAGTACGTCGAGCGCTACGTCCAGAATCTGGCGCACGAGATGAAAAGCCCGCTGTCGGCGATCGTCGGCGCCGCCGAGATCCTTGAAGGCAGCCCCGCCGATGGCGATCGCCGGCGTTTCGCCGCAAGCGTCAGCGAGCAGGCGCGGCGTCTGCAGGGAATCATCGAACGGATGCTGATGCTGGCCCGGGTCGAGCAACTGCAGGCGCCGGAAGAGGCGATCCAGGTCGACCTGGGCGAACTGCTGCGGCGCTGTGTTGACGAACGGAGTCTGGCGCTGCAGGCACGTCAACTGGATTGCCAACTCGCCATCGACGAACCGCTCGCCGTACGTGGCGACCCCTTCCTGCTGCAGCAGGCGCTGCTCAACCTGTTCGACAACGCCATCGCCTTTTCGCCGAGCGGGGCTCGCATCGAAATCGCTCTGAGCAACCCAACCCCGCGCGCGGGCCAGGTGTTCCTGAAGAAACGACGATGCGCTACAAGGTGAACGGCGACGCCGAGATGACCGACACGTCATTGGTGCGAGTTCGCGGCGTTAGCCGACGCC
>JAGFNJ010000027.1 GCA_017592775.1 Candidatus Accumulibacter conexus | reverse complement strand
TCTGTGCCGACGAATCGGACGCCTATGACCTGCTGCATGCCCGGTACGCGGTCCGCCGGGTGAACCACAGTCAGGAATTCCGCGCCGACGATGGTACGACCAACAACCTGGCGGAATCGTACGTCTCGCGCTTCCGCCGTTTCCACATCGGCCAGATCCACAAGGTGGCGCCGAAGTATCTCGACAACTACGCCAACGAGATGGCCTACCGGGAAGACACCCGCCGCTGGAGCAACGGCGACATCTTCCGCGATATCGTCGGCAAGAGCCGCCGCGTCGAGTCCGGGGGCGGCATGAAAGCTGACGCTCGGCGCCTCGTCCGGGACATTGTTCGTATCGGCAGCCGGCGAGACGCAATTTGAGCGGAGCGGTTGCCGGTGCCCGTCGCGCCATCGCCGAACGCCGCGTCACGTCGCTGGCCCCTCACACGCCTCGACTCCCTTGATCAACTGCCCGAACGCCTCCGTGCCCTCGTAGACGAAGAGATAGTCTTCCGCCCGCTCGCCCTCTTCCAAACAGGCCGACTCGAACGTCGCGCGCGAGACTCCCGCGGCGCCAACGATCTGGAGCTGCATGCGGAATCGGTCCACGAGGAGCGCGTGCACGCAACGCGCGGACTGCTCGGTCGTGAATGCGAAGACCGCTCGCTTCTCGCTCGCGACCGTCAGGGCGAAGACGCGACCGCCGGGAAACTGGATCCAGAGGAGCTGATTCATTTTCAAGGCCTCCAGCCGTTCTCGCGCCCGGCTCGTGCGGTCGTCATCGGTTCCGACGAGCGAAGTGTAGATGTCGACGGCGCGTCGGAAATGTGTGGCAGCGGACTCTTGGTCGCCGAGGCTCTCGTGCGTCGAACCCAGGTTGAACTCCGCGTCGGCTTCGCGCGGGCGGTCACCGAGCGTCGATGCCAGCGTGAGGGCCTGTTGGAAGAGCTCGCGGGCCCGCGCGTGCTCCCCGAGGTGAAGGAAAGTGGCGCCGAGATTGCCGAGCCACGTCCCTTCAAGCTGGCGATTGCCGACGCGAACCGCGATCGTCCGCGCCTGCTCGTAGAGCGCTATCGCCTCGCCGTAGCGCCCCTGCGCGTGCCGGGCGTTGCCGAGATTGCCGAGGCTCGAGCCTTCGCCGGGGAGATGGCCGATCTCGCGGGCGATGCGGAGCGAATCCTCATGGTGCTCGGACGCCTGTGCGATGTCACCGAGCGTCTGCCGCAGGTTGCCGAGGTCGCTGAGACGGGCCGATTCCGCAAGCCTGTCCGCGGTCAGGCGCGCGAGCGCGATCGCCTGCTCGAGTTCGCTGATCGCGCGGTCGATCATGCCCAAGGCGGCGCACTCGCCCGCGATCTTGCCCCGGCAGTTGCACTCGGCGCCGCGGTCGCCGAGTTGCCGGGCGAGCACGAGCGCGTGCTCGTGGTGACCGAGCGCAGCGTGGTATTCACCGAGATGGTGAGACGCGTTGCCCAGACTCCCGACGAGCGCCGCCTCGGCGACCTTGTCCCCAAGGTCACGGGCCAGCTCGAGCGCCGCTTCGTACTTCGACGCTGCCTGTCGGAAGTCCGACGTGAGGTAGTGCGAATGTCCGAGATTGCCCAGGCACTGCAGGACGCCGCTGCGATCATCGAGCTCCTGGTTCAGCGACAGCGATCGCTCGAGGAGCGGAATGGCCTGGGCGTGCGCGCCTGACTCGGTGAGGATACCCGCGAGGTTCCCCAGCCACATGGCCTCGTGCGGTCGGTCGCCGAGCGATCGGGCCAGGGTGACGGCCTCGTTGAAGCGGCGAAGTGCTGCGTCGCGCAAGCCGAGCGCGTGCTCGCTGTTTGCGACGTTCCCGAGATAGGCGCACTCACGCTGCCGATTCCCGGCCGCGCGGGCTGCTTCGAGCGCGCGCTGGTAGTGCCGCGCTGCGCTCCGGAAGTCTGACGTCTGGAAAAAGGCCTCGCCGAGGATGCCGGGACCGTTCATGCCGGGAAAATTCGCTTCGCACACGCCGGACCATGCAGCCACCTTGCTCTCCCAAAGGCGGCGCACGACGCTCACATCTGCAGCCGGGACGCAGGCCGGCCATCGCGCCCGCTCGCGCAGCGCGTTCAGCAGCGCGTCGGTGTCGCACAGAGCCCAGCGTGCTTCCGGAAATTGCCCGAATGGGTTCTTCTCCATTCGTTCGGAGAGCGGGCGCAGCTCCGCGCAATCGCAATGATGGTCGATGAAGATCACCTCGCGATGTCCTTTCGCCAGTGCCTCGATGTGCGGCGACAGGTCGAAGAGGTCCGAGCAGCTGTAGCCCAGAACGAGAACGCGGCGATGTGGCCCGTCGCCGAAGATCGCGCCGATCGCGCTGCGTCGTGCGTCGGACAGGACGCGGCCCGCGACTTGCCTCAGCATGATCGCCATGTTGGGCTTGTCGTCGATGCTGCCGTGCACCTTGATGACGCGGATACCGCGGTCTGTCGCAACGCGCTCGAAGTCCTCGTCGCGATAGAGCACGTCAAAGTCTCGGCCGCGCACCGCTCCGGACTGCACCAGCGCCTGCTCGAGCAGCGAATCGAAGTTCGTCGTGGCGATCGCGCGGACGTAGCCGGCCTTTGCGACGTCGGCCAGGAAGAGATGCGTCGGGTTCGGCGTGCCGAGTTCGAAGATCGTGAGCAATTCGGCGATGTCCGAGCAGTTCTCGAGAATCTGGACGAATGCCTCGAAGGGCAGCGCCGAGTCGAGCACCGCGCGCACATCGGACTCCGCGGCACCGAGTCGCTCGAGCACGGTCCTGATGAAGTGCGGGACCAGCGGCAGCCCTGAATTGAGCGAGATCCCCGCACCACAGAACACCGCGACTTCGCGGGCCTCGATCGAGCGCCAGAGGTCATCGACGAACTGCGTCAAGTCAGGGTCGACTTGCTTCATCCGCTCTCTCCGCGGTTCAGGACGGTCATCTCGAGCAACGCGAGGGCGGCATCGGGCCAGCCGGCCGGGTCCGAGAATGGAGGACAGGAAATCCAGCGCGGCATTCGGGAGTATCTTCGACTCTGGCGGACTGAGTCAATCGTCGATCTCGCATCAGGAAGTCCTCGGCGCCGCCGTGACGCTCCCGCAGCGCACCCCAGCGCTGCCTCGAGCCCGGATAGGAGTCGCTGGCGGCGACTTCTCGGACTACCGGCACGAGTCATTCGTCACGAGAGGGGGTTCATCGTGTCTCATCCTGTCTTGGCACCTGCCCGGACCCATCAGGCAATGCGCTGATCGAACTCGACCTCCAGTCCGGGCTGGGCGGCTTGATCCCACTCAGAATCGTTCGCCGCCTGCTCCGCTGCTGCCGCCACCCACAGCGCTGGCCCGCGCGCCCGGGGCGGTGCGCGGTGGCTGGGCGGATTCGCCGATGTGGTCGAGGATCTTCGTCACGGTGCCGGCATCCTTGACCAAGGCAATGATGCGCATCGGACTGTGGCAGATCGGGCAACTCAGTGGCAGGGTTTCATGGATGCGTGCCAGCAGCAGCGCCCACAGATACCGGGCGATGGCGCGATGACGGAGCTCTTCGCGGGTCGCGAAGGTCGCGGCTGGCGGAACGACGGCACGAGCGAGCGCCGTCACGACAGCGCCTGGCAATGCATTGGGCGCGAGCACGGCGCCATGACGATGGGCCCTTGGGGTGGCGGCAGCAGCGCTGCGATCTTCGCAGGCCGCGAGGGCGTTGCCGAGGTTGCCGATTGCGACACCGGCAACGGAAGTCAGCCCCGAGCGGTGGCGCTGCACGAGGCTGCGGGCAACGATATGGAGCACGCCCGGGCCAGACGTCACCGCCAGCACCAAGCTCGCCAACAGGAAAGCGGAGAAGAGCTGCCAGGGAGGAAGGAGAGTGCTGAGGGTCAGGCGCAACGCGCCACCAGTTCACTGGCTGGCGTCTGGTGCGAACCCCGCGGGCTTTCGTCGATCCCGGCCACTGCGATGGTCGGTGTTGCCGGCATGCGGGGTGAGGCCGCGCATGAGCGCATGCGAGCGCCGGCGTTCATGCTCGCGCCGGTCTGCGAAGTGGTCGTACCGGCACCCGCAGCCGGCGGCGGTGCAATCATCGAGTGGCAGCAGCGGCGCCGCCTGCGCCAGGAAGCGTCGGCCGGCAAGATTCCTCACGGTTGGACAGGCCTCCTGCCCGGGTCGTATGGCCACGCAGCGATAGGGCTGCGGCGCCTGGTTCTCGGACGACGCGCGCCGGGTTTGGGCTTGGCGGCGCGTCCACCACAGCCAGCCAACGATGGCAAGCAGAACAACGACCAAGAACGGCGCAATAGACATCGTCTGATCCTCCGCGAGATGTATCGGCCCGGCCAACGCCCACATTTGGCTGCCGCCTGGCGACGGAATGCGGTGGCCGGTACCTCAGTTTTTTTCCATTAATTCAGCATACATCATCCGCAGAAAGCCTTCAAGAAGGAGCCGCCAGCCTGACCTCCGGAGCGATGTCCGCCGCCGTCGGCCGCCGAGACGGCTCGTCGGTAAGGATCAGGCACAGGCGCTGCGCACCGTGGCAACGCACCTTGACGAGGCGCTTGGTCGTTTCCGCGCCGGCTGATCAGCCGCGCCCTCAAGTTGGCGGCCCGTCTTCCGTTAACTTGCTGGTGAGGCGGAGACAACAGTCAACGACTACAGTCCCGGCGCTGGTGATTTCCGGCGCAAAGTCATTCCCGTCAAGGGGAACATATGAAGGCTGTCACGGCGGTTTCACCCTATCCTGCTGCCACCAAACCCGAATCGCGCTTGCACACCTGCCTGGTCGCGCTGCGGCTGACCACAGGTCGGCAGAGCGCACGGGCTGACCAGAGCCTCACCGAGCTGTCGCTCGAACGAAAGGCGTCGACAACAAAGCAAAGGGATGACAGGTTGGTTACGATCAAGACGCGGCTGGCAGTCATCAGCGACATGCTTTCGGCGCGACTGCTGGGGATCGGAGCGCCAAGCCTCGGAGGGCTAGGGGTATCCAGAGCCACTTCGCAGAAGCCCCTTGTGACCACACATGCCTTCAACACTCTGGTGGCCCCGTTGGCGGCCCTCGCCATATCATTGGCAGCGGCAACGCCCGCCAGGGCGACGGATGTCTTCCTGATCGCGAGCTATCACGAGACAGATGCCTGCGGCCAGCCGCAGTACAGGGCGGCGATGGATGCGCTCCGACAGAGCGGCTTCGCCAGCCTGTCGTCGAAAGGCCGCCAGGGCAGCGTCGACGGAGCCGAGGCCCTGCTGATGGATGCGGAAGCCCAGTTGCCCCGCGTCGTGGCGGCGCTGCAAGACATGCTTGACCGGGACTCGGAGCATGCGATCGCCCACGCAGGCGACGCGCCTTGACGAGGCGCTTGTACCGGTACCTTCAGCGCATCGCGCACTACCGGCATGTCGCGGCCGAACAACTGATCCTGCAGGGTCTTGGTGCCGGTGGGAACAATCGCCTCGCCGCCCGACAACAGCACCGGCAGCAGATCGGCAACGGTCTTGCCCTTTCCCGTGCCGTCATACCACGAGGAGCCAAGTCATTGAATTCATGGCACGCCCGAGACGATTCGAACGTCCGACCCCTGCCTTCGGAGGGCAGTACTCTATCCAACTGAGCTACGGGCGCGTGCAGGGCCGCAAGCTTAACCGGTTTGTGTCGGCCAGTCCAGCCCGAGAGCACTTCTGGGTGGCGCCAAACGGCGTTAGAATATCGGCTTTGACCAGCGGACCACTAAGGACTTGGTATGGCTCAGCAGCAATCCTCCTCGCGTTTGATTCTCGTGATCACCATCGTCGTCGCGGTCGTCCTGATCGCCGTCATCTGGCCGCTGTCCCTGGTCGGCAAGGGTTCGGGCATGCCCAGCGTCGCGGATGACGCGGACGCGCGCATCCAGCCGGTAGCGAAGGTGGAACTGGCGAAGGCGGCGCCCGCCAAGTCCGATGGCAAACCACGTGACGGGGCAACGGTCTACCAGTCGGTCTGCATGGCGTGTCATGCCAGCGGCGCGGCCGGCGCGCCCAAGGCGGGTGACAAGGCTGCCTGGGCACCGCGCATCGCGACGGGAAGTGCAGCGCTGATCAAGAGTGTCACCAACGGCAAGGGAGCGATGCCACCGAAGGGCGGTGGCGCCGATCTCACCGACGGCGAAATCAAGGCAGCGGTGGAGCACCTCGTCGGCCTCGCCAAGTAGACTCGGCGGGGCAGCAAGAAAAAGGAGGCCAGTGGCCTCCTTTTTCCTTTGTGGGCGCGGTCAGCGCCGTTGCCGGGCAACGGCGCTGACCGCGCCGCCGCCGTTACTTGCCTGCTGCCGGAGCGGTACCGGTGGTGGCGGCCGGAGCGGCCGGAGCGGGGGTCGTCACGGCGGCAGCAGCCTCGGGCTTCTTCGCCTGCGGTTTCGCAGTCGCCTTCTTCTCTACCGCAGCGGCTTCGGTCTTGGCCGGCGTCGCGGTCGTCACGCTGCCGGCAACCGGGGTGGCCGCGGCAGGTGCTGGCGCCGCTGCGACCTGCGCCGCGGGCTTGGCCGTGTCGACCGGTTTCGCCGGGCTGGTGGCAGTGCCCTGGGCAAAGGCGGCGGTACCGAAAGCAGCGGCGACGGCGATGGCGATGATGTTCTTCAGCATGATGATCTCCTTGAGTTGATTGGGGTTTGCTCGGCCACTCCAGGGAACTGTCGGTTCATCCTGCGGCCTTGCCCCGAACAACGCCGTGGCGCACACATTCGATGTCAGCAGTTGCGTAACGCGCTGTAACGCGCAGTGACCCGCTGCCGCAACCGACTTACCCAGCCCGGCCGAGCATCGCCCGGATCGCCGCCAGACGCTGCGCGCCACCCGCCTTGTCCGGCACACCATCGCTGCCACCACCGACGAAACGCAGGTCTTCGCGGCCCATTTCGCCGATGAAGCGTGAAGCCTCACTGGCCATGAGCTGCCGGCCCTGCTGGCGTTTTTCGGCGTAGCTGAGATGCAGCGAGCGCTGCGCACGGGTGATGCCGACGTACATCAGGCGACGCTCTTCCTCCAGACGGTTCTCGGCCTGCGCTTCCCGGTGCGGCAGGACACCCTCCTCGACACCGATCAGGAAGACGTGCTTGAACTCGAGACCCTTGGCGGCATGCAACGTCGACAGCTGGACCGCGTCGGCGTCGACCTCGTCCTTCTCGATCATGCTGACCAAGGCGATTCCCTGCGCCGCTTCGAGCAGCGTCTTCCCCTCCTCATCAGCCTTCCTGCCGAGCCAGTCGCACAGCTCACGGACGTTCTCCCATCTGGTCCGCGCCGTCCGCGCTTCGTCCTGCGTGCGCAGCCAGTCCTCGTAGGCGATCCCGGTCAACAGCTCGTCGAGCACCGACGCCGCCGGTTCACGCCCGGCGCGCTGCTGCAGGCGCCGGACGAAGTCGCCGAATTCGAGCAACGGCGAGAGCTGGCGGGGCTGCACGCGTTGCGCGAAGCCCTGCTCGAAGGCCGCCGTGAACAGCGACAGGTGGCGTTCGCCCGCATACTCGCCAAGGACCTGCAGCGTGCTGCTGCCGACACCACGCCGCGGTGCGCTGACCGCACGAATGAACGCCGGGTCGTCGTCGGTGTTGGCCAGCAGGCGCAGATAGGCGGCAACGTCGCGAATCTCGGCCTTGTCGAAGAACGACTGGCCGCCCGAAAGCCGATAGGGAACCCGCTGGTTGCGCAGGAACTGCTCCACGGCGCGCGCCTGGAAGTTGCCGCGGTACAGGATCGCGTAGTCGCTGAAGCGGCCGCGGTGTTCGAAGCGGTGCGCCTGCAGCTTCATGACCACGGACTCGGCCTCGCGGGCCTGATCCGGGCAGGCGCTGACGGTGATCGGATCGCCAGGGCCAAGCTCCGACCACAGGCTCTTGTCGAAGAGCTTCTCGTTGTTCGCGATCAGCGCGTTGGCCGCCTTCAGGATGCGCGCCGTCGAACGATAGTTCTGCTCCAGCTTGATCAGCTTGAGGTTCGGGTAGTCCCGCGGCAAGCCGCGCAGGTTGGCCAGGTCGGCACCGCGCCAGCCATAGATCGACTGATCGTCGTCGCCGACGGCGGTGAAGGCGGCGCGCTGCCCGGCCAGCAGCCGCAGCAGGGCGTACTGGCCGGCATTGGTATCCTGGTACTCGTCGATCAGCAGGTAGCGCAGGCGGTTCTGCCACTTCTCGCGCAGCGCCGGCTGCGTCTCCAGCAGGCGCACGGGCAACGCGATCAGATCATCGAAGTCGACCGCCTGGTAGGCACGCAACGTCGTCGTGTAACTTGCATACACCTGGGCAGCCCGCGCCTCGCTGTCGTTGCCGGCAGTCCCGGCTGCCTCCGCCGGCAGGACGAGCGCGCTCTTCCAGCTCGAAATCTGCCACTGCAGCCGGCGGGCCGCGGCCTTGTCGACGCTGCCCGCAAGCTCGGCCAGGATGGCGAGGCAGTCAGCCGAATCGAGGATCGAGAAAGCCGGCTTGTAACCGATGGCCTTTGCTTCCTCGCGCAGCATGCGCACCCCCAGCGCATGGAAGGTGGAGATGACCAGGCCGGCGGCAGAACGCCCGGCAAGCAACTTGCCGACGCGTTGCTGCATCTCGCGCGCTGCCTTGTTGGTGAAGGTGATCGCCGCGATGTTCCGCGGCTGCAGGCCGCAGGACTCGATCAGGTAGACGATCTTCTCGGTGATCACCCGCGTCTTGCCCGAGCCGGCGCCCGCCAGGACCAGCAACGGACCGTCGAGGTAGCGAATCGCTTCCCGCTGCTGCGGGTTGAGAACGGACATTGCGGCTGGGTCGGCTGGGTCGGGGCGCGATTCTAACACGCGCCCGGCGGCGACGACCGACGCCGGCACCGGTTGGCGGCGTGGCCGCCGGCGGCACTGGCGACGGAACGCCGGCTCAGCCCCCCTGCCGCAGCGTGACCGGCGGCCGCGGCCAGCGCAGGCGCGCCTCGAAGCCGCCGGCGGCAAGGTTCTCCGCCTCGAAGCGCGCGCCGTGCAGTTCGGCGATCCGCTGCGCGATGGCGAGTCCGAGGCCGCTGCCATCGCTGCCGGCCTCGCTGCCGCGATGGAAGCGTTCGGCGAGCCGCGGCAGTTCGTCCGCTGCGACCCCCGGTCCATCGTCCGCCACGCCGAGAGCGAGTTCATCATTCTCACGGCGCACGAAAACGGTGATCCGGGCTGCCTCTGGGGTATGGCGCAGCGCGTTGTCGAGCAGGTTGCGCAGCACGATCTCGAGCAGTTCGGCGTCACCGCTGACCGCCAGCGGCTTGCCGCGGGTTTGCAACAGCAGGCCTGGCCGCTTCTCCGGCACCGGGGTTGCAGCGAGCACCCGCCGCGCGAGCGCAGCCAGGTCGATCTCGCTCGATGTCGGCAATTGCGCCAGCGGGTCGAGGCGCGCCAGGCGCAGCAACTGGTCGACGACCCGCGTGGCACGGTCGGTACCGGCGACGATCTGGTCGAGCGCGTGCTGCCGGTCGGCGCTGTCGGCAGTGAGCTGCGCGACCTGCGCCTGGATGCGGACCACCGCCAGTGGCGTGCGCAACTCGTGCGCCGCATCGGCGGTGAACCGGCGTTCGTTGTCCAGGGTGGCCCGCAGCCTGAACAACAGCCGGTTGAGCGCCACCACCAGCGGCTGTGCTTCGGTGGGCACGTGGCGCGCGGCGAGCGGCATGAGGTTGTCCGGCGAACGTGCCGCCACGTCGGCCGTCAGGTCGTCGAGCGGCTTCAGCCCGCGCCGCACCGAGTAGTAGAGCAGGAGCAGCAACAGCGGCGACATCAGTGCGATCGGCAGGACCGACTGCACCGCCACCTCGAGCGCCGCCCGGTCGCGCAACACGATCGACTGGCCAACCTGGACGCGGTAATCACCCGAACCCGCGACGAGGTTGAGGATCCGCCAGGGCTGGCCGTCATGTTCGATGACCGTGTAGCCGGCGGGCGCGGACAGTTCGACCCGCGGCGCGTGTTCGGAACGCAACAGCAACGCCCCTTCGACACCGCCGATCTGGAACTCGAGCGGCGGCTCATAGAGGTTCTGCTCGTCGCTGCGCACCGTCGCCAGTCGCGTCGCCAGGTCGCCCAGGTGCTCCTCATTGTCGCGCACCAGCGCCAGCAGGAGTCGCGCGGACTGTGCCAGGTGCCCGTCCATCAGCTCCTCGGCCTCATGCTGCGCCTGCCAGTAGCTCATCGTGGCGGTCAGCGCGAGGCCGCACAGCGACGCCACGCACACCGTGCGCAGCAGGCGCCAGCGCAGCGACTGCAGGCGAACACTCTGCAGCGAGTGGCGCATCAGGCCGGATCGCCGAGCTGGTAACCGAGGCCGCGCACGGTGCGGATGAAGTCCGCACCCAGCTTCTTGCGCAGATGATGGATATACACCTCGACGGTGTTGCTGCCGGTCTCCTCGCCCCACGAGTACAGGCTTTCCTCGAGCTGGCTGCGGGTGCGGATGTGGTTCTTGTGCCGGAGCAGATCGAGCAGCAGCGTGTACTCGCGCGCAGACAGGTTGACCGCCTCGCCATCCCGGGTCACCCGCTTGCTGGCGGGGTCGAGCACCACACCGGCGTGCTCGAGTGTCGGCGTCGCCGTGCCGCCGGCGCGGCGCAGCAGCGCCCGCAGGCGTGCCTGCAGTTCCGGCAGGTCGAAGGGCTTCGTGAGGTAGTCGTCGGCACCGGCGTCGAGCCCGGCGATCTTGTCAGCGCTGCTGTCGCGCGCGGTCAGGATCAGGACGGGCAACTGACTCCCGCGCGCACGCAGTTCCTGCAACACCGACAGGCCGCCGCGTTTCGGCAGGCCGAGGTCGAGCACACAGGCCTGGTAGGCGTGGTCGAGCAGCGCCAGGCGCGCGGCCTCGCCATCGCGCACCCAGTCCACCGTGTAGCCCCCGAGTTTCAGGCCGGCGCGGACGCCGTCGCCGAGGAGGGCATCATCTTCGACGAGCAGAACGCGCAATTACCTGTTTTCCTTCCTGAGTTTGGCCAGCAACGCCTGGATTTCCTGGCGGCGACCACTGTCGGCCAGTTCGCGCCCGGGGCGGGGCGGCGCCTTCAACGCCTTCTCGAGGTACGGCAGCGCTTCCGCCGACCGGCCACGATCGGCCAGATACTCGCCGTAAAAAAAGTTCGGGTCAATACCGTCCGGGTTGATCGCCAGCGCCTTGCGAAAATACTCCTCGGCCCGTTCCTTGTCGCCAAAGCCGACCGGCCAGCCCGGCACCTTGGCATAGAGCGTCGCCAGGCTGGTGTAGGCTGACCCGTTCAGCGCCCTGTCGTTGATCTTGAGCGCCTCGTCGAGTCGCTGCCGGGCTTCCTTGGCCAGCGACAGGGCACCGAGACCACCCTTGGCACCCGCTTCACTGGAGAGGACGATGCCTTCCCAGATCAGCGCCTCGGGCATCTTCGGATTCGTTTCGACGATCTTGCGGGCCTGCTCGGCGAGCGCCCGATAGCCCTCGGCCTGCTGCTTCTCCGGCTGACGATACTTGATCTCGGCCCACTGCTCCTGGATCGGCCGGATGAGATCGTCGGGCGCAGCGGCGGTGGCCAGCGAGCTGCCGGCGAGAAACGCGAGCAGGGTGATGAACCTGCCTGCGACAAGAGAAATCTTCATGCGAATGGTCCTTTCAATGCATTCAGGATGATGGACTGTGCTGCTTGACGATCGGCAGCTTGCCGGCCAGGCCACGGTCGATCAGCGATGGGGCAACGCCGTTGAGCCAGGCGAACAACCGTTCCGGAAAGCCGAAATGGTGCTCCCCGTCGCCACGGCGGAGCGCGGCGACGATCTGTCGCGCCACGTCGGCGGCCGAGTCGCTGTGGTTCTTCAGCGCCCGATTCAGCGCGTTGACCGCCGCGCTGTTGAGCGGCGTGTCGATCGCCCGCGGTGCGACATGGATGACGGCGACGAGCGAATCCGCCAACTCGCGGCGGAGCGCCTGCGAGAAGCCGCGCAGGCCCGCCTTGGCCGCCGAGTAGGCGGCGAAACCGGGAAATGGCAGGCTGCCGAAGGTCGACCCGATGTTGACGATCGCCGCCTGCGGCTGTGCCTTGAGCCAGGGAAGCAAGGCATGCGTGAGGTGGATCGGGCCTTCGAGGTTGGTTGCCAGCACCTCCTCGACGGTGCTCCACGCCTGCGTTTCGAGCAGGCCGAAGGCGCCGACACCGGCATTGTTGATCAAGACATTGACCTCGAAGTCGCGCGCTGCCGCCGCCAGCGCGGCGACGCCGGCAGGTCGGCCGAGGTCGCCACAGACGGAGGCCGAGCCGTTGCCGAGCGCGGCGCTCAGTGGCCGCAAGCGACCGTCGTCGCGCCCGGCGAGCAGCAACACGGCACCGGCAGCGGCCAGTTGGCGGGCGAGTTCCTGGCCGAGACCGCCGCTGGCGCCGGTGAGGAGGATGCGCGCATGATTCAGCTGCATGTCGCTTCCTCCACGCACGGCAGGGCGCGGAAGACGTCGCCGTAGAGCTTGTAGAAGACCCGTGCGCTGTGCACGACATCTGCCTGGTCGGCCGGCGCCATCCGCTCCAGCAGCCGTGCCAGATGCATCGTGTGTTGCTGGTCCAGCGTTCCGTGCGAACGCAGGTACGAGAACGCGGCATTCGGCAGACCGAGCGTCTGCTGGATGCGGTCGGCGGCGTGCAGGGCGAGCGCGACGCTGGTGCCCTCGAGGACGAATACCATGCCGAAGAAGGCCGCCGGGTTGCCGCGATGCAACAGGTCGTAGGCATAGGCGACCATCAGCTCGGCCGGCAGATCCGGCTGGCTGGCACGCACCGCGTCGGCGTCGCCACCAGCCGCAGTGATGTCGTTGAGAATCCATTCCTCGTGGCCGATCTCCTCGTCGATGTACTCGGCGACCGGCCGCCGCAGCCACGACAGCCGCTCCGGCAGCCGACCACCGAGTGTCATCAGCAGGGGTGTGGTCTGCCGCACGTGATGGTAGGCCTGCCCGAGAAAGGCGAGATAGGTGCCGAGGCTGACCCGTCCCTGCAGACAGTCGGCAATCACCGGCACGGCCAGCAGGCTTGCGCGCTCGGTAGCCGTGGCGGCGATCAGTTGTTCATGAAAGGACATCGCTTGCTTCCCTTGCTTGATGGATGGCCGCCAGGTCGGCGGCATGATGATGAAGGATGGCGCTGCGGCGTGGCCGTCCGTTGCCGGTCGCCAGCCCGTTTTCGCTGCTGAACGGGGCCGCCGGTCGCCAACCGGCGATGCGCGCGTAATCAGGCAGGCTGGCGTTGACCCGCGCCACCGCCGCCGTCAAGGCCTCGTCAGCAGCAGCCGGCGCGGCGACCAGCAGGGCGCACAGCCAGGGCATGCCGTCGCCGAAGACCACCGCCTGGGCGATGGCTGGCTCGGCGAGCAACAGCGACTCGACCCACTCCGGTGCGACGTTGCGGCCGAACGATGTGATCAGCAGATTCTTGCGGCGCCCTTCGAGGTGCAGGTGGCCATTGCCATCCAGCCGGCCGAGGTCGCCGGTGGCGAACTCCGGCAACGGCGCCGCAGTGGCCGGCAGCGGCAGCGCGTCGCCGACGTAGCCGAGAAAGGCGCGCGTGCCCACCAGCACTTCACCGTCGGCGATCCGCACGCGGACGTGCGGCAACGGACGGCCGACACCTGCGCCGTCGTCGCCGGGGCGGTTGAGGCTGACGACCGAACCGCACTCGGTCAGTCCGTAGCCCTGGAAGGCCGGCAGGCCGACGGCACGCGCCCGGGCGAGCAGCGCCGGGGCGACCCGCGCGCCGCCGACGGCGACGTGGCGCAGATCGCCAGCCGCCACCTGCCCGCCCGCCGCCAGGTACGTGCTCCACATCTTCAGCAGTTCGGGGACCAGGATCAGGCTGTTGGCACCGCTGGCGGCAACGGTCCGCTGCAGCGCCGCCGGATCGAAACCCGCCATGCCGCGCCAGCCAAGCGTCTGCAGCCCGGCGACACGGATCTCGGCACCGAGCAGCAGCGGCGCATGCATGCCGGCGCTGTTCTCGAGCAGCAACGACAGTGGCAGGACGACCAGGTGCCGTTCGATCGCCAGGTCGGCGAAACATCCGGCAACGGCAACAGCGGTGTCGAGCAGGCCGGAAGCGCTCAGGCAGACACCGCGGGGGGTGCCCGTACTGCCGGAAGTGAAGGAGATCTTGGCGGTTGCCGGCGGCAGCGCGGCCGCCGGCGTCGTCCGCTGCATCCTCAACAGTCCGTTCGCCTTGCCGACGACGGCGAAGCCGAGGCCCAACCCGGCGATCCGCGCCGGCTCGTCGGTGAGCACCGTGTCGGCCCCTGCCTGCGTCAATGCGTGCGCCAGTTGCGATGGGCTGAAGAAACCCGGCAGCGGCAGATGGACGATGCCGGCACGCAAGGCCGCGAGATCGGCGATCACCCAGGCCGGCCCGTTGTCGGCCAGGACCGCGAGCACCCGCGTACCCGCGAGGCTGCCGGCCAGCGAATCGACGGCGGACTGCAGCTCGGCGGCCCGCCAGGTCTGGCTGTCGCCGCGCAGCACGATGGCGTCGGGCGGACGGGCAGACAGCGCGTCGAACAGGCGCGCGCCCAATCCCTGCGGCGTCTGGCTGGCGCCGCTCATGCGCGCCGGCCAACGCGTGCCAGGGCCGTACGGATGCGCCCGGCAACGACGATCGGCTGCTGGCTGTAATAGCTGCCCCAGGTTCCGGCCGCCTCGCCCAGGCGCTCCGGATCAGCCGGTGCCAAAGCCAGGGCCGGCAGGCCGAGACGGTTCAGGATACCGATCAGCTCGCGCGTCGCGGTAAAGGCGAGCCATTTGTAGCCCAGCCGATCGAGGTGAGCGGTCAGCGCCAGGACGACCTGTATCGTTCCACCCGGCTTCTCCGCCGCCAGGTTGCCGACCTCGACGATCTCCTCGCGGCGAACCGGCTGCTGCGCCAGACCGGCCATCACCTGCTCGATGGGCTGCTCGAGATAGCATTCGAGAAACAGCTTCTCGCTGGCTGCCGGCCGCCAGCCGCAGGCGGCGACGATCCGCTGCTGGCGCTCGAAGAGCATCAGGTTGGGGGCGAAAGAGGTGACGTCAGCGGCATGGTGGTGGGCGAAGACCTGGCGAATGAACGACTCGGCTTCCGCGCGGCGCGGCGAGGCGAAATCGGCGTGGGTAACGGTGACCGAGTCGCAGGGGCTGTCGAAAACGTCGCGGCGTGCTGGCTGCATGGCAGGAATCCTCTGAGCAAGTGCGCGCAGCTTGACGACGGTTCCTTAACAAGCTCTTAAACGGAAGTGCCGCCGCGCACACAGCGGGGGAGGAGGGTCCGGCGGCCGCCACAGGCGCAGCCGGCGCGCGACGGCGGACCGCCGACCGCGCACGGGCACCGCCCGGGTGTCGCCGGTCGCGATCCTCAGAGCCAGCGCGACAGGCTCTGGTACAGTTCGTTGCGGGTGAATGGCTTGGCGATGAAGTCGTTCATGCCGCTGTTCAGGCAGCGCTCGCGGTCGCCTTCGAAGGCATTGGCCGTCAGGGCGATGATCGGAATCGGCGACTGACCGGCGCCTGCGGCCGCCTGCTCACGGGCGCGGATCAGCCGCGTGGCCGCGAAACCGTCCATTTCCGGCATCTGGCAATCCATCAGGATGAGATCGAAGCGCTGCGCGAGCGTGCTCTCGACGGCCTCGCGGCCATTCTCGGCGAGCGTCACCTGCAAGCCGAGCGCGTGCAGAAAAGCCTCTGCCAACAGTTGGTTGACGCCATTGTCCTCGACCAGCAGAACGTGACCGTGCAGCGGCCGCGCGACGACCGCGCCCGCGGACTCCGACGCCTCCGCCACCGGCGGCTGGCCGGCTGGCAGCGGGATCTCGAACCAGAAGGTCGAACCGCGGCCGGGCAGGCTGTCGACGCCAATGGTCCCGCCCATCAGGTTGATGATCCGCTTCGAGATCGCCAGGCCGAGACCGGTGCCGCCATGGCGCCGGGTATTGGAGGCGTCCGCCTGGGCAAAGGCAGCGAAGATCTGCTCGCAGTCGGCTGCCGCCAGGCCAATGCCGGTATCCTGGACGGCAAAGCGGAACCGCTGCTCGTCGCTGCGGGCAACGGAAACGACGATGCTGCCGGAGTCGGTGAACTTGATCGCGTTGCCGACGAGGTTGATCAGCACCTGGCGCAGGCGCGCGCCATCACCGTGGACGAACCGCGGCACCGCAGCGGCGATGGCGGTCGACAGCGCCAGCCCCTTGTTGCCGGCGGCAGTGGCCAGACCCGCACGGACCTCGTCCACCATCTGCAGCAGATCGAAGTCGGCCGGGTGCAGCTCGAGCTTGCCGGCCTCGATCTTCGAGAAGTCGAGAACGTCGTTGATCACGTCGAGCAGGTTGCGCGCCGACCGGTGCAGGGTGTCGACGCGACTGCGCTGTTCGGTAGACAACGGCGTCGCGAGCAGGAGTTCGGCCATGCCGAGAACGCCGTTCATCGGCGTCCGGATCTCGTGGCTCATGTTGGCGAGAAACTGTGACTTCGCCTCGCTCGCCGCCTCCGCCGCGACCTTGGCTTCGCCCAGTTCAAGGCGCAGGCGAATCGACTCGCTGGTGAGCCGCTCAAAGCGGCGAGCGTTCGACAGGACGATGTAGAGAAAGAGGAAGGTGGTGGCGCCGGTGACCTGCATCGACCGGTCGCCCGAGACGAGAAAAGAGATCGCCATCGGCGCGAGGGTCAGGACAGACAGGGTCAGCAGCGACCACAGGTAGGGCGAAAGGGTGAACATGCCGGTCGCAGCGACGCCGACGAGGAACATGCCGACGAAAAACTGCCCGGGATCCCCGGCGGCAGGAAAGAGGACGGTACCGCAGCAGCCCCAGACGACACCGGCGCAGCTCGTGCCGATGACGAAACGCCGCCCCCACAGCGGCGCCGCCGCCGGCGGCGGATCGGCCCGGCGATAGGCACGTATCAGCAGGTAGCGCAGCAGGGTCACGAGATGGTGCAGCGCGTACCAGCCGAGCAACAGCAATCGGGGCGCCGACTGCCAGAGGACCAGCAGGATCAGCGTCGAGCCGACGACCGACATCGCCAGGGTATGTGGCGTCAGTCGATAGATCATGCCGATCCGCTCGGCGACGACCCCCGCCTCGAGTTCGCCTGACCGGTCAGTCGCCGCCACGCCGTGCTTTCCTTTCCCCGCCGCCTAGGGCAGACAGCCGCAGCGCCTGAGCAACTGCGCCGTCTCGCACAGCGGCAGCCCCATGACCCCGGAGTAGCTGCCGGCAAGGTACTCGACGAAGATTGCCGCACGGCCCTGGATGCCGTAGGCGCCGGCCTTGTCCAGCGGCTCGCCGCTGGCAACGTAGCGGCGGATTTCTTCGTCGTCGAGGTGACGGAAACGCACCACGCTGTCGGACAGCGCGAACTCGATGCCGCCCTGGAAGGCGACGGCGACGGCGGTCAGTACGCGATGACTGCGACCCGAAAGGCGCCGCAGGATGCGGCAGGCATCGTCGGCATCGGCCGGCTTGCCGATCAGCTCACCGGCCAGTTCCAGAGTCGTGTCGGCGGCGAGGACCGGTTGCAGCAACAGGTGTCGCCGACGAACCAGCTCGCAGCCGTGCTCCGCCTTGCTGCGCGCCAGCCGTTCGACGTAATGCCGCGGGTCCTCCGCGGGCAGCGGCGCCTCGTCGACCGCCGCGTCCTCGCGCGGCGAACTGCGGAAGCTGATGGTGTCGAAGGCGACGCCGATCTGCGCCAGCAGTTCGCGCCGGCGCGGGCTGCGCGAGGCGAGATGGACGCGTTGCTGCAGCGGGCCGGCAGGCACTCAGTCCTCGCGATGATAGGGATGGTTGCGGACGACGCTGCAGGCGCGGTAGAGCTGTTCGCAGAGCAGCAACCGCGCCAGCGCGTGCGGCAGCGTCAGGCGCGAGAGGCGAATGACCTCGTCGGCCTGCTGCTTCAATGCCGCGTCGACCCCGTCGGCACTGCCGATGACGAAGGCCGTGTCGCCCCCGCTCTGCATCCAGCCGGCAAGGCGCTGCGCCAGATCCAGCGTACTCAGGTCGGCACCGCGCTCGTCGAGAACGACCAGCCGGCGAAAGCCCTGCAGCACCGCCAGCAGGCGCGTCCGCTCGGCGGCGAGAAGCTGTTCGCGGCTCTTCGCACCGCGCACCTCGGCCTTGACCTCGATCACCGACAGCGGCAGCTCGCGCGGCATGCGCTTGAGATACTCGGCACAGCCTGCAGCCACCCAGGCGGGCGGCTTGTGCCCGACGGCCAGGATGGCCAGCCTCATCCCTCGCCGACGCTGGCCTCTGTGGTCTGACGGACAGCCTGGCGGACACGCAGCGGCCCCTTGCCACCCCACAGTTCCTCGAGGTTGTAGTAACTGCGAACCGCCGGCTGCATGACATGGACGATGATGTCGCCGAGATCGACCAGGATCCACTCACCCGCCTCCTCGCCCTCGCAGGAGAGGACGCTGCCGCCAGCCTCGCTCACCTTCTCCTGCACGTTGCGTGCCAGCGACCGGACCTGGCGGTTCGAGTCGCCACAGGCGATGACCATGCGATCGAAGAGCGCCGTCAGGCGGCTGGTATCGATGACCTCGATATCGCGGGCCTTGATGTCTTCGAGTGCAGCGACGACCAGCTTTTCGAGATCGGCAAGTTTCATGGACGGCTCAGTGTTGTGGATAAAGGCGATGGCGCTGAATATAAGCGATAACCGGATCAGGCAGCAAATAGCGGACGCTTTCGCCGCTGCCCAGCAACTGGCGAACACGCGTCGCCGAGATCGCCAGTTGCGTCATCGCAAAGGTGACGACGCGCCCGGCCGGCGACGAAGCGAGTTCGTCCGGGCTGCTGCAGAAACGATCGCGGCAGTATTCGGCCAGCTCCGGCGGCAGTTGCGCCCGCTCGAGCGGAAAGCCCGGGCGATGGGCAACGGCCAGGTGCGCCAGGGCGAACAGCGACTGCCAGCGATGCCAGCCCGGCAGACCGGCAAAGGCGTCGGCACCGAGCAGCAGGACGAGCGGCCGGCGGCTGCCGCAATGCCCGGGCGAGCGCAGTCGTTCCAGGGTTGGCACGGTGAAGCTCGGCTGGGCCGCCGTCACCTCGCTCGCATCGACCTCGAAGAGCGGGTTGTCGGCAGTCGCCAGGCGGACCATCGCCAGCCGCTGCGCGGCGGTCACCTGCGGCGTGTCACGCAGCGCCGGCCGACCCGCCGGAATCCAGCGGACCGCCGTCAGCGCGAGCGCGCTGCCAGCTTCCTCGGCGAGGCGCAGGTGGCCATAGTGAACCGGATCGAAGGTGCCGCCGAAGATCCCCAGCGGCCCGTCACCGGCACCCTCAGGCGTCGCTTTCGTCGGTACTGACGAAGACGTCACGATAGCTGACGTAGAAGCTGGCAAAGACCGTCGGTGCGACGACGAGCAGGACCAGGACGGTCATCCCCGTCGCCACCAGCGACGCACCCAGTTGCAGCAGCGTGCCGACGACGCCCAGCAGCAGCGCCGGCAGCACGACCGCGACGAGGAGCAGCGCCAGCGAGTAGACGAGGAAGGCCCGCCAGTTGCGGGCACAGGCGACGAAGCTGAAGAACAGCGCCTTCGCCGGCGGCAGCGAATGCCAGCCGGCGAGAACCGGCGCATACCAGTAGGCCATCACCAGCGGGCAGAGCAGCAGCAGGGCGATCTGTGCCGCGAAGAGGATGTCGCCACTCGCCAGTATGTCCTCCGCCGGCTTCGCGCCGAGCAGCATCATCGCCATCAGTGCGCCGCCATCGGCGACCGCCGAGATCGCCAGGATGCCGGCCGTCGCCGCCAGGTAGACGGCGCCGAGGACCAGCAGCGACCGCTGGTTGCTGCGAAAACCCGAGAACAGCAGTTGCGGCGTCACCGGCAGCGAGCGCTCGATGTTGCGGCAGACGTTCATCAGGCTGACCGAAAATGCCGGGATGCACAGCGTCGTGACCACCGTCCCGATCACCGGCAGCATGTTCACCACTGCCATCAGCAGCCAGTAGCTGACGACGAGGAAGGTCAGCATCACATGACCCTTGCGAAAGATGCGAAAGCCGTCGGTGAGCCAGCGCCATCCTTGCGCCGCGGGAAGAGTCAGTGCTTGCATGTTGTCAGGCCAGTCAGGCGGTAATGAAGGTGTCGCGATACGAAGCATACACGGAGCCGGCCAGGACCGGTCCGAGGACCAGGAATCCGAGGCCAAGCGGCAGTGCGGCAAAGAAACACAGGACCATCGTCAGCAGCGCATAGACCAGAAAGCTGACGAGGTTCTTCAGGCAGGCGTGAAAGCTGGCCTTGAGCGCTGCCGCCGGCGGCATGTGGTTGAACACGACCAGCGCCGGCGCGAACCAGACGGCCATGACGATCAGCAGCGACAGCAGCAGCCAGACGAGGCCGCCGACGGCAATGCCGCCGAGGGCGATGCCGGCGCCCAGCGGGTTCGCCAGGACCAGGCCACCGGCGATGCCGCCGCCCAGGAAGAGGAAGACGAGGACGAAAAGCAGCAGCATCGCCAGCATGTAGAAGACGCCCAGCGTCATCAGCGCACCCGTGTCGCGCTTGAAGCCGGCAAACAGGTCGCTGATCTCGAGCGATTCGCCGATCGCCGCCTTGCGGCAGACGAGCAGCATTCCCGCCGCCAGCAGGGGCGTCAGCAGGTAGGCCGCGAGGTAGCCGATGACCGGGATGACCGCCAGCCCGACATAGATGACGATGACGATGACCATCATGGCGATCCAGACGGCCGGGTTGACGGTGAAGATCGCCCAGCCCTGGCGGAACCAGTCGAAGGCGCTGCCCGGCCCGAGCAGGCGGCTGGAACCGTCATGGGGAGGGGCGGGAATCGGGAATTGGTCCATGGCAGGGATCGTCCGGAGCACGAAGGGTAGCAGATGCTAGCGGTCCGCAAGAAACGAGGCAAGCCGTGCGGATCCGCTCCGCATTCAGGCACGGCAGCGCGTCAGCAGCATGCGCTCGATGGCGTTGAGAAAGCGGTAGAGCGGCGCGAAGTCCGCGAACAGCGTGGCATCGTCCGGCGGCGAGCGGCGGAACTTCTCCTCGCCGCGCACCAGGGCGAAGACCTCGGCAAAACTGCGCCGGCCGTCGATGTACTTGAGGATGAACTTGCCGAAGCGGCCGACATCGAGCGGCGCGCTGATGCCGGTATGGCTGTGCCGCATGACGAACGGAACCTCCTTGCTGCGGTGGATGATGGCCGACAGCTCGGGACCGGTGACCGGTTCGTGGCAGAAGAACGGAACGTACTCCGGGTCGCCGTAGGGGGCGACCCGGGCGCCGCGGCACAGATAGAAGGAGTGCGTCACCAGCGTGCCGCCGAGCAGTTCGGCGATCGCCTGCTGCTGCCGCGGCGGCAGGCGCGCAACGGTGTCGAGGAACGGCGGCTGCCGCGGTGCCAGCACCAGTTCCGGCAGGTACGGTGCCCGTCCGCGGCCGACGTCGGAGAATTCGATGTGCAGCCCGTGCGCGTCGTGCAACCACACGTACAGCTCTTCGACCGTGTACGAGCGATCCTGCGAATGCAGCAGCAGGTCGTAGATGCCGGCGTCACCGCGCCGATGATCGGAAATCAGCTGCTCACCGCGGGCAAACCAGTTCGTCGCCGGCAGGGTGGCCAGCACCTGCCGGGCATTGTCGAGGCACTGCCCGATGCCCTCGCAGCCGCCGTTGATCCGCCGCAGCAGCTCCTGCATCTGGTAGACCCCGGTGCGGCCGTAGGTCGCGTAGACCATCATGCCGATCGCCCCGTCCGCCGCCAGGACGCCGAGCAGTGCGCGCAGGCCGGCATCCGGGTCCGGCAGGTGGTGCAGGACCCCCGAGCAGTTGATGTAGTCGAACTCGCCCAGCCCCAGCCCGGGCAGCTCGAGCAGGGATGCCTGCTGCCAGCGGATGTTCTCGAGTCCGCGGATCTCGGCCCGCCGGCGGGCGATGGCGATGCTCGCGGCGCTCAGGTCGAGGTGGACGATCTCGGCATCGGTGGCGCGCAATTGTTCCGCCAGGTAGATCGTCGCGTCGCCGGTACCGCCGCCGGCGGCCAGGACGCGCCAGCCGTGGCGAAAATCCTGCTGTCCGGCAAAGCAGTAGTGGTTGATCATCGGCAGCGAGTCGAGCCAGGTCGGCAGCAGGCGCTGGCTCTCCTCCTCCGGGTCGCGCGGCGGATAGGGCAGCGCTTCGTACTGCGCCCTGACCTGCGGCAGGTAACTACCGTCCATGCCCCGCCTCCTGCTCTGCCGTCTCCGCCAGCAGCGGATCAACGGGCGGCATGCCCAGGCGCAGGCGATCGCCGCTCGCCCGGTGCGCCAGCAGGATCTCCTGGTAAAGCCCGGGATCGCGCTGCGTCACCACCGCGCCCGGTCTCGGCAGGAGTTGATCCTGCAGGCGCGAGAGCCAGAAACGCAGGGCGGCCGCGCGCAACAGCATCGGCCAGGCCGCCCGTTCGCCAGCGGTCAGCGGCCGCCGCCGCTGGTAGGCAGCCAGCAGCGACCGGCAGCGATCAGCGTCGACTTCGCCGTCGGCAGCAGTGCACCAGTCGTTCGCCACCACCGCCAGGTCGAAGAGCAGGTCGTCCACACCGGCAAAGTAGAAGTCGAGCAGGCCGCTGACGCGATCACCGACGAAGAGCACGTTGTCGCGAAAGAGGTCGGCGTGGATGATGCCACGCGGCAGGCCGCCGCGGCGTGACGCCTGCTGCCGCAACTCGTCCGCCAGCAGTGCGGCAGCGTCGGGCGCCAGGTGCGGAACGAGTTGCGCGGCGACCTCGACACACCAGGCGGGGCCGCGCGGGTGCGGCTGGCTGACCGGCGAGGATTGGGCGGCGAGATGCAGGTCGGCCAGTGCAGCGCCGATCGCCGCACACTGCGCCGGCGTCGGCCGTGCCACCGAAACGCCGTCGAGACGGCTGACGATCAGCGCCGGCCGGCCGGCGAGTTCGCCGAGATATTCGTTGCGACGATTGGCAACCGGTGCCGGGCAGGGAATCCCGCGCGCCGCCAGATGCGCCAGCAACTGCGTATAGAACGGGAGCTGGGCGTGCGGCACCTGCTCGAAGAGGGTCAGTACGTATTCGCCGCCGCTGGTGCGGAGGAAGAAGTTCGAGTTCTGCACACCCTCGGCGATGCCTTCGAGACCCTGCAGCGTGCCGAGCGAATGGTTTTCGAGCCACGCCGCCACCACACTGGCGCTGAGCTCGGTGAACACCGACATGGTCGCGGGCGATGCCGGGCAGACGGCGGCGGGAAGGCGGGCGACCGGCTGCTCAGAAGGTGCCGATGGTCCACATCGGCACGCTCACCGGCGGGCCGCCGATCGACTCCTGGGCGAAATTTCCGTCGCCCTGATGGTCGACGAGGATGTAGGGAACGCCGTGCGCCGGTGTCACCTTGATCATGTAGAGCTTTCCGTTGATCCGGTGCTCCTCGACCGTGTCGCCATCGCGCTTGGTGATCGTCACCTCCGGCTCCATCGCCGCGTCGAGCGGCGCCATCTCCGGCGGTGGCGGCGGCACTGCCGGCAACGGCTGCAGATCGGGCGGGGTCTGGGCAAGCGCTGGCGCCGTGGCAACAGCCAGCATGGCGAGGAAGGCGTGGGTGCGACGCATCAGCGGTCATCCGGGTGGTTGATCGGCTGGCCGGCAGGCTGCCGACCAGTTGCGATTGTAGTACAGAATCAACTGCCGCCAGCGACTCCGAGCAGGCCGGCGAAGGGCACGGCCGGCCGCCGAAGTCTGCCATAATGCAGCGGATCGAGGGCGGCGACAGGAAACGCGACAGGCCGCTGGCCGTGTCCGCCCGCCCTTCCCCCAACTTCAGCTCGCTGCACGCCCATGCCCACCCTGCTGCTGGTCGACGGATCCTCCTATCTCTACCGCGCCTTCCACGCCCTGCCCGATTTGCGCACGACGCAGAGCGAGCCGACCGGCGCGATTCACGGCGTGCTCAACATGCTGCGGCGGCTCGAGAGCGACCATCAGGCGGCGGGAATCGACTACAAGGCCTGCGTCTTCGACGCCAAGGGACGCACCTTCCGCGACGACTGGTATGCGCTCTACAAGGCCAACCGGCCGCCGATGCCCGACGACCTCGTGCGCCAGATCGAGCCGCTGCACAGCGCCATCGCCGCCCTCGGCTGGCCGCTGCTGGTCGTCGACGGGGTCGAGGCGGACGACGTCATCGGCACGCTGGCGACACAGGCGGCGGCGCAGGGAATCCAGGTGGTGGTGTCCACCGGCGACAAGGACCTGGCGCAACTCGTCGGCCCGCACGTCCGTCTGGTCAACACGATGAGCAACGAAACGCTCGACGAGGCCGGCGTCGTCAGCCGCTTCGGCGTCCCCGCCGGGCGCATCGTCGACTACCTGGCACTCGTCGGCGACACGGTCGACAACATCCCCGGCGTCGACAAGGTGGGACCGAAGACCGCCGTCCGCTGGCTGCAGCAGTACGGATCGCTGGACGGGGTGATCGCCGCCGCCACCGGCATTGGCGGTGCCGTCGGCGACAACCTGCGGCGCGCACTCGATTTCCTGCCCCTGGCGCGGCGCCTGGTGACCGTGCGCTGCGACCTCGAGTTGCCGCTGACGCTCGCCGAACTGCAGCCACGCCCCATCGACCGCGAGCGGCTGCTCGAGCTGTTCCGGCACTACGAGATGCGCTCGTGGCTACGTGAGGTGCAGGGCACGTCCGACGCCACCGCAGCGCCGCCGGCAGCGACGCCGCCCGCCGCCACGCCGGCGGCGGCCGACGGCGCGCACCGCGCGGCCTACGAGACGATCCTCGACTGGCCCGCCTTCGACCGCTGGCTGCAGAAGATCGGCGACTGCGAACTCTGCGCGCTCGACACCGAGACCACCAGCCTCGACCCCTTCGCCGCCCGCCTCGTCGGCCTGTCGCTGGCGGTCGCGCCGGGCGAGGCGGCCTACCTGCCGCTCGCCCACCGCTACCCCGGCGCGCCGTCGCAACTGCCGCAGGACGCCGTGCTGGCACGCCTGCAGCCGTGGCTCGAAGACCCCGCGCGGGCAAAGATCGGCCAGAACCTGAAGTACGACCAGCACGTCCTCGCCAACCACGGCATCGCCCTCGCCGGCGTGCGGCACGACACCCTGCTCCAGTCCTACGTCCTCGAATCGGGTCGCGACGGCGTCCGCGGGCACGACCTCGGCCAGCTCGCCAGCCGCCACCTCGGGCTGCAGACGATCCCCTACGAAGCGCTCTGCGGCAAGGGGGTCAACCAGATCGGCTTCGAGCAGGTGGGGATCGACCAAGCGGCAGCCTACGCCGCCGAGGACGCCGACCTCTGCCTACGCCTGCAGCAGCGGCTCCAGCCGCAGATCGACGGCGACGCCGGCCTGCGGCGGATCTACGAAGAGATCGAGATGCCGGTGCGCGACGTCCTCTTCCGCATGGAGCGCACCGGCATCCTGATCGATGCCGAGCTGCTGACGCAGCAGAGCCACGAGATCGGCAAGCGCCTGCTCGAGCTCGAGGAACGCGCGCATGCCGCCGCCGGGCAACCGTTCAACCTCAATTCGCCGAAGCAGCTCGCCGAAATCCTGTTCGACCGGCTCGGGCTGCCGGTGAAGAAGAAGACCCCCTCGGGAACGCCGTCGACCGACGAGGAAGTGCTCTCCGAGCTGGCCCTCGACTACCCGCTGCCGAAGATCCTGCTCGAAACGCGGCAGCTCGCCAAGCTCAAGGGCACCTACACCGACAAGCTGCCGAAGATGATCAACGCCACCACCGGCCGCGTGCACACCAGCTACGCGCAGGCGGTGGCGGTCACCGGCCGTCTCGCCTCGAGCGACCCCAACCTGCAGAACATCCCGGTGCGCACCGCCGAGGGCCGCCGCATCCGCGCCGCTTTCGTCGCCCCGCCCGGCAGCCATCTGCTCTCCGCCGACTATTCGCAGGTCGAGCTGCGCATCATGGCGCACCTGTCGCAGGACGCGCGGCTGCTCGCCGCCTTCGCCGCCGGCGAAGACGTGCACCGGGCGACCGCGAGCGAGATCTTCGGCGTCGCACCCGATGAAGTCGGCGCCGACCAGCGGCGCGTCGCCAAGGTGATCAACTTCGGCCTCATCTACGGCATGAGCGCCTTCGGCCTGGCGCGCCAGCTCGACCTCGAACGCGGCGCGGCACAGTCGTACATCGACCGCTACTTCGCCCGCTACCCGGGCGTCGCCGCCTACATGGAAGAGACGCGCGCGGCGGCGAAGCGGCAGGGCTACGTCGAGACCGTCTTCGGGCGCCGGCTGTGGCTGCCCGAAATCCGCTCGAGCCAGGCCGGCCGCCGCCAGGGCGCCGAACGTGCGGCGATCAACGCACCGATGCAGGGTACCGCCGCCGACCTGATCAAGTCGGCGATGATCGCCGTCCAGGGCTGGCTCGACGCCGAGAAGCTGCGCACCCGCCTGCTGCTGCAGGTGCATGACGAACTCGTCCTCGAAGTGCCGGCGGACGAACTGCCGCGCGTGCGCGGCGAGCTGCCGCGGTTGATGAGCGAGGTCGCCACCCTGCGCGTACCGCTGGTCGTCGACATCGGCGTCGGCGCCAACTGGGACGAAGCGCACTGAGCCAGCGCGGCAAGGCAGCCCGCATGCGCCCCTCCCTGCGCCTGCAGCACTCGCAGCGCCCGCCACGCCCGCCGCGGCGAAGCGCCTGCGGCCTGCTGCTGGCGGCACTGCTCGCCGGGGGACTCGCCGCGTGCGGTGGCGCAGCACGCGGTCCCTCCGTCTACCAGAGCGAGGATTTCGCCGCCGACGAGACCTTCTCGCGCCTCTTCGACGCCAGCGCCGAAGCGACCTGCGAAGCGGCCCGGCGCGCGCTGCTCAGCCAGGGCTACCTGCTGACCGCGGTGAAGCCGGATGCGGTCAGCGCCAGCAAGCACTTCCAGCCGGAAGGCGAAGTGCATGTGCAGATCGTCTTCAACGTCGTGTGCACCAGCGAGCCCGGCCAGGACAGGCTGGCGACGGCCTACGTCAGCGCCATCGAGGACCGCTACACGCTGAAGAAGAACCCGAACTCGGCGAGCGTCGGCGTCGCCGCCATCGGCTCGCTGTCGATCCCGCTCGGCTCGAACGAGGATTCGCTGGTCAAGGTCGCCAGCGAGACGATCCCCGCCGGCCCCTTCTACGACCGCTTCTTCGCCCTGATCCAGCGCAACCTGGCGCCGCAGGCGGGTGGGCGGTAGGCGGCTGGCCAGGACTGCCGGTGCGGCGCAACGGGGAAGCGACGAGTCGGGCTGGCCGCGAAGCCGGCTGCGTCAGCCGCTGCCTTCGGCCTCGGCGGGGAACCAGAGTTGCGGCAGATCGTCGGCGAGCCAGTGACGCGGGATCCACGGCGCCGGCGGCAGGTGATCAATCTCTTCGACGAAGGCCAGCGGCAGGGGCCCCCGCCCGCGCAGGATCGGGTGCTGCAGGCTGGCGAGGCTGGCACCGGGCGCGAAGGGCGTCATGTCGAGGCTGAACCAACGGTCGCCGTGGGCCCAGCAGCAGCGCAACTGCTGGCCGGTTTCGGCATCCCAGAGGCGCAGTGTTCCGTCGTCGCTGCCGGAAAGCAGGCGACGTCCGTCCGGCGAGAAGGCCACGCTCGTCACCCCACCCTGATGGCCGACGAAGGAGCGAATCTCCAGCCCCGACTCGGCATCCCACAGGCGCATGGTCCGGTCGGCGCTGCCTGAGACCAGGCGGCAACCATCGGGGGAGAAGGCGACGCTCGCAACCCAGTACTGGTGGCCGGAGAGGGTGCGGATCTTCTGTCCCGACGCGATATCCCACAGGCACAGGGCCCGATTGCGGCTCCCAGACAGCACGCATCGTCCGTCAGGCGAGAAGGCGACGCTCGGCATGGCGCCCTGATCGCCGGCGAAAGAGCGGATCTCCAGCCCCGAACGTGCCTCCCAGAGACACAGCCTCCCGTCCTCGCTCCCGGAGACGAGCCAACGGCCGTCACGCGAGAAGGCGACGCCCGACAGCGGACCTGTACGGGCTGCGAAACTGGAGACTACCTGCCCCGAGTCAACATCCCAGAGGCGCAACGTCCCGTCGCTGGTGCCGGAGAGTAGGCAGCGACCGTCGGGCGAGAAAGCGACGATCCCCATTCCTCCGTGATGGCCAGCAAAGCTGCGGATCACCTTACCAGACGCGACATCCCAAAGACAAAGCGTCCCATCATTGCTCCCCGAGAGCAGACGGCAGCCATCAGACGACAAGACGGGGCTCCAAACCAAGCCGTGATTGCTTGCGAACGAGCGAATCTCCTTCCCCGACTCGGCGTCCCAAAGGTGCAGTGTCCGATCGTAACTACCGGAAACCAAACGGCGACCGTCGGGCGCAAAGGCGACGCTGGTGACCGAAGTCTGATCGCCAACGAACTTGCGGAGCTCCCGTCCGGAGTCTGCATCCCAAAGGTGCAATGTTCCGTCGTCATCGCCGGAAAGCAGCTGGTGACCATCGGGCGAAAATGCAACGCTCCACACCGCACTGTCATGACCAGCGAAGGACCGAATCGCCGGCCCCGACTGTGTATCCCACAAGTGCAACGTTCCGTCGAGGCCCGCAGAAACCAGACGGCCACCGTCGGGCGCGAAAGCGATAGTCCACATTAACGTCTGGCGATTGGCGAGACGACGAATCGGCTGCCCCGAGTCTGCATCCCACAAGTGCAGCGTCCCGTCGAACCCACCGGAAAGAACGCGGCAGCCATCGGGCGAAAAGGCGACGCTCGAGACCCCACCCTGATGGCCATCGAAGGATCTGATCTCCTGCCCCGACTCCGCATCCCAGAGCCGCAACGTCTGATCGTCTCCAGCCGATAGCCAACGGCGGCCATCAGGCGAAAAGGCGACTCTCCACACGCCCCCCTGATGGCCGGCGATGGCTCGAATCGGCCGCCCAGAGAGTACATCCCATAAACGCAACGTCCCGTCCCCGCTGCCGGCGAGCAGGTGCTCGCCCTCGGGCGAAAAAGCGACCGTCTTCACCGCACCCTGATGTCCGGCAAGAACCCTGATTTCCCGCATCGACTCGGAGTCCCAGAGGCGCAGCATCCTGTCCTCGCCGCCGGAAACAAAGGAGCGGCCGTCGGGTGAAAATGCGACACTCCATATCGCACCTTGATGGCCAGCAAGCGCGCCGATCCACTGGCCAGACTCGGCATCCCAAACGTGCAACGCCCCATCAACGCCGCCGGAAAGCAGACGGCGACCGTCGGGCGAGAACGCGACGCTAAACACTGCGCCGATGTGACCATGGCGCAGGTACGGCGACGGCGGTGTCTGTCGGCCCGCAAGAGGCCGCGGCAGATCGGGGTGCTCGGTACCGGGCGCAGTGGCGCCATCGAGTCGCGCACCAGAGAGTTCGGGGAGACCACGGCTGCCCGCCAGCCGCGCTGCGCGCAGGTCGGCGCCGGAGAAGTCGGTGCCAGCCAGGAGGGTATGCATCAGCCTGGCGCCGATCCACCGCGAGGCGGCCGCGCGAGCGCCGCTGAGGTCGGCGCCGGTGGCGTCGACCTCGTCGAGGCAGGCGTCCTCGAGCACCGCGGTGGCGAGTCGCGATCCAGCCATCCGGCACGCCCGGAAGCTCGCCCGCCCAGCCGTGGCACCACCCAGGTCCGCCCGCTCCAAGTCGCTGCGATCCCATGTGCTGTCGGCCAGGTTGGCGCCGGCGAGCAGCGCGCCCGGCAGTGCCAGGTCGGTGCACTGGCAGCCGGCAAGTTCGAGGCGTTGCGGTGGCCGCGGCAGCCATTCGTCCTGACGGGCGACGCCCTCTCCCGCTGGCGTGCCCTGGCGGCACAGCCAGTAGCCGAGCAGGTAGACGTTGCGCCGCGCGCTCGGTGGCTGTTCGGGGTCGGCGAGCACGGCGGCGCAGCTTTGCCGGACGAAGACCAAACCGGCTGGTGGCGGCGCGGCGGCGAGCAGGTCGCCGAAGAATCCGGCGAGTTCGCGACTCGGCCGCGGGCCGCTCAAGAGGTTGGCGAGTGCCTGCGCGCCGGACTGGCTATCGGCTGCGGCGTGCAAGGCCTGCAGCAGCGCGCGGGCATGGAAGAACTCGAGGAAGCTGCGGTGCGAGAAGCCGTAATAGCCGTCGGGCGTGCGCGAGAGGAAAGCGGCAGTGCGCAATTCGACGTCGAGGACGATCGGGTCGTGGCGGCCACGCAGGTCGCCGCGCCGCGTGATCAGCGTGTACAGGTCGGCGTGGTGGATGCGCTGACCGTCGCGGCGCCACAGCTCGACGGCCAGCGCTTCGAGGACGCCGCGCAGCTCGTCGCTGCTGCTCTGGCGATCGGCCGGGCGGATCGCCGGGTCTTCGAGCCAGCGGTTGGTGTAGCGCAGGTAGAGTGCGCCGGCGGTGACCGTCTGCCCGGCGCGCAGCAGCTCGGGCAGCGAGTCGATGATCATCTCGAGCAGTTGCGGGCGGTCGGCGAGACTCCTGAGGTCGTAGAGACGCTCGATGGTCCGCCAGGCGCGCGCGCCCTCGTCCTCGCCGACCCGCTTGCGCAAGTACTCGCGAATCTGCTCGTCGCTGAATCGCTGCAGCACATCGATCGCGCCGTCGAAGCCGCGCGCCGCCTGTTCGAGTGCCGCCAGGCGATCGGTCTGCCCCTGTACCGCCTGCAGCGCGTCGCCGTGTTCGCGGAAGAACTGTTCGCGGCAGGTGATGAGAACCCGGTTGGCGCGCGCCTGGTCGCCGGCGGCGCCGGTCGGCTGCGCGAGCATGCGGAACTGTTCGACCACGTTGCGGTGCGCCTGGCTGATTCCCATCTCGTCGAAGCTGTCGAGGAGCAGGACGACCCGCCCGCGCGCCAGCAGGTGGAGGAAGATCGCCGGGTCGCGCCGCTCGCCGGTGTGCCGGTGCCAGTGCTCGTGCAGGATGTCGCCGAGGCTCGTCCTGTTCGGGTAATCGCGCAGGTTGATCAGCAGCGGCATCGCCGCTTCGCCGCTCGTCCGGCCGAGCGCCTGCTGCGCCAGCTCGTACGCGAAGCGGCGGGTAAACGCGGTCTTGCCGGTGCCGTAGTCACCGAGCAGCACCCACAGGCGGCTGCCTTCGCCTACGGCCCAGGCGAGGCCATGCGGCAGCAGGTCGACCGTCTGCTCGCCGCGCTCGATACGTACCCGTTGCCCGACGTAATGCTGCGCCAGCGCGCTGTTGGCAAAGTCGGCGAGCAGCCGGTTGAGGTATGGCGAGAAATCGACCAGCGCGCGTTCGAGATCCTCGGGGGTGAAGCAGCGGATGCCGCAGGCCTTGGCGGCTTCGACTGCCTGTGGACTGAAGCGGCGACCGACGATCATGCCGCGTGCCTGCAGCGCGACAGCCTTTGGCCGGCGCAGCCAGCTCTCGAGGGTATCGACGACTGCCGTGCCGATGGCCTCCCTGTGATCCTTGCATTCGACGAGGTAGTTCGTTTCGTCGAGGCCCTGTTTCAGGGTGGCGACGAGGTCGACACGGTTGCCGTCGAGCGTCTGTTCGGCCTCGATGCGGTAACCGAGCAGGCGCAGCAGGTCGGCGATGCGTTCCTCGAAACGCTTGCCCTGCGCCGCGCGCAGCCGCGGGTCGCCTGGCGCGTAGAGGTCGCGGCGTTGCTCGACGGCCAGCGTCTCGGCGGCGTTCTCCTGCTCGATCCGGCTTTCCACGGCCAGGAGTTCCCGGCACAGCTCGCGGTACTTGCCGACGATCGGCGAGTCGGCTTCGGCCAGCGCGAGGATCGCCTCGCTGCGACGCAGGTCGCTCCGCTCGGGGATTTCGATCAGGCTGCCGGCCGCGAGATCGAAATCCTTTTCCCACACCTGCCGCAGGCGGGCCTGGAGATTCGGGACCTCCGCCGGAACCGGCGAGGCAACGAGACGGATCTGCAACGGGCGCAGCAGACCACCGGCGGCGCGCCGTGGGTCTGCTGCATGCTTCTTCAGCCCTTGCCAGACGCCCTTCAGTCCGCCGGTATTCTGCGCGCCGTAATTGCCGACGAGCACCGTCACGTCCGGCAGCAAGGCTGCGAGGAAACCACCGATATCGGTGATGCCGGTGCGGGCATCGAGAATGATGTAGCGGAAGGCGTGCTTCTCGCGCAGGCGTTGCAGCAGCGCGCGCAGCAGGCCGAGCCCGCGATCCGGGTCGTCGACCAGGAAATGCGGCCAGTCGATGCTCTGGTAGAGGCTGGCGGCGTTGGCGTCGGCAGCGTGCGCCGGCAGCAGGAACAGGTTCTGCTGCTTGTCGGCCGGCAGGACGGCGGCGGCAATCCGGTCGAGGTCACGTTCGGTCGGCTGGTCGAAGTGCCGCTTCTCCTGCCAGTCCAGCAACCATTCGAAGAGGCCGTAACGGTTGCGCTGCGCGCTCGCAAGATCATCGATCCGGTGCAGGCCCGGAGCTTCGAGGTCGAAATCGCAGAGGAGCGTCTTCCCGCGCCGGGCGAGCAGCACGGCGATGTTGGCCGCCAGGATCGTCCGGCCGACACCGCCCTTGTAGCTGTAGAAGGTGACGGTGAGCGACATCGCTGCCTAGGCGACCAGCAGACCGATGCCGCGCCGGCTGCTCGGCGCGACGGCTGCCGACGAGCGTTCCGACAACGTACCGGCAAAACGGCGGCCCGACTCGGTCAGCCGCCAGTCCTTGTACTTGCCGCGTCGGCGATGGTCGATCAGGCCATGATCCTCGATCTGGCCCAGGATCTGCGACAAGCGGGAATCGCTGAATCGCCGCCCTTGCTGCTGCAACGAGTTCTTGATCTCGCCCTGCGCCAGGAAGCCGCCGTTCGCCGGCAGCACGCCCAGCAGTTCGCCGACGTGCGGTCGCTGCAGGAGGACGGCAATCTCGGCGTCGCCGGTGAAGCGCAGCGTCCGCGTGTTGAGCAGATCCAGATATGCCTGCCAGCGATACCGGGAGGCAGCAGGCACGCTGCCGGAACTGGGCAGACGCTCGAGCAGCGCCCGCAGCGCGATGACGAGGTCGGCCGTTCCTTCGGGGTCGTCGTTCATGCACGCACGCAAGGTCCAGGCCTCGAGCAGCGTGTCGGCGCTGGCAAGCGTTCGCTCGTCCCAGGCAGCCAGTTGCGCAGCGGCAGCCACCAGTTCCTGCGGCCCACTGTCGTCGATGTGAAGTTCAGGATTGAGAGAGCGCAGATTCAGCATGGCTAAAGTGTTGCGGGATTTTCGGTTCAATCAATTTAGCACACATTAGCTCTGGGTTTACGGCGATCGGAGTGGCACCTCGCAAACCCAGGGATTTCTCGTCGGATCACGTTCCATGAGCTCTGCCATCCGAATGTAGCCATACACCGGTCCGCTCGTGGAGCCGTCGCTTGCGACCGGCGGCTGTGCCGCGAGCGGCTGATTGGCGACGATGCTCACACAACGGTGCCGGTTCCAGATTTCGCGGCTGAACGCGACGTGCTCGCGCGCCGAGTCGCTGAGGCTGGCCACGAGCAGCCAGTCCGGGCCAAGTTTCTTCAGCCAGAGGTCGGCGTAATCGTCGATGATGTCCTTGCAGACGGCGAGCGACAGGTTGCCGATCGCCGTGCTGAGAAACAGCGCCGCGTTCCCGGGAGTGAAACTCTCGGTGAGCCCGCCGAGTGTCGCCGGTGAAAGCTTGTCGTGCGTTGCCAGCGTCGATCCGTCCCGCCCCCAGAGCAGTTGTGCCCGGTTGCGCCGGCAATCGAAGTCGGCATCCTGGCAGTGAAAACTGCCAAGGATGAGGAGCGGGATGCGGCACGCGCGGCCTCGCTGCCAGCGTTGCAGCAGTTCGTCCGCCAGCGCCTGCTGGTTGGCCGGGGACAGGGTCAGCTCCGGGAAGAGGAGAACCTCGACGCCGGCAGCCTCGGCGGCGTCGATCTGCTCGCGTGCGCTCGCCAGCCGCTCGGCATCGCCGGATGTGCCGCGGAAGAAGACCGTCTGGCGGTCATCGTCGACCGGACGGCAGTCGCCTTCGGGACGGTGCCCGTCGTTGAAGAGTCCCAGCCCGACGACCAGCGCCTGGCGCGGGTCTTCGGCAATCACTTGCAGCTCCTGTTGCAGCGCCGGAAAGCCCGCGAGGTCGCGGATGACGGCGCGAACGCCGGGCAGCAGAGGGTCGGCAATGATCCGGTGGTGACGCATGTACGCGGCGAAGCGGACTGGTTGCTGCTGTTCGAAACCGCCGTGTGGCGAACATGGGACCAGGAAGCACCTCTGTCGGTCGACCTCGAAGGTCGCGCTGCGGACACTTTTCTTCCGCTCCTCGGCGAGCCGCTGGTCGAGACAGCGGATGACGTCAGTCGGCCGCGCACGGAGGTCTGTCAGCCCGATCGACGGTTGTCCGAAAAGAAAGTACTCCTCGATGCGCTGTGTCGCGAGCTCGTTCCGGCCGCTCTCGAACCACTGGTCAAGACGGGTACCGCCGCCGGCAACGGCCTGCCCGGCGAGGTGCCAGAGGCGGACAAGTGCGCACTTGTACTCCCTCCCGGCGATGAGTTCGCTGACCTGTTCCACTGCCTCCCGTCTTCCGGTTCCTGCGCCGCCTGCCAACCCGATCACCCAGCGTACCACCGTGCCCGCAGCACGCCCCGCCGCGGGAGCTGTGCTCTGCAATGGCCGCAACTTCCGCGCCAGTGTAGTGGATAATCGACAGCGTGATGAACCCACGCGAGACAAGCGAAATCCCTGCCCGCTACGAGACGCTCATGGTGCTGCGTTGCATTCACCAGCGCGAGCCGATGCTGATGCTGCCCGGAGAGGAGGACGGCTATGGCACGCGCTGGACCCTCGGCGGACAGCAGGTGCAACCGGGCATCGCGCAGTACCTGATGCGGGGAAATTTCATCGTCAAGACCGGGCGCACCGAGTTTGGCGCCCACACCCTCAACCTGACACCCGCCGGCCACCGGCTGCGCGACAACGGCATCCGCTGGTGGTCCGGGCTCAACCCGTACGAGAAACTGAAGGTCATCCTCTTCGGCTGATGCCTGTCGCTGCCGCGGGCGGGCGCCGCCAGCAGCCCGGCCGGCGTCCCGGCACGTGCCGGGACGCCGCAGGCTTCAGGAGACCGAACTGCGGATCAGGTGATCGAAGGCGCTCAGTGCGGCTTTCGAACCTTCGCCCATGGCGATGACGATCTGCTTGTAGGGCACGGTCGTCACGTCGCCGGCGGCAAAGACGCCGGGCAGCGAGGTTTGCGTGCGCGCGTCGATCTCGATCTCGCCATGCCGCGAGAGGGCCAGCGTTCCCTTCAGCCAGTCGCTGTTCGGCAGCAGGCCGATCTGCACGAAGACGCCCTCGAGGTCGATGCGCTGCGACTCGCCGCTGGCCCGATCGGTGTAGAGGAGGCCATTGACCTTCTGCCCGTCGCCCGTGACCTCGGTGGTCAGTGCCTGCGTGATCACCTTGACATTGGGCAGGCTGAACAGCTTCTTCTGCAGCACCGCGTCGGCGCGCAGGCTGGCTTCGAACTCGAGCAGCGTGACATGGCCGACGACACCGGCGAGGTCGATCGCCGCCTCGACTCCCGAGTTGCCGCCACCGATGACGGCGACCCGCTTGCCCTTGAACAGCGGGCCGTCGCAGTGCGGGCAATAGGCGACGCCATGGCCGCGGTACTGCTTCTCGCCGGGGACGTTCATCTCGCGCCAGCGGGCGCCGGTGGCGATGATCACCGTCCGGCTGCGCAGGCTGGCGCCGCTGGCCAGGCGCACCTCGGCGAGGCCGTCGTCGCCGGCGGCGACCAGTGCCTCGGCCCGCTGCAGGTTCATGATGTCGACCTCGTACTCGCGCACGTGCTCCTCGAGCCCGGCAACGAGCTTCGGACCGTCGGTCGCCTTGACCGAAATGAAGTTCTCGATCGCCAGCGTATCGAGCACCTGGCCGCCGAAACGCTCGCTGACGACGCCGGTGCGCACGCCCTTGCGCGCGGCGTAGATCGCGGCCGCGGCGCCGGCCGGTCCGCCGCCGACGATGAGGACGTCGAAGGGCGCCCGCGCCGAGACCTTCTCCGCCTCGCGCTGCACGGCACCGACGTCGATCCGGCCGACGATCTCCTCGAGCGTCATCCGCCCCTGCCCGAAGTGCTCGCCGTTGAGCAGGACGGTCGGCACGCCCATGATCTGCCGCTCGCTGACCTCGGACTGGAACAGCGCGCCATCGATCATCTGGTGGCTGATGCCGGGGTTGGTCACCGACATCAGGTTGAGCGCCTGCACGACGTCGGGACAGTTGTGGCAGGAGAGCGAGATGAAGGTCTCGAAGTGGAACCTGCCGGGGATCGCGCGGATCTCGTCGAGCACGCTCGCCTCGGCCTTCGGCGGATGGCCGCCGGTGTGCAGCAGGGCGAGGATCAGCGAGGTGAACTCGTGCCCCATCGGGATGCCGGCAAAGCTGATGCGCGCCGCCTCGCCGACGCGGGCGACGGCGAACGACGGCCGGCGCGCGGCATCGCCATCCTGGCGGACGCTGACCTTCGCCGACAGTTCGGCGATTTCCTGCACCAGCGCGAGCATCTCGCGCGCCTGGTCGCTGTCGTCGAGCGATGTGACGAGTTCGATCGGCTGCTGGATCTTCTCCAGGTAGGCGCGCAACTGGTTCCTGATGTTGCTGTCGAGCATGACTGATTCTCCATTGACGAGTGGCATGGAAAAGGGGCCGCCAAGCTGCGCTTCACGGCCCCTTTGCGCTGGCACCCGCGGGTGCTGCCGGACTGCGGGCCCGGCAGCAGGCGTGCAGCGGCGGCTAGATCTTGCCGACGAGGTCGAGCGACGGTGCCAGGGTGGCCTCACCCGGAGTCCACTTGGCCGGGCAGACCTCACCCGGGTGGCTGGCGACGTATTGCGCCGCCTGCACCTTGCGCAGCAGCTCCTTGGCGTCACGGCCGATGCCGAGGTCGTGGATTTCGCAGACCTTGATGACGCCTTCCGGATTGATGACGAAGGTGCCGCGCAGCGCCAGGCCCTCTGTCTCGATCATGACTTCGAAGTTGCGGGTGATGTTGCCGGTCGGGTCGCCGATCATCGGATAGCGGATCTTCTTGATCGTCTCGGAAGCATCGGCCCATGCCTTGTGGGTGAAGTGGGTGTCGGTCGACACGGCATAGACCTCGACGCCGATCTTCTGGAAGTCCGCGTATTCATCGGCCAGGTCGCCGAGTTCGGTCGGGCAGACGAAGGTGAAGTCGGCCGGGTAGAAGACGACGACGGACCACTTGCCCTTCAGGTCGGCATCGGAGACGGGGACGAACTTGCCATTGTGAAAAGCGGTGGCTTTGAACGGCTTGATTTCGGTATTGATCAAGGACATCGTGAGCTCTCCTTCGAGTTCGGTGGATGAAAAGAAGCGACGGACGAATCGTAGTGCAGCCGGCAGAATTGTTCCAATTGATTCTGGTAATTCGTGCCATAGCCCGGGGCTATTCGGTGCCGCAGCGGGACCGGACGGATCCGGCGAGCGCCGCGGCGCGGGCGAGCGGCGGACGGGGAAGCGGGAGCAGCGCCCGCATTGACGGCTGACGACGATTTCCGTGATACTCGGGGCTCTGCCGATTGCCCGCCAGCCGCCCGTTCGGCGTGGTGATCGCCAGGGCATTTCGGCCAGCCACCTGCAGGAGGAGCAGGACCGGCCCGGGCAGCAGCACGGCACGCGGCCGTTCGCCGCAGGCAACCTTGTTTCAGGATCAGGACCGGTGAATCTCGCTTTCCCTGCACGACCCCTGCCGGCAGGCGCGCCGGCGAACGCACTGGCGGTACCCAGGCGATGAGCATGGTCGATGTCATCGATGGCGCCAGCTATCCGCGGCTTGAGCCGATCGCCTGCCCGCTCTGCGGCAAGCAGAGTCCGGCGCGCGTGATCGCCGCCCGTTTCAGCATGCTGACCTCGGTCGCCGAGTGCCCCGCCTGCCGCCTCGCCTACCAGACGCCGAGGCCGTCCGAGGAAGCCTCGCGCGCCTACATGAACTGGCGCTGGTCCTCCGGCGACAGTTACGTGACCGATTCGGAGAACAAGCGCCGCGCCGCGCGCGCGAAGTTGACGCATGTCCAGGAAGTCCGGCCGCTGCCCGGCCGACTGCTCGACTTCGGGGCGGGTTCCGGCGCCTTCGTCCGTGCCAGCCTGGACGCCGGCTGGCAGGCAATCGGCGTCGAACAGAGCGAATCGGCGATCGCGCGCGCCCGCGAGTACTACGGCGTCGAGCTGCAGGATTCGCTGCCCGACGAGGAGTTCGACGTGATCACGATGTGGGACGTCGTCGAGCACCTGCGCGACCCGCTCGCGGTATTGCGGCTGCTGCACGGCCGCTTGCGCAGGGAAGGGGTCCTCCTGATGGAAACCGGCAACTACGAGAACTGGCGACGGATCCTCGAGGGCGAGCGCTGGAGCCTCTACCTCCTCGACCACCACTTCTACTTCTCGCCGGCCAGCCTGGAAACCGTCGTCACACGTGCGGGCTTCTCCGCCTTCCGGGTACTCGACGTCGATCACTCGGCGCCCTCGCTGCGCCGCACGCTGACGCGGCCGCGCTGGGGAATGCGCGCCTGGCGGACCTACTTCGCATCGAAGCGGGCGTGGCCCGAGCACGGCGACATCAACGTCATGGTCGCCGCGGCCACCGCCTGAGAGGGCAGCCGGCTGGCCGGCCGACTGCCCGCACGGCGAGCGGCGACGAACGAAGAAACAGGCGGGAAACCGACTCTTGAAGCCGATCAGACTCTACTGGTGGCAGGGCGAAGGCCGCGATGACCCGACCAGGCAGAATTTTGGCGACTGGCTGTCGCCGTTGATCGTCGGCATGGTGTCGGGGCGGCCGGTGGTGCATGCGCCGGTCGCCAGCGCCGACATGCTCGCCATCGGGACGATCCTGAAGCGGGAACGTCAGGCGCGGCGATTCCTGCTGCCGCGCCGTCTGCACATCTGGGGCAGCGGCGCCGGCGACGCCAGCGAGCGATTCCCCGGCCGCCACCACTATCACGCCGTCCGCGGCCGCCACACGCTGGCCGCCATCGCCGGCGGCGGCCAGGAGACAGCGCTCGGCGACCCCGGACTGCTCGTCGGCCACTACTGGAGCGGCCGGCCGCGGCCGCCGAAACGTCACGCGCTCGGCGTCATCCCGCATTTCGTCGACCAGGACAGCGCCGCCGTCGCCGAGCTGCTGCGCAAACCCGGCGCGCGGCTGATCAACGTCTTTGCGCCGATCGACGAAATCCTGCACGAGGTGCTGTCCTGCGCGCTGGTGCTGTCATCGAGCCTGCACGGACTGATCATCAGCGACGCGCTCGACGTCCCGAACCGGCGCATGATCATTTCCGACAACATCCGCTCGAGCCTCAAATTCGCCGACTACTACTCGGCCTTCGGCCTCGCCGAACCGACCCCGCTCGACGCGCGGCTGCTGCGCGGCAACGAAAGCCCCGAGAGCCTCGTCGGCGACTATCGCCGACCCGACGTCGACAGCCGTTGCGCCGAACTGCTGCGATCGTTTCCGGACGTCGTCTGAGCGGCCGCGACGGAACCGGCGCGAGCGGTCGGGGATGCCCGGCGCGAGCGAGCGACGAGGCCTGCCAGATGGGCAGACGAAGGCGAAGGCGGGGTGTTGCGCAGCATGTTGTGCGCCGCCGTAGCCAGCCAGCCGGCCGTGGGCGTGAGCGCATGGGCTGCGCCGCAGATCGGTCGCGCAGGGGATTGATTCACAACCTCCGGCAGCGGCGCTCATCGGGCGAGCGCCTTCGTGTGACCGGAACGTCACCTTGCCCTGCGTGCTGGATCAGGCCACCTGTCTGGGCAGGGGAAGTTGAAATCTTCCCGCAACGACACCGGCGACGGTCAGGTCTTCGTCAAGCTCTTCCCAGCGCAGCGCATGTCCATCGACTTCGACCCGAACCTCCTTGAGCTGATCGTCAGACGCCTGGCAAAGAATGCGAAAACGATCTGCCGGAAAACCGAATACCCTTCCGTCAGTCAGTTCGAGATAGATGAACCGCTTTTCAGACCAGGCCCTGATGGCTACGAGTTCGGTTTCAGTGATCATGGTATTCATGGTATTTGTCGATCAATAGTTGTTCGTTTTCAAAGACAAGCCGCTCGATTTCCCGTAAATCCCGGGGCGCCAGACCGCGGTTGCGAGCCAAAGCCACAGGCGCCAGCCAGAACTTGCACTCTCCAGCGGCGCCGCGCACATGGATGTGTGCAGGCTCGTTACCCTCATCGGAATAAAAATGAAAGCGAAAACTGGCGATTCTCAAAATTGTTGGCATGGTCTTGCAGAATCCAATTGAGCTTACAGCCCTTTGTCCGTCTCACCACCCTCTTGGTCATGAACGGTGGCCATGATCTGCATGAGCCAAGGCCACGCCACGTAGAGCCAGGCTCTTGGCTTCCGTTGCGCCCGAGGAGAACACTGGCTCGTCAGCCTGGCAGCCAAACTCCCCGGCGATCTGTACGCGAGCCGCTGTAACGACGCAAGCGGCTGACCGGACCGGCACATGGGCGATCGAAGATGGTTTGGCAAGAAACACGGCGCTGCCCAGCCGGGCGACCATGGCCCCCATTGCCCCGGGCTGCGATGCGCGTCGTTGCTGCGGTATCAAGATGAGGAAGGATAGCATTTGTTGCCAACGGCGCCCTTTCTGCTTGCATCGCCAGTCTAGTGTGAAAGTACACGGTCGCCAAGCGAAGGACAACCTGACCGCGAGCAGTCATGGAGATCGGTGGTCTGCAGCAGGCTGCAGGGGGGATCCAGCCCAAGCGAGGCAGCGCCCTGATCCAGCACGAAGCGTCGCACGGCAAGCAGAGTTGCTCACTACTGCCGGCGGAGTGCACCGATCGCCCCGACCTGCCGTACCATCCCGTGCTGACAGACAGCACTCGGCAGGAGACCCCGCATGGCCCGCATCATCCCCGACGGCTGGCGCGAACTCGCGGTCACCGGAGGCGCGCAGCGCGAGATCGAAACCCTCGCCATCCTCGCCGACGGCCTGCCCGACGCGTATTCGGTGTATCACGCGGTGCACTGGACCGCGACCGAAGGGCGCCACGCCATTTTCGGCGAGATCGACTTCGCCGTGGTCAACCTCGCCGGCGACATCCTGCTGATCGAACAGAAGAGCGGCTTCCTCGGCGAAACCGCCGCGGGGCTCGTCAAACAGTACCCCGGCCGGTCGAAGAGCGTCCCCGTGCAGATCTCGCGCATGGTCGGCAACCTGCGCGGCAAGCTCGCCAGCCGCGCCGACATCCCCTCGGTGCACACCGACGCCCTGCTCTACTGCCCCGATTACACGGTCAGGAACCCGGAAACCGCCGGCCTCGCTCGCGAGCGCATCGTCGACGCCAGCGCGCGCGAGCACCTCTGCCGCATCATCCAGGAACTGCTGCCGGCGCACGCGAAGACGTCCGCCACGCCGAAAATCCACGCCTTCCTGCGCGACCTGATCCAGCTCGAAACCGACGTCAGCGCGCTGATGGGGCATGCGCGCAACCTCGTCACCCGGGTTTCCGGCGGCCTCGCCCGGTGGGCGCGGCGGCTCGAATTCGAGCCCTTCCGGCTGCGCATCACCGGCACGGCCGGCTCGGGCAAGACGCAGCTCGCGCTGGCCGAATACCGCGCCACCATCGAGGCCGGCAAGCGACCGCTCTACGTCTGCTTCAACCGCCCGCTGGCCGACCATTTCAACCGCATCGCCCCGCCCGGCGGCCTCGCCTGCACCTACCACCAGCTCTGCGACCAGCGGCTGCGCGACGCCGGCGAGACACCGGACTTCACCGCGCCCGACGCCTTCGAGCGCCTGCAGCAGAGCGCCGCGGCACTGCCGGCAAGCGCCGCCTTCGTCTTCGACACGATCATCGTCGACGAGGGCCAGGACATCTCCGAGACGTGGCGCGATTCCATCTTCCGCCACGCCCGGGCCGATGCGCGCCTCCTCTGGCTGGAAGACCCGCTGCAGAACCTCTACGGGCGCCCGCCGACGCCGCTGCCCGGTTGGGTGACGCTGCGCTCGCAGAGCAACTACCGCAGCCCGCGGCCGGTCGTCGAGCTGCTGCGTCGCCTGCTCCCCGGCGAACCGGCGATCGAGGCCGCCTCGCCGATCGCCTCCGACGAGATCGACGTCCTCGACTATGCCGACACCGCCGGGCTGCTCGCGCGCGTCAAGGAAGCCATCCGCATCTGCTACTCGGCGGGCTTCAGGAAGCACGACCTCGCCATCGTCAGCTACCACGGCCGCGAACGATCGCAGTTGATGGCCCTCGACCGGCTCGGCCAGACCAGCCTGCGCCACTTCACCGGCGACTACGATCTCTTCGGGCAGCCGGTCTACACGGATGGCGACGTGCTGGTCGAATCGGTCTACCGCTTCAAGGGCCAGTCCGCGCCTGCGGTGATCCTCGCCGAGATCGACTTCGAGACGCTCGACGACCAGGCGGTGCGCAAGCTCTTCGTCGGTGCGACGCGCAGCTCGATGAGGCTGATCCTCGTCGTGCACGAGAGGTCGGCCGCGCGGCTGCTCGAGCGCATGGGCTGAGCGATTCTTCTGCGGGAGGCTCATCGCGCGGGCCTGGCGGTGGTTGGCCTGTCTGCATCGGCCGGCAGTGGCGCTGGAAGGACAGGAGGTTCGGTGACCGCAGAACACCCCCGGCACCGCATGCCGTCGCTCAACGTGGCCCTCCTCGCCGGCGTCGCCCACAAGCTGCGGGTCCTGATCCGTGTCCATACCGTCGATGCGCCAGCAAGAACGAAGAAGGTACGCAAGCCGTACCACCTTGCACTCGTCATCGGCCGCTGCGGCTCGAGGTCCGGACCGCCGCTGCTAGAAGCGGTACGCTGCGCCCGGCACATCGCCGACCAACTCGAGCCGGCCGACACTGCATAGTTGGTCGTCTTCGACGACCGCGTGCAGATCCTCACCCCCAATCGTCCGGTCCGCGACCGCAAGGCCCTGCACCTGGCGCTGTCCACCGTTGTCCCGGCCCCTCGGATTAGTGACGGGTAGCCTTTGCGCCGCCGCACGTCGCAGATCCGTAGGGGAAGTTGTTGCATCATTCCGCCTCGGCGCCACGCTCGGCACGATCCTACCATCATCGCTGCCCCCCAACCACTGGCCCCTGGCAACCAAACTCCCCGTCACTAGAGGGGCGACGCCCGTAACTCGACTCCTGCAGGCGACGCCACACTGAACCCAAGAGCAACTCTCACGTGCTAGGTCAGCCCTACCACCTAAAAGATATCCGAGGACAGCATAGCATCGCGCGACAACTACCTTGACACTCACCGCTTCGGATCGGGACAATAGCTTACATGCTGCGCTACTGGCTCCTGACCATCGGTGATTTCGCGGGTGCGTAGCCGCGCTTGCTCACGGCCGCGGCGTTTCCTCCGTAAATGCGTGAGGTTCTTCGCGCCTACCGAGAATAGCCCGCCAGTGCAGTCGCTGGCATTATGAGAGCGAATATTCTGAAGCACGGAGTATTGAGGCAAGCAACGTCTTGCTCTTATCCTATAGGACACTTTCGAAATACCGAGCACGCCCTGCCATCTTCGACTTGTTCTCGAAGGTCATGGGCGCCTTTCCCTAATAATTGACGAGCATCAAGCAGCCCATGCCTGGCTTAGTACCGCACAAGAGAGTCGGCAATACTCGCTACTTTCACATCGACAGCCTTGACCAATTGGACGCCGCGCATCAAGCTAGCGTTCAAGACGCAGTTCGCATCGCATCCCCTGGAAGCTTCAATGCCGTTAAGTTCTCCAGCCAAGATGGGAGCATAACGCTCCTCGACTATCCGCTCTTCCACGATGAAGCATTTCCGCACTTGGCTAACTATTGGACTGTCGACAATGCGGCGGGTACCTGTCGGCATCGCACCTACGCCCATTCGTTCAATCCACCGATCTTGCATCGCAAGGAACTGCTGCTTCCTGCCGATGATCCGCGGCAAGAAGGCTATCGGACCTTGACGGCGACCGCTGAGCAGATTGGCCTATTCGACGACCCCATCCGCATTGGCTTCAAGCGCGCTTGGGAAGCGCTATTAGCCCAGAGGGGCTACCGCGTAGTTGGTCATCAATTAGTCCCTCTCGGGAACGATGAGGCTACGCCAGAAGAGGCTACAGAAACGAGAGCCGAAGGCATTGCGCGCCACCTGACGGCATTAACTCGCTACGGCTTTTCCGCACCGATCCAGGCACTTGCACGATTCGGCTTTCTCGATGGCAGCAAGACCCTATTTGATTACGGCTGCGGGCGCGGAGATGACCTACGTGGCCTTCGCGAGAACAACATTCAGGCCGCCGGATGGGATCCGCACTTCGCTCCCGATGGTATCAAGCAGGCTGCGGATGTCGTCAATCTCGGCTTCGTGATCAACGTCATTGAAAACCTAGACGAGCGTATCGAAGCCCTGCGAGGCGCCTATGAGCTAGCCAACGAGATCCTGGTCGTTTCAGCCATGCTGGCTAACCAGGAAGCTATCCTCGGCACCCCATATGGCGATGGGGTGCTCACCTCGCGCAACACCTTTCAGAAGTATTACACCCAAGCCGAGCTGCGCAACTTCTTGGTTGAGGAGATCGGCGAAGAGCCCATCCCCGTCGGACCAGGCATCTTCTTTGTGTTCAAAGACAAGGACGCGGAACAGCGTTTCATGTATGGCCGGATGGAGAGCCGCCGGAACATCTTGCGCCTTGCACACCTGTCTCGCCCTGAGAGACCGATACGGATCTCGCGTGCCGACGAGAAGTACCTTGCCCATCGCGACCTCCTAGAGTCGCTATGGGAAACCTGCCTCATCTACGGCCGCGATCCTGATCGCAACGAGATCCCCAACCTTGACGCAATCATCTCCATATTTGGCTCGTTGCCCGCCGCGCTGCGTTTCATCAAATCACGCAAAGAAAACGTCGATGCGTGTCTCGGCGAGGCACGCCAGTCGCGTATGGATGACTTGCGCGTCTATTTTGCTCAACTTCAGTTTCACAAGCGCAAGCCCTATCGCCAACTTGAGCCCCGGCTACAGAAAGATGTTCGCACCTTCTTTGGCGATTACCATACCGCCTCCGATGCTGGTCGGCAACTCCTTTTTACGGTCGCGAGCGTAGAGGAAATTGCAAGGGCTTGCCAAGATTCGGCCGAACAAGGCATCGGCTGGCTTGAAGCCAGCGAGTCCTTGCAACTCCACACTAGCCTAGTTGAACAGCTGCCTCCAGTGCTGAGAACCTATGTTCATTGCGGCACGCAACTCTACGGCGACATCTCGAGCGCCGACCTGATCAAGATACACATCCCCTCCGGCAAGCTGACCATGATGCGGTTCGACGACTTTGTTGGGCAGCCGCTGCCTAGAATGGTCCAGCGGGTGAAGCTAAATCTGAGAAGGCAGGACATGGAGATCTTCGATTACAGCACCCAATATGAGCCTCCCTATCTCTACAGGAAGTCGCGCTTCATCAACGAAGAATTCCCGAACTATGCTGAACAAGTCGCCTTTGAGGATGACCTAGATGCTGCCGGACTAATGAACTTCGTCGGCTACGGCCCAACAGCGAGAGAATTCGAGCTTCTCTTGGAACAACGGCGCTATGCGCGCGACGGCTTTACGCTGATTCGTAGTCAAACCATTCCTGACCTGGAAGCCCCCTGTGGGCAGTACCTCAAGTATCGCGATCTGATCCAGTGTGGCGAGACGCAGGCCCGCACGGGCATTCCCAACCTGCCCAAAGAGCCCGACAGCTACACAGCACTTGTCGAGCTTGCCCGAAATGTTCTCGACCCCGTGATCGACTATTTTGGAATGATCACGCTGACCTATGGGTTCTGCTCACCCGAACTGGCCAAACATATTCCGCGCCGGATCGCCCAAGAACTTGATCAGCATGCAGCGCACGAGCGGAGGCGGAATGGAAAATTTGTCTGCGGCCGACTCGGTTCTGCATGTGACTTTATAATCGAAGATGAAGACATGGAAGAGGTCGCCCGATGGATCGTCCGACATACTTCCTACGATCGGCTGTATTTGATTAATCACCAAAGTCCTATTCACGTAAGCTTTTCGCAGTCACCGGCGCGGCAGGTAGTTCGCCTCAACAATACTAGGGACGGCAAATACATTCCACGCGTGGAAGATTGGAGTACTTAAAGGACCCTCTTCAAGCTAGAATAACTTCTCAAGCCACATATGCCTCCTCTAGACCAGACTACATGCCACCCCAATCCGCAGGTTTACGAAAGTTTAGTCCGTGTCATACACACAGGCCACATTGACCCCTTTGAAGGATCACTACACCACCCGCCGCTTCAGTAGCCGACTGCCACCCAACGTAGTCAAGAGTCACAGTCAAGTCGCAATTGTCGCAAAGAGCTCAGAATGCCGGGGTCTCTCCAAGCGATACTTCTGAGGAAAAAAGAACAACAGCCATCGCATTAATGTCTGCCAGGCTTCGTCAGGATTCCTAGAGAGACCATTCTTTCCTATCCAGGCGGCCACTAGATCGCTTACAGCGCCAAAGCGTCTCGGTACTTTACAGAACTCTGACACTAGGACGACGAGTGGATGCTGGATGAGCCTTGTTCGAATTATGGCCTGCAGCTCATGTCCACTCGAAAAGTCAACCTCTAGATGCAGTAGGTCTCTCGCTACACGTTCAGAACTAGCTTGGGTTAGCCTATCGAATCCGCGGCGCTGGGCCAAGAAAATGTCCGACGGATTACGCGTCAATGGAATCCATGTAGCAAAGCCCCGAACACCCTCCTGTTCTTCAAATTGTAACGAGACTATCGACGACGGCAGCCTAGCGCTCAGAGCAGATGCCGCTTCACGAATACTCCGCTGAATATCCGGTGTCGCCATCACAGAAATGGAATGCACTCTATCTTCAAACCAACTTGGTATATCGTGCGAAGACTCTACCAACAGTTCGATGTTTGACGGTACCCTCCACGCCAAAGCCCTCTGAGTGAGATTTGCAGACCCGATGATCAAGAGATCATCTATTCGGTAGTATTTGGCATGCAATTCTGAGCATAGGTAGAGACACCACGCAGGACGCGCAGAGACCGCGTCTAAAACCTCTAAATCTGTCACGCCAGCCGCGACTTCCTCCGGCCTCCATCGCGTATATATCCTCCCACGAACTCCTTCTCGCGCTACGGCCAGCAGGCGCTCAACCACCTTCACCTTGACAAAGGGCGCGATGAGGAGAATTTCGCGTTCTCCCCGAGCCACCGCATCGCACAGGTGCTCGCCCAATTCTCCCCGAATGACTTTCATCATCTATCAGCGGTCAGTTGACTAGTCCTCACGGAAAAACTGACGTGCCACTCGCCCCCAATCGAGTCGAGCCTCTTGCGTTCTCTCCTTCATTACCCCGTCCGGTCGCTCATCCTCGTAGCGAGCCCATGCCTCCAAGAGCAGCTTTAATCCCTCAAACGACTGACGAAGCCGACGCTTCAGTGATTCCACATCCTCTTCTTGCTGACTTGACTCAAGCAAAGTAACGAGGTGGTCGTATGCCGGGTGGTTGGTATTTAGCCCAATTAGTATAGAGCCACCCCGGGGCCTTACCGTAAAGAACTCTGCTGTCTCAATGGCGACTTTATAGAACTCATACTTTTGGCCACTCTGCACAACGACCCTAGCTCGCTCTCGAGCGTCCCCTTCATCGACGCCGGCACTAGCCAACCCTTCCTGAATCTCTGTCTCTCGCTGCGCTGGCGCTAGACCCTCGCCGGCGTCGCTAGTGCCTGAGTACCCTTCTTTAATACGGCGTCGCGTTGCCTGAGTTCCTATTGATTCGGCTGAATTAGGGTCGATGTGATGTCTTGCGCTGGATGCACGAGGCGTAGCCTGCGCCTTAATTGTCGACCTGATAACACTCAAGTTGCTTTCAATCGATTGCTTAACTCGCACAAGGACCAGACGAGGATCACGGTCGTCAGTCCATGCATCGATAAGCTCCCCTTCGCTATTGAAACCTTCACGTTCAGCGATTTGGTCGAGACCAAGTGTCGAAAACTCCGCAAGCGAGCGCGCGCTCTGCTTGTTGTTAGTCACGCCGAACACTTCATCAAGTGCGGGGGGGAAGTCGACTTCCGCCCCCCACCATCGCTCACGCGAATCATGTTGATTGCACCAGCCGGTCTGCAGCTCCAGCTCTCTCTTTGCCCGAACAATTGAGACGCCTACATTGTTCTTTGCATGTTTTCCGTGCGGTTGCTCACCCGCATTATGCCCGGAACGCGCTTCCTTCTTTGCCACAGAAAACCGGACCGACACCGTATGCTCTTGCCCATTTATCCAAATCTTGAAGGGCATTGGATCGCCATAAGCCTCGAACATCGGAACGCCATTCCAAGGGGAAGGAAGCTGGGGATTCGACGTCAGATAGAGAGGGTCATTTCCCAACACGTTATCGTCCACCCCTGGAACAGTTGCTGTGTTCAGGAAGTCAGCCATTCGAATACGCAGCTGGGCATCCTGCAAATAGTGTCGATAGACACGACCAATTGTGAACTCGGAGTTCTTAAAGATCGATCGAGCAGTCCGCCAGTCGCACTTGTCCAGTTCCGACCAGAGCACTAGCGTGCCGGACATCGACGCTCTTGCTGTTGCGGAACGCGCGGCCCAAACCGGAGGGACCTCTCTTGCTTGTGGCTCTGGAACATCCCTCAACTGACCTCTCTCGATCTCCCCAACATCTAAGTAGCTGTGAATAGCGTGTGCTCTGCCTCTCTGCCAAGACCAAACGTCAACACGCCGGGCCTGCGAGATAGAGGAATTGGGGAGACCCATACCAAAACGTCCGATTCCAGTACGATCATTTAGCCTTCCGCCATTTCCAAACTGCAACGCCCGGCGCAATTCACCGACATCCATTCCTCGGCCATTATCTAGAACGGCCACGTGCGACAGCCGGGCACGTGTCCTCTGCTGCACAAACTCCTCCTCTTCTTGGCAAAGAATCTCCACCGTTGTCGCCCCCGCTTGGACAGCGTTATCGACAAGCTCAGCAATCGCATAAGCAGCATTCTTGTATCCGCTATCCCGCATTGCCTTTACGGCAAGTGATGCAGGAACAATGTTAAAATCGCCAGGCATTACCAAACATCCTCCCAATTACTAAAAGCTTGAGCCAAGTCTCCAAAACCCGGTAGCGCGGTATCAACCACAGTGACGATCTCCGCGTCTCTGTTGCCGCCGGCCTCCGGGCCACGTATTGCGCGACCAACCATCTGCGAATACAAAACCAACGACTTTGTCGGCCGAGCAATCACCGCCGCGCTCGTCCGAGGAGCATCAAAACCGGTCGTTAGAACTCCGAAGTTTACGATGATGCGGACACTCCGGGCGTCACCTCTGTACCAGGCAATCGACTCAGTCCGTTCCACGCCGGTCGACTCAGACGTGATGCACCTAGCATCCAGACCGCGAGTTGTCAGCACTGCAGCAAGAAGCCTTGCATGCCTAACAGTCGTTGCGAAAACGATAATTCTGTGGTGACATTTACTAAGCTCCTCAATTTCCCTGACAATCCTTGTCGTGCGAAGTTCGTCTGCTGCGAGTTTGCCAAGTATAGCTGCAGGAATATCCAAGTCAGCTTCGAGCTTGGCAAGTTCATCGGTTGTGAGTGGGCCTGAGTTATACGCGGTTGATCGAAAGTGCGGGCGAGCCAAATAACCGTTTTGTATCAGGAACTCCACTGGGCTTTCATATCCAGGAACACTAAGCGTGATCTTCGCACGATTAAAGAAGCTTGCTAATCGTCGGTCTGCCTCGCGGTCGTTCCAAGTTCGGCCAGGTGTAGCGGTAAGGCCAAGCACGGGCATATCTATTCGCCTCGCAGCTAAGCCCTGAATGATCAGCTCGTAGGTTGGAGCAATAGCTTGATGCGCCTCATCGATTACCAATAGCCCTGCTTGATCACCTAGAGCCGCCACTTTTCCGGGCGAACTCCTAACTAGAGCATAGAGCTTAGGAAACCCGCCCACGATCAAACCGTCCTTGTTAGCAACACTCGGCAGCTCGTGTTGCCCCCAAAACCGGGTCAGGTGCACTGAACGGGTACCTAAGTATGACCACGCCTTTTGAAACTCCTCTGACGCTTGGTCGCAAAGCTCTTCGCTGTTTGCCAACCATATAACGGTGATTGGTGAGAGTTCGTTCAAGAGGCGGCAAACCACATGCATCGCCATTCGGGTTTTCCCAGCGCCCGTCGGCATATGAAGCACTGCTCGGCGATTGCCACTGCTTAAGGCCAAATTAACGGAACACACAGCCGCCTGCTGATGAGGAAACAGCCCATATTGGGGAGCAACTTGACTTGAAGACGGCGCGTCGCCCACGATTTCAGAAGCCTGCTCTGGAAGTCCGAAGAACCTGCAACACAACCTGAAAGCTCTGCTTCCCTTCGAAAACCGTTGCCATTTGAGGGCCTTGTACGGGTCACCATCTAAACGCAATGCACTAGCAAACTGTTGAGCTTCTTCTGGCCGGAGGAGATCTATAAGCTCGTTGCGGCAATCACTGTTCGAGAGCACTTGGTAAGGGCTGCGGAGACTACGGAATATTTCGCGAATTAGTTCGGCTCTTTCGTTTCGCGGATCCAACGCTCGAACAACACGAACTGCATCGTCACCAACGTAACGCTGCAACAGCGCGTTGTCGGCGCGACCAAGTATTTGGTCAAAAGATGGCATACGGAAGATGGCTACATCGGGCGCTATAGCGAGCAAACCAGGCAAGATTCGTCACTCTCATCCTCAAGTGCGCCAAACAGTTCCTGCCAACCGATTTTGCGTCTGATCCTTCTTCCAGAGAACGCTGCTTGCTGCCTAACGTCGGCAGCCCGAGCAATTAACTCCTCCAGCGTTTCTCCCTGAGACCAGGTGTAGCCCTTGCCAGAGCCAGTATCACTCTTTTCAAATGCCTTCGCACGCTCGAACAGCTCGGGATGTCTTTCCGCCAGCGCAATCCACTCAGACTTCCGTTGAAAGAAACAAAAGTAACAACCTGATCGGGATCGCCACTCGTAGTACTTTGGCCACCCAATATGTTGTAAGATTCGGTCGATGTCTGCTCGTACTATCCCGTCTTCTTTGAACGGGAATCGCGGAGTAATGTTTGGGCTACTTGACTTGTAGCCATCTCTATCCTCATCGGCGCGGATCGCAACGTACGTGATTGCATTGTCCGTCCCCACCCACTTTTCAAAGGGACGAATCTTCATTTCGCGAGTACACCAACGCGTACTTGGGGAGGGAAGAAAGCCGTTGTGTTGGAGTAGAAGATGTCCAAAGTCGCGCTCAAGGCCCAACCGAACTATTGGTTTGTTGAGCTCACCTTCAAGTCGATCCAAGTATTCGTATACCTCGGGTAGCTCAGCACCTGTATCGGTGAAGAAATACTCCATCTCCGGCACTTTGTCGCGCATGTAGACCGCTAGTGCAGCGCTGTCTTTGCCGCCTGAGATGCCTAGCACGTGACGCACCTTGTCAACCATTTGATTTGACTCCTTGTTGAGATTCTGCGTCCTCTTTGGCGAGAATATCTCCTGGCGCGATGAGCAACGCGAGTACTGCATTCTTCAAATCCTCACTACCGAGTCCGGCAAGCTTCATGCCGATCTCTCTCACGACCTTCTCCAAGCGCTGACGCTTTTCGAGATCGAGGGTAACCACTAGCTCAGTTTCACCACCGGTCTGCGAAATTCTCTTGAGCAGAACCAATTCGTAGTCTGCGGGCCTGTCATCAACGCGCTCACTGTGCAGCCGAAGGGTTTCGAGCTCACGAAGCTTTTTTGCCATCTCCAAGAGTCTGTAATGAGCAGCTGAGGCATCATCATCGTTCCATTTCTCGGGTGGCTTACGCGCGAGGAAACTGGCCAGGCTGATCAGCCAATGTTTCTCATCGCCGTAGGTATCAACAACGCGGCCGATAAATGCCTTAAGTCCCTGTACGTCGATCGTGTAATCCTGCAAGCCGGCGTATCGCCCCGTGAGGATCTCGCGGATGCGGCCCAGATCTTCTCTTTTGCTGAGTTTGAATGCTTCTCGCAGTTGCTCGACAAAGTCATTGAGTAACGCATGATAGGCCACGCGCAGCTCGGTAATTGCACTATTTAGCTTGCGATTGAAGGCATGCAAGTCGTCAGGACTAACAAGGTCACCCATGAGTGGCTTTAGCCCGAGCGCTTCTGGGATCTGGAAGAAGAGCAGCTGCAAGGGAGACTTGGCTGCATAAAATTTTTCGCGCAACCGCTGCGCTTCGGCGGAGATTGTCTTGGTCGCCTTCGCGTAGTCCGGCAAAGTCATCATAAACCGGGCAAACGGCTTGGCGGCAGCAACTAGATTCAACTGCGTCGGCGACTCCCCCGTCAACGACACGGATTCGCAATACGAACGGAAGATGGCATCTCGCACAGGATCAGACCTGAAGCGCTGGAGTCCAAAGACATGCGGCTCCTTGATGATGCGTTCAACTATTTCCTCCGAAATGAAAGGGCAGTAGTGTCCGTCGTCAAACAAAGCAAGCTCTTGTTCATTCGCCAGGTAATAGGCGAGCAAGAAGACCGGCAATACGCCTTGCTTGACGCCGAAGGGTGGCCGGGTAAGGTGATAAAAAAGATCGCCTAGCGTTCGTGGCTGCGGAGGTTCAGCATCGAGAAAAGCTTCGACCGCGTCCCAAAGTGGAAGAAGTCTGCCGCGTGCGCCTGCTCGCGGCTTTTGGAACGTCCACTCGCCGCCCGCCGGCGCATGGATTCCGGTAGCCTTTAAAAGTGCACGATACATGGCTTTCTCAGCGGGAAATTTCTCAAAGCCAAGATCGCATTTGTCACCATTCTGTAACATGGCGCACAGCAACCGCTTGCGTGCGGCGTTAGCAGTGGACGAGGGCTTATCACGGTTGATGAGCTCGTTATGAATGTGCGGCGACTGCTCGAAGCTCCTTTCGAGCGCTTTGCTCAACAGATCTTGCATATCCCGCTTGGAAATTGGCCGATGCTCCAAGCCGCCCCACCACCAAGTCGAGTTTTCCGGTTCTTCAAGGACGGCAGAAAGGAGTTCATGCTCAAAGTCCTTGGCGAATGATAGCCGGTCCTTGAGTTCTCGTGCCGCAACAGGATCGTTATTCACCTCAGAGTATTGGCGCTGCACACGTTCATAGGCGATCACCTCGGTGACAGCCCGGCGAATGGTCATCGCATTCGGTACGACGGCGGTGATGAGCTGTGATTGGGACTCCTGATTCCGGCTCACTGCCGCAAATTGGTCTTCGGCGTCACGCGTTTCAGCAAGACACAGGAGTAAGGTCGGTAGGTGGATCTCGGGAGCTTCAGCCGCCGACACCGCGTCGGCAAACTGGGTGTGGAAATATCGGAGTGTGCCAGTTTGGATGGCATGGCGGCGGGCAACTATTGGCGCGATGACTGCGCGCTCGTTGAGCAACTTCGCAAGCTCGATGCGGCCAAGCTCGTCACGCTGATCTTGAAGGGCGGCGTCGAGATCGAAGTCACTGCCCTGCCAAACACGATATTCACCATTGTACTTACGGTACGTGACGACCGAGCGCTCTGATAGCAGCTTGATGGTGGCATCGAAATCGAAGCCGTCGTCGCCAAAAACGAGCTTGAGCAACTCGTCTGAGGCTTTCAATCCTCCTTGCGAGCCAGCGATATTAAGCAGGCCAATGGTTTTGAGCAGGCGAACTGCGTCATCTGGTGCGTCGCCAAGCCGTTCGACGGCGGTGATCACCTCCGCCCAACGCCGATGCGTCAGCTGATCGGTGATGAGGCCTGGCTGATTGAGAATGAAGTATTCATAGACTTCCCAGGGCAGTATCCACTTCGGCTGAGCCTCGTCGAGCACGAGCCGATTGACCGCATCTTGGAAGCCGTGCGGTTCAGCGCTTCCAAGGAAACTAAAGAGGGTCCGCTCGTTCTGTGCGATCTTCTGACACAGAGATGGCAAAAGTAACAACGAAACCGGATGCAACGGGTAGCTGCCGAAAAAAATATCTGCCGCTGCTTCGCTGGCCAGGCCGATCGGCAGAGCGCTTCCCGCTTCCAACCTCCTCGCGACGAGCGTGGTCTTCGCCAAAACCGCACGTTGTGCCGATTCGGGCAGATCGGACTTGATCGCTGCTCGGACAACGCGCAACACCTGCTCGGCCGATTCCAGGTACGGGATACTCTCGAAACGCCCCTGGACTTTTTTCCATTCATTCTTGAGCTGGTCGCCAAAAGTGGCAAAGTATTGCTCGAAAGCTTGATGCAACAAAACGACCAGTAATACAGGAGCCTCGTTGGCAGCACACGCGTGCTCCGCAAGTGCCTGCAAGAGGTAAATATCGGTCGATTGCCGATGCCGCGCTTCGTACTCGAGAAACTTACCAAGTTCGTCGATGACGACAAGGACACCCTTCCCTTTGTCCTTAACGACCTGACGCTGAAGGTCAGAGATCCAGCCGATCAGATCACCAACGGCTATCTCGCCTGAATTATCGATCGCGCTTCTCAGGGCCCTCATAAAGCCGGGAACCGCGCCACGCTGGACTCCCCGAAATTCATCGGCGGCGTTCAGCATGGCGATCGCCAAGCGGCGCGTGAGCGGCTCCGGGCTGCCGGTAATGGTAATCCGACAGTAACCGATTGAGTTACCGATTGCCTGGCTGATCCTCGTGCCGAGCACCGCGTCTGCCTGGCTGAGGACACGACGCGCTTGAATGGCGGGGCTCCAATAAGAGGAATTCAGGAGGTTGGAGAGAAACAGGCCAAAGGCGGATTTTCCGGAACCATAAGGACCAATAAGCGCCCAAGCGCGTGGCGCGGTACCTTGATGCATGGCTTCGGCAATGCGGCTTATGGTCTGGATCGACCTTGCGGTTGGGATGTACGGCCGCCCACCTTCGGACGACTCGAGATCGCGCTCGATGTTGATGGAGCGTGTGTAGCTGGTATTGACCTGAATATAATGCCCGAGGTTCATGCGGCACTCTCCAGGCGCGTACCGGCATAGTGCTGCGCCAGCAACTCGTGTTTATCGCAACTTTGTAACCGGTAGAGCTGATGGATGCCTGCGGTTTCACGCAACTCCAAGCTGCCGGGAAGGCAGCGTATGAGCTCTTCGAGTTTGGTAATCAAACCATCTTCGGTAATCCGAAAGACCGCGCCCGGGGCAGCGTATTGGGGATCGGCGCGCATCAAACGTTCCAGCGGGACACTATTATCCTGAAGAGCCTCCATCAAGTCGAGCACCGCATAGCCAAGAGCGGCAACCGGAAGACGGCGTCGCTCAGTAACTCGGGACAAGTAGTGCTTCCCATCGCTGGAACGTTGAATCAGTCCAAGCATAGCCATAGGAGAATCGAGCCCATCTTCCAACGGTGCACCCTTAGTGGCCTCATGGGGGCCATACATGCGCAGGAGCACATTGATGTCGCGCTTCAGGGTAGTGTCTGCCGCTTTGGATTTTGCGTTCGCGCGAACAAAATCGGAAAGGGCATCGAACAGTTCTCCGCTCGTGAATTCCGGCTTGTGGTAGCGATTGAAGTACCAGTAGATCGCCGTAGCATCGCGCGGATTTGAGGCAATCAACCAATGCAAAAGCCACAGGCTGGCATCGTCTTCGAGGTAAGGATCCCAGCCCGAATCTTGGGCAAATAGCAGTCTGCCGATCTTCGTAGGGGCGACCCCGCGAGTCGGAGCCGATTGTACAACCTGAGCGGCCTCCATCCAATAGCGTATGGCAGTAACCATGTTCTTGCCGACACCAAGCACCACCGTTGGATCGTCCTCACCAAACAGCTCTGGGGTTTCGCACCAGTTGCGGTAGCCTTTGGTCAGCCAGCCAAACCGCAGGTGGAAGGTCTCGTGACGACCAAAGGCCACCCTGTTGGCGGTGAAGGGTGTCATGCGACCACCTTTTCAGAATCGAGACACGCGGGGGCAAACAAGCTCGGCTGCTCTACATTGCGCAAGTAGGTGCTGGCACTACGTACAAACCATTGTTTTAAAGTAATATGCTCTTTTTCCAAGCAGGCGTAAAGCATTCTCTTGAGCTCAACGTCAACTTCAATGACGATTCTGCCACTGGTTCCAACGGACATCGCGATTCCCAAAATGGTGGTGAGATGTTATGTAACATATCCTATGTGACATAACATTGCAACCCTCAAATGACCTCTGCTTCAACCGATGCAAGCCGTACGAGCCGGGTGACGAGTTACGTCTGCCGCAGCCGCGTGAAGCGTCGCTCGAAAAGCGAGGGGCTGATCTTGATCTTCGTTGGCTGTTGTAGCGCCGACTTCTTGCGCGGAGGAGGGGTATTTCACGGTCCTTGCTGACGCCTAGGTGGTGGAGCTGGTTGCGGGACGAATCTTCGGGGCGCTTCCCATGAACAACATGCAACGGATTTACCAGATCGACCAGATTCTCGGCGCGCGCCACTGCGTCACCCGCAAGGAGTTGCTGGAACGTCTCGGCGTCTCCTGGGCCACGCTCAAGCGCGACCTCGCCTACATGCGCGACCGCCTGAACGCGCCGATCCGCTTCGACCGCAACCTCGGCGGCTACCGCTTCGAAAAGGCCGGACAGCGGGTCGGCGCGCACTATGAGTTGCCTGGCCTGTGGTTCAGCGCCGAGGAAATCCATGCGCTGCTGACCATGCATCATCTCCTGTCGAACCTCGACACCGGCGGCCTGCTCGGGCCGCAGATCCGGCCCCTGCTCGCCCGTCTCACCGGCCTGCTAGGCAGCGCCGACAATCCGGCCGAGGAGGTGCAGCGACGCATCCGCATCCAGACGGTTGGTGCGCGCGAATTGCACCTGGACCATTTCCAGAGCGTCGGCTCCGCCCTGCTGCGGCGAAAGCGCCTGCTCATCCGCTACCATGCGCGCGGGACCGACGAGGTGACGGAGCGCGAGGTCTCGCCGCAACGCCTCAACCACCACCGCGGCAACTGGTACCTCGACGCCCGGTGCCATCTGCGGGACGGCCTGCGCGCCTTCTCGGTCGACGCCATCGAACACGCCGAGATCCTCGACACGCGCGCCCTGGATGTCGCCGATGAGCGCCTCGACGAAGTGCTGGGATCGGGCTACGGCGTCTTCTCCGGCGAGTGCATCGCCTGGGCGGTATTGCGCTTCACGCCGGAACGGGCGCGCTGGGTCGCCACCGAGCGCTGGCACCAGGACCAAGAGGGCGCGTTCGTCGCGGACGGCAGCTACGAGTTGCGCGTGCCCTACGCCGATGACCGCGAGCTGGTCATGGACATCATGAAGTACGGCAGCGACTGTGAGGTCGTCGGGCCGGAGGCGCTCAGGGTACGGGTGGCTGCCGAGTTCGCGGCGGCGCTGGCGCGCTACGGAAACCAAGACCGGCCGGGGAATCGTGGTCGCGCCAATCCGCGGCTTCACGCCGCTGTCTCGGCCGAGCCGCCACGCTTGGCCGTGCGCGCTGCTTTCCACCCCACATCGAGTGGCCTCGCGCGCGCGGTGAAATGCCCTTGGGGATCGAGTCGGCCGTGCTCGACCGGCACGGCTTTGTGCTCCTCGGCGCCTGCTCTGCCGCTGCGCCGGTCAGCACGGGGGGTCTATGTCGTTTCGTGTGGAAACGGCGTAGGTGGAGGGGCATCGAGGGTACGCCGATGTCAAGGGCGGACGAAGTCCGGGCGAAGCCGAACCCTTGACATCGTCGTACCCTCGCCAACGCTTCCTCCAGGCCGATGGTGGCAGGCAGCCACCATCGGCCTGGAGGACAATAGCGGCCTTTCGCTTGTGTCGGGATAGGTGATGACGGAGATGCTCTTTACCCAGGCGCTGGGCCTGGTTGCGCCGTGGCAGGTCAAGCAGGTCGACTTCAACCGGGAGGCCGGCCGGATTGACTTTCGAGTGACATTTGGCGGCAGCCGGCACGTCTGCCCGGCCTGTGGAGCGGCGGCGCAGCCTTTGCATGATCGACTGGTGCGCTCCTGGAGACATCTCGACTTCTTCCAGTACGAGGCCTACCTGCACGCCGAAGTGCCGCGAGTGGCGTGCTCGGGCTGCGGGAAGGTGACGCAGATTGCCGTGCCGTGGGCACGTGAGGGGAGTCGCTTCACGCTCCTGTTCGAAGCCTTGACGCTGATGCTCGCACCGACCATGTCGGTGCTCGCGGCTGGCCGCCTGGTTCGTGTACCGCCCCGTCGGCTGTGGCGGGTCATTGAGCACCATGTCGGCAAGGCCCGTGCCAGAGAGTGGCATGCTGAGGTGCGCGCGGTCGGAATCGATGAGACGGCTTGCCGGCGGGGCCAGGAGTATCTCTCTGTTTTCTATGACCTGGATGCGCAGCGCCTGATCTTTGCCACGCCCGGCCGGGACAAGTCCTGCCTGGAGCGGTTCGCCGAGGACCTGACCGTGCATGGCGGTCAGCCACAAGCGGTCACGCATGTCAGCATGGATATGAGCCGTTCGTTTCAGGCCGGCGCCGCCGAGCACTTCCCGCAAGCCACCGTCTGCTTTGACCGCTTTCATGTCGTCGCACTCGGCAGCAAGGCTCTCGACGAGGTGCGGCGGGCAGAGGTCAAGAGCCAGCCCGAACTCAAGGGTACGCGCTGGAGTCTGCTCAAGAATCCCTCCGCCTGGACGATCCCGCAACTCCAGACCATGCACTGGCTGCAGCGCTCCAACCTCAAGACCGCGCGGGCTTGGCGCATCAAGCAGGCCTTGCGAGCCATTTACGCGACGGCCCGATCGCCTGACGAAGCACGGCCACTCTTCCACCGCTGGCTCAGCTGGGCCAGACGCTGTCGACTCGATCCCTTCAAGCGCCTTGCGCGAACGCTCACCACCCACCTCAACGGCATCCTCAACGGCTTCGAAGCCGGCAAGCACAACGGTCGCGTCGAGGCCATGAACCGCGCACTCCAGGAAGCGCAAGCCCGTGCTCGCGGCTACCGCCGCGTCGAAAACTTCATCTCCATGGCCTACCTCGTTGCCGGAAAACTCACTCACTTGCCCACCCCGCCGTTTGCCCAGATGGCCCTCGTTCCACACAAAACGGAGTAAACCCAGCACGGGCGATCCTGCGGTTGGGGAAGTGCGGCAGTTCGAACCGACTGCCACATGGCCGCCATATCGCCTGCACGCTGCTGCCGGCGCGCCAGTGCTTCGCAAGGCTCGGACGGCTACCAAGGCTCAGGCGTTGCCATGCCGTAGGGCGCGGATGCCCATCGAGATGAACAGCGCCATGGGTACCGAGCAGGCCGCCACGTTCGTTGGCGGCTTGGGTCGGATGAAAATCAGCTTACTACCCGGGGGAAGGCGAACTCTCGACCCCAAGTGGAAGTTGAGATCACGAAAAGCAGATCAGGCTGCCATTCGATACGGCATGCCATCGGTCCAGTGATCGTGCATGTAGCCATTGTTGCGCAACAGGCTCGTTATCGTCTGCTCGCTGACGTCGAACTCGGCGGCGGCTTCTTCGATGGCGTAGGAGGAGAAATCACCGTCCAGGAAAGACGTCAATGAATCGATGGGGCAAAGAAACTCTGCGGCGAAAGCGCGCTGGTATTTCTGACGGAAAGTCCATAGGTCGGTTGATACAAGCCAACGCAATTCGTCAGCCGCGGGACGGAGGTACTCGCCCAGGAAACGTGCCAACTCGAAGCGTTTCCCGCCAGGGTTGCGCTTGCGCGGAACGAACTTCAACCGGTGATCGTTCGTCGGTATCGCCACCGCGACTGGCGACCGTCCAACCGGCACCGAGTATTTGGCAGCAGCTTCACTGCTCATGCCAAGCAGGTCATGCAGACTGCGGTCGGGAACTGGGCCTCTGACATTGCCAATCTTGTTGCGAAGCGCACGAGCGTCATGAACCGCGCGCTCCCAGGGTGCCCCGTGGTCCAGATGCTCGATGCTGCCAGGCGAGACATCGGGGCTGCCAACAATTCCGTCTGCGCTGGCCAGCTGCCCAATCAGCGCCAAATCCGGGGGGGCTCCCGACGCTGCAATCGCCGGTGCCAGTTCTGAAAGTGCCGCGTCTCCGACCTGGCTCTCCCGCTGCAGTGCCGCGTCCAGCGCTTGCTCCGGGCACTCCTCGGGATCAAATCCCAGTTCGGCCTCCAGCTTCCGCCGGCGGACCGCCTCGGGGTCGGCCGAGTCTTCCTGCACGAGGGCCCACAGGTGCGCCAGATTCGACCCAGCGAGCCCCTTGGCATCCAGGCGGGCCAGCACGCTGTATATGAAGCGCTCGACGCTGTGCTGAAAGCCAGTCAACGTGATCATTCTCGGCACCTCCAGCGCTTGCAGGTACTGCACCGACTGCTCCGGCATCATCGACGTCCCGGCCCACACGTGAATCGCCTCACCATCTGGGATGAAGATGACGCGCGGCCATACGAAGCCGTGATTGGCTGCACCGAGTTCATGGACCATACGCCAGTCATGGCGAGGCTGCTGCGTTGGCAGGGGCTCATGGTTGAGGCGCCACCACGAACTCGCAAACCACATGGCCAGCGGGTAGGCAGAGACAAAGACGTTGTCACGCACGGTCTCCGCCCAGATGTCCTGGTTCCGAGTCAGGCTGATGTTGTCGACATACATCTCGACACAGGCTGCTGTGGCCATGACTTCCGGTTCCCCGGATACTGATGCCATCCACTTTGCGTTGATGCGCAGCTCAGCCATTGAGGCACCGCCAGCGACGAATGACTTCCAGCGACAGCGGATCAGTCTCAGGCATGGGGTACCCGTGAAAGGTCCCCAAATCCGGGCTTTCAAGCTGCGCTTCCACGGCAAGACCGTCCTCAGTGACTGCCCATACGTTCTTCGGCCAATCGCCAACCATCCGGTCGCTGACAAGGCCCTTGCACAGTCCCGCGCGAAGTAACGCTTCAGCTTCGTTACGCTTGAGAATCTTGGCGAAATCGCACAGCGATTTCCCTTGTCTTGGATCGGAAGGTGGAACGAGCCCAAAATCGCCGGGGTTCTTCTTGTGCTCCGGGTTGCCGCCATAGCGAGCGCGACTGGCCAACGCCCGGAGTTCGGCCACGCGAACTTCCACCTCGGCGGGCGAGAGTAGTTTGCGCTTGGGATTGAACTGGGCGTAGCGACGCTTCATCGTGTTCAGTGGAGACAAGTACCGCTGTTGAGTCTACCAGCCCATTCGATGGTACTGGCCAAAATGGACCGGTAGTTCGCGTTCGTCATCCGGGAACGCCAACGGTCAGGCCATTCAAGCCGACAGCGACAGCAATCCGTGCGACTTCAGCCATGCATCCTCGCCACCCCCAACGACTGCTCTGGCCGAAAAGCAGGACGACCCACTACAGCGCCGAGCAGCCGGTCTCTGATCGGTTACCTGCCGCTCGGGCTGCTCGATCTTCAGGGGCCGCTGCGGCCGCTGCCGGCCGGTCACCGACCGCCGCCATCCTACACCCAGTGGCCGCTTCCTGCACAGGAGCGGTCGGGAAGTCGAGAGAATCCGCAGATCAGCCCAATGGCGGCTTCTGACCGGTCGCTCGCGGCCAACCTCGGCTCACCGTGAACAAGCATCGGGGCCCGACCGGATGTTGTATCGGATTTCTGCAAACGCGCCTGGCCCCTGCGTTGCCTCCCGTCCTGTGCGAGGATGCCAGGCGGCGGGCTCACAGCAAGGCGATGGCGAAGACCGCGGATCACTCGAGGACTACCATGAACAACATGGAACGGATTTACCAGATCGACCAGATTCTCGGCGCACGCCACTGCGTCACCCGCAAGGAGTTGCAGGAACGTCTCGGCGTCTCCTGGGCCACGCTCAAGCGCGACCTGGCCTACATGCGAGACCGCCTGAACGCGCCGATCCGCTTCGACCGCAACCTGGGCGGCTACCGCTTCGAGAAGGCCGGACAGCGGGTCGGCGCGCACTATGAGCTGCCCGGGCTGTGGTTCAGCGCCGAGGAAATCCATGCGCTGCTGACCATGCATCATCTCCTCTCGAACCTCGACACCGGCGGCCTGCTCGGGCCGCAGATCCGGCCCCTGCTCGCCCGGCTCACCGGCCTGCTCGGCAGCGCCGACAACCCGGCCGAGGAGGTGCAGCGCCGCATCCGCATCCAGACGGTCGGTGCGCGCGAATTGCACCTGGACCACTTCCAGAGCGTCGGCTCCGCCCTGCTGCGGCGAAAACGCCTGCTCATCCGCTACCATGCGCGCGGCACCGACGAGGTGACGGAACGCGAGGTCTCGCCGCAACGCCTCAACCACCACCGCGGCAACTGGTACCTCGACGCCTGGTGCCATCTGCGGGACGGCCTGCGCGCCTTCTCGGTCGACGCCATCGAACACGCCGAGATCCTCGACACGCGCGCCCTGGATGTCGCCGATGAGCGCCTCGACGAAGTGCTGGGATCGGGCTACGGCGTCTTCTCCGGTGAGCGCATTGCCTGGGCGGTATTGCGCTTCACGCCGGAACGGGCGCGCTGGGTCGCTTCCGAGCGCTGGCACGCGGATCAGGAGGGCGCGTTTCTCGCGGACGGCCGCTACGAGCTGCGCGTGCCCTACGCCGACGACCGCGAACTGATCATGGACATCATGAAGTACGGCAGTGACTGCGAGGTCATCGGGCCGGAAGCGCTCAGGGCACGGGTGGCGGCCGAGTTCGCGGCGGGGCTGGCGCGTTACGGAACCAGTGCCTGATCGCCTGCGCAACTGTTCGTCGGCGCCGCGCACGGCACGATGCCTCCGGGGCTGATCCTGCACGGGTGATCGGCGTCGACGCTGCGGGCTGTTCTCTGGTTGATGCCCGCTCGGGCAGCGACCCTGGGCTGCTTCCCGAGGTCGGCGCCGACCGACCGGGTAGCGAGACGGGCGTTGCGGTGATTGCCGCGTGCCGAACGATTCACTCGGCGCAGCGGCGCGCCCTTGAGCAGCAGCAGCGACGACGCAGTCGATGACGCCAGTGATCAGGAATGCAGATGGAGGGAGCCTATTCGGCTGCAGCGGTCGATCGGCCGCGAATCGGAAGATGCGCGCACACGGCAAGAAAGAGCCCGCCGTCCGGCGGGCTCTTCGTCTGCGGACCGTCCTTCAGCGGCAGGCGCGGCAACCGACCTGCCCGGGCACCGGCTAGGACGCTTCCTTGACCTCGGGAACCTTCCAACTGCCATCGAGGATCGACGGCGCCTGTTCCTTCGGCCAGTAGAGACGCATCATCAGGACAAAGTCACCCTTCGGTGCCGGCAGCCAGTTCGCTTCCTTGTCCTTGCCCGGCGATTCGTTCTGGATGTATAGATCGACCGATCCGTCGGCGTTCACCTTGAGCTTGTTGCGCTGGCTCAGGGTGTAGCGATTGAGCTTGTTGTCGACGAAGAAGTAGTCCGCGTCGTACATCGTCAGTGACCAGAAACCGCTCACGGGCGGCAGTTGGCCCTTTTCGAAGTGCAGGACGTACTTTTTCTCGCCGCTGTACTTGGCGGCAACGTCCGGTCCCGTCGAAGTCGGATACACGGCATCTTCCGGCCGGTTGGCGCCGAGGCCGATCGCGGTGATGAGCGCACGCTGCACGTAATTCGTGCCGTACAGGCCCGTCTTCGTCGTGAACAGCCAGCCGTTTTCGAGCTTCATGTCGCCCGCCACGATGCCGGCCTTCATCCAGTCCATGATCAGGTCCTGAGCCGGCTTGGGCGCGCCGGCAAGGCCCTTGGCGACGGCGGGATCGAGCTTGGCGACGTCGAAATCCTGCCCCGGAACGATGCCGATCTTGGACAGCTTGGCCAGCATCGGGGCATCGTCAGCGGCCGCGGGGTTGGTCTTGAGCAGTTCCGCGAAGAGCTTGAAGTACGCGGTGGCATCGAGCGCATTGACCTGCTCGCGCACGGCGGTCTTCATGTCGATGGCCGGGTCGACCGTGCCGGCGGGCGGCGTGTAGGGCTTGCCGTAGGCGGACAACGGCACGATTGAGATCTTGTCCTGCAATGTGTGCACCGCCTTGTAGTCCTCGGGGGTGCCGGTGCTGTAGATGCGCCCGAGAATCCAGACCAGGCCCGTCGGTGCCTTGTACTCGGTCACGCCAGCGGGCAATTCGCCCGACCAGCCCGGTCCGGTGATGGCGTAGGTCTGCGCCTTCGTGCCCGTCGTCCGCTTGCCCGGCACCTGGAACACGTTGGTCCAGCCGTCGAGCATCGGGAAAAGGGAGTAGCGGTCCTTCATGTCCGGCAGGCTCAGGATCCAGGGTTCCTTGGACACGTCGATCCAGGTGGTCGTGTAGAGCGTGTCGGCGTTCGGCGCCGTGACATCGCGGTACGAGGCGTCAGGATAGCTGCGCATCCGGACGAAGTGCCCCATCGGCGCCCGAGAGCCCTGCGGCGCCTCCACGTTCGTCATGATGCGGCGCGTCATTTCCATCGTGACCAGCGGATACGCGTAGACGTAGCTCTCGATGGCGATCACCCGTGCTTCGGCTTCCTTCGCCGCCGCTTCGACCGCCTTCGCTTCTGCCTCAAGCTTTGCCTTTGCTTCCGCAGCAACACGGTCGACCTGGGGTTCCGCCTGCTTGCCGCATGCACCGAGCAGGACAAGGGAAAGCACGGCCAGCCCGATCGAGGCACACTTGAGCCCCTTGCTGATGGGTTGTTCATTCATGGTGGAATCTCCTTGTTTGTCTTGGAAACGCGACGCTATCACGACAGGACATGACGTCGCCACTGGTTGGCTGCGAGCGCCGTGGCCGGATGGCGACAGCTCTGCTCAGGGACCCGCGGATTGCCGCCGGATTCTGGCGAGATGGCCAAGGTCAGCCAGCGAAAGCCGCCTGGGCACGGCGCGTCGAAGTCCGGGGCCTTCACGCCTGGCCACCCTTGCGCTTCCACAGGCGGCCGAAATCGAAATCAAGGGCGCATCTGGACAGTTCGAAACGGTGGCTTTCGTCGTGGAAGTCGCCCACCTTGCGATATTCGCCGTCGACCAGCCGCCACACCTTGGCCTTTTGCGCTTCCGGGGAGACCAGCACGTAATGGGACACGCCTTCCGCGCGGTAAAGATCGAACTTGACGACTTCATCCCGGCGTGCAGTCCTGGGCGAGATGACTTCGAAAATCAGATCGGGGGCGCGGGTCAGTCGTTCACCGTCAGGTTGGTAGCAGATCACCAGCACGTCGGGCCGGACGACGGTGTCCTGGGCAAACTCCACGTCGATCCCAAAGGCCGCGTGGCAGTGCGGGCAATCGTCGAGCGATTCGTCGAGTTGCCGGAATGCGGCAGCGCTCACCCGCTCGGGTACATCCAGCGTGTCGACCTGACCAACGGTGAGACTGTGGTAGCCCGCTAGACTTTCGTCGTCCACCACGACGAAAGTCTTGGCGGAAGAACTGCCCTGCGCCTGGCGTGCGTGTCGCAGCAGCCAATCGTTCAGCGACGGCTTGCCGCAGTCAAACCCTTCCAGCCGGTGTTGCGTGCCCAGTGGTTCCGGCGCCGACAGGCTCATCGGCCATCCCAGGGGGCCTTGCGCGAAAACAGGTCACGCAGCCCTTCGTTGGCTTGCTCCGGACGTTCCAGCAATTCCATCAGGGCCTGAACCTGACTACCCGAAACCATGAACAGGCGTTGGTCAAGGAGGGTTTGCTCGGCGGCCTGGCAGGCGCTGTCGAGGATGAAATCGGTCAAGGACTTGTGCGACACGGCGGCCGCACGACGCAGCACAGTCTCTTGCTCCAGCGTGGCACGCAAGCCGAGGCGAGCAGAGCGGGACGAAGCAGATGGAACTGCAGTCATGGCGACACCTCGATGGGTTGGATGAGACGCGGCGATGTTAGTACAGGGGACACACGCCGTCCACTGACGCCCGCGATATTGCACCGCTGCTCACCTCTGGCCGAAGCTGGAAGAAAGTCAAGGGTGTCCGGTCGCGGCTCCGGGGAGGAGGCGCGCAGTGTGCTTCCCGGGCGATCAGGTCGCCCGGTCAGCGACCCCGCAGCACGCGCGCCCGTCGGCGCAGATAGGCCGGCTTCTCGTACGCCGTGTAGCTGCGGTTGCTGGCAGTGCAGCTTGCGCGGTCCGTCGCGAGCCGGCCGGCGACCAGGATGGCGAGCCCGGCGAGGAGGTTGATGAAGTTCTGGAGGCGCTGCGTCATGATCGGGCTCCTGTCGTGTTGGGATGGCCCCATGATGCGCGGCCCCGGGCTCACCAGATGCGCCCACTGGATTTTTTTTCGCGGCCGTGCATCACGGACGAGGATGCGCATCGGCGGCGCACGTCCCTTTCACGCCGCTTTCGACATCACTGATGGACGCACGCAGCAACTCGACGCTGCTTGATGCAGGCACTGAGCGGGGCGGGATTCGGATGACTTTTCAGGGGCTTCCGGGCCCAAATTCGACATTGACGCTGCTTGATGAAGACTCATGCACTCTCGTCGGTGCCGTTGGATTTCTTATCCTTCTATCCCTGCAATCATGCACTTACCAATTCCGGCGCCCGAACTACCTTGGGGGCCGGCTTCTGTTCGGCAACCCACAGGTCGTAATCCAGTTGCATCCCCAGCCACAACTCGGCGCGACCACCGCGGTCTGGGCCGAGCCAGGCTTCGATACGGCGTGCCATTTCGGGTGAGATCGCCGCGTGTCCATTGAGCACACGGGACAAGGCGGTGCGGGTGACGCCGAGTTGCTGGGCGGCTTCGGTCACGGTCAGGCCAAGGGCAGGAAGGATGTCTTCCTTGAGGGTCTCGCCGGGGTGCGGCGGATTGAACATGCGTCCCATGAATTCTTCCTAAGGGTAATCCCGACAATCGACCAAGACCGCATCCTCGCCTTCAAAGCTAAAGGTCAGTCGCCAGTTGCCATTGACCCACACCGACCAGTGCCCCGCAAGGTCATGCGAAAGAGCGTGCAGTCTCCAACCCGGCACGTTCAT
>JAGFNJ010000026.1 GCA_017592775.1 Candidatus Accumulibacter conexus | reverse complement strand
CCTCCCGCCGTACCTTCTTCGAACACCTGCGCGCCTTGCTACAGTACCTGCCGTTCGATGACTGGGATCACCTCATGCGCTTCATGCAGCAGCGCCTCGCTCCCAACGCCCCAGACACCGGCTGATTTACCCCTTCCAACAGTCTCTACCCTCACCACCCGCTACCATGGAATCTAAAATGAGAACTGCTGCCACTTTGCCCCAGGTCTCGCGCAGTGACGTCCCGTGCTATAGTTGCTGCCCATTTGGCAGGAGACGACTCCTCTTGGTGCTGCGCTTCGATGTTCTCATAATCGGCAGTGGACTCGCCGGGCAGGCGGCGGCGCTGCGGCTCTCGGCGACACGACGGGTGGCCCTGATCAGCAAGCGGACCCTCGAGGACAGCGCGTCGAGCTGGGCACAGGGCGGCATCGCCGCCGTCCTGGACAACCGCGACTCGATCGAAGCACACATCCGCGATACGATCACCGCCGGCGCCGACCTCAATGACCGCCGCGCGACGCGCTTCGTGATCGAGAACGGGCGGCGCGCGGTGGACTGGCTGATCGACCAGGGCGTTCCCTTCACCCGCGACGAGGACGGCTACCACCTGGCGCGCGAGGGCGGACACAGCGCGCGCCGGGTGATCCACGTCGCCGACGCGACCGGCCTCGCGGTGCAGACCACCCTGACCGGCAAGGTTCGCCAGCAGCCCAACATCAGCATTTTCGAGAACCACATCGCGATCGACCTGATCACCGGTGCCAAGCTCGGACTCGGCGATCGGCGCTGCTACGGCGCCTACGTGCTGGACAGCGGCAGCGGCGAGGTGGTGACCATCGGCGCCAGCAACACGCTGATCGCTGCCGGCGGTGCCGGCAAGGTCTACCTGTACACGACCAACCCGGACACCTCGACCGGTGACGGCATTGCGATGGCGTGGCGCGCCGGCTGCCGCGTGGCCAACATGGAGTTCATCCAGTTCCATCCGACCTGCCTCTACCATCCGCAGGCCAAGTCGTTCCTGATATCGGAAGCGGTCCGCGGTGAAGGGGGCAGGCTGCTGCTGCCCGACGGCAGCCGTTTCATGCCCTGGCACGACGCGCGCGGCGAACTCGCGCCGCGCGACGTGGTGGCACGGGCGATCGACTTCGAGATGAAGAAGCGCGGACTCGACTGCGTCTATCTCGACATCTCGCACAAACCGGCGGCGTTTCTCAACGAGCACTTCCCGAACATCCTCGCCCGCTGCCTCGACCTCGGCATCGACATCACACGGGCGCCGATTCCGGTCGTTCCGGCGGCACACTATACCTGCGGCGGGGTCGTCAGCGACCTGCACGCGCGCACCAACATCGCCGGCCTCTACGTCGCCGGCGAAGCCTCGTGCACCGGCCTGCACGGTGCCAACCGGCTGGCCAGCAATTCGCTTCTCGAATGCCTCGTCTTCGCCGAGGCGGCGGCAACGGACATTCTGCGGCAGCCGGCCGGCGATCTGCCAGCGCTGCCGGAATGGGACGCCAGCCGCGTCAGCGATCCCGACGAGGAAATCGTCATCGCGCACAACTGGGACGAACTGCGCCGTTTCATGTGGGACTACGTCGGCATCGTCCGCACGACCAAGCGCCTGCAGCGGGCGCAAAACCGCATCCGCCTGTTGAACCGCGAGATCGACGACTTCTACTCGCATTTCCGGGTCAGCCACGACCTCATCGAGCTGCGCAACCTGGTCGTGACTGCCGAACTCATCATCCGCTGCGCCTTGCGCCGGCACGAGAGCCGTGGTCTGCATTTCAGTCGAAACTACCCGGAGACGCTGCCGCGAGCGACGAACACCGTGATCAGGCGGCGTGCGCCGGGCGATCGCGCGCCCTGAGCCGCCGCTCGCGCCACCGGTTTACGGACCGCGCGTCACGCGCCGACGGGCGCCCGGTGGCAGGACATCGGCAGCGGCCCGCCAGCGCAGCCACACTCGCAGCAGACGGAACTGGTCGGCTGAGACACTGTCGGGCAGCACGGTGAGACTGCGCCTGCGCGCCTGATCGTCGCGCACGCGCAGGACGACGAGGCGGCCAAAGACGGTCGTTTCCGGCTGCACCTGGCAGGCGACGATGTCTCCGCGCACGTGCCGCAGCGCGAACTCGCCGCGAGCGCCGAGACGAATGCCGACGAACGGGCTCGGCCGCAGGGCCCTCCAGGCCGAAATCGCCAGCGGCAGCAGCAGCAGGCTGCGCGCGGGCAACGGCCATGGCAGCAGCCAGACGCAGGCGACCGCCAGCAGGTGGAGCAGGATCGTCAACCCGGCAAGAAGCCGCGAACGGCGCAATTCCAGGTCGAGCGGGAACTGCACCTGCTGGCCGGGCAACGCCGGGTCGGGCTCGGCGTTAGATGCGCCGGAAGGCGACGGTGGCGTTGGTGCCGCCGAAGCCGAAGGAATTGGAGATGCCGACCTCGATGTCCAGTTGCCGTGCTTCGTTGGCACAGTAGTCGAGATCGCAGGACTCATCCTGATTGAAGATGTTGATCGTCGGTGGCGAGATCTGGTGATGGATCGCCAGCACCGTGAACAACGCCTCGATGCCACCGGCAGCGCCGAGCAGATGGCCGGTCATCGACTTCGTCGAATTGACCACCAGCCGGTACGCGTGCTCGCCGAAGGCACGCTTGACTGCAGTCGTCTCGGCCTTGTCACCGAGCGGTGTCGATGTGCCGTGGGCATTGACGTACTGCACCTGATCGACATTGAGGCCGGCATTGCGCAGCGCATTGAGCATGCAGCGTGCGGCTCCTTCGCCATCCTCGCAGGGAGCCGTCATGTGGTACGCGTCGGCGCTCATGCCGAAGCCGACGAGTTCGCAGTAGATGCGCGCACCGCGCGCCCTGGCGTGCTCGTACTCCTCGAGCACGACGACACCGGCACCCTCGGCCAGGACGAAGCCGTCGCGATCCCGGTCCCACGGACGGCTGGCCGCCTGCGGATCGTCGTTGCGCGTCGACAATGCCCGCGGCGCGCAGAAGCCGCCGAGGCCGATGTTCGACACGCAGCCTTCGGCACCGCCGGCAATCATGATGTCGGCGTCGCCATACTCGATCAGGCGGCCGGCGTCGCCGATGCTGTGCGTGCCGGTGGCACAGGCACTGACCAGCGACAGGTTCGGACCCTTGTAGCCATAGAGGATCGACAGGTTGCCGGAGATCATGTTGATGATCGAACCCGGAACGAAGAAAGGCGAGATCTTGCGCACACCGCCGCCGACGAAATCCTCACAGGTCTTCTCGATCACCGGCAGCCCGCCAATTCCCGAGCCGATCGACACCCCCACCCGCTCTGGCGCCACCTGCGCACCCTCGAGCCCGGCATCGCGTACGGCCTGGATGCCGGCCGCCATGCCGTAATGGATGAAGACATCCATCCGCCGCGCATCCTTCAACGGCAGGTACTGGCCGATGTCGAAGCCACGGACCTCGCCGGCAATCTGCACCGGAAAGGCGGATGCATCGAAGCGGGCAATCCGGTCGATTCCCGAACGGCCTGCCACCACATTCTGCCAAGCTTCGGCAACGGTATTCCCGACTGGCGAGACGATCCCGAGGCCAGTAACGACGACTCTGCGACGTGCCACCTTGAACTCCGACGATCAGAACATGCGGCGACGGGACGATCCCGGTTGCCGATCACTCCCCGACAGACGTGGCCACATCATCGGCCGGTCTGCACGGGGGCTGGACAGACGCTTACTCTTACTTCTTGTGAGAGGTCACGTAGTCGATGGCCTGCTGCACGGTCGTGATCTTCTCGGCCTCGTCGTCCGGGATCTCGCACTCGAACTCCTCCTCCAGCGCCATCACCAGTTCCACCGTGTCAAGCGAATCGGCACCGAGATCGTCAACGAACGAGGACTCGTTCTTGATGTCCGCTTCGTTGACTCCGAGTTGCTCGGCGACGATTTTCTTGACACGCTGCTCGATATTTTCCATCTAATGGGTTCCTTCACAAGGTTCAAACAGGAAAAAGCGCGCCATTCTAACAAAATGATCGCAACTTACCAACGATTGCCACCAACCGGCGCCGGCACCGGCAAACCAAGCCATCAGCCCATGAACATGCCGCCATTGACGTGGATCGTCGTGCCGGTGATGTATGCCGCGCCAGCCGAAGCCAGGAAGGCAACCGCCGCGGCAACGTCCGCCGGCGCCCCGAGGCGCCCGAGCGGAATCCCCGCCAGCATCGCCTCCCTCTGCTTCTCGTCGAGCACCCGCGTCATGTCGGTATCGATGAAGCCAGGGGCCACACAGTTGACCGTGATGTTGCGGCTGCCCAGTTCGCGCGCCAACGCCCGGCTCATGCCGCTGACGCCGGCCTTGGCGGCGCAGTAGTTGGCCTGCCCGGCGTTGCCGGCGTGACCAACGACCGAGGTGACATTGATGATGCGACCGTAACGCGCCTTCATCATGCCACGGATGACCGCCCGCGAGAGGCGAAACACTGCCTTCAGGTCGGTATCGACGACGCAGTCCCAATCGTCGTCCTTCAGCCGCATGGCGAGATTGTCACGCGTGATGCCGGCGTTGTTCACCAGCACCGACGGTGCGCCATGGCGCTTCTCGATGTGGCTGATCAGGGCATCGATCTGCGCCGCATCGCGCACCTCGAGGACGCGGCCCTCCCCCTTGGCACCCGCTTCGCCGAGAAAGTCAGAGATCGCCGCCGCGCCCTCGGCACTGGTTGCCGTGCCGACGACGGTCGCGCCGAGGCTGGCCAGTTGCAGGGCTATGGCGCGGCCGATGCCGCGCGAGGCGCCGGTGACGAGGGCAATCTGTCCATCGAGCATGCTGTCTACTCCAGGTTGGCGAGAGCGCCGTCCAGCGACGCCAGATCGGCCAGAGCACCACTCGCGAGGCCGTCGGCGCAGCGCCTGGTCAAGCCGGCGAGCACCTTGCCCGGGCCGCATTCGGCGACGGTCGTGATGCCCATCGCCGCCATCCGGCGGATCGTTTCGACCCAGCGCACCGGCGAATGGGCCTGTCGCACGAGCGCCTCCCGGATCCGCGCCGGATCCGTTTCGACGGCGACGTCGACGTTGTTGATCACCGGCAAGCGCGGCGCCTGCAGGCTGAGTTCGCCGAGGCGGGTCGCCAGCCGGGCCGCCGCCGGTCGCATCAGCGAGGAATGGAACGGCGCCGAAACGGGCAGCAGCACGGCGCGCTTCGCGCCCAGCGCCTTGGCCGCCTCGCAGGCACGTTCGACGGCCAGCTTGCTGCCGGCGACGACCGTCTGCCCGGGCCCGTTGAAATTCACCGGCTCGACGACCGCACCGGCACCAGCCGCCGCCTGACCCTGCCGGCAGGCATCGACGATCTTCTCGTCGTCGAGGCCGAGGATCGCCGCCATGGCCCCGTCCCCGGCCGGAACCGCCTCCTGCATCGCCGTCGCGCGCAGCCGAACGAGCGGCACGGCATCGGCAAAGGCAATGACGCCGGCAGCCACCAGAGCCGAATACTCACCCAGGCTGTGCCCCGCCACCGCCGCCGGCTGCCGGCCACCCCGGTCGAGCCAGAGACGATAGACGGCAATTCCTGCGGTCAGCATCAGCGGCTGCGTGTTGACCGTCTGCGCCAGGACCTCGGCGGGTCCAGCGGCCAGCAAGGCCCAGAGATCCTCGCCAAGTGCGCTCGAAGCCTCGTCGAAAGTGGCACGGACGACCGGCGAATCGCCATAGGCGGCCATCATTCCGACCGACTGTGATCCCTGCCCGGGAAATACCAGTGCAAACGCCATGCTGCCTCCTCCTAGCCCTGCTTCATAGCTGCAACAACACCGCGCCCCAGGTGAAACCGCCGCCGACTCCCTCGAGCATCACCCGCTGGCCGCTGCGGATGCGCCCGTCGCGCATGGCCTCATCGAGAGCCAGCGGCACCGACGCCGCCGAAGTGTTGCCATGCCGGTCGACGGTGACGATCACCTTGTCCATCGGCATCTTCATCCTCTTGGCCGTCGCCTCGAGTATGCGCACGTTGGCCTGGTGCGGTATCAGCCAGTCGATGGCGCTGGACGGCAGGCCCGCAGCCGCACAGCACTCCTCGGCCACCTCGGCAAGCACGCGGACGGCGAACTTGAACACCGCCTGCCCGTCCATGCGCAGGAAGGGATCGCCGATGACCTGGCCGCCGCAGATGCTGCCCGGAACCGACAGGATGTCGTGGTGGGCGCCGTCGGCATGCAGCGCGGTCGCCAGGATTCCCGGCTGCTCCGCGGCTTCGAGAACGACGGCACCGGCACCATCGCCGAACAGCACGCAGGTGCCGCGGTCGGACCAGTCGAGGATGCGCGAGAAGACCTCGGCGCCGACGACCAGCGCCCGCCGGTGGCTGCCCGAGCGGATGAACTTCTCGGCAATCGTCAACGCATAGACGAAACCGCTGCAGACGGCCTGGACGTCGAACGCCGTCGCCGTCCGGTTGCCGAGCTTGCATTGCAGCAGGCAGGCGGTACTGGGGAAAATGAAGTCCGGAGTCGAGGTGGCAACGATGATCAGGTCGATGTCGGGCGCCGTCAGCCCGGCTGCCTGCAGTGCCCGCTGGCTCGCCTCGAGGCCCAGGTCGCTCGCCGTCTGTCCGTCCGCGGCCAGGTGACGAGAGCGAATTCCGGTGCGACTGGTGATCCAGTCATCGCTGGTCTCGATGCCGCGGCGCGCGAGATCATCGTTGCTGACGGCCGGCCCTGGCAGGAAGCTGCCAACCCCTGTGATGCGGGAGAACATGCTATGCGGTCTCCTGGAGTGGTTGTTGTTGCGCCATCCGTTCGCTGATGCGGGCGAGAACACCGTTCCTGACCTCATCTGCCGCCCGCTTCAGCGCACAGGTGAAAGCCAGGGTATCCGCCGAGCCATGGCTCTTGACGACGATCCCGCGCAGGCCGAGCAGCGTGGCCCCATTGTATTGCCGGTGGTCCACCCGCTTCTTGAACCGCCGCAGCACCGGCAGGGCCAGCACGGCCAGCAACCGCGTCAGCAGGCTGCGACGAAACTCCTGGCGGAGGAAGGTTGCCAGCAACTGCGCCAGCCCCTCCGACGCCTTGAGCGCGACGTTGCCGACGAAGCCGTCACAGACGACGACGTCGGCAGCTCCCTTGTAGACGCCGTCGCCCTCGACGTTGCCGACGAAATTGAGCTCCGAATCGGCAAGCAGGTCGACCGCGCGCTTGACGACATCGTTGCCCTTGATGTCCTCCTGACCGATGTTCAGGATACCGACCGTCGGTCGCTCCCGGTGCTCGAGCGCGGCTACCAGCGAGGCGCCCATGATGCCGAACTGCAGCAGGTGCTCGGGGCTGCAATCGACGTTGGCGCCGAGGTCGAGGACATGCGTGTGGCCGGTCAGCGTCGGCAGGACGGCGCAGATCGCCGGCCGCTCGATCCCCGGCAGCATTTTCAGGACGAAGCGCGACATCGCCATCAGGGCGCCGGTATTGCCCGCCGAAACGCAGGCATCGGCCTCGCCCTGCTTGACCAGATTGATCGCCACCCGCATCGACGAGTCCTTCTTGTTGCGCAGCGCCAGCGACGGGGACTCATGCATGCTGACGACTTCGGTCGCGTGCCGCACGGAGATGCGCCCGACCGCGGCGTCGCCGAGAAAGGGTTTGATGCCTTCGGCCAGGCCGACCAGGATGACGCGCACGTCGGCGTGGTCACGCACGAAACCCAGAGCCGCCGGGACCGTCACCTGCGGACCGTGGTCGCCACCCATGCAGTCGATTGCGACGGTGATGGTCATGCGCCGGCAGGCCGCTGCGACTCAGTCAAGACAACGCACCGTTGCCGAGCTGGTGCGGCAGCATCACGCAGCCGAACCCCGGGTCACTTTCTTGCCGCGATAGAAACCGCTCGGGCTGATGTGATGACGCAGGTGCACCTCGCCGGTCGTCGGCTCGGTCGCCAGCGGCAGGCCGGGCAGTGAATCGTGCGCACGATGCATGCCGCGCTTCGACGGGGACTTCTTGTTCTGTTGAACAGCCATGACAAACTCCTAAATTGAGATTCAATCGACCTTGCCTTGCAGCCCGGCCAAAACCGAAAACGGTGACACCCGCGCCGACTCCACCGTGCTGCCCGGCAGCGCGCAATTCTCGTGCCGCGGCGCTGCGGGCAGCGCCAGCAGGATCTCGTCCTCGATCAGCACGACCACATCGAGGGCTTGCTGATGCGGCAGATAGTCCTTCGCATCGTCCTCCAGCTCGTCCTGCGTCAAGTCCTCGTCGTTGCCGACGAACTCCAGCAGGCTGCGCAGGTGCAGCGGGTACTCGTACGCCTCGAGGCAGCGCTGGCAGCACAGCGAGAGCATGCCATCGACCGTCAGCAGCAACTGCGAACGCTCGCGCGCTCCGCGCCGGCCGTCGATGCGAAAGCTCAGGCTGCCGCCGGTATCGGTCAGCAGGTCGTGCAGACGGGTCAGCGTCGCGACGAGCACATCGCCCTGCAGCGAGCCCTCCCCACGGCCAAACTCCTGACTGTCGATAACAACGGGTCGCGACATAAGGCGCGCATGATATTATCTTCGGGTATTGAAGTCAAAGCTACGCGCCGGCCAGCAGCGAATCGATGCCATCTCCTGGCCCGATGCGGTGGCGGCGCGCAGCGAGAGCCCGCCCGATGACGACGCCACCGCTGATCCTTGCCTCGACCTCCCCCTTTCGTCGCGAACTTCTGGCGCGCCTTGGCCTGCCCTTTGCCACGGCGAACCCTGCGGTCGAGGAAACGATGCTGCCCGGCGAATCCCCTGAGGACGGCGCGCTGCGCCTCTCGGAGGCGAAGGCCCGGGCCGTCGCCGGCGCGCACCCGGCGGCGCTGATCATCGGCAGCGATCAGGTCGCCTGTCTCGACGGCCGGGTTTTCGGCAAACCGCTGACGCACGCGAATGCCGTACGCCAACTGCAAACGATGCGTGGCCGCCAGGTCAATTTCTTCACCGGCCTCTGCCTGCTGCACGCGCCGAGCGGGCGGGTGCATTGCCGCGGCGTGCCGACCCTGGTCAGCTTCCGCGAGCTGAGCGATGCGGAGATCGAGCGCTATCTGCAGCTCGAGCAACCGTACAACTGTGCCGGCAGTGCCCGCGCCGAAGGGCTCGGGATCGCCCTGATCGCGCGCATCGATGGCCCGGACCCGAATGCGCTCATCGGCCTGCCGCTGATCGCCCTCTGCGAACTGCTGCGACGCGAAAACGTCTCGCCGCTGCAACCGTGACGGCAGCCGGATGAAGGCGGGCCGGCTCTACCTGGTCCCGGTGCCGCTCGGGCAGACTGCGCCCGCGGCGGTGCTGCCGGCAGCGGTCCTCGGCTGTGCCCGCCGGCTGCGGCATTTCGTCGCCGAGAACGCGAAGGCGGCACGGGTCTTCCTGAAGGCACTGCCTGCCGACACGCCGCTGCAGCAGATCAGCATTGACGAACTCAACCAGCACACGCCACGCGGCACGCTGGCGCAACTGCTGGCACCGGTGCTGGCCGGCAACGACCTCGGCCTGATCTCCGAAGCCGGCTGCCCGGCGATCGCCGACCCGGGCGCCGACCTGGTGGCCCTGGCCCATGAAATGGGCGTCGAGGTGGTGCCCTTGGTCGGTCCGTCGTCGATCGTGCTCGCCTTGATGGCGTCCGGCCTGAACGGCCAGAGCTTCACCTTCCACGGCTACCTGCCGAGCGAAGCGGCTACCCGCGAGCAGCGCTTGCGCGAGTTGGAGAAGGAATCGCGGCAGCAGGGGCGGACGCAGATCTTCATCGAAACACCATACCGCAACCGCCAGCTACTGGCCTCGCTGCTCGCCGTCTGCGCCCCGGCGACACACGTCTGCATCGCCACCGATCTGACGACAGCGGACGAACTGATCCGTACCCGTGCCGTCGCCGAGTGGCGACGGGAGACGCTGCCGGACATCAACCGTCGCCCGACGGTCTTCCTCCTGCACGCCTGAACCCCGCGCCAGCCATGCCGTGCTGGTGGGCGACCCTGCCACACGGCCGCGGCGCAGCTGGGCGCAGTCGCCGCTGCCTGGCACGCAACGCTGCCCGTTTCCTCGTCGCCCCCCCGATCGCCGCGTCGCTTGCTCGGCCGGACATCCAGGCCTGCTGGCGGCGTTCGCCTGACAAACGCTCAGCGCAGCACGGGACGGGCAAAGTCGAACAGCGACCCGAGCGCACCATCCGTCGTATCGGCGCGCAGGCGCCGGGCAAGACGCTCGGCAAGATTGTCCTTGACCGTGTACTCGACCAGTTTCTCGGCCTTGATCACGTCGCGCGCCACCGAACCGACGGTGCCCAGACCGTCGGCGAGGCCGAGGCTGACGCTCTGGCTGCCGGTCCACATCAGGCCGGAGAAGAGTTCCGGCGTCTCCTGCAGGCGATCGCCGCGCCCGCGCCGGACGACTTCGATGAACTGCTGGTGAATCTCGCGCAGCAGCACCTGGGCGTGCTCCTTCTGCTTCAGGTCCTGCGGCGAGAACGGATCGAGAAAACCCTTGTTCTCGCCGGCAGTCAGCAAACGACGCTCGATGCCCAGCTTCTCCATCGTGCCGGTAAAGCCGAAGGCGTCCATCAGGACGCCGATCGAACCGACGATGCTCGCCTTGTCCACGAAGATCTTGTCAGCGGCGACGGCGACGTAGTAGCCACCGGAGGCGCAGACGTCCTCGACCACGGCGTAGATCGGAATCTGCGGATGCGCCGTTCGCAGACGCAGGATCTCGTCGTGCACGATGCCGGCCTGCACCGGACTGCCGCCCGGGCTATTCACGCGCAGGATGACGCCGGCGGTCCCCTTGTCCGCGAAGGCCGCTTCGAGCGCGTCGTTGAGGTTCTGCGCACTTGCCTCGCCCTGTGCCTCGATGGTGCCCCGCAGGTGGATGACCGCCGTGTGCCGGCGGTCGGCGAGCTGCTCGGAATCCCCCCAGTCCATCAGCAGCGCCGGCAGTGCGATCAGGTAGGCCAGTCCGGCAAGCTTGAAGAAGATGCCCCAGCGACGCTTCGCCCGCTGCTCCTGCAGCGTCGCAAAGGCAACCTTCTCCAGCAACTGTCGCTCCCAGGGTGGTTCTTCAGGCGTACTCAAGGCTCGTGCTCGCTCGGGGTTAGATAGACCGCACCATCACGTTCTTCGACGGCTACCGGCGTCAGCCCGCGACCGTTGCAGCGACCACCGAGACAGCGGCCATCTGCCGGCGAGTAGAGGGCGCCGTGTGTCGCGCAGATCAAGTATAACTTGGAATCGTCGAAGAACTCGTTGTGTTGCCAGTCGAGTTCGACCGCGACATGTCCGCAGCGATTGACATAGGCACGCACGCGGCCGTCGAAACGGACGGCGAAAGCCGGTTCTGCCGCCCCTCGCCGCTCGATCGTGAAGCGGATGCCGCGGCCACCGTCCTGCAAGTCGGACGACCGACAGATCAGGCGTGCGTCCGCAGCCATGCCGCCAGTTCGGCCACTTCGTGCACCCGCGCCAGCGGCTGCATGGCGTCGAGTGCCGCCGCCGGGTGCGCGCCATAGGCGACCGCCAAGCAGGCGACGCCGGCGTTGTGTGCCATCTGCAGATCGTGCGTCGTATCGCCGATCATCAGCGCCCGCTCGCCATCGACGGCCAGCTCGTCGAGCAGTTCCTCGAGCATCTGCGGATGCGGCTTGGAAAAGCACTCGTCGGCACAGCGCGAAGCATGGAAGAATGGGCCGAGGCCGCTGTGCCGCAGGGCGCGCTCGAGCCCCAGGCGACTCTTGCCGGTGGCGACGGCGAGCAGATGGCCCGCCGCCGACAACTCGGCGATCAACGCGGCAGCGCCGGCGAACAACTGCAGTTCGTGATCGCGCGCCAGGTAGTGATGCCGGTAGCGATCGACGAGCTGCGGGTAGCGGCTTTCCGGCAGATCCGGCAGTGCATGCTGCAGCGCATCGCGCAATCCCAGTCCGATGACGTGCCGCGCCCGCTCCACGGGCGGCGGCGGCAGCTCGAGGTCGCGACAGGCGGCAGCGATGGCCTCGACGATGGCCGCCGCCGAGTCGAGCAGCGTGCCATCCCAGTCAAAGACCAGCAGCTCAAATCTTCTCGCCATGATCCTGCCTCTCGCGTGCCGCAACCGCCTGCAGAAAGCCCGCCAGCGCCGGCGGCAGCGCCGCCTCGAGCTGCAGTTCGCCGCCTGCCAGCGGGTGCGGCAAACGCATCCTTGAGGCATGCAGGAACATCCGCTTCAGTCCTTCCCGGGCCAGCACCCGATTGAGGGCAAAGTCACCATACTTTTCGTCACCGACGACCGGATGACCGAGATGCGCGAGATGGACGCGAATCTGGTGCGTGCGCCCGGTCCGCAGTTCTGCCTCGAGCAGGCTGAAACGCTGCCAGCGCGCCAGCAGGCGGAAGACCGTGTGCGCCGTCCGGCCTTCCTCGGCCACGCGCACGCGCCGTTCGCCCGAAACCAGCAGGTACTTCAACAGCGGCAGGCGAACGTGGCGCAGCGGCTCCATCCAGCGTCCGGTAACCAGCACCAGGTAACGCTTGTCGGCCACCCGCGCCGTGCTGCCGGCGGCACCCGCGCGAAACATCTCGTGCAGGGCGAGCAAGCTCGAACGCTTCTTGCCGACCAGGAGGATCCCCGAGGTCTCGCGATCAAGCCGGTGCGCCAGTTCGAGGAATCGCGCCTGCGGCCGCTGCTGCCGCAGCGCCTCGATGACACCGAAGCTCTCGCCGCTGCCACCATGAACGGCGACACCGGCGGGCTTGTCGACCACCAGCAAGGCCTCGTCCTCATAGACGACCGGCAGGTGCAGTCTGCGTTCGGCCGCCACCACCACCTCTTCGGTGCCGCCGATGCGCAGCGGCGGAATGCGCAGCAGGTCGCCGCTCTGCAGGCGGTGCGAGACTTCGACGCGGCGACCATTGACCCGCACCTGGCCGCTGCGGACAATGCTGTAGACGTGGCTCTTTGGCACCCCCTTGCAGAGCTTCAACAGCAGGTTGTCAACCCGCTGGCCGTGCTCGTTCTCGCCGATAAGCTGTTGGGTGACAGAGTTTTTGCCAACTTGGGCCATTTTGAATATACTTCAGTTGATTTGCGTCGTCGGTTGAAGGATGCCTTGAGCCCTGCGGCCGGCGAGCGATGCCGATTCCGAAGCCCCTGCGGAGCGCTTTCCGGCATGCGCCAGCCGACTGCTCTGCGCCCCGCTGCGCAACTCTCGCCGGACGCTGATCACCTGGTTAAGTTCGCTCACCACAAAGTAGCGATACTACTTGAACTGCGCGCGCCTGGCATCTGCGGAATCGCCCTGGCAACTTCCCGAAACCTTCCTGGTCAAGGCCCGATGAGCATGCGGGTCAGCGAGATGGTGTCGCTGCTTCCTTTGCCGACGAGATTTTCGAGTGTCCCGGAGACACCGGTTCCGTTGCTGCCCACACGAGGCGCAGCCCACACAAGAGCGCGCGGGAGCCCCACGAATGAAACGAATGCTGTTCAACGCGACACAGGCCGAAGAGCTGCGTGTCGCCATCGTCGACGGTCAGAAACTCATTGACCTGGACATCGAATCGGCCAACAAGGAGCAGAGAAAGAGCAACATTTATAAAGCGGTCATCACCCGCATCGAGCCCAGTCTGGAGGCGGCGTTTGTCGACTACGGGGCGGAACGACACGGTTTTCTGCCATTCAAGGAAGTCTCGCGCGCCTACTTCCAGTCCGGGGTGGACGCCGGCCGGGCGACGATCAAGGAAGCGCTGCGTGAGGGCCAGGAGTTGATCGTCCAGGTCGACAAGGATGAGCGGGGCAACAAGGGTGCCGCCCTGACCACCTTCGTCAGCCTCGCCGGCCGCTATCTGGTGCTGATGCCCAACAACCCGCGCGGTGGCGGCGTCTCGCGCCGCGTCGAGGGCACCGAGCGAACCGAACTGCGCGAGGTGATGGACCAATTGCCGGTGCCGCCGGGAATGAGCCTGATCGCCCGCACGGCGGCCATCGGACGCGGCAGCGAAGAGCTGCAATGGGATCTCGGTTACCTGCTGCAACTGTGGAAGGCGATCGAAGACGCAGCCCAGCTGCAGCAGGGAGCCTTCCTGATCTACCAGGAGGGCAGCCTTGTCATCCGTGCCATCCGCGACTACTTCCAGCCCGACATCGGCGAGATCCTGATCGACACCGACGAGGTCTTCGATCAAGCGCAACAGTTCATGGCGCACGTGATGCCGGGAACGGTCAACCGCATCAAGCGCTACCGCGACGATGTGCCGCTGTTCTCGCGTTTCCAGATCGAGCACCAGATCGAGTCCGCCTACTCGCGCCAGGTTGGCCTGCCGTCGGGCGGCGCCATCGTCATCGACCACACCGAGGCGCTGGTATCGGTCGACGTGAACTCGGGCCGTGCAACGCGCGGCGCCGACATCGAGGAAACGGCGCTGAAGACCAACCTCGAAGCGGCCGAGGAAGTCGCACGGCAGTTGCGCCTGCGCGACCTCGGCGGGCTGATCATCATCGACTTCATCGACATGGAGAACCAGCGCAATCAGCGCGAGGTCGAGAACCGTGTCCGCGAGGCGTTGCGTTTCGATCGCGCCCGCGTGCAGACCGGCAAGATCAGCCGCTTCGGGCTGCTCGAACTGTCACGACAGCGCCTGCGACCGGCGCTCGCCGAGACGAGCTACATTCCCTGCCCGCGCTGCTCGGGAACCGGCCACATCCGCAGCACCGAGTCGGCCGCCCTGCACATCCTGCGCATCCTCGAAGAGGAGGCGATGAAGGACAACACCACCGCCGTGCATGCGCAGGTGCCGGTCGATGTCGCCACCTTCCTGCTGAACGAGAAGCGGACCGACGTGCAGGCGGTCGAGCTGCGGCACAAGGTCACCATCCTGCTGATTCCAAACATCCATCTCGAGACGCCGCAGCATACGGTGCTGCGGGTTCGCCACGATGCGACGGGGCAGGATGAACTGCAGCAGGCATCGTACCGCATGGTCGCACTGCCGACGGCCGACGACGGCAGCGACGCGGCGGCCGCGGCAGGTTCCCAGGCACCCCGCGCCGAAGCGGCGATCAAGGGAATCACCCCAGCGCAGCCTGCACCGCTGGTCGACGAGCCAGCAGCAACCCCGGTCGACAGCGCCAGACCGGATACGGCGGCGAGCCGCTTCCTGAAGCGGATCGTTTCCTGGTTCCGCCACAAGGAGGTACCCGGGGGCGCGGACGAACCCGTGTCGTCGAGGGCAGCCGCGCCGCTCCCGGCAGGGACCGGAGCGGTGCGCGACGGCCGCCGAAGCGGTGGCAGCACGTCGCGCGGCGCGCGCCGCGACGACAGTCGCGAGCCTGGCGACACCCGGGGCAGTCGGGAGCAGAAGGAATCGCAACCAGCGAGTCGCGGCGAAAGCCAGAAGCCGCGCGAGCCCCGGCAGCCCCGTGAGGCACGCGAGGGTGGCACCGGCCGCGAGCCGGCGGCCGCCCGCGAACCACGCCGGCAACGCAACGAGCGCCGACCGCCGGCAAGCGACAATGCCGGCACCAACGACCAGGCACTGCTCGCTCCCGTCGCGACGATGCCGGCAGCGGCCCCGGCAGCGGCCCCGGCAGCGGAGCAGAACGGGGATGAGTCCGCCAACCCCGCGCGTCGCCGCGGCCGCCGCGGCGGCCGCCGCGAGCGCGGCGAGAGGACCGAAACCCGCACCGCCGAAAGCGGCGAGGCAGCCACCGGAGCCGCCAGCGCTGTCGCCGTTGCCGGCGCCGACCGCCGCGACGCCTCGCCGCCGCCGGCAGAGTCGCTCGTCAGTGATGTCACGCTGACGAGCGCAGCGCCGGCGCTGGCTGTTGGCGACCACCGCGCCAGCGCAACAGCGGCCGATCAGGGCACCGCCGAGCCGACGGCTGCGCCGGCGACGGCCGTCGAATTCGTGCCAGCGGTCGCCAGCCAGGCAGCTGACGCGGCGGAGACGATCGTCGAGCCACCGACGCGTGCTGCCATTGCCGCCCCTGCGGCGGCGCCGCCAATTGCCGCCGCCGTCACCGAGTCGCCGCCTGCCGAGTCGGCTCCGGAGGTAGCGGCCGAGTCACCGGCCATCGCTGCCATGATCGATCGCGAAATGCCCGCAGTGCCCGACGAATCGGCTCCTGCCAAGGCCGCCGAGCGCGACGCAGCGGCGACCGACAGCGGCGCGTCGATCAACGGCCAGCAAGCGCTCGAGGGTAGCGGACTGATCATGGTCGAGACCAGACACGCGGCGGCGATGGAGGCGACACCGACAACGCCTGACGAAGGCAGCGGGACACCGCGCCCGGTGCGGCGGCGCCGGCCGCCGGTGGTCATTGTGGACGAACCGATGGTGATGGTCGAAACACACAAGTAGCAGGACGCTCACCGGCCGGCGGCCGCCGCCGCTGCGCTCAAGACCCAGGTGTCGCGAGCGCAGGCGGCGATCTTGCCGGGCGGCAGGGCGCGAAACAGGAATAACGATCAATGCCACTCCTGCTTGCCATCTGTCTCGGCCTCGCCGTTCTGTTGTCGCAGCCACAGCACGCGCAGGCGCAGACGCAGCGCAAGGAAACGAAGCCGGCCGATTACCGTGTCGGCGACCGCCTGCCTGACGACCGCAAGGGCGCGCAAGGCTACCGCCTGATCGGCTGGGACGATCTGATGCCCAAGGGCTGGGATCCGATGGCGGCCTTCAAGGGTCTCGACCTCGCGCGCCTGCAGGACAGCGATCCGAAAGCGCAGGAGGCGCTGGAGAGCGCCCGGCGGCTGTGGGACCAGGCACCGGCCGAGAAGGCGATGAGCGGACAGAAGGTACGCATCGCCGGCTTCGTCGTGCCGCTCGAACGTCGCGGCGAGCAGGTCACCGAGTTCCTGCTGGTACCCTACTTCGGCGCCTGCATCCATGTACCGCCGCCACCGGCCAACCAGATCATCCATGTCGTCGCCGAAAAGCCCGTCGGCGGCATGCGCACCATGGACGCGATGTGGGTCAGCGGCACGCTCGGGCTCGATCGCACCGATACCGGCATGGGCGTCGCCGGCTACCGGATGCGCGGCGAAGCCTTCGAGGCTTATACTAGGCCGCGCTCCTGAAGCCTTCTGCCGGCGGCAGTCGCTGCCGGCGCCGGTGCCCGTCAGGTGTCCCGCCCAATCCGATCAACAATGGAGATCGCAGTCAGATGACACGGCGAATTGCCATCACCGGCTATTCCTTCCGCATGCCAGGGACCAGCGCCGAGGCCTATTGGCAGGATCTGCTCGCCGGCCGCGACCTGGTCGGCACGGTCGATCCGCAGCGCTGGGCGCTGGAGACCTTCCTGCACCCGCGCAAGGACCACCCGGGAACGACCTACACCTTCGCCGCCGGATCGATCGGTGACGTGACAACCTTCGACGCCGCCTTCTTCGGCATCTCGCCGCGCGAAGCGGCCCTGATGGATCCGCAGCAACGACTTCTGCTCGAAATGAGCTGGGAAGCACTGGAGAACTCCGGCATCCGGCCATCGCGGCTGCGCGGCAGTCGCTGCGGGGTCTTCATCGGCATCGCCAGCGCCGACTACTCCTACCGCATGGCAGATGACCTGGCGGTCGCCGACTCGACGATGGCGACGGGCAACACCGCCAGCATCGCCGCCAACCGGATCTCCTACGTGCTCGACCTGCGGGGGCCCAGCATGGCGATCGACACCGCCTGCTCGTCGTCACTGGTCGCCCTGCACCAGGCGTGCCGCGCCATCGCCAGCGGCGAGGTGTCGCAGGCACTGGCAGGCGGCATCAGCCTGCACCTGCATCCTTACGGCTTCCTCGGCTTCGCCAAGGCGTCGATGCTGTCGCCACGCGGGCGCTGCAACGTCTTCGACGCGGCGGCCGACGGTTACGTGCGCTCGGAGGGCGGCGGCGTCTTCTTTCTCAAGGACCACGACCAGGCTGTCGCCGACGGCGATCCGATCCTGGCAATCGTCGCCGGCTCGGCGGTCAACACCGATGGCCGCAAGTCGGGACTGACCGTCCCCAGCGCCGAGGTGCAGGCGGCGTTGCTCGAGGAAGCCTACGCCGCGGCCGGCATCGATCCGGCAGCGATCGACTATCTCGAGGCGCATGGCACCGGCACTGCGGTTGGCGACCCGATCGAAACACTGGCCATCGGCAATGCACTCGGCAAACGTCGCCCGTCTGGCAAGCCGCTGCCGATCGGCTCGGTGAAAAGCAACCTCGGCCATCTCGAAACGGCCTCCGGCGCCGCCGGCCTGGTCAAGGCCCTGCACTGCCTGGAACACCGTCAGGTGCCGGCGACCATCGGCGTCAGCAAGGTCAATCCGCACATCCGCACCAGCGACTGGAACATCCAGCTGGTCACCCGCAACCGCCCGTTGCCGAAAACCGGCAAGCTGACGATCGGCGTCAACTCCTTCGGCTTCGGCGGCTCGAACGCGCACCTGATCATCGAGAGCCCGCCGCAACGGCGCGCCCGTGGTCGGCCAGCGGTCGCCCCCGGCACCTTGCCACCGCTGCTCGTCTCGGCGCGCAGCGAGCAGGCGCTGCAGGCAGCCGCCGGCGGTCTCGCTGCCTTTCTCGCCGACCAACCGCCGGCGGCGTACTACGACATCGCGCACAGCGCCGCGTTTCGCCGCGACTGGCTGGAGGAGCGGTTGGTCGTCGAAGCGCAGACACTGGCGGAGATCAGGCGTGCCCTGCTCGACTTCGCCGAAGACCGCGGTGCGGATGCGGCAGTGACCAGTGGCCGGATGGTGGGGGCCGCCAGTGGGCCGGCGTTCATCTACTCGGGCAATGGCTGTCAGTGGTCCGGAATGGGCCGGCAACTGCTGGCAGAGGAACCGTTGTTCCGGGAGGCGGTGCGCGAGGTCGACACGCTGTTCCGGCGGCACGCCGATTTCTCGCTGAGCGACGAACTGGCCGGCGAGAACGGTGACGATCGCTACGACCAGACCGAGATTGCGCAGCCAGCCCTCTTTGCCCTGCAGGTCGGCATCACCAGGCTCCTGCAGCGGCACGGGGTGACGCCGGTCGTCGTCGCCGGGCACAGTGTCGGTGAGGTCGCGGCGGCCTGGGCAGCCGGCGCCTTGAGCCTGGCGGATGCCGTCGAGGTGATCTACCAGCGCAGCCTGCTGCAGGGAACGACCCGCGGCCATGGGCAGATGACCGCGGTCGCGCTGCCGCAGCCAGCCGCGGCGAGTCTGCTCGCCGAACTGGGGCTTGCCGGCGACCTGACGATCGCTGGCATCAACAGCGTGCGCGGCCTGACGATCGCCGGTGAGCAGCCAGCGCTGGCGGTACTCGAGGACGCGCTGAGCAGCCGGCAGGTGCCCTGGAAACGGCTTGATCTCGACTACGCCTTCCACAGCCCGGCAATGGACCGCCTCGAGCCCGGGATCAGGCAGGCGCTGTCCGGGCTCGAGCCACGCGCGAGTGCGCTGCCTTTCTGCTCGACGGTCAGCGGCTCGCCGCTGCCAGGCGAGGATCTCGGCGCCGAGTACTGGTGGCGCAACATTCGCGAACCAGTCCTCTTCGCCCAGGCAGTCGACTCGCTTCTCGACCAGGGGATCACGATCTTCGTCGAGATCGGAGCACACCCGATCCTGCGCACCTATCTGAATGACTGTCTCAAGGCGCGCTCGATCGACGGCCGCGTGATCGCGACCGGCACGCGCAACGACGACGGCGCGCAGCGGATCAGGTCGGCGGCGCGCGAGGTCGCGATTGCCGGCGCCGCCGTCGATTGGCGAACGGCCTTTCCGAAACCTGGACGCTTCGTTCGCCTGCCGGGTTACCCGTGGCAGCGCGAACGCCACTGGCACCCGGTGACCAGCGAAGCACTCGGCCTGATCGACCGCCGCAAGATTCATCCGCTGCTCGGTTATCCGCTGGCGCAGCACGAGCTGACCTGGGAAAACCAGCTCGACACCCAGCTCAACCCCGTGCTCGCGGACCATGTCGTCGGCGAGGCGGCCGTTCTCCCGGGGTCCGCCCATGCCGAAATGGCGCTGGCGGCGGCGCTTGTCTGGCACCCGTCGGCAATCGTCGAGATCGAGGATCTGGAGATCCACTCGCCCCTGCTGCTCGCCGATGATCGCTCTGCTGTCGTTCGCCTGTCGATCGACCCGCTCGACGGCAAGCTGACGATCCGCAGCCGCGAGCAGCTTGGCGGCACCGATTGGGCCGTGCACGCGTCGGCGCGTGTCGTTCGTGAGGCACAGGACAACCTGCTGCGCGAAGTGCTGCCGGATCTGCCGCAACGTCCGGCGGACTTCGACGCCGACAGCCACGCGGCGCTGACGCGGGCGATCGGCATCCACTACGGCCCGGCCTTCCAGTGCATCGAACAGGGCTGGATCGACGGCAAGTCGGCGCTTGCCGCCTTGCGCGTTGCGCCTGGCGTCGAAGCCGAAATCCCGCACGCCCACCTGCATCCGGCCCTGCTCGACAGCGCGTTTCAGCTGCTCTTCCAACTCCTGCACAAGGCCATCGACGCCGATGATGCGATCGCCTTCATCCCGACGCGATTCGGCCGCGTCATCCTTCGCGCTGGACAGGAGGGCCCGCCCTGCTTCGCCCGCGCGACGCTGCTGCGGCGCAGCGCGCGTTCGCTGCAGGCCGAGTTTGCACTCTTTTCGGCTGCCGGCCGCGTCATCGCGGTCGTCAAGGACGCGCGCTTTCGCGGCGTTCGCCTGAACAGGAGTGGCCGCGACCGGCTGCGCTTTCTCGCCCTGCACGCGACGCCAAGGCCGCACGCCCGACAGCCTGCCGGCGCGCCGGCACTGGGCTTCGACCGCGTCCGCTCGGCCCTCGCCGCCGTCACGCAACGAGCGGCCCTCAAGGGAACGCACCGCCGCTACACGGAAGAAGTCGATCCGCTCCTGGACAGCCTGTGCAGCCGCTTCACGCGCCGTGCCCTGCAGCAGATGGCCGCTGCGGACGGCACGCTGTCGGCGGCGATGATCCTGTCCTGCCAGTCCGCCAGTCCTGACAGCGCACCTTTTCTCGCCGATCTCCTGCGGCTCGCGAACGATGAGCGGTCGCTCGCCGCGGCGGCCGATGGCTGGACGATTGTCCCTGATCACCGGGAGGAGTCGTCCGCGGAGGACATCTGGAACAGCCTGCTCGCCGACTACCCGGACTACTTCCAGATCATCCATTCGGTCGGACGGGTCGGCCTGCACCTGCCGGCGCTCATCGCGGGCAGTTCCACCCTGTCCGAGATCTGCCCGCAGGAATCGTCATTGGCGACACTGCTGCTGCAGGTCATCGGCGCCCGTGGCAGGATGAAGCTCGGACAGGCGCTGAGTGCCCTGGTGACGGAGGCGCTCGCCGCATTGCCAGCAGGACAGCGCCTCGGCATCGTCGAGATCAGCGACGGCGCGCCGGCGCTTGCCATGGACATCTGCTTCGCCCTCGACTTCACGCGCTCGGACTACTGCTTTGCCAGCACCTCGACAACCGCGCTCGAGGAGGCACAGGTGCGCCTTGGTGAATTCTTCCCGACGATCCGGACCAGCCTGATCGATGACGCCCACCGGGCCGACGGGAGTCAGGAGCCCGCAGCAGGATCGTGCATGATGGCGATCGTCATGCTGGATTTCCCGACCACCGAGCAGGCGCTGCAGGCCCTCCGCCATGCACGCCGCTGCCTCGCCGGCGGCGCCTCTTTGATCGTTGTCGGCCAGCAGCCCTCACGCTGGATCGACTTCGTCTTCGGTGCCCAGCGCGACGGCTGGTCGCACACCGAAAGCGGCCGCTGGATCTCGAGCCAGCGGCCGAGCTCCTTCTGGCAACGCCAACTCGAGGATCTGGGCTGTCGCTGCGCCGACCCCTGCGAGTTTTCCCCCGATACCCTCTCCGGCCCCTATCTGTTGCTGGCCGAGGTCGACGAAGCGGCCGCAGCGCCCGTCGTGGCAGCCGAAGCCAGCATCCGCAGCTGGATCCTGCTCGCCGACCCGGTGGGCTATTCCGCCCGCCTTGCCGACGAACTCGCGAGGAAGCTGCAGGCCAGAAAGGACCTGGTGATTCAGGCCAGCACCACCGACACGGCGGCGCTCGCCGCGCTGCTGCAGCAGACCACCGCCAGTTACGGCGAACTCGACGGCCTCGTCATGCTCACCTGCCTCGCACCGACGTCGCCCACCGTGTCCGCCGACGAGGCACTGACACGCCAGGTCGAGCGCTGTGCGCTGGCGGCACGTATCGCGCAGGCGTGCGAGCAGTCGGGCACCCGCACGATCCGCTGGCTGATCACGGGCAACGCCGGGACGGCCCTGCTGCCCGCTGCCGCCGCAGCCGGGGGCGACGGTTCGATCGCCGGTCCCAGCGACGATGCGGCATTTTGTGGTTTCGCGCGAACGATGCTCAACGAGGCAGAGCCCGGCAGCGTCCGCCTGATCGACCTGGCATTGCCGATGCCCCCACAGGCGGCCGCCTGCCTGCTCGACAAAGAGTTCGAGCAGCCCGACGACGAACTGGAGATCATTCTCACCGCCACTGGCCAGCGCTACGTCCCGCGCCTACGCGACGAACCGCGCCCGGATGCCCGTGCACCGCGGCTTCTCGAATCACCGACCATCGCACTCGGTTTCCAGTTCGCCGGGCAACTGCGCAATCTGCGCTGGGAGACACATCCGCGCGTGGCGCCTGCGCCGGATCAGGTGGAAGTCGAGGTACAGGCGAGCGGGCTCAACTTCCGCGACGTCATGTACGCACTGGGCCTGCTCTCCGACGAGGCGATCGAGAACGGCTTTGCCGGACCGACGCTCGGTTTCGAGTTCGCCGGCGTGATCTCGCGTGTCGGCAGCAACTGCACGGCCTTCAGCCCCGGCGACGAGGTGGTCGGCTTCGCTCCTTCGAGCTTCGGCAACCGCGTACTCACCCAGAGCACTGCCGTCGCCCATATCCCGCCGGGAATCTCCTGTGAAGCGGCAGCGACGATTCCGAGCACCTTCTTCACCGTTTACTACGCGCTGCACCACCTGGCCCGCCTGCAGGCGGGTGAGCGGGTCCTGATTCACGGCGCGGCGGGAGGCGTTGGCATCGCGGCGATCCAGATCGCGCGCTGGCTGGGCGCCGAGATCTACGCCACCGCCGGCTCGGACGAGAAGCGCGATTTTCTCCGCCTGCTGGGCGTCGTGCACATCTTCGACTCGCGTTCGCTGGCCTTCGCCGACCAGATCCTCGAGCAAAGTGGTGGCCATGGCGTCGATGTCGTCCTCAACTCGCTCGCCGGCGAAGCGATCAATCGCAACTTCCGCGTGCTGCGCCCCTTCGGCCGCTTCCTCGAACTCGGCAAGCGGGATTTCTACGAGAACACCCGCATCGGTCTGCGTCCCTTCCGCAACAATGTCAGTTACTTCGGCATCGACGCCGACCAGTTGATGCTGCTCCATCCGGAGCTGACGCGCCGGCTCTTTGGCGAGCTGATGGAGCTGTTCAGCGACGGCATTCTGCATCCCCTGCCCTACCGCAGCTTCGAGGCCGAGGACGTCGTCGAAGCCTTCCGTTACATGCAGCAGGCACGCCAGATCGGCAAGATCGTCATCACCTATCACCACGGCATCAAGCGCGTGCAGCCGCCAAAGCCCGGCCCGCGCAGGCGGCTGCAACTCGCCGCCGACGCCTCCTACCTGGTCACCGGCGGCCTCAGCGGCTTTGGTCTGCGCGCCGCCGAGTGGCTGGCCAGCCGGGGTGCCCGCCACCTGATCCTGATCAGCCGCAGCGGTCCCGATTCCGCCGCCGCCAGGGCAGCCATCGAGCGCCTCGCAGAGCAGGGGGTGCGGGTGCACGCGGCAGCCTGCGACGTCACCAACCGGGACGCTCTGGCGGCACTGCTCGACGTGACGGACGGCGATCTGCCACCACTCAGGGGAATCCTGCACGCGGCAACGGTGATCGACGACGCGCTGGTGCGCAATCTCGACGATACCCAGATTCGCCAGGCGCTGGCAGCGAAGGTGCTGGGCGCCCGCCACCTGGATGAACTGACCCGCCCGCAAGCGCTCGATCTGTTCGTGCTCTTCTCGTCGGCGACCGCAGCCTTCGGCAACCCGGGGCAAGCAGCTTACGTCGCCGCCAACACCTGGCTCGAGGCACTCGCCGCGCATCGTCGCGCACAGGGTCTGTGTGCGACCGCTGTGGGCTGGGGTCCGATTGCCGATTCCGGCTTCCTCGCACGCAACGAGAAGATGCGCGACGCTCTCGAGAATCGCCTCGGCGGGTCGGCACTGAAGTCGGAGCTGGCGCTCGACGTGCTCGAAGAAATGCTGCTTGCCGATCGCTCCGGCCTGGCGGCACTCGAGTTCGAGTGGCAGGCGCTGAGCCGCGTCCTGCCGTCCGCAGGCAGCCCGAAGTTTGGCGAACTGGCCCGCGAGTGCGGCGGCGACGACGACGATCAGTCGCAGGACATCAGGCGGCTGCTGGCCGAACTCCCCGACGACGAGTTGCTGGTCGTCATTGGCGATATGCTCCGGAGCGAGATTGGCGAGATCCTGCGCATTCCGCCGGAGAAGATCGATGCCAACCGATCGCTCTTCGACATGGGCCTCGATTCGCTGATGGGCGTCGAACTGGCGGTCGCCCTCGATGCACGTTTCGGCATTCGGCTGCCAGTGCTGGCACTCAGTCAGACCCCGACGATCAGCAGGCTCGCCGAGCGCCTGCTGCTGCAGTTGCGCGAGACCGAAGACGGTGCGCGGGGAGGTGCAGCAGCCCAGGAAGAGCTGCTGGCGCAGACGGAACTGATCGCCAGACAGCAGGGAGTCGAGGTCTCGGACGAGGAGATTGCGCGTTTCGCCGCCGACTTCAACACCACCAGACCGAGCGACGACAAGTCCGCGAGAGATGGCCGTGGCGCGTAAGGGACTTCCCGGCCTCACGGCGCAGATCAAGGACCGGCTGATCCAGCAGGCACTCGAAAGACGGCTGCGTCAGGCGGCGCAGGACAGTGATCTGAAGCCGCCGACCAGCGCCGCACTGGCGGCGGAGAGCACACCCGAGCAGCACTGGCGCTTTGATCTCCACCCCGGCTACCAGCAGCTGCGGATCATTACCGAAGGCGCCGCACGGCTCGAGATCGACAGCCCCTTCTTCATGCTGCATGAGGGCATTGCCGGCGCCTGCACGCGCATCGGCGGTCGCGAATACATCAATTTCGCCAGCTACAACTATCTCGGCCTGTCCGGTCATGCCGAAGTCTGCGAGGCGGCGAAACAGGCGATCGATCGCTTCGGTACCTCCGTCTCAGCGAGCAGGCTGGTCGCCGGCGAGCGCTCGGTGCACCGCGAGCTCGAGCAGGCGATTGCCGCGGCCTATGGCAGCCAGAGCGCCGTCACCTTCGTCAGTGGCCACGCGACCAACGTGACGACGATCGGCTACCTGTTCGGCGCACGCGACCTGATCGTCCATGACGAACTGGTACACAACAGCGTCCTGCAGGGGATCAGCCTCGCGGGTGCCCGCCGCCTGCCCTTTTCGCACAACGACTGGGCTGCCCTCGATTCCCTGCTGGCCGAGCAGCGAGCACACTTTCAGCGGGTGCTGATCGTGCTCGAAGGGATCTACAGCATGGACGGCGACTACCCCGACCTGCCGCGCTTCATCGACATCAAGCGCAAGTACCGCGCCTTCCTGATGATCGACGAGGCACACTCCTTCGGCGTCATGGGAAACAACGGGCTCGGCATCAGGGAGCACTTCGGCGTCGACAGCAGCGACGTCGACATCTGGATGGGCACCCTGAGCAAGGCCCTCGCCGGATGTGGCGGCTATGTTGCCGGGGAGAGCGCTCTCGTCGAGCACCTGCGCCACCTGGCGCCCGGCTTTCTCTACAGCGTCGGCATGCCACCGCCGGTCGCCGCCGCTTCGCTGGCGGCGCTGCGCTGCCTGCAACGCGAGCCGCAACGCGTGCGAACCCTGCAGGCACGTGGCCAGCTCTTTCTCGCGCTGGCCCGTGCAGCCGGCATCGACACCGGGACCAGCGCCGGTCTGGCGGTGATCCCGGCGATCACCGGTGGGTCGGTCCGGGCCGCCTGCCTCGCCGCCGCGCTCTTCGCCCGCGGCATCAACGTGCAGCCGATCGTTTACCCCGCCGTTCCGGAGAAAGCGGCCCGGCTGCGCTTCTTCATTTCCTGCGAGCACAGCGAGGAGCAGATTCGCGAGACCGTCAGCGCGCTGGCCGCCGAAATGCAGCGGCTGTAGCTCCGGCGAAGCGGCCACAGCTGACCCCCGGTTCACTCGCGCGCTGCCAGCAGACCCATCTGCTGCAGGATATGGCCGCCCAGTTCGTCGATCCGCATCTCGCGCGGCGCCGCCGCTCCGGGGCGATCGCCCTTGCGCCAGATGAGGTAATCGGTGCGTCCGTCCGGCACGCCGAGCGCGTGATAGGCGCCGGGCATGATCGGCACGTGGTCACCGAACCAACACAGGCAGGCGGGGCCAGGCAGGCCATCGATCACCGCACGCAGCCGGCCAGCCATCCGGTCAGCGTTGACGAGGTGCCGCAGATAGACAGTCAGATCGTCGCAGCCTGGCGGAGGCGGAACCGAATAGAGCCGCTCTTCGTCACCCGGAGCGATCTTCTCCAGATGCAGGGGGCCGTGGTTTTCCATCGTGATGACGAAGACGAACACCGGCTGCCCGGCAGCCTTCTCGAGCAGGGCAGCGACCTGCTCGGCAACCGCCAGGTCGCTGACATACGGACCCTCCCGCGCCGCGCCGGCAAAGGCACGAATGTCGATGAACTCATCGAACCCGAGCAGTGGGAACACCGTGTGGCGGGAGTAAAAGCTGGCTGCGTACGGGTGTACGCAGATCGTCCGGTAGCCACGGCGCCCGAGGAAGGTGGCGAGAGTCGCCACGCCCTGACGGCCAAGCCGGCGATAGGGGTTGAACCGGTGTACGCCGAGCGACTCGGCAGCCAGACCGGAGAGAAAAGCAAACTCGGTGCGTACGGTATTGGCGCCCCAGGCGGCAACCTGCAGCGGCCCATGACAGACGGCGCTGCGGCACAGCGAGTCGAACTCGCTCAGGACATCGCCACGAATGCCGGAGAACAGCCGCCGCGTATCGAAGAACGACTCGCTCTGCACGACCACCAGCGTCGCCGACCCGGCGGTGACCGCGGAAGCGCAGGGCAGCCGCTCGTAGGGCGACTGCGGCTGGCAGGGCACATGCTCCTCCTCGCCGTAGCGCCAGAGGGCCGTCAACAAGCCGAGCTGCCGCAAGTCGGCGATCGGGTCGAACGCGACGGCGAGCCTGTGCCGCGCCCCGAACCCGATCAGCAGCAGCCCGGCCAGCACCAGCGTTGCCGCGCCGCTGAGGAACTCCCCGACCGACATCCGGCCAAGCAGAGAATCCTCGATCGTCAACCCGGTGGCAATCGCCAGACCGAGCGCGAACAGCGACAGAAGCGCCCGTGCAGCGCCGAGAAACGGCATGTAGAGACGCGGATGGCGCAGGGCATCGCTGAAATACTCGAAGTCCTGGAAGATGAAGGGTTCGCGCAGGGAATGCACCTTCGCGTTGCTGACCAGGACGACGAACAGGAAACCCGCGAGCAGCGAACTGGCGGCAAAGACCGGACGCTGCAGAAGCAGCAGCAGCACGCTCGCAAACCACAGCCAGAGGCCGAAGTGGATGGCCAGTGCCGCCACGGGTCGCCGCCAGCAGGTCCGCGGCGGCGGCTTGAGCAGGCGCTCGACGAGCAGCGCCAGGGCGCCACTGCAGACCATCGCCGGCAGCACGGCTGACCAGAACGAATCACCCACGGTAGCCGAGCCGGCGCAGCAACCATTCGGACAGCGTCGGCGGCAGGACCGCCAGCAACCAGGTGCCGAGATTGAGCGGAAAGGGAAAGCTGATGCGCGGCCGGTTGCGCGCCAGCCCCCGCCGGATGCGCTGCGCGGCACGCTCGGCCGACCACAGGAAGGGCTTCGGCCCGGGCATCTCGCGGCACATCTGCGACTCGACGTAGCCCGGCATGACGACGCTGACGCGCACGCCTTCGCCCGCCAGCCAGCCACGGATGGCCTCGCCGTAGGCCTTGACGGCCGCCTTGCTGGCGCAGTAGCTCGGCGTCACCGGCAGACCGTAGTAGGCGGCGAGCGAACTGATCAGCGCCAGTTGGCCCGAACGGCGAGCGCGCATCGCCGGCAACACGGCATCGACGGTCGCCATGGCGGCGAGCACATTGACCGCGATCAGTTCCTCGACGGCGGCCCAGCGCTCGCCCGCGGCGTCAGCCCCGATACTGGTATTGACGCCGGCATTGACGATCACGAGGTCCAGCGGCTCCTCATCCGAAACCGATTGCAGCCATGCCACAAGCTCGATGCGATCACGCAGGTCGAGAACCTTGGTCAGCACGCGCGCACCGCGCAACGCGCACTCCCACGCCACCGCGGCGAGCCGCTGCGTGTCCCGCCCCTGCAGAACGAGCGTACGCCCCGGCTCGGCATAGGCCCTGGCCAACGCACCGCCGATGCCGCCGCTGGCGCCGGTGATCAGCACGCGGCGCGGCTCCACCCTTCCGCGCCGCGGCGTCACGGCGCTACCACCAGGCAGCGTGTTTGCCGTATCATCGCCAGCCCGACCCAGCCCGGGGGCCCCGGTCGCCCGCGCAGCCAGCCACCCCTCCAGCCGACAGCAGCTCGACAGAACATTGCACGTTCTCTTTCTCCAAGGACCGTCGTCATTCTACATGTACGAGGTCGCACGCGAGCTGATCGCACGCGGCCACCGCGTCTCGCGCATCAATCTGCATCTCGGCGACCGCCTGTTCTGGCGCCTGCCGGCGCGCGACTACCGCGGCGGCATCGACGACTGGCGGGACTACATCGCCCAGTTCCTGGATGACCACCCGATCACGCACCTCTTCCTGCTCGGTGACCGGCGACCACATCACCGGATTGCCATCGAGGAAGCGCGTGCCCGCGGTGCCGAGATCATCTGCAGCGAACTCGGCTACCTGCGACCGGATTGGCTGGTTCTCGAACGTGACGGCATGGGCACCTACTCGCGCATGCCGCGCGATCCCGCGCTCATCCGCTCGCTGGCGCAGCAGTACCCGGTGCCTGACCTGGCCGTGCGCTGCACCACACCGTTCTGGCGGCTGGCCATGCTGGACGTGGTCTACAACGTCGCCGAGGTGCTTTCCCGCCCACTTTACCCGGGCTACCGGCGGCACGCCATACACCACCCCTTCGCCGAGTACGCGGGCTGGCTGCGACGCTGGATCTGCGGCGGCGGCGAGCAACGACGCACGGCGCAGACACTTGACGCGCTGCAACGGCAGGAAGTGCCGACCTTCGTCCTGCCGCTGCAACTCTCGACCGATTACCAGATTCGCGACCATTCGCGCTACCCCGACATGCCGACGGCTGCGCGCGAGATCATCGCTTCCTTCGCCGCGCACTCGCCCGCACTGTCCCGCCTGGTCGTCAAGGTGCACCCGCTCGACCCCGGTATCACTCCTTGGCCGAAGGTGATCGGCGAGATCGCCGCACAACTTGGGGTCGCCAACCGTGTTCATTGCGTCAGCAGCGGCGATGTCGTCGCCATGTTGCGCCAGGCGACGGGCTGCGTGCTGGTCAACAGCACCGTCGGCCTGTCTGCTCTTCTGGTCGGTTGTCCGCTCAAGGTGATGGGCAGTGCCATTTTCGACGTTGCCGGGCTGAGCTTCGCCGGCGAGCTGGATCGCTTCTGGCGAGCGCCAGCAGCACCGGATGCCGACCTCGTCGGCGATTTCATTCGTCTCCTCGCTGGTGCACTGCACGTGCGCGGCGGCTACTACACGCGCCAGGCGCTCAAGATGGCGGTACCGGCAACGGTGCAGCGCCTCGAAGAAGGGCTGCCGTGGCTGCCCGAACGCGCGGTCGATGAGTCGGCGCCCGGCCGACAGGAGGCACGGAGCAGCAGGACCCGCAAGGTGTAGCCGGCGGCCCCACCCGCCTGCCGGGAGGTGTCGATCGGTCTTCAGTGGACTCGCAGCGATCCCCTTGCCTGCCCCCCCGTTTCACCCGGGCAACCGCGGTCGACAAACGACTGCCATGGGCCTTCGTGCCGACCGAACGTCCGAGCCGAGAGCGCGCCAGCAACGTGCAACCCGGCTGGCCGCCTCTGCTGCATGTCACCACCACTCATTCGAACAGCAAAAACGGCCGTCATTGGTGTAGCATTGGCGCCCTTTCCCGCTCTCACTCCGATTCCCCTGCCAGTGGCGGACCATCCGCCCTGTCGGGTGCGGGCGGACACTGGACGGGGGCCGCCCCAACCGCCGTTTCGACGATGATGCTCATGTCTGATTTTCCTTGCCATAGCAGGCAACCAGCACTGTGTTGATTGTTGCTTCGCTGCCCACTCGGCATACGTTCCATGGCGAACGGCCACATCGCGCGACCGCCGGAGCGACTGCGATCGGTGGCGACGGCGAAGAAGCGAGCAGAGCCCGTCGGCGACGCACGGCATTCTGCCCAGCCCCATCAATCTGTCAGCGCAAGGCATCGATAGCCGCGTAGCCCACGCCAGCGCCCGAGCGACCCAACATGACCCCAATCACTTCCATCGCCAGCAAGTGCAACCGCGCGAGCCTCGTGCGATCCTGGACCACCCACAGACTTTTCTGGCTGACCGTGGTCGTGCCGACGTTTCTGGCCATCCTGTATTTTGGTCTCATCGCCTCCGACATCTACATCAGCGAATCCCGTTTCGTCGTACGCAGCCCGGAGCGGCAAGCGACCTCACCCCTGGGCATCATCTTCAAGGGCGCGGGGTTCACACGTTCGCAGGACGACAGCTACACGGTGCAGGATTTCGTCCTCTCGCGCGATGCGCTGCGCGTGCTCGACCAGGAATTGGACCTCCGGCGCGCCTTCGGCCAGGGGGATCTGTTCAGGCGCTTTCCCGGCCTCGACTGGGACGACAGTTTCGAGAACCTGCACCGCTACTACCAGAAGATGGTCGTCAGCACGCAACTCGACTCCGCCTCGTCGATCGCCACGGTGACCGTTCGCGCGTTCAATGCCGAGGATGCACTGCGCATCAACCAGAGGCTGCTGGAGATGAGCGAAAAGCTGGTCAATCGCCTCAACGAGCGCGGACGGCAGGACATGATCCGCTTTGCCGCCAACGAGGTCACGGACGCGGAGAAGAAAGCGAAGCTCGCGGCCTTGACCCTGGCCCGCTACCGCAACGAGAAGGGCGTCATCGACCCGGAGCGGCAGTCCGCCATACCCCTGCAGCAGATCGCCCGGTTGCAGGAGGAACTCATCGCTGCCAAGACGCAACTGGTGCAATTGCAGATGATCACCAAGGACAACCCACAGATCCCGGTGCTCAGGAAGCGCATCGAGATCCTCGAACACGAAGTCGAACTCGAGTCGGCCCGGGTTACCGGCGGCGGCCGCTCGCTGGCCAGCAAGGCGGCCGAGTTCCAGCGGCTCGCACTGGAAAAGGAGTTTGCCGACAAGCAGCTCGCAAGCGCGTTCGCTTCGCTTGAACAGGCGCGCAACGACGCGCAGCGCCAAGCGCTCTACTTGGAGCGCGTCGCGCAACCCAGTCTGCCCGACGAGGCGATGGAGCCACGCCGCCTGCGTGCCATCCTTGCTGTTTTCGTTCTCGGCCTGATCGCCTGGGGCGTCCTGACGATGCTGGTCGCCGGCATCAGGGAGCATCAGGATTGACAACCATCGGTCGAACAAGCTTCGCCCGTTCCGTCGCCATCCAGCAGCGCGTCATCGGTGCGTTGTTGCTGCGCGAAGCGATCACGCGCTATGGCAGGCATGGCTTCGGGGTGCTCTGGATCATCATCGAGCCCGCCCTGTTTACCTTGGGAGTTGCCGCCTTCTGGTACCTAGCCAAGATGCACATCCTCTCCAGTATCCCGATCATAGCCTTTGCCATAACCGGCTATTCGTCGGTCCTGATGTGGCGCAATACTTCGGGCCGCTGCTCGAAGGCGATCGAGTCGAATCGCCCGCTGATGTATCACCGCAACGTGAACGTCCTCGACATCTTCCTGGCGCGAGTCATTCTCGAGTGGGTGGGTGCCACCGCCTCGATCGCGGTACTGACCATCATCTTTGCCAGCGCTGGCGCCATGAACTGGCCGGAAGACCCGTGGCCGATCATCGGTGGCTGGCTTCTTCTGGCCTGGTTCTCTCTCGGGTTGGGACTGACTGTCGGTGCCTTGTCGGAGCGCTCGGAAACCTTCGAACGTACTTGGCCCATCATCACCTATCTGCTGTTCCCCCTTTCCGGCGCCGTCTATATGGTGGAGTGGCTGCCAAAACCTGCCCAGGAAACCGTTCTCTGGCTGCCCATGGTGCACGGGGTGGAGATGATCCGCGAAGGCTATTTTGGCGACTTGGTGCCCACCCATGCTGACCCAGCCTATTTTGCGGCGGCCAACCTCGTGCTGACGCTGATTGGACTCGCACTGGCGCGTGAGACCGGCCGCAGGGTACGGATGAGATGATCACCCTGCGCGACGTCCACAAGACCTACCCGACGCGCAATGGCTTGCACACCGTGCTCGATGGGATCGACCTGACGGTGCATCCGGGAGAGAAGCTCGGCATCGTCGGCTGCAACGGCGCCGGCAAATCCACGCTCATCCGTATTCTCAGTGGGGCGGACCTTCCATCAGCCGGAACCATCCGCCGGGACATGAGTGTTTCATGGCCACTCGCCTTCGGCGGCGCCTTTCAGACCCATCTCACCGGCCTCGACAACCTGAAGTTCGTCTGCCGTGTCTACGGTGTGGATTACAAGCCTCTCCTGCCTTTTGTTGAAGATTTTGCCGAACTCGGACCCTATTTTCGCGAGCCGGTCCAGCATTACTCCCATGGCATGTTGACGCGCCTGGCCTTCGCACTCTCGATGGCAATCGAGTTTGACTGTTTCCTCATCGATGAGGCGATGGTCGTCGGCGACGCCCGTTTCCATGAGAAGAGCCATTACGAACTCCTGCACAAGCGCAAGGACCGCGCCTACATTCTCGTCAGCCACGACGCGAACGTAATCAAGATGTACTGCCAGACGGCACATGTCTTGCATGACGGGAAGCTGCATCATTGTGACAGCGTGGAGCATGCCTACGATTACTATCAGGAGATCATTCACCGGCAGCCAGACCTCCTACCGGTGAAGGAACTCTGACTTGACTCGTGCCATGACCACGACCCAGCCCGAATCTCACATCGGTATGAAAGTGCTTCTCGAAATGCGCCCGGCTCTCGACGGCTACGCCGGCATTCCGCAGGAAACCCGACTGCTGTTCAATGGCCTGCGAAGCCTGCACGGCGTCAATGTCGACGGCCTCATTCAGAGCAGCAGTCATGTTCTCGCCAAGGGGCTGCCCGCGGACGCCAGCCGGTGGCAGGCACCACTGACCCGCGACAAGCAGATCAACCGCCTGTCCCGCGTCGTGATCTCATTGCAGCAGAGGGTTTCCAATGCCCATCTGGCCGCCGTCGGCATGGCGGTGCGGCGTCTTCTGGGTGGCAGCGAGAAGCTCGGCCGGTTCGAGGCGACCCATTTCCGTGACTTCGTCTGGCGCATGCTGTTTGCCAGGACGCTACCGTACGAGAACTTCGAGGCGGTGACTTGCGCTGACTTCCGCGTTGCCCGCGTTCCGTGGACCGCAATGCATCATTGCGCCCTGCTTACCCGGAAGGTCGGGTACGCCCTGTACCCTCGCCTCGACACCTCAGCCTATGACATAATGATCGTCGAGACGCCCTACCCGGCGATCGTTTCGCCCTCGACACGACTGATCGTCCGCTATCACGACGCGATCCCGCTGCTCATGCCACACACGATTTCCGACAAGGTCTATCATCAGGCGTCGCACTACCATGCACTGCGCAACAACGTGATTCATGGCGCCGTCTTTTCGTGTGTCTCGGACGCGACACGCAAGGATCTGGTCTCCATATTCCCGCAGGCCGAAGGCCGTTCGACCACCATTTACAATATGGTCTCGCACCATTACTTCCCTGAAGAGTCTTCTCCGGCCCGGGTGCCAGAAATCATCTCGACGAGGAGAAATGACCGCATTCCGGCACGCCCGAGCGTGGCTTGGAACGGCGGGATGAAGGATCAGGCCGCGACGCCTGACTTTCTCCTGGTGGTCTCGACCGTCGAACCGCGCAAGAACCATGCGACCTTGCTTGCCGCATGGGAACAGTTGCGCACCGAAAGGTTCCCCGACCTGAAGCTGGTAATCGTCGGCATGCTTGGCTGGGGCCACAAGGCGATCGTCAAGAAGTTCCTGCCGTGGATCGAGCGAGGTGAGTTGTTTGTGCTCACCGACGTTCCAGCTCCCGAGTTGCGATTGCTTTACCGGCATGCACGTGCAACTGTCTGCCCCAGTTTTGGTGAGGGGTTTGACTTTTCTGGAGTCGAGGCCATGCGTAGCGGCGGCGCAGTTGTCGCTTCCGATATCACGGTGCACCGCGAGATCTACGACGATGCGGCTGAATACTTCAGCCCATATTCAATTGAAGACGCCGCCCGCGCGATCGCCAGCGTGCTCGATCCGCTGCGGCGAGAAAGGCGCTTGGAACTCATCGACAAAGGGGCAACGAACTCGCTGCGCTACCTGCCCGATCGGATTCTTCCCAAGTGGCATGACTTCCTGCACCAGAGGCTGCACGCCGGTCCAGGAGACGGGAAGGAGCGGCCGGCTTGACAACCGACATCGCATGGGAGGAATGGGGTCGCCGGGATCCCTATTTTGGGGTCATCACCAACCCGAAGTTTCGGCGGACAGAGCTTACGGAAGCCGCCAGAAGTGAGTTCTTCGAGTCCGGGCGCGTGCATGTGGATTATGTGCTGCAGATGATCCGGCAATACATCTCACCGGGCTTTCAGCCGACATCGATTCTCGACTTCGGCTGTGGCGTCGGGCGACTTGTCGTTCCTTTTTCCCGGACTGCGATGCAGGTGGTCGGCTTGGACGTCTCCCCGTCGATGCTGGAGGAAGCGAAGAGAAACTGCGAAGACTTCGGCGCCAGCAATGTTCAGCTACTCGTGTCGGATGACCTGCTGTCCACCGTGGACGGCCACTATGATCTGATCCACTCGTTCATCGTCTTTCAGCACATCGCGGCCGATCGCGGCCGCGAGATCTTCCGCCGGCTGCTGACCCGCCTCGCTGCCGGAGGTGTTGGCGCCGTCCACTTCGCTTACGCCAAGACCTGCTACGCGGAAACCCATGGCATCGCCCCTGCGGCCCCTGCTTCCGCCCCGACCGGCGGGTCCGTATCCGGGATGGTCAAGGCATGGAGGGCCTCCGCTGCCACACGACGGGCAGACGCGGACCCCGAAATGCAGATGAACCCCTATAACCTGAACGAACTCCTGTTCATTCTTCAGAATGCCGGGGTGCACCGCTTCCACGTCGAGTTCACCGATCATGGCGGTGAACTGGGCATTTTCCTGTTTTTCCAGACGCCATGTTGACGTCTCGCGACAGTGAAACGTGTTCACCGTCTCTGACTACCAACCACGCCCTAGACCTGACCCACGGAGAGATACGTGAATGTAATCCTCACCTGCGCCTTTCCGCAGCCGGGGTATGAACTGCCTCATCAGGCGCTTGAAGCTGCGGGGCTGTCCGCTGCGCGGTGCGCACGCGGGCAGGATCTCGCTCCTGCGGCGTTGCTCGACAGCATTGTCGATAGTCATCGTATCGAGAGGGATTCGGCATCGATCCAGCAGCTTGTCCCGGGCAAGCGCTGGCAGGAACTCGCGACAGATCTCTTCAGGGAAAACGTCGAAACCGGTCCCTGGGGTTGGGTCGAGAGCCGGCTCATATACCTGCTTGACTTCTGGCACGCGTTCGAACCCCAGATCGGCTTCGTTCTGGCTTACAACCCTCCGGCAGCCGTTGTGGGTGAAGTACTGCGTGGTCAGCAGGTTACCGAAGCCGATGTCGCGGGTGTTCTTGCAGCCTGGTGCGCATTCAATGCCGAACTTCTTCGCTTCTACTACTCCAATCGCCAGCGCTGCCTCCTGGTCAACGCCAGTAGCGTGCGCCACGCACCTGAGGCTCTGGTCGGCTTGGTCGTAAGGGCTTTCGGAGTCGACCTGACGATCCCGGCCGCGGGATCCTCGAGTCTGCCCGCGCGTGCCGCGGATGCCAGGTTGCTCGAGTATCTGGCACAGGAGTTGTTGCAGGACCGCGACGATGCCCGGGCACTCTATGAAGAGTTCGAGAGTACTGCCGACATGCCACTTGCCCTGCTACCGTCGCCCTCTTCGCCGTGGAACGACTACGCTGCGATCCTCGCAGCAAGCGCCGCTCAGCTCCGTACCCAAAGCGACAGGACCGATGCCCTGGAGACGGAAAGGGCTTCGTTGGCGACGGGATGCCGCGTGCTCGAACAGGAGATCGAGACCCTGACTCACGCCCACGCCGAACAGGCTGGAGCAGCGGCGCAGCGCCAGGTGCAACTCGAAGCTCTTGACAAGACCCTGAACGAACAGAGGCAGCGAGCATCTGCCCTCAGCGCAAGAATCCGCGAGCTTGAGTGCGAGGTGGAATCGCAGAGGCAGGCCCGTGTCGAGCATGCCAAGCTGGCGGCGGAACGGCAAACGCAGGTCGAAGCGCTGAACGCGGCCCGAGCGGAGCTTGAGCAGCAGCGCTCAGCGCTGGTCACGCGCCGCTGCGAACTGGAAAGGGACATCGAGACCTTGCTGCGGGAACGCGACGAGCAATCAAGGGTGATCGCCGAATGTCATCGCCAGCTCGCCACCGCACAGTCCGCGTCGACACCTGCGACCTTGGAACTCGCCGAGACCAAGGCGCAGTACATGGGTCTCCTCGAGGAAAACGAGCTGCTGCTGCTGCAATTGCACCAAGTTGAGGAAGAGCTCGAGCGTTACTACCTCGAGAACCGCGCGCTGCTTGACGGCACGAGGAACTTGCCGCCGGCTCCCCTCGCCGCCAGCGAACTCGTGCCAGCAGAGATACTTTACGACCTGCGCCAGGAGATCGACGGCGAGAACTGGTACTACGCGGAGCACGATGGCCGCTGGGCGGGACCGGAAATGCGCAGCACCCTGCGGGTTCCGGCACTGCCACCCGGACACTATCGCCTTGAGCTCTGTGCTGTGGACGCAATGGAGCCGGAAATCCTGTTCGGCATGTCGATGTCGTTGAACGACGTGCCGATTGCGATCGCCGTTCCGGACGACAATCGCTACCCGAAGCTGGTGCAGGCCGACTTCACTGTGGCCGAAACAGACGTGGCGCCCGTCTGGCAGTTCGCATTCACCTTCAGCAAGCTGGTATCGCCCGCCGAGCGCGGTTCCGACGACCAGCGCCACCTGGCGATTCGGCTGGCCTCCCTGTGCCTGCGAGTGGCCGATGAAACAGCCCCTTGGTCGAAGACGAGCCCACCCCTCCCCTGGTGGGCAATCTGGAAGCGTAGACGGTAGAGGCCGGTGCAGATGCAATCCGAACCATCAATAGAACAATGGCTCACCGTGGTGAAGCAGATCGCGCCGCCGCGGGGAATCGTTTATGCAGGCGCAGGCAGCGGGATGCGGGCCAGCGCGTTCTGCAGCCGGATGGACGCTGCTGCGGCCTTGTTTGTCGAGGCAGACGAGGGTCTCGCCGCGCGCCTGGCAGCAGCTACTGCGGGAAGGACCAGATGGATTGCAGCCAACGCACTGCTGGCTGATGGCGAACGCGAGGACGCGTTTTACGTGGCATCCAGCCAGAATGAGAGTAGCCTGATCGAACCAGAGAAGCTGACGGGCGTATGGTGCAACCTTCGGCAACGCGAAGCGCGGCGACTGCCAACCACGACCCTCGATCAGCTATCAATGAGCGCCGGCCATGCGACCGACGGCTTCAACTGGGCAATCATCGACTGCTTCCCGGCGGCACGGATTCTGGCGGGCGCGGAGAAAAGCCTGGAGGACTGGGACGTCGTACTCACCCGCGTGCTGATCGACGGCTCACTCCTGCTCGACAGCGGCGCAAGCAAGGATGAGGTCGAGGAAGTGCTGCTTGCGAAGGGTTACCGCTGTCTGGCTCTTGAGACCGAGCGGCATCCGGCGGTCGGCCTGGCGCTATACGTACGTGACTGGAAGGCCGTTCTCAGCACACAGCTCGTTCAGCAGACCGAGCGGGTGGCTCGGTTGACGCAGACGGCTGAACAGCAAACAGTCCTCGTGACGAACCAGCAGGCGAAGCTCGCGACACTCACGCAGGCCAGCGACGAGCTGCAGCAGGAGCGGGCGGCCCTCATCGTCCGCCGCGAGGAACTCGAGAACCAGGTCCATTCCCTCACGCAGGCCCGCGACGAGCAGGCCGGGGTCGCGGCGGACCGCCAGGCGCAGATCGCGGCGCTCACGCAGGCCAGCGACGAGCTGCAGCAGGAGCGGGCGGCCCTCATCGTCCGCCGCGAGGAACTCGAGAAGCAGGTCCATTCCCTCACGCAGGCCCGCGACGAGCAGGCCAGGGTCGCGGCGGACCGCCAGGCGCAGATCGTGGCGCTCACGCAGGCCAGCGACGAGCTGCAGCAGGAGCGGGCGGCCCTCATCGTCCGCCGCGAGGAACTCGAGAAGCAGGTCCATTCCCTCACGCAGGCCCGCGACGAGCAGGCCAGGGTCGCGGCGGACCGCCAGGCGCAGATCGTGGCGCTCACGCAGGCCAGCGACGAGCTGCAGCAGGAGCGGGCGGCCCTCATCGTCCGCCGCGAGGAACTCGAGAAGCAGGTCCATTCCCTCACGCAGGCCCGCGACGAGCAGGCCAGGGTCGCGGCGGACCGCCAGGCGCAGATCGCGACACTCACGCAGGCCAGCGACGAGCTGCAGCAGGAGCGGGCGGCCCTCATCGTCCGCCGCGAGGAACTCGAGAACCAGGTCCATTCGCTCACGCAGGCCCGCGACGAGCAGGCCGGGGTCGCGACGGACCGCCAGGCGCAGATCGCGGCGCTCACGCAGGCCAGCGACGAGCTGCAGCAGGAGCGGGCGGCCCTCAACGTCCGCCGCGAGGAACTCCAGAACCTAGTCCATTCGCTCACGCAGGCCCGCGACGAGCAGGCCAGGGTCGCGGCGGACCGCCAGGCGCAGATCGTGGCGCTCACGCAGGCCAGCGACGAGCTGCAGCAGGAGCGGGCGGCCCTCATCGTCCGCCGCGAAGAACTCGAGAAGCAGATCCATTCCCTCACGCAGGCCCGCGACGAGCAGGCCAGGGTCGCGGCGGACAGCCAGGTGCAAATCGCGGACTTGGTCGCCGCCGGAAAGGCTCTCGAGCAGAAGAACTCGACCATGGCCGAACAACGCACAGCACTGGAGAACCAAGTCCGGACGCTGACGCTGCGCCACGATGAACACGCGAAACTGGCAGCCGAACGGCAGCGGCAGTTGGCGGAGTTACAGCAGCAGATGGAAAAGAAGCAATCAGCCGACGCCGAAGTCTCTGCACGGCAGCAAATGTTGCATGAAGAAGTGGTGCGAGCTGAAGCGCAGATCGATCTGATCAAGGACATTCTCTTGCGGGAGCCGGGACTGTGAACCCGCTGCCGCCTGCTGCCACGTGCCTCGCAGCGCACCGTTCCCGCTTCGACCACAAGGCGCTGTCGCGTTGGCCTCACGACTCCAGCCCACCGGTCAGCACCGCTTTGCGCACTGTTCCGACCGCCCCGTCGCGTGCTGCGGCGGGCAGTCACGCGAGTGACGGGCTTTGTCCTAGTCGCGGCGATTCCTCGCCACCGAGTCGGTTCGACATCCTTCTCGTCACGACCGAGCGCCGTTCGGTTTCGCTGCAACGTGTGGATGGACTGAAGGTCGATGGCACTCCGGGCGGCAACATCCGGTGAAAGGAACTGGTCTGTGAACGGCACCAGCGACAGCGGCAAAGGCCCGCGGCCCGCCACACCGGGCAGCAAGGCACCGCCCAGACGCCGCGCCAAGGCGACGCCGGCGCGCGCGCCGAACGAGGACATTACGATCGCGACGGGTCTGGGAGCGGTGGCCACTCCCTACTTGATAGAGCGACAGGGCACCCCGGAGACAACCGATTCTCTCCCGCTTCCCTACGACGAAGACCTGCTCGAGCGGGCTCGCACGCAATGGCAGTTTGGCGACTGGGCGAGCCTGGCCAAGCTCGAACGAGAGACCCTGCAGCATCATCCTGACCGCGCCAAACTGGCTCTCCTGGCAGCAGGCGGCCATCTGCAGACGAGCAACACCGTCGCCGCCAGACAGTTCGTCCGCCTCGCGCAGGACTGGGGTTGCAGCAGGAGACTGGTGACGCAGATACTCGTGGCGGGCGTCCACAACAGCCTCGGCCGGGCCACATCCCTGCTCGGAAACCGGTCAAGATCACTCGAGCATTTCTCCGCATCGGTCGCTCTCGGCGCCGGTGGCGGTGACATGCATCTGCTGACGGATGCCAGGTTCTCTCATCAGATCCGCTCGCTTGGTCTGGACGCTGAAGACTCCGGACCCTCGCCCAGCGACCGCACGATGCTTGAGAAGACGCTGGTCGACTATCGCAAGGAGATCCTCAGATTACGGACGCTGGTGTCAGAGATGCGCGAGAAGCCACAGCTTCCAGAAAAACAGCCTGCGCGTGCTGGCAGTGCCTACAATTTGGCCGACCAGAACAACCGGGACTGGCTGGAGCGCGCACGGATAGCCGGCGCCCTGGTCATGGAGATCAAGGGCAGGTGCCGCGGCGCTCCCAAGGTGGCAGACATTGGCTGTGGAGACCAGAAACTTGAACGGGTATTGTACGAGCTCGATCCAGGAATCACGTATCAGGGCTTTGACCTCCTGCCGCAAAGCTCGTCGGTCATCCGGTTTGACGTGACGATCGACGACTTGCCCGATGGCTTTGACGTCGCCATCCTGCTGGGTGTCATCGAGTATGTCAGCAACGTGGATCTGCTCTTTCAGCGCCTGCAACCGAAAACGCCATACATCATCGTCAGCCACGTCCTTGATGATGGCCACACGTACAGCCCTGCGAGGCTGAAGGAACTCGGATGGGTGACCCATCTGACACGCGAGGCTCTTGCCGAGCATTGCCAGTCCGCCGGATTCCAGGTTGCCAAGAGCGTCTCCACACCGGATGGCAAGACGCTTGTCCTCTTGGCGACATCACGAATGCCGGTACCAGGTCCCGATGGCTGATGCAACCTCCCGCCGCGCTGACGGACTTGGGCGAGCGTGGCTTCCGTGGGCATGGGTCACCCATCGGCTGCGGCGTCCAGGCCATCTTCGCCGTTCTGAAGGGCTGCCCACCCAACCTGCGGCGGCTGCCACCATCCTGGTCACCGGCGCCGCATTGACCAACCAGCTTCACCGTATCGACTCGATAGAGACACCATGGCAAGCATTGCTACCGCTGACAAGCTGATCCGTGATCGCAACTACGCTCGTGCTGAGGCCGAGTTGCTCGACTACCTCGCCGCTCACCCGCAGAGCCTGCTGCCGCTGTTGCGGCTGCGAGACATCTACCGCCTGACCCGAGCCGACGCGAAGCTCGCCCATGTCAATCCTGCGATCGAGTCTCTGATGCGAGCCGCGGATCCCGCCGGCAAGCTGCCACTCCGGCCGTACGAAGGCTACCGCTGCCTGGTTGTCGACCCGATCTTCCGCGGCAGTCGCCTCTATTACACGGCCATGATCGTTGAGGCCGCACTGCAACACGCCATCGGTGCAGTGGACATTCTGACTCGCGCAGACTACGAATCCGATCTCTATGACTCCTACCGAGACCGCTTGCCACCTTCCTCACTCAGCCCGACCCTGCACGTGCCACCTGAACTCTGGTACGGCCAGTTACCGGTGGAGACATGCAACCAAATCGTGGACGTGCTGTCACAGACTGACAGGGGCACGCGCGTCGTATTCGCAGGATTGAACGAAATCTTCCCTTTCCTGCCGCAGGCGCTGCTGTCGTGCGGCAGGCACCTGCCGATTCACGTTTTCGCCTACGAGTACAACGCCGGCTCGCTACGCTCCCCCGAAAAGCGCAGCCTGCTGACGCAATGTGCCGGCACCGTCGACTCGCTGACCCTTTTTCTTCTCGACGAGAGCATCGCACCATCCGAGCTCGAACTGCCCGGAGTTTCCATCAGAATCGTTCCAGATCCAGTTCCGCACAGGCAGGACTCGCCCACGCTCGTCACGGCTCGGTCCTCAGCCTCTGCATTTCTCGATCCGCAGGGGGAGAACGCCGGGCGTCGATTTCTCGCAGTTGGCCGCCAGTCGGCGAGAAAGGGCCTGCGCGACATTATCCGGTCCGCCAGACTGATCGAGGAAGAGAAGCTGCCGATAAAGTACTACCTTAGCGGATTGATTCCCGACGACGAGGCCGAGCTGAGCAAACAGGCAGACCTCCTTTCGGCCGTCATCAGGCGACGCACGCAGTACGTCAATGACACGGAGATGCTCAGCACCTACAACTCCTGCGACTTCGTCCTGCTTCCCTACGCCAGAGACTTTTCCGGCTCGAGCGGCGTCTTCGCACATGCGATGGCTTTCGGAAAACCAGTGATCAGCACCAGCCATGGCTGCATTGGATGGCGAGTCCGCCACTATGATCTCGGCTGGACCTATGAGACTGGCGACGACCAGGCACTCTTCACTCTCGTCAAGGCCGCGGCCGCGATGACGGCAGCCGACTATGAAGCATACTCGAAGAGATGCCTGTCGTACTTTGTGAGCCACAGCTACGAAGCAACCCTCACAGCCCTCTCGACCGCCTTCGACTCCGCGCCGGGGCCACTGAAGCCGGGGCCTGCGGAACCTGAGACTGCAGAAGCCAGGGCGATCATCCACAAGCCGCGCCCCGAAACGGCGCGATCGCGTCCCTTCAGGCTACCATCGTTTTCCGACGTGAAGCAGGTATGCCTCCTGGACACCAGTGTCTCCTCGAGAAACATGGGAGATCACATCATTGTTGACTCCATCAGACGAGAGCTCCGTGCAATCATGCCAGGCGCCATCTTTGTCAACATTCCAACGCACGAATACCTGGGTCCGGAGTCCCTCAAGCTGCTCGACTCGTCGCATGCGCGAATCGTTTGTGGCACCAACCTCCTCGCGTCACATATGGACGAGTACAAGCAATGGAAGATCGGCGGCCTCGAGTTCAGCAGCCTGCGCGAGCTCACCCTGCTCGGATGCGGCTGGTGGCAATACCAGGACGCGCCAAACAAGTACACTCAGTTGCTTCTCGACGCCATTCTTTCCGAGTCGACGATCCATTCCGTGCGTGACGGCTACACCCTGCGACAACTGGAGTTCCTTGCTGGCAGGAGACTGTTGAACACCACATGCCCCACCCTCTGGCAGCTCACCCCGGACCATCTGGCCCGCATCCCTGAGACCCAGGCAAAGGATGTGGTGACGACGCTGACCGACTACAAGGCCGACCCGACGACCGATCGCTTAATGCTCGATCACCTCAGCTCGCGCTACGCCACGGTGTTCCTCTGGATACAGGGAACCGGTGACTACAAATACCTCCAAGCCTTGCTTCGCGACATGGCCGGCAACATTCGTCTGGTACCGCCGACACTCGAGGCTTACGATGAGTTGTTGACGTCCGATCTCGACCTTGATTACGTTGGCACTCGGCTGCATGCCGGAGTACGAGCCTTGCAGAAAGGCCGCAGAGCACTCATTCTCGCGGTCGACAATCGTGCAATCGAAATCGCGAGAGATACCGGGCTCCCCTGCATACCTCGCGAGGAGGCGCCAAGCTCCCTCGACAGCCAGATAGCCACCTGCTCCCCGCACAGCATCTCCCTCCCGATCGAGGCGATCGAGCTGTGGCGTGATCAGTTTCGCTCGTCGCTCTGACACCCCCCACCTGCATACCCGGACGACAATGCTTGTTTCCATCTTCAATACGACCGACCGCAGTGGCGGTGCCGGCATCGCCGCCTTCCGTCTCGCGCGCGCGCTCGAAACCCAGGGCGTGAGCTCACCCCTGCTCTGCCTGCACAGGAAGTTCAATGACGCCAACACCTTCCGCTACGAGGTACGGCGCAGTGAGCTTTCGCCATCGCTCTCGCTGCATCGCGAGGCCGTCGCTCGCGTCCAGAAGCGCTACATCAACAGCAACCGCTCAAGCGTTTCCCGAACCATCTACAGTTCGCCATGGGCGAGCGGCCACCTGGTCGCCGACAACCCGGTCATCCGGCACTCGCGAATTCTTCATTTCCACTGGATCAACCATTTTCTCGACATCCAATCGATAGCCGAACTCGGCAGGCTCGGCATCCCGTTGGTCTGGACCCTCCATGATGAGTGGCTTTACACCGCTGGCTGCCACTACACAACTGGCTGTACCCAATACCTTTCCCACTGCTCGAACTGCCCGCAGCTTCTGCGCGATCCCTACGAACTCGTCGAATACTGGTTCGCCCAGAAGTCTGAACTGATCGACCAACTCAACCTGACCGTCGTCACCCCCAGCGAGTGGTTGGGCGACCGTGCTCGACGTTCCCGGCTGCTGCGGAACAAGGACGTCCAAGTCGTCAGAAACCCCTTCGACACAACGACCTTCCGCCCATTGCCCCGGCAACGCCGGACCGAACTCCGCCAGGCTCGTGGCTTCGCTGACCACACGATCGTGCTCGCATTCGGCGCCCAGTCTCTGGCAGACAAGCGAAAGGGCTTCGGCCTGCTCGTCGAGGCACTCACCCGGCTCGCTGCGTCCACCGAGGTGTTCGATCGGTCCGATGTCGGGCTGCTGATCTTTGGTGGCCGCTCTGATGAACTCGATAAACTCGCCGGCAGAGTTCGGGTCTCCTTTGTCGGTGAACTGCACGTCGAGGAGGAAATATCGGAGGTTCTGTCAGTCTCGGATTGCTTCATCGTCCCGTCGCTCGAGGAGAATTATCCCAACGTGATCATCGAGTCGCTGCTCTCCGGCACTCCCGTCATCGCTTTCTCCTGTGGCGGCATCCCGGAGCAGATCGGCGACGGCGAGAATGGACTGCTGGTCGACCCGGTAGGCAGTGCACACGCCCTCGCCAGGGCCATTCAACGCTTTCTCACCGACCACTCCTTGCGGACTCGGCTGCGGCGCTTCGACCGCCAGGCTCTGGTGGCCAACCATTCCCTGGCGACGATCGGCTACAACACGGTAGGCTTATACACCAACTTGAATCCGAACTTCCTCGATCCAGTCGATACCCGCATCGCTGAGTATCTCTCGCACAAGGCTGCGATGCGTGGTCCCGCCCGTTCCTTCCAGGCATTGCCTTCGTATGCCTCGATTGGCAACGGCTTGGCGGCCAGCCAGCTGCTTCGCGATGAAGTTGCCGAGTTGCATCGCCAGGAACGTGAGACGACGATGCACGCTCAGCACCGTCTTTACCTCGGGTTCCTTGATGCCACTCATGATTTCGGACGCAGCGGCACGGCATCCCGCTTCCTCAACTTCGGCTGGAGTTCGCCGGAGGCGTCCGGAGTATGGTCGTGTGAGCGCACTGCCGGCTTGGTGTTCTTTCTCCCCAAGGAGATGCGGGGCCCGTTGCGCCTCGTCGCCACTGCACGATGCCAGGGCACCAGCCAGGTGACGATACTCAGAATAGGGAACCAGGAAGTCGGCAGAATAAAGGTTTCCTCGAAACTCGAGACTCATCGCCTGTCCCTAGCCATTCCCCCGTTCGTTGCCTCGGGCGGACTCGTCCAAGTGCATTTCGACTTTCCTCACGCACAACCGGAAAAGGCTTCATCCCGGTTGTTGGGGATCTTCCTGTCCAAGCTCGCCACTGATTGCTCGGACCCCACCTCTCAGGACCTTTCGCCGTGAAGAGAGTCAACTCACAAATACACACGGAAAAGAATCGCTACCCGCTTCTTTTCGGCAACGCATACTACCTGCGACGGAAGTATCAGGGATCCCGAATCAAGATCCTTTCGTTCGGCTGCTCGACCGGGGACGAGCTGATGACGCTCGCTGCGTATTTCCCGGGTGACAGAATATACGGCTGCGACATCAATCCCGAGGCTTTGGCGGCAGCGCGGGAACTGACGCAGCAGAGCGACATTTCGGTTTTCGAGTCCAACCGCGCGAATCTCGAGAAATACGGGCCATTCGACATCATCTTCGCCAACTCCGTTCTCTGCATCAACGCGCCGAATCCGGCACTATTGCGCGCCGAGTTTCCGTTCTCGAAGTTCGAGCAACTGGCGGTGCAATTGGCGAGGCTCCTCACGGCGGATGGCATGCTTTTCCTGTTCAATACATCATACTTTCCCGAGGATTCCGACGAGCTTTTCAGCGTCGTCAAGCCAGTGAGATCGCATTTCATATCAATGGGTTATGTGCCTCGTTTCGATCGCGACTCCAATCTCCTGCTGGAGCGCCAGATCGTTGACAAGCGCGGATTCTACTACACCCGCTCGGCTCAGAAACTGTCTTTCGCGGCGGTCGCCGACGTCATCTTTTCCCGATCGGAGGTCATTGTCGGAGAGGATCTGGACTACTCCTCCTTCAACGGCTGGCACGAATCTGGGGTCGGGATTTCGCCCCCGGCCGCGCTCAAGGCCGCGTCTGGGTCCGTCGTTTGGGAAAAGACCGTCTGGCATTATCTTGCAGATGAGTCTCGGCTTGACATGAATATTCGCCCCGACAGCGCGGCGCAGCTCGGGACGAAGTTCCTGCCGCAGATATTCTACCGGCTACCGCAGGCTGCGCGGGGATTCGTTCCCCTTTCTCATTATTGAGTCCACACTCGTGACAATTACACACCGGCCGCATGGCTCTTCACTGAAGGAAAACTGCCGTGATTCGAACGATTGACCCACCAGACATTCGCAATCTCCAGAGAGTTGGCGCTCCCAATTGGTCGGAGTTTCAGGCCGCCGGCCGGCGCATCAGCCGGCAGTTGCTTGTCGCAATATTGCAGGAAATGCCGCAATTTGCCTCTGGGGGCATGAACGTACTTGATTTCGGCTGTGGGTGCGGCAGAGTGCTCTATCCGATGCTGGAATTGCTTCCCGACCACCATTTCCATGGAGTCGATGTGGATCAGTCTGCGATTGACTACCTGCGAACACAGTTGCCCGACATCGACCTGAGGTGCACCGATTTTCAACCGCCCCTGCCCTTCACAGATCAGTACTTTGATCTGGTCTACTCCATCTCGATCTGGACCCATCTCTCGCCACCGGACCAGATGACCTGGCTCGCCGAAGTGGCGCGTGTCACCAAGAAGGGCGGATATGTATTCATCTCAACCTCGAGCTACAGTGCGCTGAAGGCGAGAAAGCTGCGCGGAGACCCTGGCTGGAGTCAGGTCTCCGAGGACGACCTGAATCGACGTGGAGTCATATTCATCCCTTATGCGGTGACCGGCGATTCACAGGATGTCTGGACACCCGGGATCACTGCAGATTATGGACTGACCGTTAACTCGCCGTCCTACTGCAGCGAGAATTTCGGTCAGGGGATGCAGGTGGAGAAAGTGATGGCGGACCATATTGATGGAGTACAGGATCTCGTCGTTCTGTCTCGACGATCGCTGGGTTGATCTGATCTTGCGGGTAACGGGCCACGGGACTGCCGAGCAAAAGCACGACGTGGTGCAGGATCCACCAGCGACTGGCGGCGACACCCAACGCCGGCGCCAGCACCGGATGGTTCCCTGCCTCGGGGCACGTGGAAGGCGTCCAGCGAGGATGCTTGGCCCGCTGGCCAACGTACTGCCGAGCGCGCGGTGCATTCAGGCAACCGGCTTTCATCGCCTTCCCGACACGCCCCTGCGCTCGCCAAGGCCTCCGTTCAGCCAGCGGTCGGCTGCCGATTGGGCTACCCGTCGGCGCTGGCGCAGAGACACGGCAGACAGCGCTTGACGAGCCGTTAAACGCCGGAGATACTTCCACCGAATCGGGCGTTCCGGCGTCCGTTTTGCCCTCGCATCTGGCTTCACCCTCCTTTCCGAACCTCTCGATCAACCGAATCAGGACACGCAAATCATGAGCGCATCAGAAGTCAAAGCCGGCGTCGCCACCGGCGACGAACTGCAGGCCATCTTCAATCTGGCAAAGGCCAAGCAGTTCGCCCTGCCGGCGGTCAATGTCATCAACACCAGCACGGTCAACGCGGTCATGGAGACCGCCGCCGAACTCAAGTCACCGGCGATCATCCAGTTCTCCAACGGCGGCGCGCAGTTCTTCGCCGGCAAGGGGCTCGACAACAGCAACCAGCGTTCATGCATCGCCGGAGCAGTTTCGGGCGCCAACCACATCCACCAGCTTGCCGCGCTCTATGGCGCGACGATCATCCTGCACACCGACCACGCGGCGAAGAAACTGCTGCCGTGGATCGACGGCCTGCTCGATGCCGGTGAGCAGTACTTCAAGGCGAACGGCAAGCCGCTTTACAGCTCGCACATGCTCGACCTCTCGGAAGAGCCGATCGAGGAGAACATCGAAATCTGCAAGCGCTATCTCGAGCGGATGAGCAAGATCGGCATGACGCTGGAGATCGAACTCGGCGTCACCGGCGGCGAGGAGGACGGCGTTGACAATACCGACGTCGACAGCTCGCGCCTGTACACGCAGCCCGAGGACGTCGCCTACGCCTACGAGGAACTGTCGAAGGTCAGCGACCGTTTCACGATCGCCGCCTCGTTCGGCAACGTGCATGGGGTCTACAAGCCGGGCAACGTCAAGTTGCAGCCGGTCATCCTGAAGAACTCGCAGGAATTCGTACAGAAGAAGTTCGGCACCGGCGCGCAGCCGATCAACTTCGTCTTCCACGGTGGTTCCGGGTCGACCCTCGAGGAGATCCGCGAGGCCATCTCCTACGGCGTCGTCAAGATGAACATCGACACCGACCTGCAATGGGCTTTCTGGGATGGCGTCAGGGGCTTCTACAAGAAGAACGAAGGTTACCTGCAAGGCCAGATCGGCAACCCCGAAGGCGACGACAAGCCGAACAAGAAGTTCTACGACCCGCGCGCCTGGATGCGCAAGGGCGAGGACGCCTTCCGCGCGCGCCTGAAGCAGGCGTTTGCCGACCTGAACAACGTCGGCACGCTCGGATAATCGGCTGCGTGGCAGGACAGCGGGCTGGTCCAGAGGTGGACTGGCCCGTTTTTGTGTCTGCCCCGTTCCCGACCAGCAATCCGCAACCGCCGCCAACGGGCCCGCTGCGCCGGCCCGGAGCAGGCAACCACGTAACCACACCACGTGACATAGAGGTCAAAGCATGAGTACCCTCGTAGAACAACTCCTCAACACCGAAGCGCACCGGTCGATTTTCGAGACGGCCGTGCGCCAGAACCCGCTGCCGGTCTGTGCCGCCTTCGGCTCCTCCGACCACCCGCAGCCGGTCCGCTTCAGCAACACCAGCCAGGTCCTTGGCACCAAGGACGCCGACGGCGTTCGCGCGCAGTTCCCGCAGACCGTCGCCGCCTCCGGCAACGTCGTCCTCAGCTCGGCCGGCGCCAGCACCGCGGGCGTCACCGGCAAGCGGGTCGCCGTCCTCTTTTCCGGTGGGCCGGCGGCCGGCGGCCACAACGTCGTCTGCGGTCTCAAGCGCGTCCTCGGCGCCGGCAACACGCTGTTCGGCGTCAAGGCGGGCCCCAAGGGCCTGCTCAAGGGCTCGCTGTTCGAGATCACCGACGCCAACGTCGACTTCATCCTCAACACCGGCGGCTTCGACTTCCTCGGCTCGGACCGGACGAAGATCAAGTCGACGGAACAGTTCGCGCAGGTGCGCGAGACCTGCGTCAAGCACAATCTCGACGCGATCGTCGTCGTCGGGGGTGACGACTCGAACACCAACGCGGCGGTGCTCGCCGAATCGCTGTTCAGCGGCGTCAAGGCCGACGGTTCCGGCGTCCAGGTCATCGGTGTGCCGAAGACGATCGATGGCGACCTGCAGATCGCCGGCCTGCTGTCGATCTCCTTCGGCTTCGACACCGCGACGCGGATCTACAGCGAGATGGTCGGCAACATCCTGCAGGACACCAGTTCGTCACTGAAGTACTGGCACTTCGTCAAGCTGATGGGCCGTTCGGCCTCGCACGTCGCGCTCGAGGTGGCGCTGCAGACGAAGCCGGCGATCGCGCTGATCTCCGAGGAGATCGCCACCAAGCAGGAGTCGCTGGCCAGCATCATCGACCGCGTCGCGCGGGTCATCGTCGAGCGTTCGCACAAGGGAATGAACTACGGCGTCCTGCTCGCACCCGAGGGCCTGATCGAGTTCATCCCGGAGATGAACGCGATGATCGCCGAACTCAACGACGTCCTGGCGCACCACGCCGGCGCGTTCGCGGCGCTCGCCGAGGACGCCAAGGCAGACTTCGTCGGCAGCAAGCTGAGCGCCGACAACGCCGCCCTCCTCGCCTCGCTGCCGCACTACATCGTCAACATGCTGCTTGCCGAACGCGATTCGCACGGCAACCTGCAGGTCTCGCTGATCCCCACCGAGCAGTTGCTGATCGACATGGCGAAGAAGCGGGTCAGGGAACTCGACCCCGCCGTTCCCTTTGCCGCGCACAACCACTTCCTCGGCTACGAGGGCCGTTGCGGTGCGCCGACGCTGTTCGATGCCGCCTACACCTACAACCTCGGCCTCACCGCCGGCTCGCTGATCCTCGACGGCCGCACCGGCTACATGGCGACGATCACCGGCCTGAGCAGCGGTGGCACGCCGCAGGCGATCCCGCTCGCCGGCCTGCTGAACATCGAGCGGCGGCACGGCAAGGACGAGTTCGTGATCGAGAAGGCGCTGGTGAAGATGGATTCGCCAGCGATGAAGTTCTTCGTTTCGCGGCGTGACGAGTGGGCGGCGGCTGACCTCTTCTCCTCACCGGGTCCGCGGCAGTTCTGGGGTCCGACGACGCACCAGTTGCCGATCAGCGTCGCGCTGAACTCGGGTGCCGACTCGCTGATGTTCCGCATCGGCTGAGCCGCACCGCCTGGCTGTGAGCGGGGGAGCCCGGCACTGGCCGGGCTCCCCCGTCTTCATTTGCGGCCGCCGAGCAGTCCGAGCAGGCCCTCGGCCGGGCGCTGCACGGTTTGCGGATCGGGAACGGGCAGCTTGAGAAAGACGCGGCAGTCGGCATCGTTGTGGAAGCGATCGACGAGGACGCCGCGCTTGTCGCCGGCAACGCCGCCGTGACACGCCATCGAACGAACGTACGACTCCGCTGAGTGTGGAGTCTCCTCAGCGCCGCGCGAGTTCTTCGCGAATGACCTGCCGCAGGTCGGCTTCCAGGTGACCGCTTTCGATGACGCGGCGAAGGGTATCGTTGATGATCGTCTGGTAGCCACGCTCACCAGCCAGAGCCTTGAAGTGTTCGACGATTGGCGCGTCGAGCATGATGCTGATCCGCAACTTGCCGACGCGTTGGCGCACCACTGCCTGCCACTCGGCCCGGCTGACATCCCTGCCGGCGATTCGCGGCCGGGCGCGCTCGAAGTCCGCTGGCGTGAGCTTCGGCGCGTCGTCAGAAGTATCCAGCGTTTTGCTGGAAGAGGTCCGTTTCATTGCTGTCCGCCTTGCGCATGGATATGTATGTCAAGAGAAACGGGTCGCCGACACCGAAGAGACATTGCACGCGCATACGCCCGCGACGGGGGGCTTGATGAAGGCGCATGAACTCTCGTTGGCTGAAGCTGGATTTCCTATCCTTCGAGTGCTCCCTTTCTTCTACTTGCGGCCGCCGAGCAGACCGAGCAAGCCCTCGGCGAGGCGCTGCACGGTCTGCGGATCGGGAACGGGCAGCTTGAGGAAGCGCTCGCCGGTCGCCGGATCGGTCTGCACCCACGGCGAGGGGCGCTCGCCGCTCGACGCGGCGGCGAGTTCGCCAAGCAGTTGCACGCCGGCGGACAGCAACGGCGACCACGGGTCGGCAGACGGGGCCGGTGTGGTCGGGGCCGGTGTGCCCGTTGCCACCGCCGCGGCCGATGCCGCATCCACTTCGCCCACTTGCGGCGCGGCGGCCGCTGCGGGAGCGTCAGCAACCGCAGCGGCCGGCGGCTCGCCAGCCTGCGGCACCAACTGCACCTCCACCTGCACCGGCGACCCCGTCTCCTGGTACTCCTCTTCGCCGTCGGCGGCAGCGGCGACCCCGGCTTCGGCGGTCGCTTCGAGCGGCGGGGTATCGCGACGTTCGTCTTCGCTGGCGGTGCTTTCGCCCGCCATTTCGCCGGTCACCCGGTCGACCGTCTCCATGAACCGGGAAAGCCGGGAGCCGTGCAGCACGACCTCGTCGTCGCCGCCGTCGAGGACGCCGGAGAACAGCGACTGCTTGAACGCCAGGACCGCGAGCATGCCCTCCTCGATCGTTCCGCGGGCGACGAAATTGACCACCTGCACGCCGCGCGTCTGCCCCAGGCGATGGACGCGGCCGATCCGCTGCTCGAGAACGGCCGGATTCCAGGGCAGATCCATATTGACCACGACCGCCGCCGCATGCTGCAGGTTGAGGCCGACGCCACCGGCATCGGTGCTGAGGAAGACGCGGCAGTCGGCGTCGCTGTGGAAGCGGTCGACGAGGGCGCCGCGCTTGTCGGCGGCGACGCCGCCATGGAACAGCACGTGCTCCCAGCCACGCGGCCGCAGGCGGCGGATGATCAGTTCGTGTGTCCGCAGCCACTGGCTGAAGACGACGACCTTGGCCTGCGGATCGGCGAAGAGGACATCGAGCAGCGCGATCAACTCATCGGCCTTGTAGCCGTCGTCGGTTTCCTTGTCGATCAGGAAGCTGCTGTTGCACACCATGCGCATGTTCTGGAGCGCGCAGTGCAGGCGGAGTTGCTCCTTTTCCGACAGGAAGCCGGTACGCCGCCAGCGCTGGACGATGCGCGCGACGGTCTCGCGGTTCTCCTCGTGATGTTTCGCCTGCAGGGCGCTCATCGGCATCAGCAGCGTGTTGTCCACGCGCTCGGGCAACTGCTCGAGCACTTCCGCCTTGCGCCGGCGCAGCATGATCGGCGCCAGCGTCTCGCCGATGCGATGCAGCTCGCGATAGCCGACGACCCGACCATGCTCGTCGCGCTGCTGGTGTTCGTGCAGCAGACGCCAGGTCGGGCCGAGCCGGTGCTGGTCGACGAACTGGACGATCGAGATCAGTTCCTCGAGCCGGTTCTCGAGCGGCGTTCCGGTGAGGACGATGGCGTAAGGGCTGTCGATCTGTTTCAGGGCACGGGCGGCGATCGTGTTCCAGTTCTTGATCCGCTGTGCTTCGTCGACGACCACCACGTCGGGCGCCCAGGCCTGGATCAGGTCGAGGTCGCGGCTCAGCGTTTCGTAGTTGGTGATCTTGCAGAAATCGGGCTGCGCATAACGCGTCTGGCGGACCGCACGCAGGCCGCCGATCACCGTCGCCTGGCGTTCGCTGAAGCGGGCGATCTCGCGTTGCCACTGGTGCTTGAGCGAGGTCGGGCAGACGACCAGGACGCGCTCGGCGCCGAAGTGGCGGGCGAAGATCTCCATCGCCGCGATCGCCTGCACCGTCTTGCCGAGCCCCATCTCGTCGCCGATCAGCACCCGCCCGGAACCTGCCGCGAAAAGCGCTCCCTGCCGCTGATAGGGGTAGAGACCGACCTTGAGCAGGGCGCCGAGTTCGGGGCTGTCGCTGCCCAGCGGATAGGCGGCAGCCAGGGCCTGCTGGCGAATGTCGCGATCGCGCAGTTCGGCGATGAAGGCCAGCGCATCGTCGTCGCAACGCAGGTCGTGGCCAGCGGCATGGACGCTGTCGATGAAGGCCGGCAGATCGACGAAACGCTCGCTCGACAGTTGCCACCCCTGCTCCCGGTCGAACAGATCCTGCGCCGTCATCAGCAGTTCGGCCGGAAACTCGTGACCGGGGCGCAGCCGCACGCGACGCTGCCCGGCGTAGTCGAGGAAGAGTTCGCTGAATGCCCCCTGGAAACCTGCGGCGAGCGTCTGCCTGCCGTCCGGGCGATTGCTGATCTGCGCCAGCGTGAATTCGATGTGCTTGCACGTTCCGAGGTCGTTGGTCGAAAAATCGGGACACGAGCAGCGGTTGTCGCCGGGCTGGTCGCCGCGAATGACGACGCGGTAGCGGCGCCGGCTGTCCGGGTTGTAGACCGCGAACTCGGAAAAGACCGGCTCCTCGCCGAGATTCTCGAAACCGAAGCGCTGCTCGCGGCCGAACTGCCGGCGCAGTTCGCGCTGCCAGTCGTCGACCCTCAGGTCGGCAGGTGGGCGTTGCCGGGAGAGGCGCGGCGGCGACGTGCTGCGTTGGCTGGTCTTGCGGCCCTTGCGGTTCGCTTTGTCGCTCGATTTTTCCATGGCTTCTCCTGGCTTTGGTGCGCTGGCGGCAGTGATGTTTCAGGGTCTGCGCCGCAGCCAGCGATCGCGCCTGCCCGCACCCACGGCCCATACATCCCGGATGATCGGTACGGGGAAATGGCAAAGCCGCAACTATGCGCAGGCGGCGGAAAAAATTCAAGCCGGCGCGATCCGCGAGCGGCAGCCGGCCGCCACCGCGAGACGACGGCGACGCGCTTGGCTGCCGCCGCAGTCAGTCCTTTGTCGCCGCCTGCGAGTGGTGGGCGTAGGTCGGCCAGTCCGGAGCGTAGGTGTCCGCCTGGCTGCCCCAGCTCTGCCAGCCGGCGCGCGACCCGCGGGCGAACATCTCGAGGAAGGGTCCGGGCGAGCACGCTTCGATCAGGTCGTAGGCTTCGTCGGGCTTGCGCGAATGCTCCCGCTTGCGGCTACGGATGATGTTCACCTGGCGGCGGCCTGGCGCCAGCGTGCGGGCATTGCGGCCGCGCACGCCAAAGAGCAGTAACTCGGTCGTGTTGCGGAAATAGAAACCGACGCCGCGACCGTCGGGGCCACCATCCTTGCGCACCTTGTGCCAGACGATGTTGCTCTTGTAGTCGAATCCCCAGGCGGCGAGCACCCGCAAGCCCTCCGGCAGCAGCGCGTTGGGCACCCACAGGTAGAGGTGGGCGGTGTTCTCGACGATGCGCGCCACCGGCAGCCTGACGATCTCGTCCAGGGTCAGCGTCGCATAGCGATTGAGGCGCTTGTGCTCGGGAGCCATCTTTCCGGTGCGGTTCTCGAACTGCCACGGCGGATCGGCAAGCACCGTGCGGAACCTGCGCTCACCGACCCGTTGCAGGAGATCGGCGCCCGCCTCGCCCGACTGCATCTGCATGCCCGCACGCCCCTTCCTCATCCCATCCGGGCGACCCGCTGCCCGCCATTGCGGCAGCGCCGCAGCCCGTGGCGGCCGATACCTCTGTCCGCCGGCCACCCGATCAGGATACCATCGCGAATCGTCTTCGGGATCGTCACGACCATGTCCACACGAACCGCCAGCACACACCCGGCAGCCTGCCGCGGGCGCCGGCCGCCGCCGCGCTGCCGGCAGCAACGGCCAGCACGGCCGCCGGACTTCCGCCGGGCACGGGCAACGGGCGGCCCCGGCCAGCCGCGCAGCCATGCTTAGGCGCGAACTCGAATACTTCTTCGGCGCGCTGCGCTTCTTCACCCGGCTGCCGGTACCGGCATGGGTGGGTCACAGCAGCGTCGCACTCGACCACTCGGCGCGCTACTTCCCGGCAGTCGGCGTGCTGGTCGGCGCGCTGGCGGCGCTGGTGTACCTGCTCGCTGCGTCATTCTGGCCGACGACGCTCGCCGTCCTCGCGGCCATGGCGAGTGCGCTCTACCTGACCGGAGCCTTCCACGAGGACGGCTGGAGCGACATGGTGGACGGCTTCGGCGGCGGCTGGGAGAAGTCGCAGATCCTCGGCATCATGAAGGATTCGCGGATCGGCAGCTTCGGTGCCATCGCGCTGGTCATGCTGCTGCTCGCCCGCTTCTGCGCGCTGATCGAACTCGATCCACTGACGATCCCGCTGGCCCTCGTCGCCGGCCACGCGCTGTCGCGTTTCGCCGCGACGACGCTGCTGCGCGGCCTCGACTACGTGCGGGACGAGGGCAAGGCGAAGCCGCTGGCAACGCGCATCGGCGCCGGCGAACTCGCCTTCGCCGCTGGCACCGCCGTCCTGCCGTTGCTGCTGCTGCCGCCGCTGCCCGCCCTGCTCGGCTGCCTGCTGGCCGCACTGGCCACCCACTGGCTCGCCCGCATGTACCGGCGACGGATCGGCGGCTACACCGGCGACTGCCTCGGGGCGACGCAGCAACTGGCGGAGGTCGCCTTCTACTGCGGACTGCTGTGCGACTTTTCCTGATCCGCCATCCGCGGCCGCTGCTTGCCGACGGCATCTGCTACGGCCGGCTCGACGTCGCGGCGGAAGACCCGCAGCCGGTCGCCGCGCGCCTGCGCCCGCTGCTGCCGGCGGGCACGCCGGTGATCAGCAGCCCGTTGCAGCGGACCCGCCGGCTGGCGGCGGCACTGCACCCGCAGCCGTCTTGCGACGAGCGGCTGCTCGAGATCGACTTCGGCGAATGGGAGGGACGCCCCTGGGAGCGGATCGAGCGCGGCCTGCTCGACGCCTGGGCCAGCGATGTGCTGCACTTCGTGCCGCCAGGAGGCGAGTCGGTCGCCATGCTGCAGGCGCGCGCGATCGACTGCGTCGGCGATCTGTGCGGCAGCGACTGCGCCCTCGTCACCCACGCCGGCGTCATCCGCGTGCTGCTCGGCCACTGGCTGCAGTTGCCGCTCGGCGAGTGGATCCGGCTGCCGCTCGACTTCGGCAGCATCACGCTGCTCGAACTCGTCGCCGGCAACGGTGACGGTCGTCCGCCCGCCGGCGCCATCCTGCACTACCTCAACCGGCGTGGCGCCGAGGGCGCCCCCTGATCAGCCGCGCGGGTGGTGCTGCGCGTGCAGCAGCTTCAGTCGTTCACGCGCGACATGGGTGTAGATCTGCGTCGTCGAGATGTCGGCATGGCCGAGCAGCAACTGCACGACGCGCAGGTCGGCGCCGTGGTTGATGAGGTGCGTGGCAAAGGCGTGGCGCAGGACGTGCGGCGACAGCCGGGCGGGATCGATTCCGGCCACCACGGCGTAGCGCTTGATCAGTTGCCAGAAGGCCTGCCGACTCATCGCTGCCGCACGGGCAGTGACGAAGACGTCGTCGCTCTGCCTGCCGTCGAGCAGCGCGCGTCGCCCCTCGGCGAGATAGCAGCGCAGCCAGTCGCCGGCTTCCTCGCCCAGCGGCACCAGGCGCTCCTTGCTGCCCTTGCCGAACACCCGCAGGACGCCCATGTCGAGGCTGATCTCGTGCAGCCGCAGGCCGACGAGTTCGCTGACGCGCAGGCCGGTGGCGTAGAGTGTCTCGAGCATCGCGCGATCGCGCTGGCCGAGCGCCGTCTCGCTGCGCGGCGCCGCCAGCAGGGCTTCGACCTGCGCCTCGGACAGCACTTTCGGCAACCGTGAAGGCTTCGCCGGCATGGCGATCCGCAGTGTCGGATCGTCTTGGCGCAAGCCGCGCGCCAGTTGGTAGCGGTAGAAACGGCGCAGGGTGGACAGATAGCGCGCCTGCGACGAGGCACGCAGGCTTTGCGAGAGGACGGCGACGAAGGCCAGCAGGGTTGCCTCGTCGAGGTCGCAGAGGCTGCCGCACTGCTGCTCGGCGAGCCAGCCGGCGAGCTGCATGAGGTCGCTGCGATAGCTGGCGAGCGACGCCCGCGCCAGCCCGTCCTCGAGCCAGAGGGTGTCGCAGAAGGAATCGATCGCGGCGAGGTCGGCCGAAGCCGGCTCAGCGGGCTTCATGCGCCAGCAACCAGCGCTTGACGTCGAGCAGATGGCCGTCGCGCTGCCGGGCAAAGCCGCCGAGGCCACCGGCGGCAGCGAGCACGCGGTGGCAGGGAACGACCACCGGGTAGGGATTGCGGCCGCAGGCCTGGCCAACGGCGCGCGCCGCGCTGCCGAGGTCGCGGGCGATGTCGCCGTAGCTGCGCGTCTGGTGCACCGGAATGGCGGCGATCCGCTGCCAGACGCGGCGCTGGAAAGGCGTCCCGGCGGGCTGCAACGGCAGCGCGAAGGCGTACTCCGGGTCCGCCAGATAGGCCGTGAGCTGGCTTGCCGCCGCGGCGGCGAGCGCGTTGGCCGGCGCCTGTGCAGGGCCCGGCGGCAGGAAGACGATGCCCTGCACAGCCTCTTCGTCGCAGCGCAAGCCGAGCCGGAAACCCGGCGCGGCGATCACCGCCTGCCAGGGCGACGAGTCGGCAGCCAGCGCCGCGCCGCGCATCGGAATCAGGATGCCTTGCCGAGCAACGCCTGCTTGAGATCCTCCTGCACCGGCTTGCTGCCCAGCCAGATCTTCAGCAGCGCCTTGTAGAAGTCCTCGCCGGCGATATCCTTGCCCTTGACCTGTCCGTTGACCGTGAGCCGGGTGCCGCTCTCCGGCAGCCAGTCGATGAGGACGATGGTGCCGGTCTTCGGCTCGCCGGCCGCCAGCATGGTGTCCGAGAACTGCTTCAGGCGATCCTTGAGGCCGGCCATCTCGGCTTCCGAATGATTGCTGGTCATGCCTTCCTGCAGCGCCTCGACGAACTGCTGCGCCGACAGATCGCGCAGCAGCGTGATCGCCACCCGCTTGCCGCCCTTGGCGGCGAGGACCGCCTCGGCGTCGCCGCGTTTCTCGGGCAGGTAGAGCGCCATCGCGTAAACCTTGAAGACCGCCTTCTTGCGCAGGCCGGCGCCGTTCACCACGAGATCGGCACTGCCGACGTGCGACTTGTCCTCGAAGCGGACGCCGGCAACTTCGACGGCGCTGGCGAGGTTGAACGACAGGGCGGCAAGGGCCGCCAGCAGCAGGTGTTTCATATCGTCTCCTTGGTCTGTGTCAGGCTCATTCGGCGGTTACGCAAAGGACCGGTGACGGCATCCGCCTGCCGCCACCGGGTCGTCGCCGGCAAGGACCGCCGGCGGCAGCAAAGGGTGCGGACCGGCATCAGCCGCGCACCTCACCCTGGCCCAGGACGATCCACTTCTGGCTCGTCAGCCCCTCGAGACCGACCGGACCGCGGGCGTGGATCTTGTCGGTCGAAATGCCGATCTCGGCACCCAGACCGTACTCGAAGCCGTCGGCGAAACGCGTCGAGGCATTGACCATCACCGAAGCCGAATCGACTTCGCGCAGGAAACGCATCGCCGCGCTGTAATTCTCGGTGACGATGGCGTCGGTATGATGCGAGCCGTAGTGATTGATGTGCTCGATCGCCTGCTCGATGCCGTCGACCACCCGGACCGAGATGATCGGCGCCAGGAACTCGCTGGCGTAGTCCTCCTCGCTCGCCGCCACCGCCTCGCCAATCAGTGCCATGGTCTCCGGGCAGCCACGAATCTCGACCCCCTTGCGCGTCAGCATGGCAGCAATCGGCGGCAGCAGCCGGCCGGCCACCGAGCGCGCGAGCAGCAGCGATTCGGCGGTGTTGCAGGTGCCGTAGCGCTGCGTCTTGGCGTTCTCGACGATGCGCAGCGCCTGCCCGGCGTCGGCGGCGTCATCGACATAGACATGGCAGTTGCCATCCAGATGCTGGATCATCGGCACCCTGGCCTCGGCCAGCAGGCGCGCGACCAGTCCCTTGCCGCCGCGCGGAACGATCACGTCGACGTAGTCGCGCATGCGGATCAGATGGCCAACGACGGCGCGATCGGTCGTCGCGATGACCTGCACCACGCTGCCCGGCAGTCCGGCACTGGCGAGGCCCTCGTGGACCAGCGCGGCGATCGCCTGGTTGCAGTGGATCGCTTCCGATCCGCCGCGCAGGATCGACGCGTTGCCCGACTTGAGACACAGAGCGGCCGCGTCGGCGGTGACGTTCGGCCGCGCCTCGTAGATGATGCCGATGACCCCCAGCGGCACGCGCATGCGGCCGACCTGGATGCCGCTCGGCCGGCGGCGCAGTTCGCTGATCTCGCCGACCGGATCGGGCAGCGCCGCCACCTGTTCGACCCCCTCCGCCATCGCCGCCACGCCCTGCGGCGAGAGCGTCAGGCGATCGAGCAGGGCCGCGTCCAAGCCGGCCGCCCGCGCCGCCTCGAGGTCCTGCCGGTTGGCGGCGACGAGCGCCGCGCTCTCGCGGCGAATCGCGGCCGCAATCGCGCACAGCGCGCGGTTCTTGGCATTGCTGTCGGCGCGTGCGATGATGCGCGAGGCGGCACGCGCGTCCCGGCCCACCTGCTGCACATAGTTCTCGATGTCCATCTGCCCCTCTTTCGTCCACGAGGATCGATTATAGCCAGTGGGCGTCGGCAAACGTCAACGGAACCTCTGCCGCGAAGCGCACTCTCAGGTCCATCGCCACCGTCACCTGCCGTCACCAACCGTCACCATCTCCTGCCCGGACCGACCATGAAGAAGCTGATCCTGCCCGCCGAGGCAAAAGTGTGTGCCACCTGCAGCTACTGGGACGGCGAGCGTCAGGTCGACACCGAACTGCGACTGGTCGTCGTTGCCGATGATTGCTCCGGGGAGTGCCTGGTACGGGGCAAGGACAGCCACGGCCTCAGCGACGTCCGGCACCAGAGCAGCGAGGATTGCGCCTGGGAACACCTCGCTCCCGATGCGCTGGCCACTGACCCGCCGGCCGGCGAGCCGCCGGCCGCTGGCTGAGAAGCGCGACCCCGCCGGCAGGCTGCGGCTGACGGCAGCAGCCGTCCCGTCAGGAGGCAACGAGCCGCAGCGACAGTTGCCGGAATTCGTCCCACACGTCCCCGCGCAGCGCGCCCTTGATCATCCGGTCGATGCGCGCGGCGTGCGCGAGCGCAGCGTTCGCCTGCTCCGCCCGCATCCTCTGCACCGCCCGCCGGAACGGCGCCTGTCGCGGTCCCCAGACGCGCGCTTCCCGGAGCAGCCCATCGAGCGGCTGACGACGGTCGAGGCCGGCGCGCACCTGCGCCAGTGCGCGCACCTCCTCGGTCAGCGCCCAGAGGATCAGCGGCGGCGCCTCACCCTCCTGCTGCAAGCCGTCGAGGGTGCGCGTCAGGCGCGCCACGTCGCCACTCAACAGCGCCTCGCGCAAGGCGTCGAGGTCGTAGCGCGCGACATCGAGCACGGCGTCGCGGATCTGTTCCAGGCTCAGGGCCCCTTCCGGGTAGAGCACGGCGAGCTTGAGGATCTCCTGGTGGGCTGCCAGCAGGTTGCCCTCGACACGCTCGGCAATGAAGCGCAGGCCGTCGGCGTCGGCACTCTGCTGCTGGCGGGCCAGGCGGCCGGCAAGCCAGCCGGGCAATTCGGCGAGGCCCGGTGAGGGCAGCCTGACGACGACCCCGGCGGCAGCCAGGGCAGCCATCCACGCCGATTTCTCCTCCCGCCATTCGACGCCGATCATGCTCACCAGCAGCAGCGAATCCGGCGACGGACGGGCACAATACTCCTGCAGCGCCAAGCCGCCCTCGCGTCCCGGCTTGCCACCTGGAATGCGCAGGTCGAGCAGCGTCCGGCCGCCGAAGAGCGACATGCTGCCGGCCGCATGATGCAGCTCGTGCCAGTTGAAGCCGGCGATGGCGGTGAGCACCTTGCGCTCGTCGAAGCCCTGGCGACGGGCGGTAGCCCGGATCGCGTCGGCCGCCTCGATGACCAGCAGCGGCTCGTCGCCGTAGACGAGATAGACCGGCCGCAGTTCGCGGGCGAGATGGGCGGCCAGTTGTTCGCCCTTGAGCTGCATGCCGGCAGATCCTAGGTTCCGGCGTCCACGAACACTGGTTTGGCGGCCGCCAGGCGACGCAACAACTGTTGCACGAGATCCAGTTCCATGTCCCGCCAGAGAAGCGTTTCCTCCTGCTGCTTGGCAAGCACCTGCGAGTCGTCGTAGGTCAGGTCGCGCACCAGTTCGACGCTGGCCGGAGGCACGACGTCGCGGCCCTTGTTGTCGGTCAGCCGATACGGAAACAGATAGCGCAAGCGAATCTCGCTGACGCGGCCGGTACCCGAGACGGTCAGGATCACCCGGTCCCGATATTCGGCGCCGGGAACGAACAGGACCTGCGCCTCACTCGCCGTCGCCACCAGGAGGTTCGGATTCGATGCCTTGATCGATCGCCTGAGCTGGGCGCCGATCACCGAGTAATCCGCAACCGAAAGATACAGGCTGTCGAAGGGAAAGGAGTAGGAACCACGCAACTGAAAACCACAGGCAGCGAGCAGCGTGCCGACGGCGAGCAGGACGATGGAGCGCAGGGCGGCGGGCATGGCAGGGGTCCTCGCGGTCTCAGACAACGATGTTGACCAGGCGACCGGGAACGACGACCAGCTTCCTCGGCGGCGCACCGGCGAGATGCTTGCGGGCGACGTCGCAGGCGAGCGCAGTGGCTTCGATCGTCGCCCGGTCAGCACCGGCGGCAACGCGCAGGCTGCCGCGCAGCTTGCCATTGATCTGCAGCACGAGTTCGATCTCGTCCTGCACGAGGGCGCTGGCATCGGGCTGCGGGAACGCCTGCTCAGCCGCCGACTGGCCCGGCCTGAGCGCCGCGTAAAGCGCTTCGCAGACGTGCGGAACGATCGGGTTGAGCATCAGTGTTGCCGCCTCGAGCGTCTCCTGCCGGACGGCGCGGGCCGCTGGCGAGTCGCCGCTGATCCGGCTGCAGGCGTTGAGCAGTTCCATGACCGCGGCGATGGCGGTGTTGAACTGCTTGCGCCGGCCATAGTCGTCGGCGACCTTGCCGATCGTCTGGTGCAGTTGCCGGCGCAGCGTCCTGAGGTCGCCCGGCAGGTCTGCCGTCGCCGCTGGCGGCAGCGGGCCGGCGGCGAGATGCTCCCAAACCATTCGCCAGAGTCGCTTGAGAAAGCGGAAGGCCCCTTCGACGCCGGCATCCGACCACTCGAGCGACTGATCGGGCGGACTCGCGAACATGATGAACAGGCGCGCGGTATCGGCGCCGAACTGGTCGATCAGCGCCTGCGGATCGACGCCGTTGTTCTTCGACTTCGACATCTTCTCGATGCCACCGACGACGACCGGCAAGCCATCGCTACGCAGGCTGGCACCGATCGCCCGCCCGCGCTCGTCATGCACCGCATCGACCTCGGCCGGGTTGATCCACTGCTTCTTGCCGTGCGCATCCTCGCGGTAGAAGGTCGGCGCGACGACCATTCCCTGCGTCAGCAGGTTGGCGAAAGGTTCGTCCAGCGGCGCATCACCGAACAGTCCGAGGTCGCGCATCAGCTTCGTCCAGAAGCGCGAGTACAGCAGGTGCAGGATGGCGTGCTCGATACCGCCGATGTACTGGTCGATGCCGCCGCGGCACCAGTAGGCCACCCGCTCGTCGACCATCGCCCGCTCGTTGTCCGGGCAGCAGTAGCGCAGGAAATACCACGACGACTCGACGAAGGTGTCCATCGTATCGGTTTCGCGCCGCGCCGGCCGGCCGCACTGCGGGCAGGCACAGGCGTGGAATTCCGGCATCCGCGCCAGTGGCGAGCCGGCGCCGGTGATCGTCACGTCCTCGGGCAGAACGACCGGCAGGTCGGCATCGGGGACCGGCACGTCGCCGCAGGTGGCACAATGAACGATCGGGATCGGGCAACCCCAGTAGCGCTGCCGCGAGATTCCCCAGTCGCGCAGGCGGAACTGGACCTTCTTCTCGCCCAGGCCTCTGGCGGCCAGGTCGGCGGCGATCGCGTCGACGGCGGCAACGTGGCCGAGGCCATCGTAGCGGCCCGAGTTGACGCAGACGCCACCCTCCTTGTCGGCATACCAGTCCTGCCAGGCGTCGGTCGAAAAGTGCTCGCCGGCGACGGCGATCACCTGCCTGATCGGCAGTCCGTACTTGCGGGCAAAGGCGAAATCACGTTCGTCGTGCGCCGGCACCGCCATCACCGCGCCATCGCCATAACCCATCAGGACATAGTTGCCGACCCATACCTCGACCTGCTCGCCGCTCAGCGGATGGGTGACGAAGATGCCGGTGGCGACTCCCTTCTTCTCCATCGTCGCCAGGTCGGCCTCGGCGACGCCGCCGCGCTTGCACTCGTCGACGAAAGCCGCCACCCGGGGATCGCGCTCGGCCGCATGCGTGGCCAGCGGGTGCTCGGCCGCGACGGCGCAGAAGGTGACGCCCATGATGGTATCGGCGCGCGTCGTGAACACCCAGAGCTGACCGGGCCGGCCATCGAGTTCGTAGGGAAAGGCGAAACGGACGCCGGTGCTCCTGCCGATCCAGTTCTTCTGCATCAAGCGGACCTGCTCCGGCCAGCCCGGCAGCCGGTCGAGATCGGCCAGCAGTTCCTCGGCGTAAGCGGTGATCTTCATGTAGTACATCGGGATCTCGCGCTTCTCGATCAGCGCTCCCGAACGCCAGCCGCGGCCATCGATCACCTGCTCGTTGGCGAGCACCGTCTGGTCGACCGGGTCCCAGTTCACGGTCCCCAGTCGCTTGTAGATCAGCCCTCTTTCGTACAGGCGGGTGAACAGCCACTGCTCCCAGCGGTAGTACTCCGGCCGGCAGGTGGCCAGTTCGCGCTCCCAGTCGAGGGCGAAACCGAGACGCTGCAGTTGCGCCTTCATGTAGCCGATGTTGGCGTAGGTCCATTCGGCCGGCGGGACGTTGTTCTGGATCGCCGCGTTCTCCGCCGGCATGCCGAAAGCGTCCCAGCCCATCGGCTGCAGGACGTTGTAGCCGAGCATCCGGTGAAAGCGTGCGAGCACATCGCCGATCGTGTAGTTGCGCACGTGCCCCATGTGCAGCTTGCCCGACGGGTAGGGGAACATCGACAGGCAGTAGTACTTCGGCCGCCCCGGATCCTCGACGGCGCGCGCCGCACCGCTGCGCTGCCAGAGTTCCTGGGCGGCGACCTCAACTTCCGCGGGTTGATACTTTTCCTGCATGGCCGGCTGCGATCCCGAAAGTGGCTGAGGGGCGAATTATACCCGCATAGCCATCCTCCCCCGTCCCCGTGCGGCCGATCGGCGCCCTCGCCGGCTGCCACGGCGCCCTCGCCCATGGCGCTGCAGGCAGCCGTCGGCTGCGGCCTGGCACCGGCTCGCCCGACAGGCTGGCACCGACTGCGGCCGGACCGCTCAGCTGCACGGATCGGGTGTGAACCCGGCCGGGAACGGATTCGGCTGCGACGACTGGCGCGGCCGCGGGATGATGCCCTGGGCAAGCAGCCGGGCGCGACTGTCGTAATGGATGCTGACGATCTCGGCCGGGTGGTCGCTGGCGCGGCGGAACTCGGTGTACTGCGTCGGCGCGCTCAGGCGCTCGCCGTGGCCCGTGCCGAGTCGGTTCGCCGGCTGCTGGCTGGCGCGCGCCGCCGCGTCGGCCTGCGGCTCGGCGGGCGATGCCGCCTTGGCCGCCGTACCCGCTGGCGCCCTCTCGCCAGCCGCGCCGGCCTCGGCGTCATGCGACTGCCGCGCGACGGCCGGTGCTGGGGCGACGTTCTCGCGGAAGACGGCGACGGCAATCACGCCGACATTGCGTGGCCGGTCAGTGCGACCGGCATAACTGTCGGCGACGCTGGTGAAGTAGAAGGCGGCGACCTCGTCCATGCTCTTGCGCCAGCCTGAGACCTCGGTCGCCTGCCCCGCCGAGAGAACGTAGCCCGACTGCGACGTGGCCGCGGTCTCGCCGCTGATGGCGTTGACGCCGTCGACCGAGAGCACCGTCAGCAGCCGCCCGGCGCTCCTGTTGTGCAGTTGTACGGCATAGCGGCTGCCCGGCGTACCGGCGACGTAAAGGCGGCCGTGATGGCGATGGACCTCGAGCCGCTCGCCCGTCTGGCGATCGACGACGCTGATGTCGACCAGAGCGCCGGCGTCGGCGATACTCAGGCAGCCGGCCAGCGGCAGGGCGGCAAGGAGGGTGGCGAATCGGTTCATGACGGTCTCCTGGATGGGGTTGGTGACCGTGTAAACGTCGCCGACCGGCGAACGGGGTCAAGTCACTGGCGAAATTCCTCCGGCAGCGGGTAGTCGGGGTGGGCACGACGAAAGTCGGCAAGCTGCCTCGCGGCTTCGGCGCTGCGCCCCGCGCGGCGCAACGCGCGAATCTCTTCGAGCCAGTCGTCGGCGCGGCGCAGATCCGCGGCGCGCGCCTTCTCTCCTGCCGGAGCCTGCTGGCGTGCAGCCGGTACCTGCCCGGGCGCAGCAGCCTCCGGCGCCACGCCCGCCACTGCCGGCGCCGCCGTGGTGGCCAGCGGTACGGCAGGGCTTTCCTTCGCGACTGGCGGCAGCGCGGCGGCGGTCGCCTCCTCCCGTTTGGCGGCCACGCTGCCGCCCGGGTGCGACCAGTCGCCGGCGGACGGGCGCGGCCCGCTCTCGCCAGCCGGCGGCGCCGCCCTCTGTCCGCCGAGTCGTTCCCCGCTGGCCGGCTGCCTCGGGGCCGCGCCGGGCGCCGAAGCGTCGGCAGCAGCCGCCGCGTTGCTGCCGACGGCAGGCTCTGCCGTCACCGCCGGTGCCGCGGCCGGTGCCGCCGCCGGCACGGCAACGTCGCGCGCAACAGCAGCCGGCGAGACGCCCGGCGCCACCGGCTGCGGAGGCGCGGCGACCTCGGCCTCGCGGCGCCGGTCGTCAGGCTGCCGCTCGTGCAGCAGCGACAAGCTCAGGGTGAGTACGAGCGTCGTCGCCAGCGCCAGGGTCGCTCGCCAGCGCTGCCACCAGGTGCGCCGCGCGGCGGGCGCTGCTGCGCTCACCGCCGCCCGCGCAGCCGCCAGAATCCGATCGTCGACCGCAGCCGACGGCTCCTCGCGCGCATGCTCCCGATAGAGTGCCGAGATTTGCGGGTCGCCCGGAAAACCTTGCTGCAGTTCGCTCATAGCAGATCCCGCAAGCGCGTCCGGAGTTTGCCCAGGGCGTAGCGCAGGCGGCTCTTGGTCGTTTCGCGGCCGCAGCCGGTGGCGACGGCGATCTCGTCCAGCGTCAGCCCGCCCTCCTCGGCGAGCAGAAAGACTTCACGCTGCAGCGGCGGCAATTCGTCCAGCGCCAGGCTGATCCTGCGTGCCGTGTCGTGCCGCTCGTGCAGAACGTGCGGCATTTCCTCGTACGCTGCCGGCAAAGCTTCGATCAACTCGTTGCCCTCCTCGGGATCCTCGTCGGCGGTCGACTCGTAATGCGCCAGCAGATGCCGGGCATGCTGGCGATAGTGATCGATCAGACGGTGACGGGCGATGCGGAAGAGCCAGGTCGGGAAGCGCGCCAGCGGCTCGTACTGGCTGCGCGCATTGATCACCTTCAACCAGACATCCTGGTGCAGCTCATCGGCCAGCGCCGGGTTGCCGCATTGCCGCGCCAGATAGCGGTAAAGCGGGCCGCGGTGGCGGCGATAGAGCAGTGTGAAGGCATCGGCGTCGCCTGCACGGTAGGCCAGCATCAGTCGCTCGTCGCTCCAGTCCGTCTGCATTGCAGCAGTCTAGCCGCTGCGCCGGCAAACGCAAGCCGGCACGGCAGGCGGCAGCGGAGTCGCTGCGGGCAGTGCTAGAATCCGTGCTTCATCGTCGCCAGGAGCAGGTCATGAACCGGAATCGCCTACACGCTCTTGTGGCTTGCTGCCTGCTTGCCGCGTCGGTCGCGGCGCCGGCAGTGCCGGTGGCCGACGCGGTCGTCGCCGGCGTCCTCATGCCGGCCTGGCTCGAGCGCCAGGGCACCCGGCAGGAGCTGACACCGGGAGTGGCGCTGCAGAATCGTGACCGGCTGCTCACCGGTACCAATGCGCGCGTCGAGGTGCGCCTGCGCGACGGCAGCGTGCTGCGCCTCGGCGGTGACACACACTGCGAAGTGAACGCGCTCGGCGTGCGCGAGCCCGAGGTCTTCACCGCAGCGATCGACGTCGCGCAGGGCGCGGTGCGATTCACCACCGGCGAACTGGCGCGCAGCCTGCGACAAAGGGCGGTCAATCTGCGCCTCGGCACGCTGACTGCCAGCGTCCGTGGCACCGACCTGTGGGGCACGGCCGACGCTACCGGCGACCGCATCTGCCTGCTTGAGGGTCGCATCACGCTGCTGCAACCGGACAACGAAGCACGGCAGGTCAGCGAGGCAGGCAGCTGCTATCTGGCAGCGAAGGATGGCGGCCCGGCTGCGCTGCAGGCTGTCACTCCGGGGCAGCTGGCGTGGTGGGCGGCACAGACGGGAATGCCGCCAGGGGCAGAGCCGGCCAGTCAGACGGCGGCAGCGCCGAGGCCGGCACGCGTCGCACGCTCCGCACGTGCTGGCAACTGGTCGGTCGAAGTGGCGGCCGTCGATGGCGAAGCGGCTGCGCTCTCAGTCTACGACCGCGCGCGGGCAGCGGGCTATGGCGCACGCATCAGACCGCTGCCCGCAGCCGGCGGTGGCTACCGCTACGCGCTTCGTCTCGGACCGTTGCCCTCCGAAGCGGAGGCGGCTGCCCTGGCGGCGGACATCGGCAACGCGCTGCCGCACACGCCGGTGAGCCTTGTCCGCAACTGACTCCCTCGTGCCGCGGCTGACTGCCACCGCGGCGGCCGACGATGCCGGCGCAGAGGTGGTGAATGGCTAGAAGGCGTGCCGCTGCGGACCGAAGTAGTGAACCCACTTCGACTGCCACAGGCGGACCAGGCTATGCGCCGTGATGAGGTTGAGTTTCGAGATCCGGTTCTGGTGGCGCAACAGCCAGGAGACGCAGGTTCTTGAAGCCAGTGCGTCGCGGGCCACCGAACGGTCACCCTCGGCCTCCGCGTAGTCAATGAAACGTTCCACCGCGAGGCGGTAATAGGCCGAACTCGTACAGCAACCGGCGATCACTTCGGCTTCGCCGGCTGCACGCCGCCACAGCTTGAGCGCCAGCTCTTCGCTGATACCGGTGCGATGTGCGATCCACGGCAGGATTTTCGGTGCTTTCATCAAGGTACTCCTGAGATTCGGGTGCTGCTCGACCCCAAGGATGGACCATCCATCCCAAAGCGGGTCTCTGTTGCAGTGCAGCATGATTATAGCGAATGTACGTTCGAAAAGTTAGTAAACGATTCTAAACTGGTGAATGCGTGCCCCGATTCAAGCCATTGGAAGCGTCTCCAAGCAGGCGCCGACCTGTCGGTGCCCGCCCCGGGGCCCCGTAAAGACATTCCCCAGCCGGCCGATCCGGGAGGCTGTGCCGTCATTTGCCTGACACCGTGACCTCCTGATCTGTCTGCAGCTTAGCGCGCCACCGCCCTGGCGACCGTGAAGTAATCCACCCTTTGTCCGAGGTTTTTCCTCAGTCTCCTGGGTGGCGCGGGCGATCGGCGCTGCAACCGGTACCGCCTGCCCCTCCGCGGCGCCGCGGGCGGGTGGCATCGGACGGCAACCTACCGCCACCTGCCGCGCACCTGGCTGCGGAGCGGCGGCGGCCCGACCCGCCTCGCGGCCCGACGACTAGCCGGCCGTGAATGCCGAATACGCCTGATAGGCAGCGAATACCGCCAGAGCGATGAAGAAGGCACCGCTGATGCGGTGCAGCAGTTGCAGCGGGATCTTCTGCAGGATCGTTCTGCCGGCAAGGATGCCGAGCGCCGACGTCGCCGCCAGCGCGAGCGTCGCCCCCAGCCAGACGCCAGCCGGGACGTGCGTGCTGCTCATGGCGACGACGGCGAGTTGTGTCTTGTCACCGAACTCCGCCACCGTCAGCAGCAGGAAGGTGGTGAAGAAGATGCCGTGACCGCTTTTCTCCTCGACTTCCTCATCGTCGTCGTCGGCCTTGGCGCGCAGGGCGTGCAGCCCGAAGGTGAAGAACAGCAGGGCGACAACCGCACTGACCACCCATTCCGGCAACCAACTGGCGATGGCGACGCCGAAGACGACAGCGAGCGTATTGAGCAGGGCAAAGGCCGCCACGGCACCGAGCATGACGGGCAGTGGCCGATGCCGCGAGGCCAGGGTCATGCAGACCAGTTGGCTCTTGTCGCCGATCTCGGCAGCAGCGATGAGCGCGAAACTGGTTGCCACCGCCGCGGAGAACTCGACGGCACTGCCGGTACCGAGGAGCGAGGAAAGGTGAAGCAGCAGGCCCGGTGCGTCTTCCAATCGTGTCTCCCGGCGAATGACCAGTGAAGGGTGGCTGTCCGCTGCCGATCAACGATCCAGCAGCGAAGCCGGCGGATCGTAGCGCCGGTGGCGCCGCCTGCTCAAGTCCATGGACTGCAAAAGGCCGACTGTTGCCGCGATTCCGTCTCTCCGGCACCACAGGGCATGATTGCTGCGCCGCAACATATCGGACGGAGGTCGCTCCGAAAGCGCAACGACTGGCGAGAGCGGCCTCGGCGATCGGCATAGGGGCGGTCAGATTACCTGACCGTTCCCCTGCCACACCACCCGGCATGCGGGTCCGCACCGGGCGGTTCAAGTAGTTGAGGTTATGAGAGACGCGGCACGCCGAGTCGGTCGAAGTAA